>NZ_CP172595.1:1861756-2482341 GCF_044593955.1 Haloferax sp. S1W
ACCCGAACACGAGAGAACCAAGTGCAAACGCCGTATCGACGCTCGCAGCGATATCGCCGAGCACAGAAGCAGCAACGAGCACCGCAGTTGCGACCACGACACCCGCGAAGAGCGCCGTGCCGACCAACCGGAGTCGGACACGCATGCGCTCGACGACCGAGGGGCGGTCGTGCGCCGATTGGTCGGGGCCAGCAGCCATCGCGGGTTAGTCGACTGCTTCGCGCATCCGCGGGTCCAGCGCGTCGCGCATGCCGTCACCGAGGAGGTTGAACCCCAGCACGGTGAGTGCGAGGAAGAACCCGGGGAAGAACGACCACCACCAGATGCCCGTCAGGAGGCCCTGATTCACGCCGTTCGAGAGCATCAGCCCCCACGAAGGCGTCCCGGCGGCAGCACCGAAGCCGAGGAACGAGAGCGCCGCGAGGTCGATGATGGCGAGGCCGAAATTGAGCGTGCTCTGGACCGTAATCGGTGCCAGACAGTTCGGCAGGACGTGCCGAACGAGCACGCGCGGGTCGGTCGCACCCAGCGCAATGGTCGCGTCGATGTACTCGTTTTCGAGCACGGTCAACGCCGCCCCGCGAACGACGCGGGCGAACCGCGGCGTGTAGACGAGGGTGAGTGCGGCCACCGCACGCCAGAGGCCGAGGTCGTCCGGGAAGATGGCGACGAGCGCGAGCGCCAACAGCAGCGACGGGAACGCGAGCAGCACGTCCATCGTCCGCATGATGACGTTGTCCGTCACGTCGCCGTAGTACGCCGCGATGATACCGAGGCCGACACCGAGCGCGGTCGACGCCGCGACGGTGACGGTTCCGAACAGCATGGCGTACCACGCGCCGTAGGCGACCCGTGGGAGGAGACTCCGTGCCTGTCCGTCCGTCCCGAAGAGGTACTGGAGGCTCGGTGCGGCGCGGTTCGGGTTCGACCCCAGTTGCGACTGGGTGATGGCGTCCAGCGAGATGAACAGTCTCGCGTAGATGGCGATGACCACCATCGTCACGATGATGGCGATGCCCGCCAACGCCAGGCGGTTCGACAGGAGCTTCGAGACGAACGGCGACGCTGTCACGCGGTCGATGAGACCCCGTTCTCCCGTGCCTGTCGTCGTCTCGGTCGTGGTTGTGGTTTCGGTGCTCATTGTTCGATCCTCGGGTCAAGGACGGAGTAGGTGATGTCCACGCCGAGGTTGACCAGCGTGAACAGGAACGCGAACGTCAGGACCGTTCCCTGAACGATGGGGTAGTCGCCGACCTTGATGGCCTCGACGAGGAGCGTTCCGATGCCGCCGATGGCGAACACCGTCTCCGTCAGCACTGCACCGCCGAGCAGGCCACCGAACTGGATGCCGATGACCGTGATGACGGGAATCATCGCGTTGCGGAACCCGTGTTTCAGGACCGTAATCTTCGCGCCTTGGCCCTTCGCGCGGGCGGTCCGGATGTAGTCCTGTCGGATGACCTCCAGCATCGACGAGCGCATCATCCGCGAGATGAGCGCCATCGAGTAGACCCCGATGACCGACGCCGGGAGAATCATGTGCCGGACGGCGGAGACGAACATGTCCCACTCTCCAGCGATGAGTGTGTCCACGGTGACGAGACCCGTCACCCGGATGGCCTCCACGTTGTAGAGGACCGAGATACGACCACTCGTCGGGAGCACGCCAAGCACCTGCGCGAAAAGCAAGATGAGAAGCGGGCCGCTCCAGAAGATGGGCACGCTGATACCGGCGAGCGCGCCGATACGGGTCAGGTGGTCCGTGATACTGTCTTGCTTCACGGCGCTGAGGATGCCCAGCGGGATGCCGAGGAACACGCCGATAAGCTGCCCGTAGATGGCCAGTTCGAGCGTGACCGGCAACTTGTTGATGAGAACCTGCCGAACGGTCGTGTTCCGCTGGATGATGAACGACTCACCGAACTGGAACTGGGCGGCGTCGGCGAGGAACCGGCCGTACTGCACCCAGATTGGGTCGTTCAGGCCGAGGCTCTCTTCGACCTGCCGAACGAACTCCTCGCTCGCACGCTCGCCCGCGATGGTAAGCGCAGGGTCCCCCGGAGAGAGGTGCAGGATGGAGAAGACGAGCGATGCCACTCCAACCAGCACCGGGACGAGCAACAGCAGCCGCTTGAGTACGAATCGTGACGAAATCATGTGTCGAAAGTGGGCCAGTCCTTAGTTCAGGCTGACCAGGTTGAGGTACGGTCCACTGATGGCCGCGGGCTTGAACCCGCTGACGCGCTTGGAGACGCCGCGGAGTTCGTCCGCGTAGTCGAGGTAGACCCACGGGGCCTCGTCGTGCGCAAGCTGGTTCGCCTGTTTGTAGAGCTGCTCACGCTCGGCGTCGTCGTAGGAACTCTGGCCCTGCTCGACGAGGTCCATGTACTCCTTGTTCGCCCAGCCCGAGCGGTTACTGGTGTTGTAACCCTCGGTGTCGAAGCTGACCCAGTCCTGTCCCTCAGTGAGTTTGTCTTCTTCCACCTGCGGATCCAGGAGGACGTAAAGGAAGTTGTCCGGGTCGGCGTTGTCGGTGTACCAGCCGAGGAAACAGGCATCGTGGCGTCCCTGCGCGGTGTATTCGAGGAACGGACCGAACGACTGCTGGTTGATTTCGACCTCGATACCGATGTCACCGAGGTTGGACGCGACGGTCTCTGCGGTCTGGATGGGCGACGGGTTGTACCCACGGGGGTTCTGGAACGTCGCCAGTTCGAACGAGAAGCCATCGCCGTAGCCGGCCTCTTCGAGGAGGCTCTGTGCCTTCTCGGGATCGTACGGGTAGGGGTCGAGACTGTCGTCGTGGCCGAGGACGTTCGGCGGCAGCGGCTGGCTTGCCTGCGTCGCGAAGCCAGAGTAAATCTCGTTGACGATAGCCTCGGTGTTGATGGCGTAGCTCACGGCCTGCCGGACGCGCTTGTCGCGGAACTCCTCGCGGCTGGCCATGTTGAACGCCATATAGCCGATGTTGATACCTTCGGTACTGACGAGGTCGGCACTGCTCGCGTTTTCGACCTGAATCGACGACTGTGCGCCGAGTCCGTCGACGATGTCGAGTTCGCCGCTCGCGAGCGACTGTGCACGCGTGGAGTTCTGGCCGATGGTGACGAAGACGGCTTCGTCGACGCCCGGACTGTCGCCCCAGTAGTCGGGGTTCGCTTCGAGGCGGATGAGTTCGTTCGCGTCGTCGAGGTTGCTGAGTTTGAATGGACCCGTACCGACCGGGTTCTTGCTCAGTTCGGTACCGTACTCCTCGATGGCGGCCTTGGAGTGAACGGCGGCCGCGAACATCGCCAGATTACGCAGGAACGGCGCGTACGTCTGGGTCAGCTGAATCGTCATCGAGTAGTCGCCGTCGACCTGAATCTCGTCGATCCACGCACCCAGCGTGAACGGACCGTACGCGGAGACGTAGTCGTCGCCAGCGTAGTGTTCGTAGTCGCTGTCGACGAAGCGACGATACGTCGCCACGAAGTCCTGTGCGGTGAACTCCTCGCCGTTGTGGAACGTCACGCCCTCGCGGAGTTTGATAGAGGCCGTCTTTCCGTCGAGGGAGTACTCCGTCGCGAGTCCCTGCGTCAGCGTGGACTTGCCCGGTTCGAAGTTGATGAGCGTGTCGTACAGTTGCTCCGTAACCTTCGCAACTTCACCGCTCGTGCTGTTCTGGAAGTCGAGCGTGGGCGAGTGGCTCCCACGACCGTAGCGGAGCACCTTCGGCGAGCCGCCGTCGCCGCCCTCGTTGCCACCCTCTTGGGTGGTGTCCTCACCGCCGCCACCGCCACTCTCGGTGGTCGTGTCAGTGTCTGAGTTCCCACTACAGCCAGCAAGGGCCGCGGTGGCCGCGGCCGTGCCCGCCGCGCTCAGGAAGCGACGCCGGGAAACGGTATTGCCATCCTGTGACATACGAGTAACTATCTACCACACCCTATAAAAATAACGGAGTCGGCCAGCGGTGATTGCAAGACGGCATCGGGGTGATGAGGAAAATATCCGTACCTACCAAAAATCAAGACGTGAGGGTCTGTCGCCCCGGATTTGTTAGTCTTCGAGAAGGTGGCAGGAGGCGGGATGTTCGTCAGTTCCGAGGGTCGGGGCCTCGCGTTCACAGATGCTTTCGAACTGGTCGCGGAGTACCTCGCTGGCCGCGTCCCACTCGTCATCGACGACGTGGCTGAGTGCACGGTCGACGACGCCGCGGTTCTCCGGGGACAACGTGTGCGAGATGTGGGACTCGCGGAGGTGGTCGACGAGGGCGTCGGCGTCTGCGACACCGCCGTCCGCGGTCACCGTAACGGTCTCTTCCGGTTCGCCGTCGCCCGCTGCGCCCTCCTGTACCACCGACGTGTCGAGCGTCTGCCGCTCGATTCGCTGTCGGAGGTCCATCACCTCGCGGTACGCCTCCTGTTCGATGTCGAGGCCTTTCGGCGGGATGACCTGCGGGCACCGCGTTCGGAAGTGGCACCCCGACGGCGGGTTGATGGGGCTCGGAACGTCACCTTCGAGGATAATTCGGTCGCCGGTGTCCGCCGCCGGGTCGGGTTCGGGAATCGCCGACAAGAGCGCCTGCGTGTACGGGTGTCGTGGGTCTTCGAACAGTTCGTCCGTGTCGGCGACTTCGACGATTTCGCCGAGGTACATCACGGCGACACGGTCTGAGATGTGCCGGACGACAGAGAGGTCGTGCGCGATAAACAGATACGTCAGACCGAACCGCTCTTGGAGGTCTTCGAGCAGGTTGATAATCTGCGCTTGTACCGACACGTCGAGCGCGGAGACGGGTTCGTCGGCGACGATGAAGTCCGGGTCGACGGCGAGCGCGCGGGCGATACCGACGCGCTGGCGCTGCCCGCCGGAGAGTTCGTGTGGGTAGCGGTCGTACTGCCCCACTTCGAGACCGACCGCGTCGAGCAGTTGGTGGACGCGACGGCGACGACGCTCCCGGTCGGAATCGCCCGGTGAGACGGTGACATCGACCGCCGAGACGGTATCGCCGGTTCGTTCGACTTCGACATCGACTCTGAGTCGTTCCTTCACGGATACGTCGACTTCGTTGTCGACGACCGTCACCGAGACGTGCGCAGTCGCAACCCCGTTAGACGAACCGACGATGGCGTCGATTTCGTCGTCCGTGGTGACGGTCACGCTGCCGGAGTCGATGCCCGAAACCTCGACTTCCGCCTCGCCGCGGACCTCGGGGTTCGACACGGGGAGGTCGTGAACGTCGAGTGGTTCTCGGATCGTCTGGCCGACGGTCATCCGCGGGTCGAGCGACGACAGCGGGTCCTGGAAAATCATCTGCATGTCGCGGCGCATTCCGCGCAGACCGTCGCTATCGAGGTCCGAGAGGTCGGTCCCCGAGAAGACGACCCGTCCGTCGGTCGGCGGCGTGAGGTGGAGCAGCGCCCGTCCGGCCGTGGACTTCCCACACCCAGACTCGCCGACGAGGCCGAGAGTCTCACCCTCGTAGACGGTGAAGTCGATGCCGTCGACCGCTTTCACGCTCTCTTTGTTCGACCCGAGGACCCGGTCGAGGACGCCATCGCCTTGCTGGTAGTACTTCTGCAATCCGTCGACTTCCACGAGTGGATTGTCGCTTGGCCCCGACTCGGACCACGCTTCGATGCCGTCGTGGCCGTACTCGGTCTTGTCGAACTCGTCGAGGATACACTTCGAGCGGTGGTCGGTTTCCTCGCCACCGTGTTGCTTGTACGGAATCTCGCCTGCCGTACACTCCTCTTGTGCCCACGGACAGCGTGGAGCGAAGTGGCATCCCGGCGGCATGTCGATGAGGTCCGGAACGTTGCCGTCGATTGGCGTCAGGCGCTCTTTTTCCTCGTCCGGGAGGGATTCGAGAAGCGCGTAAGTGTACGGATGCGACGGGTTGTGGAAAATCTCCTCGACCGGTCCCTCTTCGACGATTTCACCGGCGTACATGACCGCGACTCGGTCGCACGTCTCGGCGACGACGCCGAGGTCGTGGGTAATCATCAGCACCGACATCCCGAGGTCCTCCTGCAGGTCGTCGATGAGGTCGAGAATCTGCGCCTGAATAGTCACGTCGAGCGCCGTCGTCGGTTCGTCGGCGACGAGGATGCGCGGTTGACACGCGAGGGCGATGGCGATGAGGACGCGCTGGCGCATCCCGCCGGAGAACTCGTGGGGATACTCGTCGACGCGCGCACCCGGTTCCGGAATACCGACCGATTCGAGCACTTCGATAGTGCGCTCGACGATTTCGTCGTCGATGTCCCTGCTGAGTCGCGGCAGGAGTTCGCGCACGGCGTTGAACCACGAGTCCTTGCGACGGCCGCCGTACTGGTGGAGACGAAGACTCTCGGCGACCTGCTCGCCGACCGTCAGCGAGGGATTCAGCGAAGTCATCGGGTCCTGGAAAATCATCCCGATTTCGCTCCCGCGGACGGTCCGAAGCGCCTCCTCCGGCGCGGAAACGAGGTCGACGATATCCCCGTCGACGAACGCCGGGTTGTCGTACTGCTCCCGGAACTCGTCTGCGAGGTGCGGACTGTTTAGTTCGACGCTGCCCGAGACGATTTCGCCCGGGTCGTCGATGAGTCCCATCGTCGAGAGTGCCGTCACGCTCTTTCCGGACCCCGACTCGCCGACCAATCCGACCGTTTCGCCTTCCCGGATTGTGAGGTCAAGACCGTCGACTGCCTTGACGCGACCGCGGTCAGTCGAGAACTGGGTGCGGAGGTCCGAAAGAGAGAGCAGACTCGTCATTGACTGTGAATCTCCCTCATGCCATCAAATAACTTTCCAATCTTTGCCGATACCGCGAACCGGTTTCGTTCGAGCTATTCGAACCACCGAGAACCAAAAATACGGGACTGCACCGAGATTGTAAACGAGAATCCGAGTAAATCGGGCGCGCTCTGGTCACAGATTGGCATATAAACACCCTCTCGTGATACGTGCGCGCGAAGGGA
Source organism: Haloferax sp. S1W (assembly GCF_044593955.1). Lineage (GTDB taxonomy): Archaea > Halobacteriota > Halobacteria > Halobacteriales > Haloferacaceae > Haloferax. The sequence continues at coordinate 1,868,704 of NZ_CP172595.1, forward strand.
CAGAGAAGCGAAAGTTTACGTATCGGACCCCGACACCATCTCGCATGGATACACATCCGCTCTCCGAGTCGTCGAACACGTGGGAGACTGTCGTCGATGAATGCGAGTCCATCGCCGACGACTACCGGGGGCGTGACTGGCGCGTCGTCGTCGCCACTCCGGGCGACGTTGCTCCCGTCCCGCAACCCGGCGATTCGACCGTTGACCACGTCGGCCTCGATATCGTCGTCGGCGACGACGACTATGCCGACCTCGAATCAGCCGTCGGGGGAGCTACGTTCGACGAGTACGAGGCGTTCCGGGCCGTCACGGGCGGCCTCGTCTACCTCGCGCTCGTCGTCCGCGCTACCGACGACGAGGTTGCTGTTTGCCTCCCTCTCTACTACCGACTCGCCGAAACCGAGCGCATGTTCTCACTCATCGACGACGGCGAGACGATGAAGACGAAGGTCCACCCGCTGGACCCCGAGAAAGGAATCGAGTTCGTCCACGAGGACCCTGACCCGCTGCTCCCGCCGGACTGGAAAGCCGAGTAGACGCGATAACGCGGCTCTTTGTCACGTGGAATAGTTACTGGGATTCGTCCGACTCCACTGGGTCGTCAGTGGACGCCTCCGACTCCACAGCGTCGTCCGTAGTCGCATCCGACTCCACAGTGTTATCACCAGAATCGACAGCCACGTCACTGTCCGCTTCGGTGTCGATGCTGAGTGCGTCGTCTCGTTCGGTCTCCTCCCCCTGTTCTTCCTGCCGCCGTTCTTCGGCCCGCAACTCCGCTCTCGTGTAGGCGTCGTAAATCGCAAAGAGCCACACCGCGGGAACCAGCAGAATTCCCACGAAGGCGAACGTCGAGAACGCCGCGACAATCATTCCAACGGCGAACGCGAGCGCCCGTTCGAGTTCGCGGTTGTAGAGCTGTCCGAGTCCGGGGAACACCGCCGAGAGGAGCCCGGCGACGAAGGGGTTTCCACCCTCTAACAGGTCTTCGAGCGCCGAATCGACGGTCGATTTCGGCGGGTCGCGCTGGCGGATACCGCACGACGGACAAATCTCGGCGCGTTCGTCGATAATCGCGCCGCAATCTCGACAAAACACCTCGTTCGGGCCGCGCTCACGGTCCGAGGGTGTCCGGGAGGGCGTTGACATAGCTCAACTACGAGGTGGCAAACCGTAAACGTACGGCAGTGACCCACGACTTTAGTCGTGGGCTTCCGCCTCGAATCTGCGTGAGTGGCGCTACTCGTGTGCGGCCGATTCTCCACCGTCGGCGACGGCAGGGTCGGATTCGCGTTCGGCCTCGGAGCCCGAACGAGTGGAATCGGTGTCTGCTTCGGGAGTTGCATCGTCGTCGCCGTCGTGGCTTCCATCGTAGTCGCCGTCGTGGTCTCCATCGTAGTCGCCGCCGTGGTCTCCATCGTAGTCGTTGCCGTGGCTCCCGTCGTCCACGTCGAACTCGTCCACGAGGTCACGGAGTGACTGCGCCGACTGTGAGACGTCCTCGATGTTCCGTCTGACCTCGTTGATGGCCGCAGACTGTTCTTCGGTCGTCGCCGACACCGTCGCGGTCTGCGACGTCGTCTCCTCGCTCACGCTGGAAACCTCGTCGACCATCGAAACGACCTCCTCGGTGGTGACCGCTTGGTCTTCGGTCGCCTCGGAAATCTCTTCGACGCCGTGTTCGGCTTCGGTGACTGCGTCGGCGATATCGTCGAACATCTCGATGGCCTGTTCGATGGTTTCGGCCCCGCGTTCGACGTTTGTCTGCATCTCCTGCATGTCGCCGACCGTCTCGTCGGTCTGCGCGTGGATGGACTCGATGCGCGCTTCGACATCGTCGGTGGCCGCCCCGACTTCGTTCGCGAGCGACTTGATTTCGTTTGCGACGACTGCGAAGCCCTCGCCCGCTTCGCCCGCGCGTGCCGCCTCGATGGAGGCGTTGAGCGCGAGCAGGTTGGTCTGCTCGGCGATGTTCTGAATCAACTGGACGATTTCGTTGATTTCGTTGATTTGCGCCCGGAGGTCTTCGACCTGTTCGACTGCCTCGCCAGCCTCGGATTCGATGGCGGAGATTTCGCGCGTCGCCCCAGTGGCGTTTTCGCGGCCGCGGTCGGCGAGTTCCGCGGCGACGTTCGCCGTTTGGACCACGCCGTCGGCGGATGCTGCGACTTCTTCGATGGTCGCCGAGAGGTCGTTCATCTCGCCTGCCACCGTCTGAAGTTGCTCGGCTTGCTGTTCTGCGCCGTAGGCAATCTCTTCGACCGACTTCGCGGTCTCCTGACTCGCGGCTTCGATTTCTTCGGCGCTCGCGACCGTCTCGTTGCTCGCCGCCGCGAACTGGTCTGCGACCGTTTGCACTTCGACGAATCCACGCTCCAGTTTCTCGATGCCGTCGGCGAGGTCCGACATGATGGCACCGAACTCGCCGGGGAGGTCGGTTCGGACAGTCTGGTTCAACCTCCCGTCGCCGAGGTTCTGTCCCACGCTGCGGAGTTCAGCCACCTGCGTGCGGAGGTTTGCCTGCATCTCGTCGAACGCATCGACGAGTTCGCCGAGTTCGTCGTCGCCCGCGTCGATATCCACGTCGCCGTCGAAACGACCCTGTGCGAGCAACAGCGCCCGGTCTCTGAGCCGTTCAATCGGCTCGGAGAAGTGGTTCGAAGCGACGTACCCGGCACCCGCTCCCGCCACGATGATACCGCCGATGAGCAACAGGAGGATGTTCCGAGCGGACGCGGTCTGGTCGCGCACCTGCTGGCCGAGTTCCGCACTCGGAGCCGTCACGTCCGATTCCGGAACCGTGGCGACCAGTTCGTACCGACTGTCGCCGAACGTGAGGGGCGCGTAGCCGACGTAGTAGCGCTGTTCCGTGCCGCCTTCGTCGGTGATGGCGTGGGTTTCGAGCCCCTTCCCACCCGAACGAATGTACTCCTGTCCCGCGATGTCCGTCTCTGCGCCGACCAACTCTCCGTGGGAGTGGATGAGAACCTCACCGCCGCTCGCGATGCTCAGACGGCCGGAGTCGCCGACCGTGATGTCGCTCAAGAGCGCATCGAGCACGTCGTAGTTGAACCGCAAGGCGATGGTGCCAGCGAAACTCCCATCGTGGTACACTGGCGTCGAGACGTAAGCCCGCGCCTTGCCGTCAACATCCCGAACTGGGCCGACGTGGACGGACCCTTTCTTGAGTGACTCCGCGGCACCGAACCACTCGGAATCCGCATAGGTCACTCCGCTGGCCGATTCGGTTTTGACAACGTCACCGGAGCGCGTCGCTTTGATGACTCCCTCGCCGGTTTCGTCGGTGAGGATGATTGTGTCGAACACCGGGAGTTCCTCGCCGTTGACCTGCACCGTGCGGGTCTGCAGATACGTCCGGAACGAGTCGGCGATACCGCGTTCTGCGTCTTCGACCGCCGCGGTCTGGAGTTCGTAGTAGTAGACGCTTGGTGCGAGCACCCAGTCGAAATCCTCGTAGTAGGTGTAGGCGATGAACTTCTCTTCGACCGGGTTGCCGTCCTGCGTGGTGTCCTCCCAGTCGTACTCGGCGATGCCCCACGCGTCGCCGCGTCTGATGGCCGGCGTCCCCTCGATTCGCGAGTGGACGTCCTCGAACACCAGCAGATTCGCGTCGTCTTCGAGGTCGAAGCCGTCTTCGATGCCGTGGTGGATGACGACCTTCGATTCCCCGTCGATGATGTATGCGTAGCCGCTGTCGCCGATGTAGCCGGGTTGGAACGTGTTGTAGACAGTCCCGGACGGGCGGGTTCCGTCACCACTCGTTCCGGCGAGCGTCGCTTCGACTTTTGCTTCCACCTGGCGCTGTTGTTCCGGGGTGAGTTCCTCCCAACTCTTCCCGTTGTACTGCTCTTCGAGAATCGTCTGCTGCGTACTCTCGATTGTGCTGTGGAGTTGCAGCGCCATGTACCCCAGTTGCGTCTGGCTTTGCTCTTGGATGAGTTTCATCTCACCAGCACTCGCCGCCTCGTAGTTCTGCACCTGCGTCGAGTCCGCGAGCGCCCGTGCGTCCACCTCCCGCGAGTCGAGGATGGCCTGTATCTCCTCTTGCCGTGCATCCACGGTGTTGTTCAACTCACCAGTTATCTGCGTCTCGAGATGGGTCGCACTCTGGTCTTGTGCGAAATTCCCAACTTGCTGCATGTTGTAAATTCCCGCCACCCCGATAACCGTCACTGGGATGAGAGAAAGTGCGAGACACAGCGCGATTAGCTTCGTCCTGATGTTCATTTGTAATCACACTGTCCTATGTGCTGATTTCCCCGCCGTGAGGCCGCAATTCTTGCAGTCCGATTCGCAACACGCCATACACCACACTCAAAAATAGAGATGTTAAACTCCACGCCCCGATTATACTCGGTGATAACCACACTGTTAAATGCTAGTCACTAACAGGAGGGGACGAGCGTTCTTGGGCAATCAGTATTGTGTTATACGGTCAAGTCAAACACAATACATGTTTGGTGATACAACGGGACGTAGTTGGGGGTACGGGTCGTGGTATCACAACGGGTCGGGTGGCATCGTTCAGCAGCAGAACATGAACGGGTAAACGAGTGCGACTCGGTCGCCGTCTTCGAGTCGCGTGTCCAGACCGTCGAGTAGCTCGTTGAATCGGCCGTTGACCATCACCCTCGCGTACGCACGCGTCTGTTCGCCTTCCGGGTTCTTCCGCCAGGTTCCGGGGAGACGGTCGGTCTTGGCCCATCCGGGCGTCGTCGCGTCCGACTCCCGCTTGGCCATCACGAGGTCGCGCACGTCGTACTCCTCGAAGAACGCGTCGAGGAACTCGCGAAGCGTCTCGCCGTCGAAGGCAAATTCGAGTTGGTGTGTCCCGAGTGCCGTCCTGACGTGACCGGTACATCCGACTTCGACAGTCGTCTGCGGCGACTCACTGTCAGTCGCTTCCGCTGTCTCGCTCGCGTTCCCCGTCATATACCCGCATACCACGCGACGAGAGATGAGTGGCCTCCCGAACACGTTCGATGTCGGTGTGGGCAGACACCGAAGGCCGTGGATAACCCAGCGAAGTAGACTGATAACCGACTGAAGGCAGACAGTAACGAATCGAACACTGTCCAGTACGACTCCCCTGACGGTTGGCAAATCCACGACTCCAACTGTTCGAATTCGAGCGGTTACCGAGGAGGTCATTTTGGAGACGGTAACCCTGCCCCATCAATCGATATTCGTTCGAAAATCGACGTGAGAGAATCTCTCGCACATGAACCGAGGCCACCACATAACTAATTCTTGTCAAATCGTAGTCTAGATATAATGCAAATTGTACCAAAACGACTCTACGCAGCGGTCGTGCACAGTTCGGTGTTCCTCGGTGTGGCCACCATCGGAGAAATATACGTCGCGTCGTCTCTCGCGGGAATTCCCCCGAATGCGGCGCTCCTCGTCGGATTCCTCATTACCGTGGGCATCTACAACTTCGACAAACTCGCGGACCTCGACGCTGACGAGGCGAACTACGCCGGTCGGACCGCCTTCGTCGCGGCCCACCCGCGACTCTACGCCGGTCTGTCGGCACTCGCCATCGTCGTCGCGCTCGGACTCTCGATTCAACGCGGCGGCATATACGGTCTCGGCTTGACGCTGTTCCCCGGCGTCGTCGCCGTCTTCTACAGTTTACCACTCCTTCCGATACCCTCTGCCGACCGGCTCAAAGATATCTTCCTGGTCAATACGACCGTCGTCGCTCTCGCGTGGGCGGTCCTCGTCGCGTTCGTCCCGCTGGCGGTTGCGGCGGGTCAGTCAACCTACGTCGTCGGGGCGCTCGTCGCTGCGGTGTGGTTCTTCATCCGCTCGGCGATTTCGGTCGAGGTCCACAACGTCCGAGATGTCGAGGGTGACAGCGAAAACGGAGTGGCGACGCTTCCGACGGTCGTGGGCGTTCGTCGAACCCAGTTGATTCTCTATACGATGGAACTGTTCTCTGTGGGGCTTATCGCCGGTGCCGCGTGGCTCGGGTACATCCCACGCTGGGCACCAATTGCGCTCCTCCCGGCAATCGCCTACTCCGTGTGGATTACCTACGCGCTCACCGGAACGACTCGGTCTGTCGAACGACTCTGCACGCTCAGAGACGGTGAGGGTGTCTTGATGGTGCTGGGAATCATCGTCGCAACGTCTAGTGGCATGATTTTGCCCATTTAATCATTCACATACGCTTTTGTCGAATGAACAGAAAGTCACTATAGTGAGTACGAACGTCGGTGGGGTGACCCTGTGGGAGAAATTCCTTATTTCTCAACCGGCCACAGTCGTTGCTGCCGTTCTCCTGTTGATGCTTGCTTCGGGCGCCATCAGCATCGGCGTTACCGTGTACACGTGGCGTAATCGGAAGACACCGGGTGCGACCGGGCTGAGTGTGCTCGCCGCCGCGAGCGGGTTGTGGTCGATTGGCTACTTCATCGAACTCCTCGTCTCAGATATCGGACTCAAACTTCTGGTGGCGAATATCGAGTGGGCGGGCGTCCTCGTCGCACCAATCGCGTGGTTCGTCTTCACATTCTCGTACACCGGACGAGACCGATACACGGCACCGGGGCCGCTCATGGTTATCTCGTTTCTTCCGATGCTCACGTTAATCGCCGTCTGGACCAACCCCGCTCACCACCTGATGTGGACGACAACCGAGGTCGTCTCCACGGCTAACGGAGTAATCACCATGATGCAGCACGAGTGGGGACCACTGTACTGGGTAATTCTCGGATACAGCTACTTGCTCTGGCTTGCCGGTGCGCTCGTTCTCTTTCGGACCATGCTCGACATGCCGCAAGTCTATCGACTGCAGGCGGTTACGCTCATCCTCGGGACGCTGATGCCTGTCCTCGGGAACTTCGCCACGACGTTGCTCGAACTGTACGGTGCTGCCATCGATATGACGCCCGCGGCGTTCGCCTTCGCGGGACTCTCGTACGCCATCGCGCTCAGTCGCTACGACCTGCTCGGGTCGCGGCCGGTCCCGCGGGCGATTGCCTGCGAACGCATCGTCAAGTCGATGGCCGACGCGGTGGTCGTGACCGACACGAAGTGGCGCGTCATCGCCCTCAACAAGACGGCAGAGGAGATATTGGAGCGCCCCGCCGAGACCCTCAAGGGACACCCAATCAGCGATATCATAAGCGGCACCGACTCCACGCAGACGAACGTCGGCAACGTCGCGGTCAAACTCGGTGAGAGCCAACGGGACTTCGAACTCCTGACAAGCACGTTCACCGACCATCACGGTCGCCCAATCGGGAGCGCGCTCGTCTTCCGCGACGTGACCGACCGCCGTCGAAACATGCAGCAACTCGAAGTGATGAACCGCGTCCTTCGACACAACCTCCGGACCGAAGCCAACATGCTCTTCGGGTATGCCGACCTCGTCACCGAAGCGCTTGCAAACGGGTCGACCGACAGAGCGGGCCGATACGCCAAAATCGTTCGCGACCGCGCCTTCTCCCTCGTCAACATCAGCGAGAAGGCCAAAAAACTCGCGACGCTGCAAGAGAGCATCGCCGAAAATCAACAGGGAGAACTCGTCCCAGTCGAGAAGCAACTACAGCGTGCGGCCAACGCGGTCGAGGATGAACATCCCGAGTGTGTCATCACCGTCAAACCATCGCTGAACGAGCACGTGGTCTCTTCGTCGGCGTTAGAAAACGTCGTGCAGGAACTCATCGAAAACGGCGTCGTCCACAACTACTCGGACGTACCGACCGTCTGGGTACAGGCGTTCGAATTGGACGATACGATAGAGATTCACGTCGTCGACGACGGTCCCGGTATCAACCCGAACGAACTCGTTGCAATCCGAGCACACGGTGAGACGCCGTTGCAGCACGGAAGCGGACTCGGACTGTGGTTGGTCACGTGGGGCGTCGACCAACTCGGCGGCGAGGTGTCGTTCGAGCGCACCGAGGAAGGCGGCACCGATGCAATCCTCCGAATTCCGGTCCGCCGACAACAGACGGGCGGAGAGGAGACGGACTCGAAAGACCGCAAGGAGAACACAGAGGCGACAAACGAGAGGTGAGCGGGTGACGAATCGACGCCGTCAGGAGTGTTACTCCCTGACCGACTGCGTCGCGTTCGCGGTAGCGCCGTCCGAATCGGTGACCGTCAGCGTCACGTCGAAGCGTTCCCCGCGCACGTGCTTTATCTTGAATTCGTCCCGGCCGGTGGCGCTCGTTCCACCCACGCTCGTCTCCGACCGGCCGACGGTCTGGCCTCCCGAATCGACCACTTCGACCATCACACGGCGGAGGTTCCCGTCGGCGTCGGAGACCGCCCAATCGGCGATTATCTCGGCGTGCGGGTTCGGCGACCCGAGTTCGGTAACTGTGTAGTCGTCGATGGCTGGCGGGTGGTTCGTGGACTCGGTCGTCGTGAACGGGACCGAACTCCCCGTCGCCGTGTCTCCGTCGCTGGCGTCGACCACCGCCCGGAACTCGTAGTCGGTCCCACTGGCGAGTCCGTCGACGGCGGTACTGAAGCCACCAGTCGCCGACAGAGTCTGCGGCGTCGTACCCGACCATGAACTCGCCCCTACCTCGCGGTATTCAAATCCGACATCGGCCGACGCGGCGTTTCCGAGGTCGTCCAGCGACCCTTCGAGCGTGGCGGTTGTCTCGCCGACATTCGTCGCCGACCCGGTGGTGACCGCTGGCGGGTCGTCGGTCGTCGTGAACGTGACGACACTCCCCGTCGCTGTATCCCCGTCGCTCGCGGTGGCGACCGCACGGTACTCGTATTCGACGCCGTCGGTCAGGCCGTCGACCGATTCGCTGAAGCTCCCGGTCGCGGAGAGCGTCTGGGTTGCGGTCGTCGCCCAATTGCTCGCACCCACTTTGCGGTATTCGAACGAGACGTCTGCCGAGGCGGCGCCACCGAGGTCGGTGAGAGTCCCTTCGAGCGTCGCGGTCGTCTCGCCGACCGCCGAGGGACTCTCGGTTGTCACCGCGACGCTCGCGTCGCCGTCGCCGCTCTCGGCTTCGTAAGTCACGTCGAGGCGCGGCGGTGTCGCCCCCTCGGCGGAGTAGAAGTCCCACCCGTTGTCTCCGGACGGGAGGAACACCCACCCGAGGTTGGTCTGGCCGTCAACCCACGCCTGGACACTGGCCGTCACGTCTATCGGCGTCGGCTCCTCGATGACGGTCCCGGTGGTCACGTCGGTACTCGTCGCAGCTTCCACGCCGTCGGCCTGGATACCGTCACCGCCGAACGTCTCCCAGGTGTCCGTGTCCGTCCACGCCGTAAGCATTCGGTGGAGCGACGCTCCGTCGCCGTTGTTTGTCGTCTGGACCGTCAGCGTGGCGCTAGTGACGGTCGTCCCGACAGGGACCTGACCACTGTCCGCCCCGACGACGTTCTCGAATCGCACGAGGGCGTGGACGTCTCGGTTAGTGCCGTTCGGGTCGTCGCTGTCGACGTTGAGCGTCGTCGCCGAGGCATTGTTCGCAGACGGACTGTCCTCCTGCAAGTACGTGTCGACGGTGCCTGCGTACCCATCTGTTCCCTGCTGGAACGTCACCGTCTCCGTGGTGGAGTCGGGTCCGCTGAACCTGCTCGCGAAGTCGAGGTCGAACCCGAACTGGCTACTGCTGTCCGTCGCGAACTGGTCGAGCGACGGTGAGTACGTCCGGACGGCGATACGGTCCTGACCGTCGCTCCCACCGCCTGGGACGAATTGGACGAGGCGCAGCCACCCATTGCCGCCGTTCGGGTAGTCCTGATAGTTGGCGAGTATCTCGTAGACGGAGCGTCCGGCGGCGTTGGTGGACACCTGGTGATACTCACCGTTGTCAGAGCCGGAGCTCTCGTGGAAGTTCCCGTTGAGAACCATGAACACCTGCGGATTCGGCTCGATGATCGCTTTCCATATCTCCTGGCCCGAACTCCCGTCGCCGCTGTTTTCCTCGACGAACGTCGTCCGACCCGGTGGATTGCCGTCCCAGACGTACGAGTGCGTCGTGACGATGGTCGGCCGGTCGGAGTACTGGTCCATGACGCTCTGTGCCCATCCGAGGGGCGTGCTCGCGTCGCTGGCGTCACCCGGTGCCTCCCACTCCAGGTCGATGTGGAGGAAGTCGTATCCGCCCGCTGAGAAGAGTTGATAGTGACTCAGGTCGTTCGGCGCGGCCCCACCGAACCAACTCCGACCCTCGTACCGCGACTGGCCGAAATACTGCCGATAGTACGCCGTCGACGAACTCCGGTCTTCCTCGACCGCCCAGTCGTGGTCACCTGGTGGCGTGGCGTACGGGACGAGTCCATCGGGGGTCGTCGAGAGGTCACCGTCGAGCGTGTCCACGATGGCGTCCATCCGCTCCCACTGGGTCTGGTTCGACCCGTCGTCCACGATGTCGCCCTCGTGGGTGACAAACGCGACGTTCTCCGCGTCGAGGTTGTTCACGACCCAATCTGTCTGGTCTTGCGCATAGGTGATGAGAGTCGAACTCTTCGCGTACTTCTGTGTGTCGGGAAGGGCGACGATAGTCCAGTGACCACTCTGCGCATGTACCGGTTCGCTCCCGGCCACCCCGGTGTAGAACGCACCTGCCCCGGCGAGTTTCAGGAACGTCCGTCGGTCGAACCTGGGTCCAAGCCCCGATGATGCCCCATCTGCGCCCCGTCGTTCTGCCCCCCGTTCCGGCGGGTCGACGCCAGTGGAGGTTCCGCCCTCGTCCACGTCCGTCGATTCGCCCTCGTCCACGTCCGCCGACGACGGTACGTCACCCACGTCCGTCGTCTCATGCCCGTCTAGTCCCTCGGGGATATTCGTCTCGTTCATACTCTCTGCTCGGTGAGGACGACGAGAGTTTGACACATTGTAACTCGTGCCATAAGACATCCGGGGACTGGAACATCTCGTTTCGAGAACAATATCAGACGAATCTGCGGTGTCGGCCGTGACCGTGAGGACGGTCCTGTCGGCGTCAACGAGGTCACCCGTTCGGCCTCGCGAATATGATGGACTAACTGATAATTTACGGCTGAAAAGCACCCAGACGGTCAGAGAGCGGGGGTGAAGTGGCCTGTCCCACCTAGTTCGATACGCCCCCGGTGTCGTCGCGGAGTTCCGTCCGCCGAATCTTCCCGGTCACCGTCTTCGGGAGTTCCTCACGGAACTCGATTTCGCGTGGATACTCGTGGGCCGCCAACTCGGATTTGACGTGATTCTGGATGTCTTCCGTGAGTGGTTCTGACGGCGTCGCGTCGGCGCTCGGAACGATGTACGCCTTGACGATGTTCCCGCGTTCCGGATGCGGTTTGGGGACGACGGCCGCCTCGGCGACGGCGGAGTGTTCGCCGAGCGAACTCTCCACTTCGAACGGTCCGATGCGGTACCCCGACGAGAGAATCACGTCGTCGGCGCGCCCTTCGAACCAGAAGTAGCCGTCTTCATCCTTGTGCGCGAGGTCACCCGACCGATACCAGCGTCCGTCCGGCCCGTCGATGAACGCCGCGCGCGTCTTCTCGGGCTTTTCCCAGTACTCGGCGAAGAAACACGGATAGTCGCCTCGTTCGGCGATTTCGCCGGTCTCGCCCGGTGGGAGAACCTCGCCCGTCTCCGGGTCGATAATTTCCGCTTCGATACCCGGAAGCGGCTTGCCCATCGACCCCGGACGCAATTCCATCGTCGGGTAGTTGTTGATAATCATGTTCCCCGTCTCGGTCTGGCCGTAGGTGTCGAGGACGGTGACGCCGAGGGTCTCTTCCGCCCACTCGACGACGCCCGCGCTGAGCGGTTCGCCGATAGAGAGCGCGTGCCGGAGGTCGACCGACACATCGTCGAGAACCGACTCGTTTTCGCGGAGCATCCGGTAGGCCGTGGGCACCGAAAACAGGACCGTAATGGGATAGTCGTCGAGGAGTTCGGCCCACACTTCGGGGTCGAACTCGCCTTCGTAGACGAACAGCGACGCACCCCAGAACCACGCCCCGAGGGTGTTGATTGCGCCCGTCAACCATCCGAGGTCGCCCGTGGACCAGTAGATATCGCCGGGTTGGAGGTCAACCGCGTACCGTTGTGTTGCGGCGACACCGGCCAGCCATCGCTGTTTGTGGAGGACACCCTTCGCCAACCCGGTCGTCCCGGACGTGTAATACAGGAGCGCATCGTCCTCGCCGCTGGTCTTCGCCGTCTCGTACTCGGTGCTCGCGTCGTCGAGCGTCGGGGTGAAGATAACGTCGTCCGCGGGCGCGCCACCGCCGCGGTCGACCGTGATGACGTGTTCGACGCTGGGCGCGTCTTCGAGCGCGTCGGCGATGGTGTCGCGGTTGTCTGTCGTCGTCACCACGACCGACGCGTCGCAGTCCGAGAGTCGATAGGAGATACCATCAGGGCCGAACCGCTCGTTGATGCTCCCCCACACAGCACCGTGTTTGAGCGTCCCGACGAGCGCGACGTAGTGTTCGGGAATCCGCGGCATGTAGGAAAACACCCGGTCGCCCGCCTCGACACCGAGTTCGGAGAGGACGTTCGCGAACTGACTCGACCGGTCGGCCAACTCCCAGAAGGTCAGTGTCGTGAGTTCGCCGTCCGTCCCGACCTGATACAGGGCCACGCGGTCCCGCGCGGTGGCGTGACGGTCGACCGTCTCGTGCGCGATGTTCAAAGACTCCGGCGCGTCCCACGATGCCTCATCGTAGATGTCCTGCCACGAGAATTCGGCGCGGGCCGCCTCGTAGTCTGCTAAATTGTGTTCGTCCATTCCACGTGTCACCACACAACAATATTTAATAATAATTCGGGATAGAAACTGTGAACGGCGGGGGAAGTGGTTAGTCGAGAGCGAACGCAGTGAATTACGACGAGACCGAAGTACCGACCAGCGGGGGACGAAACAAACTGCAATCTTCCCGATAACAAGTGATAAATTTCTAACTAGAAAACTCACAGAGTAGACATGCGTCGACGTGACTTTTTGCGTGGCATCGCTGCGTCCTCCTCGATAGCTGTCGCGGGTTGTTCAGGGGTGATTGGTGAAAGCGAGACCGAGAAAACGACCCATCACCCCGTGCGGTCGACCACCATCCGAAATGAGGTTCCATCTGGCATCACGCAAACGGTGTTCATACTGGACCTCGTCGAGAAGAACGAAACAGTGGAGATGCTGGTCTCACCGCGAGTCGATTTTGGTAGATACCACGTCTCGGGACCGAAGCAAACGACGGTCCATCTGATTATCGACGATTTTGTCGACCAGTGGCAACAACAGTGGACTGAGCAGAATGGGCTAGCAGGTACCCTTTCATTCGAGTCACGACCTGAGACTCCAGTTACGATTATCGCGAAGACAGAATTTGAGGAGGGCGGGTCAATTGAGACCAGTCGCTACGAAGAAATTCAGTTTGCTTCGGATAGCAACTGAGGAGGTCGTGTTTGACAACGTCGGCTCGGTTGAAACCCTCTGGCTATGATAAGAACGGCGTGCTGAATATAGAGGGTGTGTGCAGCAGGCCGTCATCTAGATTCTCTGGTCTCATGCACCCTAGACACAGGAATTTCATCACCATCTGCTGTGGCGTCATCACCATGTTTATTTTCTGAACATTCATTGAATTATTATGAACTCGCCCTCCCCACTGTCCCGGCGCCACCTGCTTCAGGCGCTTGGTGTCACAGGCAGTGTTGCTGTTGCTGGCTGTCACACGAATATCTCTCAGGGAACGTCGTGCGAGAACCGAACTCGCCTGTCGCTGACCGAAGTCCAAGACTCCCATGTTTCGAACGAATTCAGCACTCCGATTGACGGACTCCCGTATGGCTCGAAGGCAATCGTGAACAAAGCTATCGAGACTGGTGAAGCGACCTCTCGTGGCTACTATTCTCCACAACCCCATGATGAGTATGCCGTCACGAGTCCGAATCCACGCTTCTATCGCGTTCGAGCGACCACGCACGACCCCGTAGAAACAACGGGATACGAATACTCAGTTGACATCGATGTCAACAAGTCTTCTATCTCGGACACCGATCAGGTCTACTCGTTTACCGAGTTACCCTCTCATGACCGCGACTCCATTCACCGTGCGATCGGGAATTCTCATCTCCTCCACGCCCCGCATTACTCCTCGTTCACGGTCGTATTCGCATACGAGCGTCTTTCGAGACGAGAGCAATCGGTGTTCGTGCCCGAGACCACGGTCACGTACGTCCGATGGGATGGTATCTTGTTGCGGCTGACACCAACGGAGAGTCGGCCTGTTCAAATCGTGAGTACTACACTTACTGCCGAACGTGTTGCTGAGTCCCCCGAGGAGTTCCTCACTCACATGGGTGACAAACGCGGTGTCGTCCTTTCTGAACTGACGAGTGGCCAACGAGAGATCATCGATCAGGCTATCGAAGACGAGTATACTGAATGTCAACCGCGTTCGGACGCGTTCTCTGGCCTCATTGAACAGCTGTCTACTGTCGAGGGGAAGAGTGTCCCGCTTGTTCGCTATGATGGCGTCTGGTATTTCACGCATCTCTCTTGGTGAGATTGGGACCCAAGGAGAGTTGCCAAGCATCGACACTCCACTCTACATACCCGCCTCATTTGTGACCGACTCACGCCCTGTGTTCACCACGGCCTCAACAAACTACCCGCGAATGAGGATTTCAACAGAGTCACTACGTCCGTTGCGTCCAATTTGATTACCGAGGTGTCGCATCAGGTGTCGATGTCTTTCAGCCTTTGCTCTAGTTTGGTTGCGGTTTCAGTCGCCACGCTCCGCAACTCTGCTTCCCCAATATCTCTTTGCCCGCGTAGCTCTGGGTCCTCACAATACGCCTCGGCTTCCGCGAACATATTCTGCAGAATTTGATACGTCTCCTCGGAGAACTCCCCGTCTTCTTCGATGAATTCATCCAGATATTCATCAGAGAACTCACGTGCGGTCTTTTCGTTTTGAATGAATTGCTGGATGAGTTGCGAATATTTCTGTATTATCTCTTTATCGCTCATTGATGGTCTACTATCGCCATCTATTTTTTGACGCTAATCTCGGGCCGTGGCAGACCGTCAGTTCGGTTGGCATCATGTAGAGTTCTCCTCGGTGTCCTCTTCGCTCGTAGTTTCGTGGTTGAACGCGATGTATTTCCCGACGGTGAACACCCGACCGTTGATATATTCACACACTTCACCGGCTCGCAGGCCAGTGTAGATGCAAACGTCGCTCGAATACTCGTCCAGTCCAGCCAGTTTCTCTCGTAGCGCTGGGTAGGGTCACTCAAGCACTCGATGGACAAACGCCGGTTGAGGAGGTACTAAACTAGACAGTGCCGATTTTCTATCTCACCACTTCTTTTGCTCTTTCTTAGTGAAGTTCCCTGTGTCAATATCTAACCGGCACTTCGCACCAATCGGGTTGTAGACCCAGACTTCTCCATCTTCCTCGAACAAGTTCACGTATGGCTGTTCTGCCGTTGACGAGTCGCTAATCGGTTCGATCTCCCATAACCGCTGCCCGCTCGTGGAAAACCCGATTACGTTCTGGTTGTCAATTGTCCCACACGGAACATCCAGAAGGACAATCAGGACATCATCCTTTTGTAATGATTTCTTTACCGGATGTCGAACAACGACGCTGTCTGTGTCGAAAACGATCGTATCTGAATTGACTTCTATCTCAACCATCGGACGCAGAATATCGCCTACTGTGAGTCGGGGTCAAGAAGCTGAATGAATTTTTCCGCATCAGCATCCTGGGCGATACTCAGCGGACTCTCTCCAACGTTGTTTTCATGGGTTGGGTCAGCTCCGTGTTCCAAGAGTAATTCGGTTAGTTCGTAGTTCGCCTTGAAAACAGCCCTCCAAAGCGGCTGGTTTCCATGTACGTCCTCGATATTCAGATCTGCACCACTCTCAACAAGCAGTTTCGCGAGTTCGTAATTTTCGATATTTAATGCCTTATGCAGCGGTGTTGACCCTTCATTGTCTTGGGCATCTATATCCACACCCCGTTCGATAAGGTCAGATGCAATTTCAGTTTCTCCAGAAAAGGCCGCTTTGTGAAGTAAATTGCTTCCACTATCGGACCTGTGTTGAAGATCAGCGTCGTCGATCAGCGAATCACATCGCTCTTTGTCCCCTTGAATGATTGCTGTTTCCAAGTCCGTATGGATGTAGATGTCATCTTCTTCTTGGTCGTCGCTCATATCGAACGTAATCCGGTCGGAGTCATAATCAAACACGCCATCAGTATATGCACTGATTACTGCCCTCGCTAACGCAGAACTTCGATCATCTCAGTTGCTTCAATATCTTTTGCTATATCGAGGGGCGATACACCACCATTAGTTTCTATCTCGGAGTCTGCCCCATGCTCTACCATCAGTGTCGCTAACTCCACATCTCCCCGATAAATTAGCTTGAGTATCGGGACTGTTCCACTGTTATCTTGGATGTTGGGGTCAGCACCCCCTAACACAAGCGTCTTTATAACATCTCTATGGCCCTCATCAACAGCCAAGTGGAGTGCTGTTTTCCCACCCTGATTTTGGATGTCCGGGTTGATGCCGTGGCTAAGAAGTTCTTCCACCATCTGATCATTTCCGACGCTTGCAGCTTTATGTAATAGTGTACTCCCACTGTCTGAGCGATGGTCTAACTCAGTACCTTCTATCAGTTCGTGAAACCGCTCGATGTCATTTTGTATGACTGCAACCTCCAAGTCCGAGTGCTGGTAGATATCGTCTGTATCAGTCATTGGTTACCCCCAAGTTTTCCCATTTCTGTCCCACCTTCCATCACGCGTTGGGCGGTCTCCTCTGCCTCACGTTCCAAGCGTTCATCAGGATCAATTTCCAACGCACCCTCCTGCGGAAGCATCGACACCGCTCCACCCGTCTGCTGGCGACCGCATTTGGGCTCTGTTCAACCAAGCTGGACCGGCATGAGAGGCCCTACTGAATCAGGTTTGCCGTGCTAATGTCTCAAACAACCACTCTGAGAAGCTATCAGTCACTTTGTCGGGGTCACCGTGCCCTTCGGCAATGACGTATACTGGTGGATCAGGCTCTCGTACGTCGAAATAAAAGAACGTAACCCCTTGGCTACCAGCGAATACGAATTTGTGTTTATCTAATTCAGTCGCTGTGTCTTCTCGTTGTAAAACCCTCTCTGCCTTTGCTTGTTCCTGTATTATCCGGGGATAATGACATGTGTAGCCACGGAGAAACTCTCCTGAAGATTTCCCTATATGCCTGTGGTATGAACGATATGCTTCTGGGAGTAACACCTCACACTGCTGCTCAATGTGGTCAATCTCGCTCTGCGAACATCCTTCAATTTCCTCAGCAGTAGCGAGACCGTTGTCGAGAATTTCTGTGACGATTTCTTCACCGATATTGGTATTGTTATCTTCCATCTATTCTCGGGTCGTGGCTTGCGGACAGTTTCTACCGTGTCTGCAGACGCTTACTCCGTGAATAGCTCAATGAGTGTCTCTTCCCCTCTACGACGAGCGACATCTAAGGGAGACTTTCCAGTTTCGTTCTGATGGACCGGATCTGCACCGCGTTGGACGAGTAGTCGAATTACGTCGTTGTCGATCTCCTCGTTCATCACTGCACTCCACAATGGGTGGTTTCCATAATCATCAGTAACCGTGACATCAGCACCCTCTGAAATCAGGAGAGTTGCCATCTCATTGTCGCCCATCTCCAGCGCGTAATGGAGCGGTGTTTTCCCTTCCTTTCCTTGTCTATTTAGGTCGATTCCTCTCTCTATCAGATCGGACCCAATCTCTTTCTTCCTGCGTGATGCAGCAACGTGGAGCATATTATCTCCCTTTTCATCTAGTTGGTTGATATTGACATTCTCGACTGCTTCTCTATACTCATCATAGCTTTCCCATCGGATTATTTGGAATATCTCCTTGCTAGACATCGGAATCACTCACTGTATTTTCGGCCATCGCCTTCGTGCTTTCCACTACGATTTTCGGGCGGTTTTTCGGGTCGATAATTGTCTGGGTTTCTATATTCTCTGAGAAATTGTTCCTTCGATATCCGGTCATTCATATATGCTCTGTGAAGATGGCGGTATTCTCTATCAGGTCTATGACCCATATCCCATTGTCCGTCACGTGGCTTACTTCGATCCCATTCGAGTTTTTCGCCCGTATTTGGATCGTAGACGTTACCGTCTTCGTCCTTGGCTTGTTCCCAAACTGCCTCCACTTGTCCATCGGCGTAGTCTGGTCGACTGTTAGCGTATGGTTTAGATTCGCCTTCGTCGTTTCTGGTTTGTTCAAACCTGTCCTCCAATTCTCCGAATGTTCCATCCTTATGACGGACCTGGTTCTTCCATTGACCAGCTCGCTGAACGTGCACCTCGGAGTGTCGCATCCGATAAATCCCAAGGTCCCCTCCACGCATCACGCGCTGAGCAGTTTCTTCGGCTTCACGCTCCAGCCGAGGATCAGGATCAATCTCTAACGCGCCTTTTTGCGGAAGCATCGACACCGCGCCACCAGTCTGCTGGCGGACGTGCGCTAACTCATGGGCGAGCACGTGCTGCCCCTCCGAACTCGACGGGTCGTACTCGCCGTGATTGAACGCGATGTGGTTTCCGACAGTGAACGCCCGTGCGTTGATGTCCTCACAGGCTTTCGCAGCCCGCGGACCGGTGTGAATGCGAACGTCACCAAGCGAATCACCCATGCGCTCTTCCATCGCGCGCTGGATGCTCGTGTCGAGCTGTTTGCCGGGCGAGGAAATCACGTCTCGAACCGAATTGGGAACCTGTGCATCACCAGCCTTTGACGCCTCGTGGTGCGCGTTACGACTCCGCTGGACCGACTTCGCATTCCGGCGCTCGATGTCCTTTGGAACCTCGGCCGGGCGTTCCTCTTGTCGGTCGCGGAATTGTCGAATATCCCGCGGTTTGCCCATCGTATCCACAGTCATGCCTTCGTCAGCCCACTGCCGGACTTGGCTGGCACCGTGGCTCTGGACGAGGCGCTGGACCTTCGTCTCCAATCCATCCCTGTACATGTCGAGGCCGAACTGGTCTTCGCATTCCTGTGGAGACAGCGACCTGCCGCCTCCTCTCCGATTACGGTCGGACCCACCCGTCAGTTCGTGAATCGACGGGACGACCGAGGACTGTTGGCCCTCGCCCGTCTTCTCGTTCGCAGAGCGAAATCCCATTCCTATGAGAGACATGACATCCGTCCCATATATTATTTGTTGCCTGAATGAAATCTCAAAATATATCTTAGCGGGGTGCTGGTCCCGTGCTCGGCCAGAGACGAGCGACAAGCGCGACGATTCCCCCGAAGAGCGTGGCCGCTATCCCACAGTACATAGCGAACACTCCCGGTTGGCCACAGCCGACAGCCACCATTTGGCCAGTTTCGTATTGCTCTCCCTCGTAGCGGACTATCGTCTCGCTCAAGCCATCAATCGAGTCGGTATCGTCGAACACCTGCCGGGTCTCGCTCGCCAGTATCCTTTCGAATGCTCGCTGCTCTGGCGCACTGAGGTTCTCGTATGCGACTACCTCGGCGGACGTGTCTGCCGATTCGGGCAGCCTGTCAACTACAACTATGTATCCAGATTCGCACGTGTTGACTGACTGCTGATAGAATCCGAATCCGGCGGTCATCACTCCGACAACGAGTACGGCGACGCCGAGTATTCTTGCAGTTCGTGGAATGGAGGGCGTGGGTGGAGTGACTATCAGTAATCGTATAGAATTTTTGAAACGATGTGTCACGAACCGATGTCCGAACCGGGCGTGACTGGTGACCGATACAGGAGCAAGGAACGTCACCCACAATTCCAATCCTGATAATCTGAACAGTATCTACCAATAGGATATGTGGGGCTGACGGCGAAAACTGGAATCTTGAATCACTGGCAATATCCCCTGAATCACGTATTCTATCCACTTCCCATGTTTTGGAGGAGCAACGAAACCCATCGGCTAATTATTAAATACGAAAACCTAGCAACCCGAGTAGTATGCCTACCCAAGGAGAGTCCGACGGGACGGAGCAACCCACTCCATCCCTCGAATTCGGCACCCCCTCGAAGTCCCACGAGGACGGTGCCGTTCCAGCGCCGGTGCCACCGGACGACCCGGCGGCGTGGTACGCGCCGAACGTCCGTGCGCAGTACGAAGTCGCACCAGATACGGTCGTCACGATTAGCGACGCCGACCACGGCTTCGACTACGACGTTCGAGAACCGGCCCTCGGCGCTCGCGAGACGCGGGCGCTGGAAACGGTGCGCGACCACTTTTCGACCGTCACTCGCCGTCGTCCGCTCACCCGTGAGGGCGCGGCCGAACGCGCGGCAGACGGACTCACACCGAAGTATCGTCGCGTTCTCGACCGCCTTCTCGACCTCTCGCCGCCTGCCCGCAGGCGCGTCGAATACCACGTTCTCGCAGACCTGCGACTGCTCGGTGAGGTGACGCCGCTCGCGCTCGACGAGAAAATCGAAGTCGTCGACGCCGGTCACGGTGACGGCACCGAGCGACTCGTCGTCCACACCGAGAACTTCGCTCCGGCGACGACCGCATTCGACTCCGACGTGGCCTTCGCCGACCGCATCGCCGCAGAACGCGTGCGACATTACACCGTCCCGTTCGCCGGGTACGACGTGGACGTGGTCGTCTACCGCGACCGACTCCTCGGCGACGACCGCTTCGCGACCAAGTACGCGGTGCTGGAACCCGACCTCGTCCCCGGCGACACAGACCTCATCGACGCCTGTAAAGAGCGCATCTGGGAAGCCAACGTCGACGACGTGGTGGCTGACCGAATCGGGTTCGTCCGTAACCGGGCACGCGAGTTTCTCTCGCGGCAACTCACCGCCCGCAACACGAAGGCATGGGTCGATGCGACCCGGTTCCGACTCAGGTCAGCGCTTTCGGAGTACGGCCTCGCTCTTCCACCGGTCGACCGCCGGTTCGCACAGGACCGCCTCGACGACCTCGTGTACTACGTCCTCCGCGACTACGTGGGCGAGGGTATCCTGACGATTCCAATCCGCGACCCGAACCTCGAAGACATCGAGGCCAACCGCGTCGGCGAGCGCGTCAAGGTCATCCCACGGGCCGACGTGACCGGTCGCGGCGGCCTCCGCGTCCCGACGAATCTCGCGTTCGAAGACGAGACTGAATTTACTAACGTCGTGACCCAACTCGCCGCCGCCGACGGCGTGGAGTTGAACGCCTCGAACCCAAGCGCGAAAGTCAACCTCCGCCCCGGCGAAGTCGGTGGGGCCGAGACGACCGAAAACGACGAGACGATTCGCTGTGCGGTGGCGCTGCCGGTCATCTCCGAAGGCGGGCCGCACGTCTCGATTCGGAAACAGTCGAAAGACGTGCTCACGCCTGTGGACCTCGTCGAAGGTGGGTCGCTCTCGACCGAACTCGTGACGCTGCTGTGGCTCTGTTACGAGCATCACCGCGTCGTGCTCTTCTCCGGCGCGACAGGTGTCGGCAAGACGACATTAATGAACGCGCACATGCCGTTCATCCCCTACGACCACCGCCCCATCAGCATCGACGAAGGCTCCCGTGAGGTCCACCTCCCCCACGAGACGGGCATCTCGCTCACGACTCGCGACCACGAATCCGAGTTCAAGCGCGTCTCGATGGCCGACCTGATGACCGAGGCGAACTACCTGAATCCCGACGTGGAGGTCATCGCCGAGATAAACACGCCAGCGTCGTTCGCGACGTTCGCGGAGACGCTGAACACGGGCCACGGTGTCATCGGAACCACCCACGCCGCGGACATCGAGACGTTGGTCAACCGCGTCATCGAACAGGGGCTTCCGCCGTACTTGCTCCGCGAACTCGACCTCGTTATCTTTCCGCACAAAGTCGACGGCGAGCGCTACGTCTCCGAAGTCGTCGAACTCGTCCCCGAATCGGAGTACGACGAGACGTGGGGCCGCCGCGGTGTCGTCGAGAAAGACGGCCGGAAGCTCCACTGGAACACCGTCGCGCGTCGCCGTCCGGACGGCACATTCGGCCTCTCGTACGAACACCCGCAGTTGGGCGACGACCACCGTCGCGTCGGCCTTCGACTCTTCCACAGAATCGCCGATGCGACAGACAGAGATGTCGAGGCCGTCGAGCGCGAGTTCCACCGGAAACACCGCTACGTGGAGTACCTCGTTCGGGAGGACGTGAGTAACGTCGACCAACTCTTCGGGTTCCTCTCGGACCTCCGAACCGACGAGGCAGCGACTGTCGAGCGCGTCCGCCGCCGAATGGCCGAACGAGACGCCGAACGCGGTGGAGCCACCACCGACGGTGAACCGTGACCGGATTCGACACTCGCACCGAGGACCGGCGCGTCTCGCGCGTCCGGTCGCTCTCGGTGTTCGACAGGGCACTCTACGCGCTGTTCGCCCGACACGCCGACGCGGACCGCCACGACCGAGACCGGCGACGGTACCGCGGCACCGACCTCCGAGTGAGTTTCGACCTCTACCTCGCTCGCGCGTACGGCCTCGCCTGGGCGACCGGACTGTTCGTCGCGCTCCCGACGCTGTTGGTCGCGATGGCGATTCCGGACGCCGCCGTCGATTCGGTAGTGGCACTGCTTCGCGCGGTGGTCCCGCTCTTCGACCGCGTTCCGATACCGGTCATTCCGCGTCTCCCGCTGGCCGCACTGTTCGCCGTGACCGCGGCGGTGCTCGCTCGACGGGCCGTCCTCGCCGTCGCGGGTCAGTACCTCGGGTGGCGGGCGACGGCGCGCAGAGAGAACATCGAGCGAACGCTCCCCGGCGCGGTCCGCTACCTCCACGTGCTCGCTTCAGGGAGTGACGGCCCGCGGGAGATGCTCCGACGTGTCGCCGAAACCGACGCATACGGCGAGTCTGCGGTCGCCTTCCGGAGCGTGCTCAACACCGCCGCACTGACCGGCAACGTGAACGAAGGACTCCGACGCGTCGCCCGCGACACGCCCTCCGAAGGGATGCTCGCACCGTTCCTCCTGAAGTTCCGCGAACACGCCGGTCAGGGCGACGATGCTCTCCGGAACTACCTCCGGATGGAGAGTCGGATGCTCGGCCACCGGCAGGCCCGCGCACGCGACCGTGCAGAGGGGTTTCTCGAACTACTCGCCGAGCTATTCATCGTGCTTCTCGTCCTTCCGTCGCTCCTCGTCATCGTCCTCACGGTGATGAGCGTCATCGCGCCCGGCCTCTCCGCGCCCGTCGTCACGCCGCTCGGGACGACGACGGTCCGCGGCGTCGTCGTCTACGCGAGCGCCTTCTTCATCGTCGGTGTCGGTCTCGCTGCGAGTGTGCTTATCGCAGGTCTTCGACCGCCAGACCAGTCGGTCGAATACGAGCGACCGCCCGGCGCGCTCGCACTCCTCGGAACGGCGACGACGAACCCGGCGAGCGCCGCAGTCGTCTTCGTCGCGCCCGCCCTTCTCGTCAGTGCCGCCGCCGCACTCGCCGGGACTGACGGAGTCGGTGTCGGACTCGCCGGATACGTGGCGTACGCCCTTCCTGTCGGTCTCGTCGGTGTCCGACGCGCCCGCATCGACGACGCGAAAGACCGGGAGTTAAAGGACTTCGTTCACGCCGTCTCGGGACACGTCAGCCTCGGACGACCCTTCGCGGCAGCAGTCGAACACGTCGGACAGGACGTTGACCTCGGACCACTCGACGCCGACGTTGCCGACCTCGCGCTCAACTTGCGACTGACAGCCCCGAGCGCAGGAACGGACGTTGACCTCCGAACCGCGGCGCTCGAACGCTTCGTCGGCAGGGTCGGCACGCCGATGGCCGAGCAAACGATTGGTCTCGTCGTCGGAGCACTCGACGGCGGCAGCGACACGGGAACCGTCTTCGACACGTTGCAGAGCGAAATTGGCCGCCTCTATCACGAAAAGCGAGCGCTGCGGTCGAGTCTCCTCGTCTACGTCGCGGTCGGGTGGACGACCGCGCTGCTCGTCGTTGGCATCACCGTCGCCGTCAACGTCCACGTCTTCGACGGATTCGCACAACTGTCTACGCTGTCGTCGTCGGGGTCGTTCGCCATCGACGCCGATGCGGTCGACTTGACCCGCGACCGCTACCGAATGTACGTCGTCACGCAGGCGACGATGCTCGCCTCCGGGTGGTTCGCCGGAACCGCGAGTCGCGGCCGCTACGAAGCACTGCTCCACTCGGCTATTCTCGTGCTAGCCTGTTACGTCGTCTATGCGGGGGTGGGTCTCGTATGAGAACCGCTGGTACGGCCTCGAAGTCCACATCCGCGGACGAAGACCGCGCACAGTCGAACATCGTCGGCGTCGCGCTCCTCCTCGGTATCGGCGTCGTCGCCATCGGACTCGTGACCGCGAGCGTCGGCGGTCTCGTCGATGCCCAGCGTACCTCGGCAGACGCTGGTGCTGCCGCGGATGGATTCGAATCGCTCAGAGACGGGACGTTTGCGAGTGAAGATGGAGTATACCCGCTCCGCGTCACCGATGGCGACCTCGTTCGCGTGAACCGGACGGTCAGAATCATCGCCGACAGCGGAGCGAACCGAACCTACGACGCCGACGGCTATGTCGCGACGTTCGGCAGTCACCGAGTCGCATTCGTCGGCGGTACCGTCGCGCGCGGAACTGGAGAGAACGCACAACTCGTGACTCCCGCACCACTCTCCAGTGCGGGGGATGCCACCTTTCTCCCGCTCCCGGTTCTGAACGCCTCGTCGACAGACGGTGGTGGACTCGACGCCGGTTCTGCACTCCACACCCGAACGACGAGAGGCGTCGCCGACCTCCCCACCGACACGTACACTGTCGCTGTCGAGACGGCTGTCCCCGCCGCGTGGGAGCGGGCCTACGAGCAACGCGGGTTCGAACCCACTCGAACAGATTTCGACGGCGATGGCGTTCCGAGCGTCGCGGTAACGCTCCCTGCCGACCAGACGCTCACGCTCGTTCGATACGACCTCACGGTGGAGGTGCGACGTGGCTGACCGCCGAACCCGCCAGGCACTGCTGTCTACCTTCCGAACCGACCGGCGGGCCGTGATACCCGTCGTCTCGAAGGCGCTCGAAGCCGCTGTCGTCGTCCTGTTCGTGGGGTTGCTGACGACGGTCCTCTTCGGCGGCGTGGTCCCGGACCACAGAGACGCGGTCGGGGACGAACTCGCAGACAGGACGCTCTCGAAAGCGGTCGAGCGGGTCGAGACGACAGCTCGTGTCCCCGACTCGGCAATTCGCGGCCACAGGACTGTCGTCGTGGACCTCCCGCGGTCGATTCGCGGGCACAGCTACCGAATCAGCTACGTCCAGAACGCCTCGGTCGCCCCCGAGTCGAATTCGACCGCCCCGGTACTCGTCCTCGACCATCCGCGGGACGTATTCGACCGACAGGTTCCGGTCCACCTCCCCGACTCAGTCAACGCATCGGGGACGTGGGACAGCGGGACCGACGCTGCTGTTCGTGTGGCCGTTTCCGACGATGGAACGACGCTCGAACTCCTGAATCAGCCCGTTTCGGGCGGTGGTAACGATGACAGCTAACTCAGCATCCCCGTTCCGAAGCGACAGTTCTCGGGCGCAGACGACACTTGCTGGTCTCGCCATCGCTCTCGTCCTCCTAGCGGCGGTGACGACTACCTCCGTCGTTCTCGCAGACCGCGCCCTCGCGGATGCGACTGGTGACCCGCTCGAACAGCGCCGAGCGGAGAGTGCGGCCGAGACGCTCGTTACCGACTCGCCGCTCACGGTTTCGGCGGGGACAGTCAGTGCGGAGCGAGTAAACGAGACGAACGCGTCAGAACTCGCGTCGGCGGTACCGGCGCTTCGTGGGGTCGACTTCCGTCTCGTCGTCGACGGCGACGTGGTTGCGACTCGCGGTGATATCGACAACTCGACCGGAACGTCCGTCTCCCGCGGCGTCGGCATTCGCAGCACGCGGTCCGACCAGACCACGTTCGCGATTACCAACGACAGCAGCGGAAGCCTCGACGGCCGTACTAACCAACTTCGCATCGACATCGACCCGGCAAACGGAACCACCGTCACCACCGTCACCGTCGGCGACCGTGTTGTCCTTCACCGACCGACGGGAATCGAGGGCGTTCACGTCGTGAACGACTCGACACACGCCAACCCGGTGGTCGACGTTGAAGCGATAGGACCAGCGCCCGCCGGACAAGTGACCATCTCGGCGACCATCTTCGAACGCCGACCGACCCGCGTGGAGGTGGCTGTCGATGCGTGAGCGTCGCTTTTGCTCCGAGGCGGGTGAGAGTCGAGGACAACTGTCGCTGACTGTCGTCGAAGCAGCGGTAGCGACGCTTCTCGTCCTCGCCGTCGCAGCAGGGTTCGCGCTGACGCCCGACGCACCCACCTCGTCGCTTGGCCAAGCACCCTCCTCGCTCGACCAGTATGCAGCCGACGCGGCCGCTCTCGTCGCCAGCATCCCGGCAGACGGCCCCGGAACACTTCTGGGGGCTGCCTGTGCATCGGAGGGTGACTTCGATGACCGGGCGGAACGGTTGCGAACGGTCGCAGAAACCGGTGTTCCGATGGGCGCATTTGTCCACCTTCGAACGGACGTTGGTGAGGTCGGGACGCCGCCCCCGTCGGGTGCGCGAGTCGGGTCCGCCTCTGTTGTCGTCCCGCGCTGTACGGCGACGCTGGAGGTGTGGTACCCGTGAGTCGACGGTGGCGAACGCGACTGAATTCCGACTTCGACGCCGGTGCCTCGGACCGCGGCCAACTCGTCCTCGTCTCCGGCGTCATCGTTGCAGTCGCGCTCCTTGCGCTGGTCTTCGCCCACGCGCAACTCGCCTATGGAGGAGAAGCCGACGCGCCGGACCTCGCCGATATTTCGGCGGCGACCGAGGACACGGTCCACGCCGCGGCAGCAGATGTCGCCGGGCGGTATAGTTGGGGCGTGAGACGAGCAGCAGTTACAGATTTCAGAGCGGAACTCGACCCCGACCTGACGCGAATCGAACACGCCCACACCGGGGCTGGCGGCGTCTCGATAACGGCGAACAACTCCGCCGCAGGCGGGTGGGCGCTCAGAAACTGCCCGCGCGGACCCTACCGAGACTTCGGCTCCTGCGTTGCTGACCGGGGTGTCGTGGTACAAGAGCGCGCCGGAGAGACGACGATTGTCGCCGTTGTCTTGGATGTCGTGGTTTCGACGCCGCGCCACGAGACGGACGTGACGCTCGCGGTGAGGGCGGTGTGAGAGTGGGGGAGTCAACAGGTACTGTACTCGTCTGAGGTGTTTGCATTCGACACTCAGCTTCGCACCACGAGCGGTCGAGCCCCAACTTGCAGTGAAGCCAGACACACGTGCGAGTTCGGCTGCTGCGCTTCGAGTGAAAATGTTCGAATGGTCCAGTTCTCCGGCAAGGTTGCCGTAGAAGTTCGACCGCTATATTGCGAATTGTCGAGTGCACCAACGATTGTTGTCTTGTCCGCTACTGGTCCGGCCGGAAGATCTCGGGCACGAACCGAGAGTCAGGCCACACGTCCATGCCACGTCGCTGCGCCGTCACCGCGAATGCGACGACTGGAACACAGACATGTCCAGCAGGGCCTATTTGTTCAGAAAATTTGTCAGCGAAGTTACTGAGCAGTCCGGAGAGTCCCGCTTCAGTCTCTCCCTCGTCAAGCGTATTGAGGCCACGTAATGTCCGGAGGAGACAGCGATAGTACATAGCGACATCGTTGTTGTCCTCCGGAATTGAAGCCGAGAGCGACTCAACTGTTGCCTTCGAATCGACGCCAGCAAGAATCTCTGCATACGCTTTCGCGTAGTAGTATTTGTAGTGCGTCTCTGGGTACTCGTCGAGATAGGATTCATCGAACCCCCGGGTTAACTGCACAGCGTTGGCGAGGAGGTCTTCATCAGCAGAAAGGACCGCGACGCGAAGCAACTCAGCGAGCGTAAGTGGAACCTCCTCTAAATTTTCGCCTGGGTCGGTCTCGGCCAAGTCCAGTTGCAAGCGTACTCCTTCAATGTAGTACTCACCAGCACGAGAGAAGGTCGTGCGCATCTTCGATTTGTTTCCAAGGAGCCCATGGTAGATTCCAATCGCTTTGAGCTTTTTTCCAATCGACCGCTTCGCGATGTGGAGTCGGTCATTAGGGACGTACCCCTGCTCAATATCTTCGAATGCGTCTTCGATGAGCGTCTTTGTGAATTCGATCTTAGAGACGACATCCTCGTCCGTGTATGTCATTAGTTGACCACCAGATCTACTCATTGGTTAGTCGAATAGCTATGTTACGGCATCCAATGCAGATTCTGTCTTCGACCGTTCTGATCATAAAACTGTAATCATGTCTGACGATTCGAGTGCGCTGGCACTGTCTAGTTAAGCCAGTTTGAGAAGCGAGCAGGTCCTTGAGTGAATTGGTCATGACGCTCGCAGACCTGCTCAGCGAGTGCTTTGCGACGGATTATGAAGAAACGTGGGAGCGTGAGCGGACGGCGAACACCCTGACGGGTGTCGCCTCCAGCTTCACTCGACGGCTATTCGTTCAGAGAAACAAAACAAATTCTTCGCTCTCTCGGCGTTGAACGCACTCACCAAGCTGTTTGGCAGTGGGTACATCGACTGGCTGACAGCGATCACACCCGCCTGAGGCAACGCCGAAGTGGGGGGCGGCCGACGAGACCGCGGCCACAATCACTGGCGAGTGGTCTTGGTTGTACGCTTAGACACCAAGACAACGTTGATTCTTGATGTCGAAGTGTGTGGACGGCACGGCACCGATCCAGCTGCTGCGTTTCTCCATCGACTCACGGAGAAACACGATCTCTCAGACGCTGTGTTTCTCGTTGCTGGTGACGGCTATCAGACTGTCGTCGCCGAGTGGCTTGCATTGTTCGTGTATTACTATACCTTTCAACAACCGCATCAGGTGCTGAATGATCGAACACCAGCGGAGGCTGTTAACTAGACAGTGCCCTAACTAGACAGTACCTCTGAAATAATAATATATTCAGAGAAATATTTATTTATTTGGGTGATTTAGGGAGTATTCACTTATCTATTTTACAACCAGGAGATCCTCTCGCTTTAACAGGTAGTTTTTCTTCTCTGTCGACCTCACCAGATTTGATGTATTGTTGGTGAGCCGTAATCGAAATTGGGATGTTTGTTGCAACCCATTCTGGGAGTTCTCCATCTACTTCTTTTGCATACCGTGCAAATTTAGATGGATTTTCTTTATCTACCCGTCGAACGCCATAGCGTTCGCGTTCTTCAGGAGTCATCTCTTCTGCTTTCTTTGTTCGGACCGGTTTGCTCTCTTGCTTGGATTCTTGTGCAGAGACGGGCGCATCAAGACTGAAAAGGTCATCTCCCTCTAGGACGTCCCCAGACCCTGAACCAACCGAGTCGCGGCGGATTACACTTGGTTGAGACAGTTCCCAGAAACTCATCTCATATTTGATTCGTGTTCCCAACCAGTCTCCGCTGCTAGTGGTCATATCGTGCATTTCAGACACGACGAACACATCGTCATCTGAATCTGCATTCGACCCGGAGAAGTATTTGAACCTCTGATATTGTCCCGCGTCTTGCCATGCGTTTTCGAAGGTACCTGTGTTGCTTTTTATGCGGACTCCTTTACTATCCCACTTGTCTGGATGTGAAATACCATCTGCGTAGGGTTCGAAAGTCTCAGCGATATCGTCTAGTGCGACAACAAATCCAGCAGGTGCATAGAATGTCCCGATTACTAGATCCATTGAGGTCTCAATGAAATCATCGACATTTCCGTCCTGCGATTCGGGATACCATCCGAACGTATCATGAGTGCTATCACGATCAATCTCACCACCGCTTTCATAGTCTCGTGGCCAGATCTCTAGCAGATTACGGTTTATTGAGTTGTACCCTGAACCACTAGACCATTGCCCAGAGGCAACAGTTCCCACGTCAACGTCATGGGTCCAGCCACGACCGCCATCCCATGAACAGAAATAGGAAACGACCGTTGTTTGGTATAGGTCGTAATCACCGCCCGAATAATCGTGCTGTGCGTCTGCAGTCCATTGCTTTTGGGGGTTTTTGGGATAGTCTGTTTCACAGTTCCCTGATGCAGCAGACGCAGTATTCGCCAGTCCAACACTTCCTGTAGAAAGAGCGAGACCACCGAGCCCGAGTTTCTTTAGAACACTTCGCCGCGTTTCTGACATGCTAGGGCCATCACCTTGCATTTCCAATAATTCAGTATAGCCAATATTTTTTAAACATATTGGTTCAGGAAAACTATCAAAAATCCAATTGGCCAAAAAGGTTACAAGTAGTATGATCGAATACGGACCATGAAATACCTCTCTCGACGAAATTTCATAGCTACAGCATGCGTATCTGGTGTAACGACTCTTGCTGGATGTAGCACATTCGAAACGTTTGAAGAACCATTTGTAAAATACAAGCTAGATGGTATTTTCACGGACAATGCAGTAAACGAAGAGATTGAATTCAGTATCGAGGTGCTTGACGGGACTAATCCAATATATACAACTAATGTAACACTTGACGCGTTAGGAGATGAGGATGGGGAATCCTCAAAAGTTATTGAAGAACCGTGGATGGAAGAGGAAAAAGCGCGTTACGGGATCCGGGTTATTGGAGAGGATGGTGAAAAAGTATCACTCACCTTGCCACAAATTCTAGAGAACCGGACAAGAGAGATTCACGACACACCGTATATTGAATACAGTGTTACGTACACAGGATTTTACAGAATATCTGTAAATTTCTACGATAATAAAAGAAGTTAATAATATATTCAATTTTGATAACGGGCACTGTCTAGTTAAGCCAGTTTGAGGAATGAGCAGGTCGTTGAGTTAATTGGTTAGAATGCTCGCAAACCTGCTCAGCGAGTGCTTTGCGACGGATTTAGAAGAAACTTGGGAGCGTGAGCGGACGGCGACACCCGTCAGGGCGTTCGCCGTCCAGCTCCACGCGACCGGTTGTTCACTTAGAGAAACACAAGAAATTCTTCGGTTACTCGGCGTTGAACGGTCTCATCAAGCTGTTTGGCAGTGGGTACATCGACTGGCTGACAGCGGCCACAACCCGCCTGAGGCGAAGCCGAAGCGGGTTGCGGTCGACGAAACCGCTGTCAAAATTAACGGCGAGTGGTCTTGGTTGTACGCTGCACTAGACACCAAGACAACGTTGATTCTTGATGTCGAAGTGTGTGGACGGCACGGCACCGATCCAGCTGCTGCGTTTCTCCATCGACTCACGGAGAAACACGATCTCTCAGACGCTGTGTTTCTCGTTGATGGCTACGGCTATCAGACTGTCGTCGCCGAGTGGCTTGCATTGTTCGTGTATTACTATACCTTTCAACAACCGCATCAGGTGCTGAATGATCGAACACCAGCGGAGGCTGTTAACTAGACAGTGCCGTCAAACGCAACATATACTAAATCCTGAAATTTTGTGGAATCTAAGGTAATTGGCCACCTAGCTTCATCAATTTCGCTTTATCTCATCCAATAGTAAATCAACCAACGGTACTTTAATCCAGTCTCCAACCTCTATGTCACCTAACTCAATATCTCCCAGACCGACCTCTATTTGACCATCTCCGATATCAACGAGTAATTGGCAATCACCAGTCGTGAATACCTCTATCACCTGCCCATAAATGTTCACATACTGACGTTCTGTAGGCTCAATTTTACGACACTGACCGTTGTTGATTGTTGGTAATTGGACAGAGAGTCCACGAATTTTTGCCTCAACTACGTCGTCAATGTCTTCGTCAGTAGCTTCCATTCCAAAGTCATCAACCTGTACTGTTTCACCATCAGGCAGTGTGGCAATGACCGTCTGCGTGTATGCCCTCCCTTGGTATACTGAGCTGGGCTTGATTTCATTTATTGTGATTTCCATGGTTATTCTGAAATGAGACAGCTTTCTTTATCTGGGAAAAAGTCCCTGCCTAACCATCAGGACTCAGAGTATCGATTTCCAGTAAGTTAATGCGATATGTAACAACTTGGAGGTAATCACCAATTGTGACATCACCGTCATCTAGCAGACGATCAAGTTCTGGTATCGGGGTGACAAGAACTTCACCAGTCCCAACATTGAGTGCTAACAGTGGACGGTCTGGGTCCGGATGCCAGATGTCCCGAACATCAGTATCTATGATACGGCCTGTGATGAGTATGTCTTGAGATTCAACGTCGATTCCCAAGGAGGGTTCTGCTTTCTGCTCAATCTTCGATGGTTGGGCGAGCAATGTTACACTCTGTGCCAGCGTGGACGTCAGAAGCAGCGGTAACCGTGTTATCGAAGACTTCCAGTTCTGTGTTGCCACTCTGTACGACCACCCATTGGTCGTATACGACGCCTTGGTATCCAGCACCAGGTGCAATGTCGATTACGTGCCCCCATAACATGACATATGTCTATACATTTTGGCAGTTTGGTGAAATTGATGACGAGAAGTCACCAGCAGCAGAAACTGCGGTCTTCTTGTTGATTCTTTCGAATACGAATGCTATACCAGCCTAGAATCTCCGGCCCTACTTGACCTGCTGGTATCGTTCTTCCAACACATGAAACAGATTCGAATCACTTTTTGACAATTTTTTATTCCGGAGACGATTAATGATTTCTTGGACCCGTCGAAGTGTTGCGTTTTCAAACCCTGTGAGAGAGCACGTCCCTGTTTTTTCGATTCCAAGTCGCTTCGAGGGATCTTCTATACTTTCCTCGTTGTAGTAGTTCGTTACCTGTATCTGATCGTCCCCATTTCTTTCAAACAGAAACAATGAAGGATGCTCAATAAAGTATGAGACCTGTTTTTCACCAGACTGGAGTTCGATTAATACGTGAAGAAGCTCGTTAAAGAACGAGACTTCTGCAACTTCAAAATAGACATTTTCGCCCGGAATCCACGTTTCTCCAATTCGAATAGAGACATCGCAGTGTGGGTTGCAATCATCGCCTTTGTGTACTGGATGCCACGGTGAGCCATCATTCGAGCTGAACTCAAACTCGACACCGACTTCCTCTCCCATTCTTTTCTAAAATTCAATTTAGTTGCCTATTCTTGGTAGAGACGCATCAATTCCGCTCGTTCAATTCTGTCTGCAGCAGCGTCTATATTGACCACACGTTCGTCACTGGCCAATTTAGAAAGGAGCGACTTGAGCCGATTGTAATTTTCAACTCTGTAGGGGTCATCGAGCCACCAGATGTTCGTCTTTGTGGTTAAGATAAGTTTGTATTCGTTGTTATCTCTGGAACCCCTCCCTTCAGGGATGAACCGGAGGACCATCGAGATCGGGTCAGCAGTTACGGGTTTTGCTTGATACGAACCGTATCGCCAGAGTTCTAACTCGGGCGATGACTGACTAATCCAACGTTCGTCGCTATCAACACAGAGATTGGTTGATACTGCGGTACTTTGGAGCGACTGGATGATTGGAACTCCTGTTGGACAAGAAGTCGACAATTCCCGCTTAGTAGCGCTCAAAGCATTTCCATCTGTGTCTTCGATGAATTGCTCTTCAGGATTGGTCTCGTCTGCAACAGGGTCGTTCTGTTGGTGAATGAATTTCTGGTAATCAGACGGGCATCGGTACAGTACTCGGAGGTCCTCGAATCTGAGAAAACCGTTAGCGACGGTCTCTAGGAGTTCTAAGAGGTCACCCCCCGTCTTTGAGATGTCGTTGAGACTCTCACCTGCCTCAAAGTGGATGAACCAGTGGACGTGATAATCGTCTACGACGATGGGGACTTTCTTTTTCACGTTCATTGATTCCAAACCAACCTATTTCCTTTAATGTAACCTACCTCTTGCAATAGTCACTGAGTAAAAAAAAAATTCTAACGGTTACTATAGTACGCAAATTCAAAGACGTAGATTCTCATTCCCAGTTACCTTCCTGAACGTTTCGTTCCAACACATGGAACAGATTTGCATCAGCCCTCGAGAGGTCTGCGTTGCGAAAGTGGGGAATGATTGTTTGAACCCGTTGGAGCGTCATATCGCGTAACTCATCGAATGAGCATGTTCCGGAATGCTCGATTCCGAGTAGCTTTGACTCATCCTCAATACTATCTTCTCGATAGTAATTGGTTACCCTCACTTGATCGTCACCAACCTTCTCGAACAACAGTAATGATGGTCGGTTGATAAACCACTTCACTTGACTTTCACCAGATTCCAGTCGGCTCAGCACATTAAGTACCTCATTCAGAAACGAGACCT
Organism: Haloferax sp. S1W; assembly: GCF_044593955.1. GTDB lineage: Archaea > Halobacteriota > Halobacteria > Halobacteriales > Haloferacaceae > Haloferax. The sequence goes on from NZ_CP172595.1 coordinate 1,902,913, forward strand.
CCCACGTTTCAAAGTAGGAACCTTCGCCTGGAATCCACGAATCATCTATTCGAATAGAGACACCACAGCGGGGATCGTAATCGTCTCCTTTGTGTTCTGGGTGCCATGGTGAGCCAGTATTATCTTTGAAATCAAACTCAACGTTGTCTTGCATATTGTATTCTCCCCGTTTTAACAGATTGTGACTGATTGCACATAAACTAAATTCGATTCTGGAACCAATTATCAGTACATCACAAAGCCGGTTAGTTGAGACGTCTGCTTGCAGAAGGTGTGTCTAAAACCCAGCAAGCAGACGATGAAATCCACGAGGACCAGCTCCTTAACTTCCTCGTCAACTCCATTGACGAGGAAGTTGCTCTCACACTCGCTGAAAACGCTGAACTCGAGGCTGAGGACATCTACGAGGTCCTCGTCGGCGCGTGCGCCGACGGGACCTCGGTCTCGACGCTCTGTGAGAGAAGCGAGGATGCACCCCACCAAAACTCGATTCTTTACCATCTCCGCACCAAGTTTGACCTTGAGACGCTCGAACAAGTTGGCAACACGCTCCTCCAGAAGGACGTTCTCGACGTCCTCCCCGAGCAGGTGGAGGTCGTTTCGGACCTCCACCTGCGGCCCTACTACGGAGACGAAGACGACACCGACGGTCTCTATCACTCCCAAGCGAAGCGTGGAACGACCGCGTTCCACGCCTACGCGACAGTCTACGCGCGTGTGAAGAACAAACGCTACACGCTGGCGGTGCGCCGTCTTACCGACGGCGACACCGCCAGCAGCGTCCTCGCAGAGTTTCTCGGTATCCTCGACGGCCTTGACCTCGACGTCAAGGCCGTCTATCTTGACCGCGAATTCTACGACAGCAAGTGTTGTACGTCGTGGTGAGCTTGCTGTTACAGAACGTCTGGCGGTATTTGCACTGGGAGTACGTGGCGACGCCCCGCCGTGGGGGGCGTCGCCTCTGGGAGTGGTCGTTCAAGGAGTTCATCAACATGATCCGACGGGCAGCGTGGACGGCCCTCGCGGTGCGTCGGGCCGTCCCCACGAACCGACCACCAGACGACCGGTTCCACCGGTAACTTTCGACCGGTTTAGCCTGCGGTGTGAGTGGCGACGCTGTCGCGTCGACGGCAGTCGCCGCCGACAGCGACAGCTCTCTGCCGATTCGTCTATGATTCTCTCGTCGAGACCGTCAGTGCAACCGCTCCGACACAGAACTCAGGCTTCAGAAACAGCGAGCCGAGGATGCTTTGTGAGGTACTGAGAATAGTCAAATCGGGCTGTGGAGCCGTATCCGACGCACGCAGTCCGACTACGGGGGTCACAGTCCCCGAAACGAGCAGAATGCTAAATACAACAGCAACGACAGAGCGACGTGTGAACTTCATTGACTGAGGTATTGACAAGTGTTATTTGTATCTGGCGATTTGATATCAAGTAAGATAATTTGAGATGGCCAGTATTGGATTGACTTGAGATACTACGAAAGGAGTCTCGAATCCGAGATATACCCGTGTCGTATCCCGATTAGAACAGACTGACTGAGACAATAGAATTCGACTAAACTGTGAACTGCAGGTAACGCAAGTTAATATTCTCGCATATGGTAGGCACCATCCGAGGGAATGTATTAGTTTTATTCACCTCGAAATATCCTGTCGAAAGTGAGATGGGAAGAACACGAGTAGTATTAATTTCAAGAATATTCCAAAGACATATTTGAGAACTACCGAAGTGTCCGCTATGAATCGCGCTGTACCACTGGTATGTCTCATGCTTTTGCTCGCTGGCTGTGTGGGACAAGACCCGCTCTCGTCTGAACCGTCTCCTTCGGCAACGCAGGCTGACCCCGTCACGACAACGGCCGCCACTGCACAAACATCGACACCGACATCCGAGGTGACGACAGCGCCCCCGCCACAGAACCCATTTCGGAGTGACCCGATTCGTGTGGGGTACGTCGTCGCTGACGGTGCCAAAAACCGCTCGTACGAACAGACGGTCAAAGGCGCACTCACCTTCTGGAACAATCGGTCAGACGGCTCCTACGATGCGAACTACACGTTCGTGAGCGACCCGTCCGAGGCACAGATTCTGATTCGATTCGTCGACGAAATCACCTACTGCGACGGGTACGACAATTCGACGGTCGGCTGTGCACCTATCCTCGAAAAACACGAGACGGCTGCGCCATCGGAGACGGTCAGAATTGAGGACGACTACGCACTCACGAGTACCCGAGATATCATCGTTCACGAATTGGGGCATACCCGCGGTCTCGTCCACGAGGACGGCGCTGCGCTCCCGATAATGAACGAGACGATAGACGCGCTTCTCATCCCAGAACAGAACCTCGAAAACCGGTCGTACGGCTGGAATACGACCGAGTTCCGGGTTTACTTCGACACGGCGGGAACCGTCTCCAGCGTCGAGGAAGACGACTACCGACAGGAGGTTCGGGAAGGCTGGGAGTACTGGGTCAGCGAAACGGACCACCTGGAGAAGGATATCTCGTACCGGTTTGTCGATAGTCCAGAAGCGGCGAACGTCGTCGTCAAAATCCGCGACCACGAAGGCGTTCGCTGGGAGTACTGGGCGCTCAACACCGACAGTGATGACAACCTCGAGCAGTACGAAAATGCGACCCTCTACGTCGGAGAGCGCAACCCAGACTACATTGACTACAACACTGCCCACGCACTAGGATACCTCCTGTTGAACGCGGAGAACGAATCACAACTCCCCGAGCCATTCGATGGGGACGACGAGTTCGGTGACGTAGAGCGGTGGACTGACTGACCCACCATTTCCGTCGTTTTGACCACCTTTCCCGTCTAAAGACAGGGGTATGCGCTCGTAACTTTATCACCTGGACACGTGTACTAGTACCATGCCAAAGACTGGCTTAGGCACGCCAATCGACGATATAGCATACCTCGCACGATCCGAACACCGGGGTCCGACGCTTATCGCGCTCACGGTTCGTCCCCGGAGCCGGTCCGAACTCTGGGAGATGACCGGCGTCTCGGAGTCCACAATCAGACGAACGCTTAACGAGTTCGAGGAACGCGATTGGGTTCAAAGAGATGGCTATCAATATAGGGCGACACAGCTGGGTGCCTTTATCGCTTCAGCGATGGCGGAGTTGATTGATCGGGTCGAGACCGAACAGAAGCTTCGTAATGTCTGGCGATTGCTCCCGGACGAAGAAACCGGATTCACCATCGAGATGTGTTCGGATGCAACCGTCACAGTGGCTGACCCAGAAGACCCAACCCGTCCGATTGCCCGCTTCTGTTCGCTAATCAGGGAGACAGAACAGTTGCGGTTTACCGGCCTCGACGTGGCCATGCTCGATTCATGTAAGCATGAACTCTGCGAGCGAATCGTCGATGGCATGGAAACAGAGCTCATTAACCCGCCGAGAGTAGCCAATTACATTCGCACGAACTGCCCAGGCCTGTTCTCGGAGGCACTCAACAGCGGCAATCTCGATCTCCGTTTGCACGATGATTTACCGCCGTTTGGGGTCGTTGTCTTCGACGACCGAATCGCCATAATCGGATACGACCCCGAGGGCGTTACGGTTCGGGTCCTGGTCGATACTGAGGACGCGGACGCACGCGATTGGGCAGAATCAATGTTTACTTCCCATCGACGAAAAACGCCTATTCTTCCAATCGGAAAGGAACTTTGAGGCGGTACTCGAACGCCTCAACTGTCGCTGTGTTCCAGCCAACTCGTTTGCAGTGACCACATAATTTCCCATCACCTGCACAATTTTCAATGACTGCAAACCCCCGCAGACACCACGAGCGGTGGTACCAACTGCAAAATCACCACTAGTTAGCTATCTAACCTTGGGAAACAATAACACACAATGCCGCAAGGCAACTGAAACGCGATGGCTGAGGCATACAAACTCGACTGTGAATCGGTGGCGGGCGGTTGCCGATTCATTATCCAGTCGGAGGACGAAACTGAAGCGGTCGAACTGGCCAAGAACCACATGCGGGAGAGTCACGGACGAGACTACGCAGACGACGAACTCCGGGAGGAACACCTCCAGGTGGTCTAACCATGGCATCCGAACAACAGGTCATTCAAGGAGTCGATACCGAGAAACTCGCCGCATTCGCGGAACACGCTGCCGAGAATCCCGAGGCCGTCCAGCTCGGGCTGAGCGCTCGGTCGACCTACGAGGGGACGGCCGCTCACAGTCTGGCGGCGGTCGACTCGTACGTTCTCGGCGGCGAGACGATCGCGCGCGATACCCGCGAGTACACGATCCCATACGGGGGGTGGAAAGAAGTGTTAGAGGCTGGCGGCTGGGTCGGCCCGACCGATCGGCTCGAACCGGTCGAGGCCGCGCTCTCCGCACTCGCCTCGTGTATCAACGTCGGTATCACCATCAACGCCGTCGCAAACGGTGTCGACATCGATCACCTCGAGACGCGCGTTCGCACCGACTTCGACCCCGCCGTGCTCTTCAGTCTGGAGGACCTCGGGAATGCCGACACGGTGTTCGAGAACCTGACCGCCGAAATCGAGATCGAGAGCCCGGACCTCGACAAAGACGAGGTCGACGAGTGGGCTCGGCGGGCACCAGTCTACACGCTCGTTTCGCTCGAACAGGACGTCAACCTCACAGTGAATACGTCCGCTGAGGTGAGGGCCGACGACTAGGAGGACAGACAGATGGCAAACTCACTCGACGTCGATAAACTGGAACGGGTAGTTAAATCGGTCTACCAGGATGTCGCGGAGAATCCGGACGAAGAGTATCACTTCAAGATGGGTCGTGAGCTGGCGGAACACCTCGGCTACCCGCCGGAACATCTCGATCAAATCCCCGCGGAGGCGATAGAATCGTTCGCTGGCGTCGGGTACTATTTCGACCTCGCTGGGATCGAGGAGGGAAACGATGTACTCGACCTCGGCAGTGGAGCGGGTACGGACGTGTTCATCGCAGCACTTCATGTCGGGGATACTGGAAGCGTGACCGGGGTGGACATGACGGATCAACAACTCGAAAAGGCCAGCACGTTGCGGGACGACGCGGGGCTGGAGAACGTCTCGTTCAAGCAGGGGTATATCGAAGACATTCCCTTCGAGGACGAGACCTTCGACGTCGTCGTCTCGAACGGAGTCATCAACCTCTCACCGGACAAGGCGCAGGTGTTCGAGGAAGCCCACCGGGTGCTCGTCCCCGGCGGTCGGCTTGCAATCTCCGATATCACCAGCGAAGAGGTGATGCCGGAGAGCATCAAGAACGACGAGGATCTCTGGGCGGCCTGTATCGGTGGTGCCGAGCAGATTGACCGGTACACAACGTCCATCGAAGCAGCTGGCTTCTCGGTGACGGACGTCCGAGAAAACACGCAGTACGAATTCATCTCGGACCGGGCGTCGAACGCGTGCGAGAAGTACGGCGTTAAGAGCGTCACAATTGGGGCCACCAAGTGATCACCAAGCGTGGTTGGTTGAGTGAGTTGTCGGCTCCGCCCCTCCCACTCGGTCCTTGAATTGTCTCCACACTCGTACCGTCAACCCTTACCAGCGATTGGTGTTCAGTGTCCTCGTCGTCGACGGCGTGGTCCAGCCACTCGCTCAGGTTCGCGGCGTTATTCACAGCGGAGGAGTCAATAAGAATACATATTTGTATCTAATCGTATGGGTACCACCGTGCGGACCACGTACACGAGTCAACGCACCGGTCGGCGTCTTAGCCTGACTCGACTACATCGACGATGTTCAATTCCTCGTCCATCGTCAACCGCAGTTCGTCACCCTCGCACTCGACAGTGACGTGCACCCGAGGTGGGTCCTCGTCGACGAGTTCATCGGAGAATTGTGGCGGCGGGTCGACGTGCAACGAGAGGCGAGTCTTGATACCCTCGGGGTCGTACGCGAGCGGAATATCGCGTTCGTGGAGGAAGGCGACCACTGCTGGATGAAAGAGTGTCAACCATCGTGGCGACATCTGGCCATGCTGTTTACAGACAGCGCACTGAAAGCGAGCTTTGACACGGCTCCGCCGGTGGCAGGTCGGACAGACCCCATCAGCGGTGTGTGCCTCACAGACGTGCAGCCAACCGTTTATCGGGCCGGAGCACGCGTCACACACTCCTTCAATCGCGGTGAGTAGTCTCCAGTCATCCTGAATCTGGGCCGCATCGAGTACTTCCTCGGGATTCCGGTTTGTAACGCCAGCCGGGTCGAACTTCACCCCTCTGAGCATCCCGTCCGGAAACGAACTCTCCGGGCCGCCAAAGAACCCATCACACTCGGTACAGATCTGAAACAGCTCTTCGTCGTGGTAGATAACTTCCGTTGGCGCACCACACAGCCGACAGTTTTCGTCAACCTCGGTGGCTTCGAACGATGGGTCTTCGATACCTGCGCCCGCGATGACCGTCCGAACGAGCTGGTGGCCGGCCCGTCGGAGTTCGTAGCCATCCTCGGTTTTTCGGACCAAGTGACCGACGAGTTGCTTGAGATGGTAGTTGAATTGCGACCCATCGCGTAACCCCGCGCGCTTGCGTAATTCCGCGAACGACATGGCGTTCTCCTCGCTCCAGGGTTCGAATGCGTCCCACAGGATGAGCAGTATCGCCAACCGGGTTTCGTGACCCAACGTGGCGAACGCCTCGGTCGCCCGTGGACCGACAGTGTCCGAAACCCCTTCGAGTGGTGACCCTGTCATGTCTACATTTACCATGTTACATGACAACATGTATTGTTCGTTTTCTTTGCGCTCAAGCAGCGGTACGGTGACACGCTTCGAGCTCGGACATGGTTTGGACAATTCCGTGAACTCGTTCTGAAAGCGGCTGTGAGAAATATCGAGCTTGCTTCCTAACGTCGGTCAGGACGGAGAGGCCAGAAGATATATGCAGTCCGTTCAGTTTGCCATCATTACGTATGCCTACGCGAAGAGAGCTCTTGTTTTCAGTTGGAGGAGGACTCGTCGGCGGTGCTGGTGTTTATACAGGAATGTCCGTGCTTTCGACTGGGTACGCCTCTATCGAGTGGGCAAATGAGCGAGACGAAGAAGTATGGGTGGAGACAACGGTCATTTCTACTGATGGTTTCTTTTCCTCTGTCGAAGTTGCATACAAAAGTCGGTATCGGATTTTCCCGACACAACATTCCCGCAGTGGTGATACGAATGTTGTTGAAACAGGGACCTACGACGTTGAAGTGGAGATTGAATCTAAAGATGGGTCACAGAGTGCGGGTCCATTTATGACGACATGGACTCCAGCCGATTGTTATCATCAACGACTGAGTATCCGAGTATTGGAAGATATGTCTGTCGAGTTCCTTCAAAAGGAGTGCTAACTCGGAAATCGAGCTGAATGGCTGATTCGTAGTCTTAACGAACGGAGCAAACTGTTGCTCTGCGTCTAAACAAGGCCGAAAGTATATAATCCGGATCACTCTTGTGGCGTAGATTGTTGGTCAGTTCTCAGCAGTAGCTGGAGTCGAAGCAGACAGGGTGGCGCGAACGCGTCTCACCTACACCTCGAAGGCCCGGTTGAGGTCGACGAACGATACGTGAAAGCGGGACTCAAAGGTCGCGAGCGCGACTGCTTCGTGCGGGCCGCTCCATCTGCCTCCGATGTCAGGAGGTTGAATTCGACGGTCGCAAGGATATACACGGGGTCGGACGCGGAGAGGGTCGCCCAGTCGAGCACCGCTAACCCTCCATCTCGGACCCCAATCTGCCCCGCGGCGGAGAGCGTGCCCAGCTCATGTAATGAATATTCTGTCTCTGTTGAAACACATATAATTTGATAGGAATTGCGTGCTGAATATAGAGGGTGTGTCTGTCGTGCTACTAACCGGGAGTCCCACCTGGTCTACTGTGTCAGGAACTCCACATCGAAGTCAGGCCCTAAACTGATTATGAGGGACTCACCCTTCTCGCCCGTAGGATTCCACTGAGTGGTGTGAGGACCGCTCTGTTGATCCGTCTCGGTTGATTCGAACGTGACCTTTACCTCGTATTTCCCGGGAGGAACGACATCGGTGAGTGTCGAGCGATAGGAGGTCGTCGGTGGTTGTCTCGTTCTCGTCTGATAGACGGTTTCCGGTTCCGAGAACAATCCTCCTTCACTCTGGATAGATATATCCTTCCACACTTCCTGCCCGGTCTGATTAGCAATCTGAATGTTGCCACTCTCGGAACGAGAGATCGAACACCCGGAGAGAGGAACAATCCCGGCAGCGGCGATGATAACGGAACGTCGGTTCATTGCATATCGCTAACCAGTCGGGGAATAAATGAGTATCCGTAGTGACGCACTCGCGCGCTCTATTCAGCACGGCCTCAACAAACTATCAGCAACTGAGTATTTCAACAGAGCCAATATGCTCTATCAGTTACTCCCGCCGCGCGAGGAGCAGTGTCGCCACGAGGAGTGCGATGACCGCACCCACGGCTTCGAATCCCGGAACTGACCCGATGGTTGGCTTTTTGCTCACGGCGTAGATTCGGTTGTCGGTGAACGCCTCGGACCCGCTTTCGTGCCATTCCGCGGTGTTTCCATCGACGGTATCAGCGTTCGAATTGGTGATTTCGCCGGGCATCGTCAGGTAGTAATCGACGGTGAACCCGCCGGACAGGGAGTCGGAGAAGTCGTCGCTGTCGTCTATCGAAGCGGCAGTCTCGTTGACGAACGTCGTATCCTCGTAGGTTAGCTTCCCGTCTGCTGTCGTGACGTTGATACTGCTGTTTCCGTCGGGAACGAAATCCTCGCGGGTCATCGTCAGCGTGACCTGGTCGCCGTTGAACTCCTCTGTGACCTCGATGTCTTCGCGTTCGCTCTCGTTGAAATCGGCGAGCATCGACTCTTTGACGCTGTCGTAGCCCTCCGCTTCGGCCGACTCTTCGAGATACCCGTACGTCGTGCGGGACATGTTGATTTGGTAGGTCAACTCGGCAACCTCGCCGGTTGCTTTGACTTCGGAGTGGACGGTGACCTGCGCACACCCGGCGAGAACCAAGAGGAGGGCGAGTCCCGCGAGTGCCGCAGTCTTCCTGTGTGAACGTTCCATAACGGACGATATTCGTCTGCAAAATTATAAACAGCCATCCAATTCTTCGTTGGCGATACCGGGACAGGCCGGTTGAATATCACCGAGTCCGGATGGTCGCGTACTCTTATATCGCTTGCCGGAGACACACCCAAACGCAGCCATGAAGAAGGTCCTCGCAAGCATCGGAATTGGCAACGCAACTGTAGACACCGTTCTCCCCTCCGAGACGGTCCGTCCGGGAGAGACCATCGACGCGGAGGTCCACATCACGGGCGGGAAGGTCGAACAGGATATCGGCGCGATTCGGTTCGAAATCGAAACCCGATACCGGACCGAAGACGGCTATCAGGAGACCGACATCGGTCGGTTCACCCTCGCGGAGGGACTAACTATCGAACCCGGACAAGAAGAGACGCGACCAGTCACCATCGACATCCCGTACAGCACGCCGATTACACGCGGGCAAATCGATGTCTGGATTGAAACGGAACTCGACATCGACCTGGCGGTCGACCCCGAAGACAAAGACTACCTCGACGTGCGACCGACCCCGCGACTCCAGGCCGTCTTCGACGCGATGGACGACCTCGGGTTCTCGCTGCGGAGCGCCGAGTGCGAGGCCGACCCGTACGGCCGGTACACGACCGACCAGCGATTCATCCAGGAGTTCGAGTTCAAACCAAGCTCCGGCCCCTTCCGGGGCGCACTCGACGAAATAGAACTCGTTGCCCGACCCGGCCCGGACGAACTCACGCTCTTCGTCGAAGTCGACCGCCGCGGCGGACTGCTGAGCGAACTCGCGGACGTAGACGAGCGAAAGGTACAGACGACGATTCAGTCGGCCGACCCATCGACAGTACGCGACACGCTGGAGCGTCTCATCGAGAAGCACGCCTGACGGCGCGTCCTTGACGACACTGATTGTTATTTGAACCAGTCGAACAGCGACCAGCCACCGTCGTCCTCGTCGTCCACTTCGGCTTCTAACACACGCCGCCGCTCCCGTTCTTCGTCCAACTCCTCTCGCAACCGTTCGTTCTCTTCGAGAAGTGTGTCGACGCGGTCCTGTAACTCCGTGAGTCGGTCGGTACGTCCACCCGAGTGGTCGGCCTGCCCACCATCGTCTTTCGACCCCGGGCGCGTCGAGTTACCGGCACGGCGGTCACGGTCGGTGTCGCCACCATCACCCGTGTCGTCGCTGTCGTGTCCCGAAGCCGTCCGCCTCACCGCACTGGAGAACCCCGACGGGTCGTAGAATTCGCTCGCCTGCTCGATAGCCTCCGCAATCGTCTGCTCGCCGTAAGGAACGCCGTCCGCGACGTACGCCCCGTCCCACTTGTTTCGGTAGAGTCCAGAGTCGCGGAACAGGCGGTCCATCTGCTGTGGGTCGCCGCCGGTCCAGAACGCGAGTATCGAACACAGCGCCCTGTCGGCGTCGTCGTGGCTGTCGTACGGCGTTGTGTCGCCCTCCCAGAGTCGTCGAAACTGCAGGCCATTCGGCCCGTTCGACGCCCGCGTGACCACCTGGTCGTCGGTGAGGTCGTTTCCTGGTGTCTCGACGGCCGCCAGCGACGCCGAATGCTTGGGAGGCTCCGCCTCGGGTGGCTGTTCCGACACCGACTCACCCGGTTGCACGTAGGCTCGATAGATGGCCGTGAGTTCGGCCGTCCGGTCGGCAACCTCGCCCGGTGTTCCATCGACTCGGTCGCCAGTGACGGGCAGAAAACGCGCGCGTTCGTACAGTTCTAACCCGCCGGTTCGGTCGCCATCCGGGGGGAGCGACCCGCGGACGATGACACGATAGCCCGTCCCCGACGGGTCGACTTCGGTGTACGAGTCGAGTCGGTCGACGATGACCTGCGCCCAGTCTTCCGTCGTACCCGTTTCGGCGTCGCGGCACGCGTCGAGCGCGACGCCGACGTAAGGGTCGTCGTCGGTGAAGACGAAGCCCACCCCGTCGGCTTCACCCTCCTCGACAGCGGCGACGGCCTCGTCGAACGTCGTCCACGTCGAGGCGTCGGTCGCCGATGCGTAGCCGCCGGTCACGTCCAACGGTAGTTTCGTCTCGTTGCCTCCGGTCGTCTGTGTACGCCACCCGACCCACTGCGGTCTGTCGAGAAGTGCATCCGGCAGGGCTGCTCGTGTTGGGAGTGGCGGCGTCATCGCTACTGCGTGGTCTCTCGGGGGGTTAGTAAGGTGTTTCGTGCCGATGCAGATTTGCCGTCTCTCACCCGAGTGACAGCCTCGTTCGGGAGGCGAACGTCACCCTCGTTCCGCGAGCGAGACCCCTACCGAAGCTTCCAGAATCCCTTGTCGGCGTCCGCCATCAAATCGAAATCGAGCGTCCAGTAAAGCGGCGACCGACCCTCCGGAATCCTGTACGCGAGTGCGCCGCCAGCAGTCTCTCCAACGTCGATGTAGTCGTCGCCGTAGGGCTGTTCGAGCTGCGACGTTGCGACGATGTCGTGCGTGTAACTGAATCCCGCCCCGTCTTTCAGCCACATCTGAAGCAGCGACGAGAGTTGCTGTTGTTCGTCGGTGTCGTTCTCCACCGAAATATCGATGATTGCGTACTCCTTTCCGTCACCGGCTTTCGCAGCGCCACCAATCGACGCGGTTGTTTCCAGCGAATTGACGGTGACGCTCACCCCGCCGAATTCGACTGCCTCTCCGGGTGAGGCGACATCGACCTGGAGGTCCTGTGTGACGTTCGCGGGTGCGTCCGGAGCGGACCCGAGAGGCATCACGACTCGGTCGTACGAGAGGGGGTCAGACGCCTGGAAGTCAATGCGGAGTTTCAGGTCGGACGCGTCGGTCGGAATCTCGTAGGCCAAATCCCCTCGTGAGACTTCCCCGGGTGCGAGTTGTCCGGCGGTGAACTGCGTCCCGGTCTGGTCGAACGACTGTGACTGCTGGTAGGCCTGCCGGTCGGCGTCTAGGACCCTCGTCTGACTGACGCCGGAGAAGGCGAAATACTCGTCTGCGGAGGTGTTTTTCACCGCGAGGCGAACCACCAGAAAGACGTGGCCGTCTTTCGCTCGTTGAAGTTCTCCTATCTGAGTGACGCGCTCGATGGAGCGAACGACCAGTGCGAGCGACCCGTCGGCGAACACCTCTCCGACAGTCGCTTCGGCAACATCCAGTTCGTACTCGCTGTCCCCACCGGAGTCGTCGGTTTCGACTGGCGTGCTGTCCGGTGTTTCAGACGCCGCCGTGGTTCGCGAGACTGGCGCGTCCGTCACGGTTCGAGGTATCTCGCCGCCTCCCGTACACCCGGACAGTCCCACGGTCGTACCCACCAATGCGAGGTATGTTCGCCGGTTCATGAGAGTTGTCCAAACGGTTCAATAATAGCTTTTTTGACAGATTTGGGAAGTGCTAGCGAAGCGCGCACACGTGCTGGAGGGGGTTACTCGACATCAACACTGACCGAACTACTCGTCGTCGGTGGTCCGACACGTCGGCACCTGAACGGTAACGACTGAGCCTCGCGTCTGTCGGTTCTCGAACCTCACGGACCCTTCGGCGATGTCGACGCCCCACTTGACGAGCCACAGGCCGAGTCCGCTCCCGTGTTCGAGCGGGGACTCTTCACCGCGGGACAGCACGCGGCGTTCGTACGTGCCAATACCATCACCGTTGTCGACGACGCAGAGTTCGACCACCCCGTCGGCGGCGCGGGCGGACACCTCGACCCACGGGTCGTCGCTCGAATTGTGTTCGATACCGTTCTCGATGAGGTTCGTCACCACCGGCTTGAGGACGGGCGAGACGCCGACATTGGTCGGTGTTTCGCCGAGAAGGATGCGCGCATCTGGATGTGTTTGGGTCGCCGAATCGACACACGAGTGGAGGAGTGTTTCAACGTCGCGGGGTTCGACGCTGGCCCAGTCCTCGTCGAAGAGGTCGACCACCGTGCGGCCCTTGTCGCCGACGTCGATGATTCGCTGGGTCCGCTCTTTGATGAGGCGACTCTCCCGTGCATCGTCGCCGTCGGCAAGGAGGTCGGCGTAGCCCGCGATGAGGTTCGCCTCCGTCCGAAGGTTGTGTCGGAGGACGCGGTTCAGTACCTTGAGTCGCTGGCGCTCGCGCAGGATAGAACTCACGTCGTGAAACGAGATGACACGACCGATTGGACGGTCGTGAACGTCGTCGATACGCGCGACAGACACGTCGTATTGGTCGATGCCGCGGTCCGACTCGATAGAAAGCGGCGCAGACAACGCGCCGTGCTCGGGAAAGTCGTCGTAGGACGGGATGATGCTCGCCGCCGGTGTTCCGAGGGCGTCCACGGGTGAGACACCGAGGACGCCGGTCGCCGGTTCGTTCATGTCGACGATGGTGTCGTGGCGGTCGACGACCACCGCGCCGTCGTGCATCTTGGTGAAGACGAGTCGGCGTGCGCGATGTGTCGGCGATGGACTCGTTCCAAACAGCTTGAACCGGGTGACTGCGGCGAGATAGGCGACGCCCGAGACGGAGAAGGCGACTGGCGTCGGGTCGAGACTGGAGGCGTCGAAGATGCCGAGCAAGAAGAACACGTTGCTCATCCACGGTGTGAGTGTTCCGATGAGGAGGGCGAAGCTCTGTCCGCGAAACGGGCGTGCGTCGCTCGACAGGAGGGCGAGAATCGGAATGCCACCGAACAGGCCGAGTAAGTAGGTGTAGCCGGTGATGACCCAGAACCACGGGCCGACCGTCCGGTCGATTCGGAGCGAACCGTTCTGTACCAGCAGTCTGGATCCACGGTAGAGGAGGTCGTGAAATTCGCCAGTGAATGCGAGGACGATAGTGAGGGCGGGAATGAGAGACACGGCCACGAGCGACCGGGGCTTCAGATACTCGTCGCGTCCGGTGTACTCCAGCGCGAACGCGAGCCACGCGACGGGGATAACGACGACGCCGACCCACGAGATATCGACCCAGAAAATCTTTGCTTGGAGGCTCATCGCCCGCACTTGGAGGATAAGGCAGATAGACCACCAACTCTGCCCGGCGAGCATGACGAAAAGCGGCAGTGACCCCGGCTCCGGCCGGGCGCGCCAGGCCGTGAGCGTCGCCGCTACTCCGATGACGATAGTGGCAAACAGCGCCACAGTGAGCGGAGTAATAGGGACCATGTATGGGTGGTACATGGTAATTAGGGGATAATAAACACTGTCAGAGTGCGAAAAGTTGTTTGATTGCTACTGGTGGGCGACTCGGTCAGAGGACGAATGGAAGGAGCGCGAGGGCAGCGACGACGTACTCGGACTCCGCGGCCACCGTGAGGAGGTCTTCTCTCGTCGTTCGGCCGACCAGTGAGGTGACGGTGAGAGAGAAGGCGAGACCGACTAAGAGCGCACCCGCGACAACCGGGTCGAGCAGTCCAGTGAGGGCGGCAGCAACGAGGATGGACGCGGTCAGCGCGTCGATGCCGTACAAGACGTATCGCGTCCGGTGAACGCCGAGCACCACGGGGAGCGTTTTGACGCCGATGGCGCTGTCACCCGCGGCGTCGCGGACGTTGGGAATCTCGACGTTGACGAAGATACCGAGGAAGTAGTAGATGAACAGGATGGCGGCCGCGGGCGTGAACGTGGCGTCCGCGAACGCAAGGGGAAGGGCCGTTAGCGTCAGTGCCCACGCGAGGGAGACGACGACCGTGTTCACGAGAAGTACGTCCTTCAGACGACGGAAGTGCGAGGTGAGAGACGGGAGCCAATCCGACGCATAGAGAACCCAAAAGAGGCCCGGCAGGAGCGTAATCGCCAACGCGAGTGGACCACCAAGCGCGGCAAGCGCGATTGCAAGCCCGTACGACAGCGAGACCGCGTGTTGTAAGAGACGCTCGTACCGCTTGATGAACGCCGTTCGTTCGGGGTTCGTCGCCGCGTCGGTGTCGGCGTCGGCGATGCGGTCGCCGACATAGACGGCGAAAGTAACGAGTCCCACGACGGCAGGTGCGACGAGTGTATCCAGCGACAGCGCAGTCGTGACGAGCAGTACCTGTACGACCGCGATGACCGCGAGGTACGCAGAACTGTATCTAAACGCTGCAATCGTGCCCGCAACCGGGTCTGTAAACCAGTCTGTCGCCTCCGCATGTGGGGTTGCCCGATTCGATACGCCGCCCGAGATTTCGTTTGCTTCTCCTGACATACACTTATCGAGACGAGGGGAGGGTACTCCGTCGTGACACCCGCCGCCAGTGATACATCTTTGGCCGTGACATTCAAGTATTTCGACATGGGTTGAAGTCACCTATTTATGCCGTTTATAAGTGGTATATATCAGCTGGAACACTCACGGGAAGAAGCACCCACAGAAGTGACGACTGTCTCACTCGTCGAAAACCACTGCCCGCTCGTCGAGGATACCTATCACACGTGCCGAAGACCACTCTCTCACTTGCTGAAGACCACTCTCTCACTTGCTGAAGACCACTCTCTCACTTGCTGAAGACCACTCACTCACTCGCTGAAGACCACTCTCTCGCTCAACAGTCGCATGCGTGGAGAAAGAGAGTGCAGATGACCGGGCACCCATCTGCACTCCACGGACACTGGGGAAACGAACCCCAAATACGCAACCCAAGTGCAGGTAACTACCTGCGAGGTGACCAACGTTCTCCGGTATTAAAACGTTTTTCAATTGTCATTTGGGGTGTGACGGCCAATCTCACGGAGTTAGATGAAAGGGAGATACCTAAATCTATCGGCGGTGTACACCACTGGTATCTAACTGGAAGTCCACGAACGCGGAAGGAGATACGGTGCAAACGGAAAGTTAGCGGCGGTCGTCGCGCACTGCGCCGCCGAGGGCGTCTCTCTCGGATTGCTGGCCGTCACCGTCGTCCTCGTCGACGAGTGCCGATTCGAGTCCCCACTCCGCGGCACGGGCCTGCGCTTCCGCCCGCGCCTCAGATTGAATCTGTTCGATAGCTTCGGCGTCAGAGAGGAACGCTTCGAGTGCGCTCTGGTCGCGGGCGTCGCCGCGCCTCGACTCGGGGGCGGTGTCGAGCGTTCTATCTGCCAATCGCTCATCGCCAGCGAGGACGCGAGCGGGTTCGCCCGGCGGAACCTGAAACTCCGTCGTTTTGTGTGCGTCGGCGAGCGCGTCGGCGTCGACTGAGTGAACGGCGACCCGGTGGGGACCGGTGACGGCGAACCCGTCGAGCCCGTCGCGTCCACCCCTGTCGCGCTCGGTGTCGTATGCGAGGACGGGCACCCCGTCTTCGAACGTCACGACGCCGCGGGTCGATTCACCCAGAAGAAGCGCGTCCTGTGGCTCGAACACGACGTATCCTGTCAGCCCCTCGTCGAGCACTTCGGCGAGAACCTCTCCGGGGTCGTCGACGACCCGCGACCGAAGCAGTGCGCCGCGCGGAATTCTCATACGCGCTCGGGGACGACGGCGCTTCGGAATCGCTCGGCGACATCGTGTTCGTCGCCATCGCGAACGTCGAGCCGTGCTGCCGCCTGTCTGAAGGCGTCCGCCGCCGGGTCGTCGGGGGCGTGCGCCAAGAGCGGTTCACCCGCACGCCGAGCGGCGCGGACGGCATCACTCTCGGGGACCGACGCGAGCATCTGGCCGCCGAAGTAGCGGCCTGCCTGCTCGGCGATTTGGTCGACGTCTTCGTCCGGACGCACGCGGTTGAACACGACACCCGCCGTCTCCGTCCCGTAGGAGTGGGCGTACTCCTGTACCTTCAGCCCGTCAGAAAGTGATGGAACTGTCGGCTGGAGGACGACGACGATGCGGTCGGCGAGAACGATTGGGAGGACGGCGCTTTTCGACCCGAGTGCGGCGGGTGAATCGAGGAGGAGCACGTCGGTGTCGGCGGCGAGTTCGGCGACGACATCGCGGAGTCGCTCCGGGTCCGCCGCCTCGAACGCCGCGAGACTCGTTCCACAGGGAACGACCGACATACCGAATCGGTCGTAGACGGCATCGTCGACTGCCGCGTCCCGGTCGTCGATGAGCAGGTCGTGAAGCGTTACGGCCGCATCATCCAATCCGGCGTGGAACAGCAGGTTCGCCATCCCCGTGTCGGCGTCGATGACCGTCACGTCGTACTCCTCGGCGAGAGCCATCCCGAGGGCGAGCGTACTCGTCGTCTTGCCCGTCCCGCCTTTCCCGCTGGCGACGGCGAACGCCTCTACCATGCTCTCTGGTGGCCGGTGTCGGGTGTTAAGTGTTCGGAAGGGTTCCGTCTCTGAATCGCGTTCATTTCCCGCCAGTACAGAGCGCGGGTTCAGATTGCCTCTGCGAGCGCGTCGAGGAGTCTGTCGTTTTCACACGGCCGACGGACGCTGATTCGGACGTGCGAGTCGAGCGACCGGTAGTATCTGGCGTCGCGGACCGCAAGGTCACGCTTTCGCGTCTCGTGGAGCACGGTGTCAACGTCGGGTGCTTCGAATAGTACGAGCGAACTATCGGAGGGATACGGGTCGTACCCGAGGCGACGAAGTTCGTCGACGACGCGGGGCCGTTCAGTTTCGATTCGGTCCCGCGTCTCCGCTACGAACGCCGTCTGCTGCAGGCAAAACGTCGCGACATCGACGGCGGGCGCAGACAGCACCCAGGTGCAGCGCGCACGGTCGAGTTTGTTCCGAAGCTCCCCTGTCGCGGCGGCGAAACCCGCTCGAAGCGACGGGACGCCGAAGACGTTTGTGACCGAGCGAAGGGTGATGACACCGTCGAGACCGGCCGTACTCGGGAGCCGAGTGAAGCCGAGATACGACTCGTCGACGAGGAGGGGCGTGTTGGCCCGGCGGCACGCCTCGGCGAACTCGCGAAGTTCGTTCGATGGATACGCCTCCCCAGTCGGGTTGTTTGGATAGCTAAGGATGACGGCGGCGTGTTCGTCGGGGTCGACGATATCCAGCATCTCGTCGTACGGAACGTGGCGCGGTTCACCGCCCTGTAACCTGACCTCGCGAGCGTATTCGCCGCAACAGGGTTCGGGAATCGCGACCGATTCGCCGGGTGAGACGGTCACGCCGATTGCGAGTCGAAGCCCTTCGAGGACGCCCGCTGCCGGGACGACGTGTGCCGGGTCGCACCCCACGAAGTCGGCGGCAGCGACGCGGAACTCTGAGTAATCGTCCAACGCGTAGCGTCGAGACGTAGAAAGAGCCGACTCGTACACACTTGTGAGGCCGGAGGGCCGCTCGGGATTCGACCCGAGGCTGAAATCGACGAGTGAATAGTCGGCAGTCCCGCCATGCGTCACGGGGTCGACGTTAGAAACGGAACTGGAGTCCATAGCCACATGCTAGACATGAACCACCTTCAAAGCTTCCTAATCGATTGCCGTAAAATACCGACGATTGGTCGATAAATTCTCCCTTTTAACCCATTTTAATAGATTTTTGAGACGGTCGCTCGTTCGTCGGCGGTGACACCGTACTGTGCTGACTCGACCGACGTGGGTATCTCCCTGTCGTCGTACCGAGAGTCGAGGCTGGCGAGAACCGCGTCGCGAACGCAGATTCTGGTGGCATGACCAACTTCGGTCGCACTTCCCGTGAACGACTCCAGTTCCCCCGCCGGGTCGCACGCAGCGACCACGGCGTCGGTGGTCGTCCCGGGAGAGCCACAGCGCGCGAGAAGCGTCGCCGCCTTCGCCTCCGCCGCCACCGCAACGAGGTTCGGAAGCGCACCGGGGGCGAGCGACCGCGTCGTCCCGACGACGACGTTCACCGTCCCGACGTGGGAGTCGCCGGACTGCGACGACTCGCTTTTTCTGGGCTGACCGTCATCCCCCACGCTATCGTGATGGCACACACTGTCGCGGAGACCCTCGACCGGAAGCGCTGCCGGGTTCGACACGCCCGCGGTTGCGACGACTTCGACCGGCCCGAATCGTGCCCGGCGAGCGTGTCGCTGGTCGACTCCCGTCAAGAGTGTCGGTCCCGGACCCGAAAACCCGGCGTCGGCGAGTCTGCCTTCGATGTACGTGTCGAGGTCAGTCTCCGGCCACCCCTCGGGAACCGTGACGTTGTAGGCGACATCCCCACGGGACTCACCGCCGTCGTAGCCCGTCGAGAGCCACCGCGTCTCGGGGCGGAAGATTCGGCAGACTCCGTCGCGACAGGTCAGGTCAAACATCGGCGAGTGCTCGGAGCAACTGGTCGTTCTCGTCGGGGCGCTTCACGGCGACGCGGACGTGCGAGTCGAGCGTCGGGAACGTCGTTGCATCGCGGATTGCGACGCCTCTCTCGCGCGCCGTCTCGACCACGGCATCCACGTTTCGGTCGCCAACGTCGAGGAGGAGAAACGGCGCGTCCGATGGATACACCTCGAAGTCGTCCGACAGCGACTCGCGGAGTCGCTCGCGCTCGCTCGCGACGCGCTCGCGGGTTCGGGCGACGAATGCCTCGTCGCGCATGCAGTGTGCACCCACCGCAGCGGCGGGCGTCGAAAGCGACCACGAACGCCGGGCGACAGCGAGGCGGTCACGGAGCGTTCCGACCGCGATGGCGAACCCGGCACGGATGCCCGGCAGACCGAACATCTTGGTCAGCGAACGTGCGACCACGACGCCCGGGTCGCCAGCGATGCTTGGCGTGTCGGTGAAGTCGAGAAACGCCTCGTCGACGATGAGGACGGTTCCAGCCTCGCGGCAGCGGTCGGCAAACGCCCGCAGGTCGTCCGGCGGTGCGACCTCTCCGGTCGGGTTGTTCGGCGTGCAGACGACCGCAACCTCGTGAGGTTTGGGGTCCGCATCGAGAATCTCGTCGTGGGCGACCGAAACCGGGTCAGCACCCTGCAAACGGATTTCTCTGTCGTACTCGCCGAAACTCGGTTGGGGAACGAGCGCCGAGTCGCCCGGTCCGAGCGTGACTTCGAACGCGAGTCGAAGGGCTTCGAGACCGCCTGCGGTCGGAATCACGTCGTCCGGCGAGCAGTGGGTATCGTGACCAGCGCGCCCCGACTCACCGCGCTGGTCGCGGGAGACGTACGCCGCGGCGGCCTCCCGGAAGTCGCGGTAGTCGTCGTCAGGGTAGCGCGTCGCGCTGTCGAACGCGGCTACGTACACGTCTCGAACGCCGTCGGGTCGCTCCGGGTTCGTGTTCGCGCTGAAGTCGAGGACCGACGTGTCCGTGGTCCCGCCGTGTGGGACGCGAGTCGCCCGCGAGACAGCCTCAGGGTCCATCGGCGACCTCAGACACCGTCTTCGACGGCGTCGGTGTCGACAGCCTCGGGGTCGAGTCGCGAGAGCACGTCCAGCGTCGCGGCCTCGACATCTCCGAGGACACCCATTCGGTCGGCGAGCATGAGCGCACCGCCCATACACGCGCCCTCTTTGGCCTCACCGGCGGCATACCGGTCGAGCGGGTGCGTCTCGAATTCGGGGTCGGTGACGACGAGGTCGAGGTCGAAGGCGTCGGCCGCTTCTTCGAGGTGCGAGACATCGTCGGCGAGATAGCTGGTCGTCGCCAGCGACAGGTCGCCGACGGCACCGGCATGACGGGCGAGCGCCGCCGCCGTGAGCAGTTGCGTGCCACCGCCGAGCGTCACGTCGATGCCCGATTCGAGCGCGCCGACGGTCAAGCCAGCGACGACAGGCAACACGGGGTCACCGAGGTATCGAGCAGCGCGTTCGGGGTTGTGTGCCGCGTCGCCCGGCGAGAGGCCACTGGCGTCGAAGGCGTCGGCGACGACTTCTTCTTTGAGTTCCGTCGGGTTCTCCGGCAGCGACGACGAGACGCCGAAGTCTTCGCCCAGTGCGCGGAGGACGGCCATCGCCGTCGTCGTTCCGCCGGGGACCGTCTCGCCGATGACGAGTTCGTCTTCCGGCAGCGTGGTGGCGAGTTGTCGCGCAGCCTCGAACGCACCCGGCGCGGTCGGAACAGGGTGTTCCTCGCGGATGTCGCGGCCGGGGGATGCGCCCACGTCGATGGTCGGCGCACCGGTCGGCTCCGAGAGTCCAGCGTCGACGACGAGGGCGTCGAATCCGGTGAGTTCGCGGACGGCGCGCGTGATGGCCGCGGGCGTCGGACAGCCCGTCGGACTGACAGGCGTCACCGGCGACCGGACGGTCTGGCCGAACTCGATGATTTCGGCATCCGCGCTCGGCGTGTGACCGACCAGCGAGGGGTCGGCACCGGCGGCGCTGATACCGGGAATCTTCGCGGTCTGGGTCGTCCCGGCGACGAGGATTACTCGCATCGGTCCTCCGCGAGTTCGATGTCTGTCTGACGGTTCACGTTGAGTGCGAGTTTCGCGTCTGAAGTGAGGTACACGGTTGAATCGAATGTTGCTGTGTTCGTCGCGTCGGTACTGTCTGTGTTCGTCGCGTCGGTACTGTCTGTGTTCGTCGCGTCGGTACTGTCTGTGTTCGTCGCGTCGGTACTTGGTTCGGAGTCTGTGCGTCCTTCTGCTTCGGCACCGGTGCCCCCTTCCGCCTCAGCACCGACGACACCCAATCCGGTCGGACAGACCTCGGTGCCGCGATATTCGAAGACGACCGAGTCGTCGATGCTCGCCCCGAGCGACCGCTTCAGCGAGACTGGGACGCACGCCGTGCGCGTTGCACCGGCGGCGTTTTCGATGAGGTCGTTCACGTGCGCCGGTTCCAAGAGTGGGAGGTCGGAGACGACGGTCACGACGGGGCGGCCGACCTGTTCGAGCGCAAATCCGAGGTCGGAGACGTACCCTTCTCCGGGTGCGTCGATGACGGCCATGTCTCGTGTACTTGCGTGGGCACGTGTGTCGGGCGTATGCGGCGACACCACGGCGTGAATCTGGTCGACTCGCGACTGCCGGAGTGCATCGACAACCCGGTCGAACATCGGACGGCCACACACCTCGACGAGCGGTTTCTCGACCGGCGCGTCGAGGCGGGTTCCGAGTCCGCCGCACATCACAAGAGCGTCCACGTCACCACCCCCACGTGAATCGCGGCCGCCCGCGCGAGTTCGTTCGTCGCGCCGATGAGGTCGCCCGAGACACCGCCGATGTGTGTTCGCCCCCACGACCGAACGACGAGGGCGACGACTGGTCCGCAGACGAGCGTGACAATCACAGCAATCTCGCCTGTCAGCGGAGCGAGCGCGACTGCCGGGAGACACGCGACAGCGACGGCGATGAGCCCGGACGGGCTGTTTTCGCCGACGAGTGCGGACCCGAGGCCCTCGTGTGCAGGGTCGCCGAGACAGACGAGCGTCGCCATCCCGGCTTTCGCGCCGACTTCGGCAGCGACTGCAATTGCGACGCCCGCGGTGAGCGCCACGCGTCCGGCGGCCCCGGCGAGGCCGAGCGCCCCGAGCGCGAGCACGACAAGCGTCAATCCGAGCGCGAGAAGGCCCCCGACACCCGTTTGCGAGTCTTTCAGGACCGACAGCCGACGCTCGTCGTCGCCGTGGACGACCGCGGCGTCTCCCAAGTCGGCGAGGCCGTCGGCGTGGGTGACGCCGGTCACGAAGTACAGCGTTACGAGGTATAGTGCCGCGGCAGTCGAAACCGGGAGCGGGGCGAGAAGTGGCAGTGCGGCGAGTCCACCGACGACGTAGCCGACCAGTGGAAACGTGACCGGCATGCGCCTGAAGGCGTCCCACTCTTTTCCGCCGCCACCGACCGGAAGCCGCGTCAGGAATCCCAAGCCGCCGCGGAGGGCGCTTAGAACCACGTAAACACCTCCACAGGCACGAGCGCGACCAGCGCGGGCGAGAGCGTCGAACCACTCTCTGGCGAGAACCACGCGACCGCACCTGCAAGTGCGAATGCACTCAGGCCCGCGCGGGAGACGAGTCGAACGCCCCGCGCGGCCGTCTCGGTATCTGGAAAGTCAGTCCCCGCGTCGAGGAGGTAGTGGTCGGGTTTCTCCAGTCGCGTCCCGAGGAGCGCTGCGAGCGTGGCCATCGGCCACCCGGAGTTGGGCGAGGCCGGTCTGCGAGCAAGTGACCGCACGCGACCGAGGACGCCGGGTGACCCGGCGACGACGGCGAGTAAGACAGCCGAAACGCGGGCCGGAAGCCACATCGTCGCGTCGTCGAGTTTGGCCGGGACGCGGCCGACCGGCTTGTGGTGGTAGCCGAGCATCGAATCGAGCGTGTTTACGCCCTTTACCCACGCTGCCGCGCCGGTGGCGAGGGGGAGTGAAAACGGGACGACGAGTGCGAACGCGAGAAGCGGCGCGACCAGACCGTCGGCGAGGTTCTCTGCCGCGCTCTCGACGGCAGCACTTCGAATCTCGCCTGCTGACAACGTCACCGGGTCGCGTCCAGCGAGGGCGCGGAGTTCTCGGCGGGCCGTGTCCATGTCTGACGCCGTCGCCGAGACAACCGTCTCCGTCGCGTCGAGGAGCATCTGAAGGCTCGTCGTCGAAAAGAGCGCGAGCGCGGCGACGCCCGCGCCGACCCACGGTGAGACAGTCGATGCACTCCATGTCGCGGCCGCGACGATGCCCGCGGCGAACGCCGGAAGCCCGAGCGCGGCGAGAGCGCCGACGGCTGTCGGATGCGACCACTCGCGGTCGAAGGGGGCGACCAACCGCCCGAACAGAGCGACCGGGTGGACGCTGGCCGGTGGTTCGGCGAACACTCGGTCGAGGACGGCGGCGGCGACGACGGCGACGACGGCAGTCACGGACACGGGTCGTCACCTCGCCGTAAACGGGCCGCGAGCGTCTTCAGCGTCGTCTCGCGCAGATTGACGAATTGCCCGCCGACGGCTTCGATGCCGCCGTCTGTCTCCGGGTCGTCGCCAACGTGGACCACGTCCGACGAGTCGACGCCAAGCCCGCGGGCGGACGCCTCGAATGCCTGCGCGTGGGGCTTGCGCCATCCGCAGGCCACGCTCGTCGTGATGTCGTCGAAACCGCGCCGGTCGAGGTCCGACCGAATGAGCGTCCGAGAAACGAGTTCCGGAACCGAGCAGTTCGACAGGAGTCCGACGGGGCCGCGCTCGCGGGCCGCCTCGACTGCCTCGACCGCACCGGGTCGCGTCGTCACCTCGGGGTCGAACGCGTTGACGACCGCTCTCCGGGCGGCGTTGTCCGGAGACGAAGCCCCACGCGAGCGAAGTGCCGCGGCGACGTGCGCCGGAAGTGGAACTTCCGCACCCTCGGGAGCGTCGATGTGGACCTCGCAGTAGGCGTCGTCCCAGTCGTCTGGGACCGAGACGCCAGCGTCACGGAGCGCCCCGGCGACGGCCGCACTGGGGTCGTCGGGGTACTCGACATCGACGAGCGTTCCAAAGAGGTCGAACGTGACTGCCACTAGAGTTTCATTGGTGAAAGTCTACTTGAATATAGCGAAGCGGGTGGGTACGGTGTGCGGCCGGTGGTGGACCGCTTCACCGGCCCGTAGAGATGGTGTTCGACTCGATATCACGGGGGAAGTACGTCAGTGTCTCGGTGCCTGAGTCGGTGATAGCGACAGTATCCGAGTGGCGATAGCCCGTCGTCTCGGTGTAGAAACCCGGTTCGATGGTGTAGACCTGCCCGGTGGCGATTTCGGCGTCGGACTCGGTGAAGTCGGTGTCGGAGTCGCTGCAGTGGTCGGTCCATCCGCGGTCGATATACGGCGGTTCGTGCGCGCCGAGGCCGATGTTGTGGCCGACGTGGTGCCGCGCGAGGTCGGTGACGCCCTGCTCTTCGAAATACTCCCAGACGACGTGGTCCACATAGTCGACGGGGACGCCCGGCCCGAGGGCGTCGATGGCGATGTCCTGCGCCTCCAGCATGAGTTCGAAGTAGTGTTCGTCCTCGTCGGACGGGTCGCCGAGGAACATCGTTCGCTCCAGTTCGGAGTAGTAGCCGTCGACGATGGCCGTCGCGCCGGTGATGATGGCATCACCCTCCGAGAGGCGCTCGTTCGGCGTGTGTCCGTGCGGAAGGGCGGTTTCGGACCCGGAGATGTAGCCCGCGTGAACCGGGCCACCGCCGCGAGTGCGAGGGACGTACTGGTCGCCGAGGGTGTCGAGCATGGCTCGCGACGCCTCCATCGACGCCCGCTGTGAGACCGTCGCCGGGTGCGCGCCAACCTCGGTGAAGTCGGCGAGGTATCGGTGGCCCAGATTGGCCCACCGGGCGGACTCCCGAATACAGGCGATTTCGGCGTCGGTCTTCTCCCAGCGCATCCGCGGAACCCACCGCTGGGTTTCGACTTCGACGAACTCTGAGAGCGCCGGTCCCTGATAGCCCATCACACCCGGTGCGCCGTCGGCGTCGGTTGCGACTCGCTCGACGCCGAGTTTGGCCAGCGTCTCGGAGAGCGTTCCCATCGGGTTCCCACCGGGGTAATCGAAGTACGAGCGCATGTGGTCGATTTGTGGCACCTCGCTCGCCCGTTCGAGTTCGAGTCGCGGGCCGACGAGTTCGACCCGGTCGTCAGTGACGACGAGCGCCACAGGGCGCTCGGTCTGAATATGATTGAATCCGGAGAGGTACTCGATGCTCGTCGCGCTGAACCAGACACCGGCATCTGCATCGGTGTCGGCGAAGTTGCCGCGAACGGCGTCGAGTCGAGTGGCAAATTCACTCGACGGGAGACTGGGAGACATATTCGGAGAACGTGGATGCGTATTGATAAATAGGCTGATGAATCGTGATGGATTCGTGGCACGAGGGAGTCGTGGACTACCAGTAGTTGTTGTTTCGCGTAGGCGCGCTCCCCGCGCGTGGCGCTCATCAAAGAAACAAGCGACCACTCATACGGTTCGAGGGACGGGTCGCGTTCGATGCGAGTTGTGGCGGTCGTACCCTATCTACCCCGATTTGAACTCACTCGCAACGCTTCGCGTTGCTCGCTGCTCAAATCGGGTCGAGAAGTCCTTCACATTCAACACCGTTCGCTCCGCTCACGGGTGTTGAAGTTCAGTCCGCTCTCCCCGATTTGAACTCTGTCAGACGACGCGTTCACTTCGTTCACGCGCTGCGACTGACTTGCTCAAACGGCTCGACCGGATTTGCAAGCAAATCCGCTCTCCCCGATTTGAACGGGGGACAAGCCGATCTACAGTCGGCTGCTCTGCCAGGCTGAGCTAAGAGCGGTCACTGCGTTCTATCCGGTCGACGGTTTTAACCATTACCATTCGGCGTGCAGAAGACGACTGACGTACGTCAGACGCGAGCGAACATTGATAAGGTATCGAGATAATCTGCGACTAGATGACAAAAATCACGTTCCGCGCCGACGACGCCCTCGTCGAGCGGTTGGAGGAACTCGACACGTCCAAGAGCGAGGTGATGCGCGAGGCCCTCCGCCAGTATCTCGACCAGATGGAGCGTGACCACGTCGAGGAAAACGAGTCTGACACGAGCCCGACGGATTTCGACGACGTGCTGACCTCACGAGTGGACGAACTCGTCGAAAAGCGACTGGAAGAACGGCTCCCGACCTATCTCGACGAGTATCACTCACACAGCGACCGTCGTACCCCGTCTGAATTTCACGTCAACATTAACGTCGACGGAGCGGACGGCGATTCCGCCGTAAACACCGAGTATGGCCCCAAATTAGCGTCGAACACGGGTCGTAAGACATCGGGTGAGAGAGACGAGACAGAACCCGAAGACCTCGAGTGCGGACAGTGCGGTGAATCGTTAGACGACGAGCACGTGTACTGTCCGAACTGTGGCGAGAAAGCAACCCAACGAGTATTTTGTGAGTGCAGTGCCGAACTTCGCTCCGATTGGGCGTTCTGCCCGGATTGCGGTCGACGGACCCCTGCAGCAAACGTTCTCGAAGGGCCATAATCACCGATTAAAACGGTCTATACACGATATTCAACATCTGTCTTACAACCGCCGTTACATTTATATCCCATCGCTTTGTGGTGATTATCGCGTAAGACGGTTGTCTTACACCCGGTCGACGGCGGGGCCTAACCGGCCGCTGTCCGTCGATTTTGGGGCGTATGACACATGCACTCACGTGCTGCGCGCCGTCTTACCGGGGGAATGTAAACATGGAGCGTGTGACACTACGAATTCCGAAGCAGCAGATCGAGGAGGTCGAACGAATGGTCGAGACGGGTGAATTCCCGAACCGGTCTGAAGCCATTCGATCCGCCGTCCGCGATATGCTCAATGAACAGACAGCCGACAGCCGACAGCGCGAATCTACCAGCAAGCGCGGCTGGGCGAAGGTGTAACGATGCAGGATATTGTTCGTGAGGCGATGGAGCGCGACGAAGCCGAACGCCAAGCACAAACCTCGTCCGACGACGGCGAGCAGTTCGGTGATCCGCGTATCGTCATTGTCGGCTGTGGTGGTGCCGGTAACAACACTATCAACCGCCTCTACAACATTGGCGTCGAAGGTGCGGACACGGTGGCTATCAACACCGACAAGCAGCACCTGAAGATGATCGAAGCCGACACGAAGATACTCGTCGGAAAGTCCCTGACGCAGGGTCTCGGCGCTGGTGGCGACCCCTCGATGGGTGAGCGTGCCACCGAAATGGCGCAGGGAACCATCAAGGACGTCCTCGGCGACGCCGACCTCGTGTTCGTCACCGCCGGTATGGGTGGCGGAACCGGTACTGGTGCGGCACCGGTCGTCGCCAAAATCGCCAAAGAGCAAGGTGCAATCGTGGTCGGCATGGTCTCGACGCCGTTCAACGTCGAGCGT
Source organism: Haloferax sp. S1W (assembly GCF_044593955.1). Lineage (GTDB taxonomy): Archaea > Halobacteriota > Halobacteria > Halobacteriales > Haloferacaceae > Haloferax. The sequence goes on from NZ_CP172595.1 coordinate 1,930,524, forward strand.
GCCCGAACGGTCAAAGCCGAGGAAGGCCTGGAGAAGCTTCGCAACGAAGCCGACTCCATCATCGTCCTCGACAACAACCGTCTCCTCGATTACGTCCCGAACCTGCCCATCGGCAAGGCGTTCTCGGTCATGGACCAGATTATCGCCGAAACCGTCAAGGGTATCTCGGAGACCATCACACAGCCGTCGCTCATCAACCTCGACTACGCCGACATGTCTACCATCATGAACCAAGGCGGCGTCGCGGTGATGCTCGTCGGCGAGACACAGGACAAGAACAAGACCCAAGAAGTGGTCAACGACGCGATGAACCACCCGCTTTTGGACGTCGACTATCGGGGTGCATCCGGTGGACTCGTCCACATCACGGGCGGTCCCGACCTCACACTGAAGGAGGCCGAAGGCATCGCGAGCAACATCACCGAGCGACTCGAAGCCGCTGCGAACGTCATCTGGGGCGCTCGCATTCAGGACGAGTACAAAGGCAAAGTCCGCGTGATGGCTATCATGACCGGTGTTCAGTCGGCACAGGTCCTCGGCCCAACGACGCAAAAGCAGGCCGATAAGTCCCGCCAGAGCATCCAACTGCAAGGTCAAAATCAGAGCCAGAGCCAGCAGCGTTCGGAATTCGATAGTTCGCAACGTGTCGAGACGCCGCAGAGCGGTACGTGGTCCGATGGCGGCCGCGACGAAGTCGAGAAGAACAACGGTCTCGACGTTATCCGGTAACGCCCTGTCGGCCCCGCTTTCGTTACCGCTGCGACCGTCCGACGCGTCGTAGAATAGCTCTTCTTTCGATTTTTAGCCCGAGAGCCACTGGCTTTCGAGAGGAGTCTCACAAACAGCCACGGGACCGCTTCGTGGGGAGTGCCGTTAGACGGCCTCTATCGACTCGATGAGACGGCACTTTCGACACACGTCACCCGCCGTCTTCGACCCGCAGCGCTCGCACTCGTTGAGGTCAACCTGTCCGTCACCGCGGTACTCGCGGGCGGTCAGTTCAGCCAGTTCCTCGTAGCCAGCCATAATCGAGTGGCGTGTTCCGGGGTGGTTCTCTTCGAGCTTCAAGAGAAGCTGTTGAATCTCGCCGCGGTAGGCTTCCGAGGAGTGAGGACACTCCGTGATGTGCGCGGGGAGGTCCTTGAGGTGCGCGTAGAGCGCGACTTCCTTCTCGGGAATGTCGCGCAGCGGTTTGGCCCGGGGGATGAAATCACCAGCATCCCGGCGCTTGTCGAACGACCCGATACTGGCGTCGAAGTGCTTCGCGACCTGTTTGACGTCGCCTTCGAGGAAGTTCATCAGCGCGGTCTGTGCCTCGTCGTCGAGGTTGTGACCGGTCAGCAGTTTGTCCGCCCCGTACTCGTCGGCGAAGCGTTCGAGCAAGTCGCGTCGGAACACCCCGCAGTAGGCGCATGCGGCCATGTTTTCGGGGTCTTTCTCGACGACGTCGTCCATCCGGACGCCGAACTCCTCTTCGTACGACACCATCTCGTGGCGCATGTCGAGGTCGTCAGAGAGTTCGACACAGGCATCGACTGACTTGTCGCGGTAGCCTTCGATACCCTCGTGGATGGTGAGCGCGATGAGTTCGATTCGCGGGTCGCGCCCGAACGTCTCGTCGAGGATGTGGGTGAGAACGACGCTGTCTTTGCCGCCCGAGAGGCCGATAACCCACGTTTGCGGGTTCTCCGGCGTTGCGTCTCGGGGGAGCATGTCGTCCTCGCGGATGCGGCGGCGGACTCGTTTCTCGACCGAGGCACAGAAGTGGTCCTCACAGAGATGTGCCCCGGAGTAAGCCGCGTGCATTACCGCGTCGCGGCCGCACTTGTCGCACTCCATTGCCGGTCGCTTGCCCGGCAGGAGGGATACGGGTTTCGCCTCGGAACGGCCGGTGTGGCGTCGGACCTCCGTGAGAGGGCCACCGCAACCGACGCGAAACCGGTTTCCCTTTCCAACCCGCATCGTCACGCGATGGACAGAGACGCTGCCCTGGACCGCGTCGAAGCGATTGTCGATGCGGTCGAATCCGAGACACTCCCCGTCCCCGTCCGCGAGGTGTGGGTCTACGGCGACGTGGCCCTCGGTCTGGACCCCCTCGACCGCCTCGACGTGTACGTGACGAAGGACATCCTGCTTCGCGGCGACAACGAAGCGGCCGCGGAGTTCGAAGCCAACCACGGCGTCAAAGGCGTCGGAAAGAGCGTCCGTGCAGAGTGGGCCCGCGAGAATCCTGAGCTGATTCGGGCGAATTCGAACGGCTACGCCGCGCCCGAGAAGTGTCTCGCCGCGCACCTCCTTCCAGACAACGAGCCAATCCACCTCGAAGTGTGTAACGCCCCGTTCGAAGACAACGTCACACAGCGGCTGAAGGGCGCGTTGGCCCGCGAGAAGTACGAACAGATTCTCGACCCTCGCGGTGTCTGTCTCTACGCGGACGGCCAGCGCTCGCCGAACGCGATGGAGAAATTACGAAACGGCGAGTTTGCCTTCCCGACGCTCACCGGCGCGCTGGAGATGCTCGGCGTCGAGTCTGACGAGGCCGATGCGGCCGTCGAAGCGATGCGCACCTACCGCGCCGAACAGACGGGGACGACAGTCCGCGGCGACGTGGTGTAGTATCTGAGTCGAGTCCGCCACCTGAGTCGGGGTCCGCCCCCCGACTCGACGATGCGGCCTGCGTGCTGTCACTCGACCTCTTTTTACGAGGAGTTCTCAGACGCGACCCGTCGTCACGTCGAACGGGACGACCTCTGCCCGGCGGTAGTCACCGTCACGAATCTGTCGGACGACTTCACGGCCCATCTGTCGCCACTCGCGTCGGACCGATTCGTAGGAGTCGTCGCCGAGTCCGCGCCGGAGGTCCGCCTCGTGTCGGTCGAGTCCCTCGCCGGTTGCCTTCTTGGCCGCGCTCCGAACGTCGTACTCGTCGTACGGCGGTTGGACTACCTTTCGGTGGTGATAGCGGCGGGTACCGACGACCGACAGGCCAACGGCGGAAAACAGGTCGGTCACGCGTGTGCCGAGCGCGACATTCGTCTGGACGCCGTCGAGGAAGGCGTCTCTGACGCGACGTTCGAGCGAGACTTCCGCGTCGACGGTCGAATCGACGCCGACAGCAGCGTTGTCGGGTTCGACCGTCGCTACGAGGTCTGACGAGACGCGGGCGAACTCCGCAAGTGCGGCCGTCGGGTCGGGAAGGTTCACGAGGAGTGCCTGACAGACGACGAGGTCGAAACTGCCGTCTGCGAAGGGAAGCTGCGTCGCATCGCCTGCGACCACCTCGATTCCCGGGCACTCGGCAGCGACCGAAAGCAGGTCGGTATCGGCATCCACGCCGACGACTTGGGCGTCGGACGACTCGGCGAGGACGTGCGTAAACTCGCCCGTTCCGCACCCCACGTCGAGGATGCGGGTTCGTCCATCGAGGTCCAGGTCGGAAAGCGAGGCGCGGGAGTCCTCCCACATGCCCTGCCGCGTCCGACGGAGGTACGATTCCGAAAAGCGTCGCACATCCGAATTCGGGCGTGGCGCGGCAAAAGTCAGTCGGTGTCGAGAGATTCAGCGCCCCGGAGGAATCACTCGCTCTGCCGAGTGCGGAGCGCCGCAGCCACGAGCGCAGAGAGGGAAGCGAGAAGCCCGAATCCGGCAGCGTTGGTCGTAGTCGCGGTTGCGCTGGGCGTCGTCGGCTGCGTTGTCGAGGCGGTGCGTGTTGTTGTGTCCGTGGGCGTCGCAGTCGACTGCTCGGGGGCCGCCTCGACGGTCACGGCGACCCCTGCGTGGTCCGATGGCCACAGGTTCCCGGCCGGGGTTTCGACGCGGATTGCGTCGTCGTGAGCGAATCGAGTAGGATTCGAGGTCGTCAGGCCGCGGACGAACACGTGGTCGACCGTCCGGTCGAGGTCACCACCGGTCAAATTACTGCGCCGACAGCACGTCGGCCCAATGTCGGCAGTCACCGGGGCGAAGGACGCGGAAATTCCCTCGTAGGCTTCGCCGCCCGGTTTCGAGTTCGTGTCGCCGACGATGGCAACTGGACCCTCGTGTCCGTTCGCCCAATCTGTGAGTTCGGCCGCCTGTGCGACTCGAACTGCCCGACTCGCCCGTTCGAGGTGTGTTGACGCGATAGTGAACGATGGCCCGTCGGGGATAGCGACCGTCGCGGCCGAAAAGCCGCGTGAGATGTCGACCGACCTGTCACCTGCCTCCCCGAGTACGACTTCGAGTGTGGCGTCGAACGTCTCGTTCCGAAGTTCGGTCGCCTCGACACCCTCCCGGACGAGTACGGCGTCTTTGTCGTGGAGGCTCACGGTCGTCTGAGTTCCGTCGATGACACCCGGCAGCGAGACGGCAGACGTCTCGGAGACAGCGGCGACACGGTAGCTTTCGGGTCCCTCGTTGAGGGCCGCAGTCAGTTCTGCGAGGAAATCGATGGTACCCTCGCCGGTGGCGTAGACCGACGAAGCCTCCTGAAGTGCGACGACATCTGGTGCGACGGCCAACAGTTCGTCCGCGAGCACGCCCATCCGTTCGGAGACGGCGCTCGCCTCGACGGACTTGTACAACTCGCCGACGATACGCTGTAGTTCCGCCTCGTCGCTCGCAGAGAGAAGCGGCGCGAGACTCACGCCGAGTCCGAGGTTCAACGTGGCGATTCGAGCGTTTCCCGACGGCGAAGCGTGCGCTGTACCGGCAACCGAAGCGGCAAACGGAAGAGCCGTCGCACATCGGAGGACGGTACGACGGGTCCAACGGGAGGGCGTGTCGGACAGTGAGGACATCTGTCTGACAATTATGACGGAAGGCCGATAATCGTTGTTCGAAATGTCAGACTTTCTTCAGTTGCCGTCGGCGCGGAACTCGCGGACGCGGTCGATGTTCCACTCGTAGCTCTTTCCGTTTTCCGTCGGCGTCTCCAAGACGAGCGGGACGTCGTTGTCGACGATAGCGTCGTGGTTGATGAACGCGCGCATTCCCTCCTCGCCGATGAGGCCCTCGCCGATGTGAGCGTGTTCGTCTTTGTTCGTCCCGCAGTCGTGTTTCGAGTCGTTCAGGTGGACGCACTTGAGGTGTTCCAGACCGACCTCAGAATCGAGTTCTTCGAACGTCTCTTCGACGCCCTCGGGTGTCGAGAGGTCGTATCCCGCGGCGAACGCGTGGGCGGTGTCCAGACAGATATCGAGGTCCTGTTCGGACTCTTCGAGGACGTATCCGAGGTGGGCGAAGTCGTCGCCCATCTTGGTTCCCGACCCGGCGTCGGACTCGATGAGGACGGTGACGCTCTCGGGGATGTCGAGTTCGTTGAGGACGGAGACGGCGTTGTCGAGGCCCTGCTGTTCGCCCGCGCCGGTGTGGGCACCGAGGTGGACGTTTACGTAGGGAATGTCGAGTGTGGCCGCCGCATCGACTTCCTTCTGCATGGAGTCGAGAGACTTCTCGCGGAGGCCGTCTTTCGGCGTACAGAGATTGACGAGGTACGAGGTGTGGATGACCCACGGCCCCTCAAGCGAGTCGGCCGTCCCCGTGAGGAAGGCCTCGGCCTCGTCGTCGCCGATGTTGGGGTCCTGCCAGACCTGCGGCGAGTGCGTAAATATCTGTCCACAGTTCCCGCCGACATCGAGTTGGTTTCCAACCGCGTTGTCGACGCCACCGGCGATAGAGACGTGTGCTCCTACTCGCATGCCGAACTCCACGGGGTACCCGAACAAAGGGACTTCGGAGTTGGCCGATTCGGCTTCCGAATCTCTGGGTCGCTCTCGTTTACGAATCTCTGGGGGTGCGCCGGACCCAGTCGTCGCTCTGGTATTTCTCTTCGACGCGCGCTCGCGCCCGTTCGAGTTCGTCGTCGGTCCACGACCCTTCCTCGGCATCGACGAAGGCCGCCAGTTTCGACTCCAGCACCTCGACGAACTGCTCGCGAGACACGTCGACGAGTTCGTCGATACCGACGACGCGGTCGCGGAACTCGCCGGGAGTCACGTCGTGGCCGGAGTACACGTCGAGGTGGGTGTCGGCGTCGACCGAGTACGTAAGCGACCCGTGTTGGACGACAGCGTCGCGGCGGCGGTACTGGGCGTTCCCCGCGACTTTCCGACCCTCGGCGACCATGTCGTGGGCCGGATGGAGCGCACGGAGATAGCACGCCGGGTGCCAGATGACGGGCATGTCGTCCTCGACGAAGTCCACGTCGACGCCGACCGCTCGAATCGCGTCGAGAATCGGCTTGCAGAGGAGGTGATAGCAGTCCATGAGGTCGCCCGGCAACTCGGCTTTCGGCGCGACGATGGAGTACGCAACGTCGCCGTAATTGTCGTGGTAGATGCCGCCACCACCGGTCGGGCGGCGTGTCACGTCGATTCCCTCGCGTTCGCAGTAGTCCCAATCGACCGTCTCGGGGTCCTGTCCGTAACCGAGCGAGAGACAACTCGGTTTCCACGAATACACGCGAACCGTTCGAGGACCGCCCTGTGCGGCCGTCTCCGCCGCGACTTCGTCGAGTGCCATCTGCATCGCCCCCGGGCGGACGTCTTCACGAATCAATCGCCACTCCCGGTCGGAAAGCGCGTCCGACGCGTCGTTCATAGTCGAACATGGAACATCCGGGAGAAAGCGATTTCGACCGCGCTCGCTTACGGGGCGTCGTCTGTTCGACGACGGGTGCGCCGTCTACTCCGCTCAGGGACGTCGTCTGTTCGACCGCGAGGGCGTCGTCTCGTCGACACGAGCGATTCGATTAAACCACGCCGCCGTGACGTACCTCCATGCACGTTCACCGCCTCGCCTTCGCCGCGAAAGACCCTATCTCGCTGTGTGACTTCTACGCCGAGACGCTCGGGTTCGCCCCCGTTCCGGGGTCGCAACGCTCCGTGGCCGCGGGCGAGACGACAGTCTGGTTCGAACTCGGCGACACGGACCCCGGTCACTTCGCGTTCACCGTCGATGCCGACATCGACTCCGTGGTCGCGTGGCTGGACGACCATGACATCGACATCCTCGAAACCGGCGAGGGACCGAGCATCCGATTCAACTTTCTCGAATGTGACTCGGTGTACTTCGAAGACCCAGAGGGGAACGTCATCGAGTACATCTGCTACGACGGGCAGTCTTCGGGCGCGTTCGACCCGGTGACGGACCTCGGCGAAGCGACGGAAATCGGCATGACCGTTCCCGAAGTCGTTCCGTTCGTCGAGGCGCTTACCGACGCGCTCGACATCGAAGCCATGGAGGAATTCGATGAAGGCGACCTCGTCTTCGTCGGTGACAGGAACGCACGGTTCGTGGTCGCTCCCGTGGGTCGGCCGTGGTACCCCACGGACCGAGAGGCGAGGGTCGGTCCGGTGTCCGTCCAGTGTGATGCCACCGGAACCTTCGAACCCGAAGGACTCCCGTACCGCGTGAACGTCGAATAACGGACGCTTCCGCTGTCGTCTATGTGTCGGCCCCGCTCCGAAGTGCCTCCAGCGCCTCGATGTCTTCTTTGAGGTACTCGGGTGCGTCGTCGTGGTCGCGAATCTCCTCGGGCGAAAGCCAGTGCACCGCGGCCACCTCCTCGGGAGCGCGGGCGTGTGCCTCTCCGCCCTCGTACTCGCAGAGCGTGACGACGTTGAGACACTGCGTCCCGGCGGCCTCGAAGGTCCGACTGAGAACGTACTCGACCGCACCGACCTCGACACCGACTTCTTCGTCGAGTTCGCGTTGGGCGGTCGCTTCGATTGGCGCAGTCTCTCCCGGTGACTGCTCGACCTTCCCACCGGGGAACGCCAACATACCGGCCGCGTGTTCTTCCGCTTCCGAGCGCTCGATGAGGAGATACGTCCCGTCTCGGACGACTGCCCCTTCGACGTTCACGACGTATGCGTACTGGTCCATGTGACCGAGTGATACTCCGCCCCAAGGATAGTGGCTTTCGTTTGATACTCCTGCTGGAGAGTCGAGACGGCGTGGTCCTCACCGCTCTCCGCATCTCTGTGCATCGATAGCCGTCTCTCAGCGCAGTACCTCGATTCTGTATCGCCGTATGAGATTTATCGAGGAGGGTTCGCCGACTCGCGGGCCTTTTACCCCTTGGTCGCAGAACACCTCTCATGGTACGGAACGTCGCAGGCGTGATGGCCGAACTCGAGTCTGAGGACTTCTATCTCCTCTCGGGCGTCGAGCAGGGCATGCGCTTCAGCGAGTGGGTCAACCGCGAGAAACTCCCGAAGAACTCCGGGTTGACGAAAGAGGAGGTCGACTACCGCATCGACCGCTGTATGACCCGCGAACTCATCGAGCGCAAGACCATCCAGTACGAGGGGTACAAACTCACGGTCGAAGGGTACGACGCGCTCGCGCTTCGGACCTTCGCGCAGCGAGACACCATCCAGGGCGTCGGCGCACCACTGGGCGTCGGAAAGGAAAGCGACGTGTTGGAAGTGCAGTCGTTCAAACCCCTCGCCCTGAAGTTCCACCGCGAAGGCTACACCAACTTCCGCGAGGTTCGCCGCGAACGGGACTACACCTCCGACAACCACCACGTCTCGTGGCTCTACACCGCACGCAAGGCGGCCGAACGTGAGTACGATGCGTTGGAGACGCTCTTCCCACAGGTGTCGGTCCCCCGCCCGGTCGACCACAACCGCCACGCTATCGTGATGGCGAAACTCGACGGTGTCGAACTCTCGAAGGCGAAACTCGCCTCCGAGCAGGTAGCGGGCGTGCTGGGGCTGATTCTCGACGAGATGGCCTCCGCGTACGAAGCCGGGCTCGTCCACGCCGACATGTCCGAATACAACGTTGCCGTCGGCGAGCGCGGCATCACCATCTTCGATTGGCCGCAAGCGGTCCCGACCGACCACGACAACGCGCGGGAACTCCTCGCGCGCGACGTGAAAAACATCGTCGGCTACTTCCGGCGGAAGTACCCCGCCGAGATACCGGACGGCATCGACATCGACTCGCTAACCGATGCCGTCGCCAGCAACGACTTCGAACGCGTGGAAGAGTTCAGCGCCTGAGACGCCTGGAATCAGTACTCCCCTCGGTATGTCATTGGTCTAAAAGGGGTGTTGGAACTCCTTCTTCGCACGAGTCGTCCAGACATCGGAACTGTGACGAGTTGTGTCCACGCCGGCAGACACATCAGTACGCTTCCAAAAACAGGTTTCAGGAACCTCGCTTACAAAATATCAATTCAGCGACTATTTTTGTGGCTGACACCCGTGTGTTGTGGTAATGCATCACCCGACAGAACCTCGCGTTATCGCCATCTGTGGAAGTTTACGCGACCACAGCAAGACGCGTATCGCCCTCAGAGAAGCACTCGAAGCGGCAGACGACGCGGGTGCATCGACAGAACTCGTCGACTTACGAAACTACGAGTTACCGGCACTGAACGCCGTCGATTCCGACGTTCCGGATGCACAACGGCTCAAAGAGACTGTCAGTGACGCGGACAGCGTCGTCCTCGGGACGCCCAACTATCACGGGTCGTACTCAGGCGTGCTGAAAAACGCACTCGACTACTGTGGGCGCGACGAGTTTTCCGAGACAGTCGTCGGACTGCTCGAAGTGGCTGCGGGACAGTTTCCGGGGACTGCCCTCGTCCACCTCCGAATCGTCTGTCGCACCCTCCGCGCGTGGACGCTCCCGACCGAAGTTGCAATCCCCGATTCGCACACGATGGTCACCGAGGCGGGTATCCGAGAGCAGGCGTTAGCGGAGCGGACCGCCCGATTGGGTCGTGAACTCGCGAGGTACGCTGGTGTCCCTCACTACCCGGAATTGGTCAGGCACGGAAGCGAGCAAACGGCTGCTGGGTCGGGGGAGTGAGCGAGCAACTCGACTGAGACGGCCAGAGAACCGTATCTCGCCCGCAATAAATCAAATACCGCGATATAGAATGTTCAGATGGGCATCTCACGTCGTCCCACGAGCAATTACCGACGCGTTTCAGCGTCGGACTCACTGAGCGTCTCGTGAACCGCGAGGACGAACGCCGGGACGACGACCATGAAGAGGTGTTCTTCCAGCGGGATACCGAGCAGGTCGATGCCCGTCCGCAACTGGATGGCGAAGATGCCGACTTCGAGCGAGTACCAGTCCCAGACGTACGCGACGGGGTAGACGACAGCGATAGTTCTGACCACCCGGAGTGCCGCCTCGCGCCCGGTGCGGACGAGAACGAGGGCGGCGACGCCACCGAAGAAAATCTCCGTCGCGAGATAGGTGTAGGGTCCGAGGATACCGATATCGGGGAGCGGAACGCTAGCGAGCGGGCGAAAGGCGACAGCGACGACGAGGAAGGCGAGAAAGACGTACGACCCGCGAACGAGCAGCATCGTCGCGAGTTTCGGCGTCGCACCACGGGCGACGAGGACGACGAGCGCGAACGGGACAGTCGCAACCGCCGCAAAGGGTGGGAACTGGCCCGTAATCGACCCCGCGACGACGAAGAAGAGACCAGCGCCGATGAGGGCGTATGCGAGTCGAAAGGCAGCATCCAGGCCCAGAGCGACCGAGGCGGTTCGCTTGTCGATGGACCGGTCGAACTCGTAGTCCGTCGCATCGTCGATGATTTTGACGCCGGAGAGTACGAGGAGGAAGACGCCCGCAAACGCGAGCGGTGCTGCGGCGAGTGTGGCGGTCTGGACGTAATAGCCGCCGAGGATGCTGAGGGCGATTCCGAGCGGGTATCCAACTGTCGCAGTCACGGGGTTCGTATCCAACTGCGGGGCGTGAAGATATCCTAACAGCCACCCCGGAACAGTGAGAAAGAGGATACCAGCATCGACCAATCCGACGAGCGCTGCGGTCGAAAGCACGAATCCGAGCGTCGCGCCACCGAGGCCGAGGTAACACCCGCGTCGAGTCATCGGGTGGTCGTCGTCCTCGCCCCGGTGGTAGAAGTCGATGTAGCCGTCCTTGACGTGTGCAGTGTACACTCCGAAGAACACCGCGGCGGCGTGGAACACGCCCGGCACGAGTGCGAACTCCCCCGCGAGAATAGCACCGAACCACGACGCCGCCAGCGGCGGGAGCATGAACACCGGATGGACCTGTGAGGCGAGCGCACCGAGCGCCGCTTTCGCTCCCGACCCGTGTCGTGCGATAGACATACCCTAGCATAGTTGTCAATCACCTAAAACACTGCACAAGACCCGAGAAAACGACCGCGACCAGTGTCAGGAGACGGGTCGAAGTTCGACGTATTCGGCTTCGAAGTCCTCGACGAACGCGCCGAGACCGCCGATGCTGTAGATACCGTCGTCGGTTTCGATGACGAGCGTGTTCTCGACCGGGAAAGAGTTGTTCGCAGGTTCGAGAAGCCCCTGCCGGATGTCGACGATGCGGCCTTCGAGTTCGGACGGGCCGTCGGTGTGGACCATTCGTCCGTGGGCGGTCACTTCGAGGTCGGTGCCCTCGCGTTCGCAGAGCGCGGCCTGCAAGACGGCGTGGCGGAAGTTGTGGTACGTCGCCGGGACCGGGTCGGGGTCGGTGATGTACGCCTCCGCCGCCATCGGCCAGTAGTTCCCGAAGAACGACCCGACGATGACCGGGCCAAGGTGGGGTTGTGCGAAGACGATTGCCTGCGACTCGGTGTTCGACCGCGAGACCATCTCGCCGGGCGCGACGAGACCGATGCGCGAGTCCACGGTGAGCATCGTCGGCATGAGTTCGTGCCAGACGCGGACGAGAGACGCGAGGCCGTCGAGCGAGAGTTCCTCGTGCGGTTCGACGCCGCTGATGACAAGCGAGATGAGAACGCCTCGTTCCCGGGCCGCCCGGAGTTCGTCTTCGACTTCGTCGATGACATCGTACGGCAGCGAGAGCGTGATTTCGGACTCGGCGCGGCCGACGAGTTCGGCGATGCGCTTGATGACGGTGACGCGCGATTTGATGACCTCGAACCGTTCTTCGTCACGCGCGGTAGCGGTGTATCGCGCTTCAAGCGCGGGACGCATCGACGCGACGTTCTCGGAAAGCGATTCGATGACCTCGGCGGGCGGGCGGGGACGAATCGTCGTCGGAACCACGTGGTCGTTGACCTCGACGAAGCCCCGCTCTTCGAGTTCCTTGCTCACGCTGTAGACGTAGCGCTTAGAGACACCCGCCGCGTTGGCGATTTGACTCGCCTTCGCCTCCCCGAGTTCGAGGAGGGTAAGATACGTGTCGACGACCTTCTCGGAGAGTCCGAACTGCTCCAAGTGGTCGGCGAGTTCGCGGTCGTCCATGATGTACGTGTCATCGACCACGGTACTTAATCACTCCACTCCGGCGTGTTGGGCTGGTCGAACGAGCACGGTCCGCGCCGCTCGTACAACCCGTCGGTCAATCGCTTGTACAACCCGACCGTTGGTTTTCGGAAGCGGTCCTGACAGGCCATACGGTGGAGTTCACCGGTGGGGTGGAGAGCATTTCGGAACGCCATGAAAGTTTGAATGAGCATTACACCAAAGTTATTATCCACGGGGAACAGACGAGTCATCAATGCAACTACGTGACGCACTCGCTGATTACAAGCGACACGCGGACCACCCGACGCGGTTTCCGGGCGAGCGACGGACGACGAGTGGCCTCTTTTCTGGACTCCGTGACCGATTAGTTCACGTCGAGACGGACGGGTCGGTGCGCGATTTCGGCTATCCGCTGTCTGGCCACTGGGGGGTCGAGCGCTCTCGATTCGGCGTGCGACCGACGGGTGGCGAAGCGGCCGTCGAGTGGTTCGACGACGGCGCGGCCCAGTCGTACGTTGGCGACAGTGGTCTTGTCGTCACGGAGCACGAGACTGCCTTCGGAGACGTGACGCAGTACGACCTGACGATAGACGACGCGCATGTCACGCGCTTCGAAACCGAGGCCGATGTGGAACTCGTCGCGTTCGTCCACTTCCACCCGGACGGCCGTGACACGCTCGTCGGACAACTCACCCACGGCGACGCCGTCGAAGTGTACCACACCGACGAACACGACTTCGTCGCGTCGAGTCCGTCGTTCCAGACCGTCGAGGGACGCGTCCCCGAACAGTTCGACGAACTCCTCGCCGACTCGCTCGTGGAACTTCCCCGGCCGCGGACCGACGACCGCTACGAAGAAGGCCAGTTGAGCGGTGCTGTCGTCGGCACCGTCCCGTTCGAATCCGGGTCGGCGACCATCGGCCACCTCGTCACCGACGACACCGAGACGCGACGCGGTGATGCGCTCGAAACCGTCCGTTCCGTGGTCGAACTGGAGCGCGACGAACTCGAAGTGCGCGCCGCGAACGGTATCGCCGGGACCGTTCCGGACCACGCCGAAGCGGGAGCGATGCGCGACGACCTGCGCGTCCTTTCTCTCCTCTCCGGTCCGCTCGGTCTCCGTATCGCAGGTCCCGACTTCGACCCCTACTACGCCTATTCCGGTGGGTACGGCTACACGTGGTTCCGCGACGACGCCGAAATCTCTCGGTTCCTCTTCGAGTCCGACGAACGACTCGGTCTCGACCTTGACGACTGGCACGCCCGCAGCGCCCGCGCCTACTGCCGGACCCAGCGCGACGACGGGTCGTGGCCCCACCGCGTCTGGCCGTTCGACGGTTCTCTCGCCCCCGGGTGGGCGAACGCCCGTCTCGAATCGGGTGACGACGCCGACTATCAGGCCGACCAGACGGGCAGCGTCATCGCCTTCCTCGCGTCCTACTACGGTGAGTGCGAGGACGAAGCCCTGCGCGCCGACATCGAAGCGACGCTCGAAACCGCGCTCGACAGCCTCGACGATACGCTCGGCGAGGACGGCCTGCCCGTCAACTGCCAGAACGCGTGGGAGAACATGACCGGTCGCTTCAGCCACACGGCGGCGACGTTCCTCGAAGCGTACGCGGCGCTCGCTACGTCCAGTCTCGACGACGACCTGACCGGCCGCGCCGCCGAGCGCGCCCGCGAAGTCTACGACGGAATCGACCTGCTCTGGAGCGACGAGCGCGAGTGCTACGGACTTCGACTCGAGGACGGCGAACTCGACGACCGCTACGATTCGGCCGCCCTCGCACTCGTCTCTGCGCACCGCGCCTACGACCGACTCGAACGCGTCGACGACGACCGACTCGACCGACTCGTCACCCACGTCGAATCCGTCTTCGACGGCCTCTGGCACGACCCTGACGAGAGCGACGTGAAGGGTCTCGTCCGCTTCGAAGGCGACGACTGGCGGATGCGCGAGCAGTCCTCGGAGAAGATTTGGACCGTCTCGACCGCGTGGGGTGCGAACGCCGCCGTCGAACTCGGTGCGCTGCTCGCTGCCCACGACGACGAGCGCGCGGGCGACTTCTTCGACGAGAGTCGGTCGCTCCTCTCGCTTGTCCTCCCCGATGGTCCCCTCTGTACCGACGAGGGCTACCTCGCCGAGCAGTTCTTCGACGACGGCACGCCGGACAGCGCGACGCCGCTCGGATGGCCACACGCGCTTCGACTGGCGACGCTGGCGACGCTGGCAGAAGAAGGCGTTGACGAGGTTCAGACGGTATAGGAACGCGGACAAGATTCAGACAGCAGAGGGACGCAGACGGCAGCGGAAACAAAAGAGAGAAGCGTCGATTTTTTTCCAGCAGACTGGTTTCACCAGTGCGTTCGCGTCTACGAGAGGTGGTGGCGAGGCCTTACTGTATCGGCGCGGCCTTCTGTTTCGAGTCGCGGTACAACAGCGATTCGCCGGTCTGCTTGTCGAAGACGTGGAGGTCGGATTCGTCGAACGTGACGCGGACGGTGTCGCCGGGCGACGGTTCGATACCGGAGTCGACGCGGGCGATGAAGTCTGGCGCGACGTCGAGATGGAGGTAGTTGTCCGACCCGATGGGTTCGAGCACTTCGACGGTCGTTCGGATGGCGTTCGACTCGTCGGTCGTGGTGACGATATCCTCGGGGCGGACACCGACGCGAACAGATGGTTCACGGATTTCGTCGCGGAGGTTCGCGGCGAAGTCGTCGGACAGTTCGTACGAGAACGGGCCGTCGTCGGCGACGAGAACCGTCGTGTCGCCCTCGCGTTCGAGCGTCACGTCCACGAAGTTCATCGACGGCGACCCGACGAACCCGCCGACGAACTCGTTTGCGGGGTTCTCGTAGACATCCTTCGGGCGGCCGACCTGCTGGAGTTGCCCGTCTTTCAGGATGACGATACGGTCACCCATCGTCATCGCCTCCTCCTGGTCGTGGGTGACGTACAGGGCGGTGATGCCGAGTTCGTTCTGAAGGCGCTGAATCTCGGTACGCATCGTCGTCCGAAGCTTCGCGTCCAGATTGGAGAGGGGTTCGTCGAACAGGAACACGTCGGGCTCCCGCACGATAGCGCGGCCGAGCGCGACGCGCTGTTTCTGCCCGCCGGAGAGTTCGTCCGGTTTGTCGTCGAGCAGGTCTTCGATACCCATCATCCGGGCCGTCTCGCGGACGCGCTCCTCGCGTTCCTCCTTGGAGAGGTCGGTGCTCATCCGCAGACCGAACGCCATGTTCTGCATGACGGTCTTGTGCGGGTACAGCGCGTAGTTCTGGAACACCATCGCCACGTCGCGCGTGCGGGCGCTCTGTTCGGTCACGTTCTCGTCGCCGATGCGAATCGTCCCGTCAGACGGCGATTCGAGTCCCGCGAGCATCCGAAGCGTCGTCGACTTCCCGCACCCGGAGGGTCCGACGACGGTGATGAACTCGCCGTCCTCCACATCGAGCGAGAGGTCATCGACGGCGACGACGCGGCCCCTGTCGTACTCCTTTCGGAGCATTTCGAGCGTGATTGTTGCCATTATCTCCATGACTCGGTGTGCCAAAGTATAGTTCTTCCCCTATCTTTCGAATCTATGAAGCACAATTTCGTAGTAGTTTTATATTGCCGTGAGAGACCGTGAGATGCGTCTGAATGAGAGAGTCCGTCCCTGTCTGGGGGACCTAGACGCACTTCTGGCACACAATTTTTGCCTCCACCACCCCACCGTGGAGCGAGCACACCAGCGCGAGAGACGTGGCAATAGAGAATGAAAGATTGTGGTGTATTCGAATGATTTAAGATGTGAACAACTTATTCATCAATTATTCACACCATGGCACTGAATCGCAGAACCCTACTGAAGAACCTCGGCGTGGCTGGCTCTGCTGCTGCGCTCGCGGGTTGCGTTGGCGTCCAAGAGAGTTCCTCCGGCGACTCCGGTGGCGAATCCGGCGACACGGGCGGCGAGTCCGGCGGCGACGAGACCACCGAAAGCAGTGCAGACGAGTCGGTCGACCCCGGCACGGCGACGGTCTGGTACTCGCTTCCCGAACCGGAGATTCCCGGCCGGAAGTCGGCGCTCGAAGCGTTCAACGAAGAGTCGAAGCACACGGTCGAAGGCGCAGACATCTCCGACATGCGCAAGAAGACGACGAGTGCGATTCCCGCCGGGCAGGGTCCGCAGTCGTTCGAGTGGGCCCACGACTGGGCCGGTGACTACTACCAGCGCGGGTTCGTCGCCGACCAGAGCGGCCAGGTCGATGTCGACCTCGACGTGTTCACGGGTGCCGCCCGCGAGGCAATCCAGTTCAACGGGAAACTCGTCGGGCTCCCGCACGACGCGGAGACCGTGGCGCTCGTCTACAACAAGGACATCGTCGACGAACCGCCGGAGACGGTCGCCGACATGGTCTCCGTGATGGAAGAGTACCACGACCCCGGAAACAACCAGTACGGTCTCGGCCTGCCCTTCGCGGACGCGTACTTCCTCAGTGCGTGGGCACACGCCTTCGGCGGGTACTACTTCGACGACTCGGCGGACGAGCGCATCGGCGTCGCGCTCCCCGAGACCATCGAGGGCGTCCAGTTCGCCGTCGACAACTTCGTGCCGTACATGCCGAACGACCCGGCCTACGAACCGCAGGCGGCCGCGTTCGCAGAAGGCAACGCCGCGTTCGCAATCAACGGCCCGTGGTACCTCTCGACGCTCAACGAGAAGGGCGTCAACTACGGCGTGACCAAACTCCCCACCCCCGAAGGTGGCTCGCCGAAGCCGTTTACGGGTATCACGATGTGGTACTTCGCCAAGGCGATGGAGGAAGGCGGTGCCGACGCCGCCGCCGGTCGCTCGTTCATCGAGTGGTACGCGACCAACGAGGACCTCGCGCTGACGGCTGCCGAAGAACAGGGCAGCATTCCGGTCCTCAAGAGCCTCGTCGAGAGCGGCGACCTGCCAGAGAACGTTCAGGGCTTCTCCGAAGCCGTCCAGCAGGGCCAGCCGATGCCAACCCACCCGGACATGGGGAAGGTGTGGGACCCGGTCAAGGCCGCGCTCACGAAGGCGTTCAACGGCAAAGACGTGAAGAAGGCGATGGAGACCGCCGACGCAGAGATTCGCAGCAACCTCGAATAACGACCTAAGCCAATGAGCACCGCATCACGTGTTGCCCGCCGCGTCGAGGACATTCCGTTTCTCGACAAGCGAGACGCTTCGCTCCTGTTCGTCCTTCCGGGACTGTTCGTCTTTTCGGCGTTCATGCTGTTTCCGGTCGTCTACCTCATCGGTATCTCGTTTACCGATGCTGCGCCGGCGAACCTGTTCGCCGGGGAAGGCGCACTCTCGGTTTTGACGTTCGGCGAGGCGGCATTCATCGGCATCGAGAACTACGCGGACGTACTGTTCGGCGGGACGTTCAGCATCGTCCTGTTCGACCGCACCCTCGTGACGCTTCCCATCAACGGGCAGTTTTGGAACTCCTTCGGAGTGACTTGGCTGTTCGTCGCCACGAGCGTCACGCTGAAGATAGCCTTTAGCCTCGCACTCGCGCTCGTCGTGACCAGCGAGCGCGTCCGCGGCAAGCGCATCATGCGCTCGCTTATCATCCTCCCGATGGGGCTGCCGTCTATCTTCACCATCACCGTCTGGCGCGGTATCTTCAGCTCCGCGGAGTTCGGACTGGCGAACCAGGTGTTGGCGATATTCGGGTTCGACACCGTGTCGTGGCTCAGCGAGCGCTGGCTGGCGTTTGCCGCCTACAACGTCACCGAGATGTGGCTCGCGTACCCGTTTATGGTCATCATCACGGTGAGCGCGCTACAGGACGTTCCCGACGAACTCCACGAAGCAGCAACCGTCGACGGCGCGGGCTACCTCTCGCGGTTCTTCCACGTCACGCTGCCGTCTATCAAACGGCCCGTGTTCTTCGCGTCCATCCTGACCGCGGCGGCGTCGTTCCAGCAGTTCCTCATCCCCTTCGTCTTCAACGAAGGTGGACCGGCACGCCAGAACGAACTCATCGTCGTTTACGGCTACCGCGAAGCCCTCTCGTTCGCCGAGTACGGGCGCGGTGCGGCGATTAGCATCATCGCGCTCCTGTTCATCGGGGCGTTCATGTGGCTGAACGTCAAGCGCGGCCGACTCGCCGACGGGGTGAACGACGCATGAGCCTCCTCGACACCATCGGCCAGAAGCTGAAGGGGGACGCCCAGAACGTAGCGAAGGCCCCAGTGGAAGCGGTCCAGGACATGCAGTACACCGCCGCAGCCGTCAGGCGCGGCGACGTGTCGCCGATAGAGCCGTTGAAGACGGTCGGCGCAACCGTCGGCGCACTGGTCGTGGTCAGTCTGCTCCTGTTCCCGATTTACTGGATTCTCATCGCCGCACTGTCCGGAACCGGCGGGTCGATTTACTCGTCGGGCGGGCTGAAGCTCTTCCCGGAGGCACCGTCTTTGGTGCCGTTCCTCTGGGTCGTCGGCGACCTCATCGTGCCGGGATACGACATCTCGTTCAACATCCCGGCGACGAACTCGGCTATCGTGTTGAGCACGCCGCAACTCACGTTCCTCGACGTGAGTGCGCTGCGACCGAGGACCATCGGCCGAATCGCGTTCGGCTCGGTCGAGTTGTTCCCCGGCTTCGGGGTCGAACCCGTCGAGAATCCGTCGTCGTTCAAGTCGTTCTTCTGGAACAGCCTGACGGTGGCGATTCCGACGGTCATCATCGCGATGACGCTCATCGTGCCAGCCGCCTACGCGCTGTCGCGTCGTGAGTTCATCTTCCGCCGGAAGATTCTGTTCATCTACGTCCTGTTGACACAGGTCGGTGGTGGACTCGGAATCGCGCTGCTCATCGGACTGTACACGGTGTACGTCCAACTCGGCATCAACGACAACAAGCTCGCGCTGGCGGTGTACTACGCAGCGACGGCAGTCCCGTTCAACACGTGGCTCTTGAAGACCTACATGGACGGGATTCCGGTCTCCTACGAGGAAGCCGCGCTCGTCGACGGTGCGCCCCCGTGGCGCGTCGTCGTCGAGATTATCATCCCGCTTTCGACGGCGGGACTGGCGACGGTGTTCATCTTTACCTTCCTCACCGGATGGACTGAGTTCGTCGTCGCACAGACGCTCCTCGGGACGAGCAACTACACGCTCCCCGTCGGGCTGTACTCGCTCATCAGTGAGTACTCGATTCCGTGGGCGCGCTTCTCGGCGTTCGCCCTCACGTTCGCCTCTCCCATCATGCTCGTGTACCTCTTCGCACAGCGGTACATCGAAGGTGGGCTGTCGTTCGGCGGCGTCGAAGGCTAAGCCGGAACGCCCTCGGTGGGGTTCCCTTTTATATTTTCAGCCAACTCCATAGAATCATCTTTGATATATCTTAAACCAATATCTCTAGAACTAGAAGAAAATTATATGTGATGAGGTAGTCATTCACATATTATGCCACTCGATAGGCGAACATTCCTGAAAGGGCTTGGACTGAGTACAATCGGTATCGCTGGAAGCACCGGCGCTGGAAGCGACGACCTCGCATTCGTCTCGCAGGCGGCCGCGGGGACGCCGCCCGAACAGACCGTGAACTTCGCGGAGAACGTCATCTACCAGATTATCTCGGACCGATTCCGAGACGGTAATCCGGACAACAACGCGACGGGCGAACTCGCGAGCGACGACTGTTCGAACCTCCGGAAGTACTGCGGCGGCGACTGGCAGGGCATCATCGACAAGATTCAAAGCGGCTATCTGACCGACCTCGGGGTCTCTGCCGTCTGGATTTCTCCGCCGTTCGAGAACATCACCGCCGTCGACTCGGACATCGGAACCTCCTATCACGGCTACTGGGCGCGCGACTTCACGGACACGAACCAGTTCTTCGGCGATATGGAGACGTTCAAACAACTCGTGGACGTGGCCCACCAAAACGGCATCAAGGTGGTCATCGACTTCGTTCCGAATCACACCTCGCCGTCGACTTCCGACGACGAACTCGAAGACGGCGTCCTCTACGACAACGGAAGCTACGTCGCCGCCTACAACGACGACCCCGAGAGCTACTTCCACCACAACGGCGGGACCGACTATTCGAGCTACGAGGACCAGATTTACCGCAACCTGTACAACCTCGCCGACTTCGACCAGCACGAGGCGTACATCGACCAGTATCTGAAAGACGCCATCAAGCAGTGGCTGGATACGGGCATCGACGGCATCCGGGTCGACGCCGTCGCGCACATGCCGCCGAAGTGGCAAAAGACGCTCGTCGATACCATCTACGACCACCGACCGGTGTTCACCTTCGGCGAGTGGTTCCTCGGCGCGGACCAGTCGAATCCGCGGTATTACGAGTTCTCGAACGACAGCGGCATGAGCCTCCTCGACTTCCGGTTCGGACATGAAATTCGGCAGGTTCTCCGCGACTTCACCGACGACTGGTACGGCTTCAGGGACATGCTCCAAGAGACCGCCGCGGAACACGACCAGGTCATCGACCAGGTTCCCTTCATCGACAACCACGACATGCCGCGCTTTACCGTCGAGGGCGGCGACACCCGGAACACCGACATGGCGCTTGCGGTCCTTCTGACCTCGCGCGGAACGCCGGCCGTCTACTACGGGACCGAGCAGTACCTCACCGGCGGCAACGACCCCGAAAACCGCAAGCCGATGCCGTCGTTCGACACGACGACGACCGCATACAAGGTGATTCAGGAACTCACCGCACTCCGGTCGTCGAATCCGGCACTCGCCTACGGCGACACCGAAGAGCGGTGGATAAACTCGGATGTCTTCGTCTACGAACGCGAATTCGGGGACAACGTCGTGCTCGTCGCTATCAATCGGAGTCTCGACTGGTACGATGTCTCCGGTCTCCACACGTCGCTTCCGGAGGGGACCTACGACGACGTGCTCGGCGGCACGCTCGACGGATTCACCGCGACCGTCAACGCCGACGGTTCGATTGACACCTTCTCGCTCAGCCCGCAGACCGTCTGCGTCTGGGAGTACACCGGCACCACGACCGAACCGGCGCTCGGCCACGTCGGCCCGACGATGGGACAACCCGGCCACACCGTCGTCCTCAGCGGCGACGGCTTCGGCAGCACCGAAGGGACAGTCGAGTTCGGCACGACCAGCGCATCCGTCACCTCGTGGTCTGACACGGAAATCGAGGCGACCGTTCCCGCCGTCTCGGGCGGCTACTACGACGTGACGGTCACGGACGCAAACGGCGTCCAGAGCACCCCGTTCTCTGGCTACGAGGTGCTCTCGGGCGACCAAATCTCGGCGCGGTTCGTCGTCAACGACGCGACGACGGACATGGGCGAGAACGTCTACGTCGTCGGCAACGTCCACGAACTGGGCAACTGGGACGCAGACCGTGCCGTGGGGCCGTTCTTCAATCAGGTCGTCCACGAGTACCCGAACTGGTACTACGACGTGAACCTCCCCGCTGGGACGGACATCGAGTTCAAGTTCGTCAAAATAGCCAGCGACGGGACCGTCACGTGGGAGTCTGGGTCGAACCGAACGTACACCACGCCGACGGACTCGACCGGTGAGTACACCGGGACGTGGAAGTGACCGGCGAGTAGCACATCATCCGCGAAAACCGCTGTGTTGCTCCCGCTACCGCGGGACTGACCGTGTCGTCTCGATAACCGACCCATTTTCATCCACAACGACCCGAAGCATCTCGTCGCCCTGCCGAATCGGCACCGAGACTGAAAGCGGGTCCTCCGAGACGACCGCCACGTCGCTGTCGTCGAGACAGAAGTCGAACTCCCAGAACGGGCGGTCGTCGGGACCGGTTCCGTGGTCCGCGAGGAACGAGACGACCGTCGGGTCGGCCAAGAGTCGGAGTCCAATCGTGGTCGCGATGGACGCGCCGCAGTCGCGGCAGTCGCTCACTGCCGGATAGTCGAGATGGTGATGCGATTCGGCTTCGACTCGCGTGGTCATTCGACCGTGACAGTACGGACAGACGCCCCGGTAGGCCAGCGTGAAATCCCGCCAGACGCAGGTTCCGTAGGCTTCGAAAAGCGAGTCGACATCGCGGGTCGTCCGCCCGCGCGGGGGGAAATACCCGTAGTGGACGAGCGTCGAACAGTCGGGACAGGCGATTTCGACGTTCTCGTCGGCGTACCGCGCTCGAAGGTGGCTTCCACAGGACGGACAGGAGGCGTCGAGGGGACGCTCTTCGGGTGGTGGTGACTCGCCGAATCGTTCGTCGGTGACGATTTCGACCGCTTTCGACCCCGCCGCGCGGAGTTCGTAGCCGTCCTCGCGTTTGTTGACGAACCGGCCGACGAGTTTGGTGAGGTGGTAGTTGAACCGGCCGCTGTCTTCGAACCCCGCCGCCGACTGGAGTTCGACGAAGGACTGCCGTCCACCGTTTCGAAGTGCGACGAGGATGGCGATTCGGTCGGCGTCCGCGAGTGCGCCGATTGCGTCGGCCGCCTGCTCGGCGTCGACGGAGACTGTTCCCTCGTCAGCGTTCATACTCTTCACGCGGGCGCGACCGAGAAAACATCTTGCGCTCGGCGGTAGCCAGTCGAGTGAGCGGACGGGTGGGCAGTCGAGTGAACTGAAGAAGTCTTCACACGCGCGCACGTGGACGACCTAAATTGCGGCGCGGGGTTCCGAATTCGACCCTGTCGCGGCCGCTACGGAGGATGCCTCCGAAACGATATCTCACGAACAGAAGAAACCTTCAGAACAGCTTTATTGAGCAGTGTACCGCCCGAATAGGTAATGCATCACCCCGGACCGCCGCGGTTTACGACCGTCGGCGACCCAGTCGAACTCGCACCGCGAAACCCCGACCCCGATGTCACCTACCAGTGGACCCTCGTCGACGCGCCAGCGGAGTCGACCGCGGCGCTCTCGGATGCGCCCGTCGTCCACCTCGATGCGGACGTACCGGGCGTCTACGTCGCCGAACTCGACGCCCCCGACGGAACACACCGCGTGACCGTCCGCGTCTTCCCGGACCCGCGCCAGCCAGCGACGTTCTCCATCACGGCTGACGAGGTCGAACGGAATGCTGAGGGGACGGACAGCGACGCCGAAGACGATACCGACGACTTCGACCTCGGCGAAATCGAATCCGCGTCCGTCATCGGCCCCTTCAACGACTTTACGATGGGCGCAGACCGGGTCGAGCGCGACGGCGACGAATGGAGCGTGGACGTGCGACTCCCGCCGGGCGACCACGACGCGATTTTTGCGTTCGACGACGGGTTCGACCCGTACGCGACAGCCGAGGTGACTATCGAGGGTGCGGGCCGACCGAACATCCGGCTTGCTGGTCGCGTCGAAGATGACCAAGTCGTCGTCGAGGCGGAGGCACGCCCGGCACCCGACGGGAAAGAGCCGACAGTCGAGTTCTACTTGGACGACCGCGACGGCCTCTCGAAGTCGGGCGTCGAAATCGGCGACGACCGCGTGGTCATCGACCGGGCGAACCTTCCGGCCCTCTCGCGGGTTCACGCCGTCGCGGTGAGTGAAGAACCGCTCCCCGACGAGGATGGCGAGACCATCGAGCGAGCAAGCATCGCCGACACGCTCGAAATCCGTGCCGACGGCGAGGCGGTCGACTGCTCGAACCCCGCCGACGGTCCCGAGTGGCTGCGCGATGCGACGATGTACCAGATATTCGTCCGCGAGTTCGCCGGCGAAACTGTGGATACGACGTTCCGCGAAATCGAACGTCGCGTCCCATACATCGAATCGCTCGGCGTGGACGTGGTGTGGTTTACGCCCGTCTGTGAGAGCCCGACCCGGCACGGCTACCACATCACCGACTTCTTCGATACCGCGTCTGACCTCGGCACGCGCGAGGAGTTCGAATCGCTCGTCGACACGCTCCACGACGCAGGAATCACGGTCATCTTCGACCTCGTCATCAATCACACTTCGCGGGACCATCCGGCCTTCCAACTCCACCGGGCGGGCGTCGCCGAGTACGAGGACTACTACGAGCGCGTCCCGGCCGAACAGGACGCGACGGACATCGACTGGGCGGGCGACGACGCCCCCGGCATGTACTTCAACTGGGCGCGGATTCCGAACCTCAACTACGACTCACTGGCGGTTCGGTCGTGGATGCTCGACGTGGTCGACGAGTGGGTCGATGTCGTCGATGGCTTCCGGTGCGACGTGGCATGGGGCGTCCCACACGGCTTCTGGAAAGAGATTCGAGAGCGTGTGAAGTCCGAAAACGACGACTTCCTCCTCCTCGACGAGACGGTCCCGCGAGACGTTCAGTTCCGGGAAAACGAGTTCGACTACCACTACGACACCGACCTGTACGACACGCTCCGCGACATCGGGACCGGTGACGCCCCGGCGTCCGCGCTCTTTGACGCGCTCGTCGAGGCGGACCACCACGGATTCCCCGACGAAGCGGTCCACATGCGCTACGTCGAAAACCACGACGAGACACGCTATGCGACCGAGTGCGAGGAGGGGACTCTCCGCCCCGCCGCGGCGGCGACGTTCACTCTTCCCGGCGTACCCATGATTTACTACGGGCAAGAGCGCGGCGTCCCGGAACAGCGCGGGACGATGCGCTGGCACGACGGTGACGCCGACCTGACCGACTTCCACCGACGACTCGTCACCCTCCGAAACGACCACGCGGCGCTTCGCTCCGACCACGTGTCGAAAGCGAGCGTCGAAGTCGAGTTGGGTGATGCCGACTCGGTCGTCGCCTATCGCCGCGCAGGGGAAGATGAGTCGCTATTGGTCGTGTTGAACTTCGATTCGTCGCCTGCGATGGTGTCGCTCGGGCCGGGCTTCGAGACCGAGGACCTGCTCAGTGGGGACGATGTGGCGGCCGGTTCTAGTGTCGAGACGGCGGCAGCGAACTGCGTCGAAGTCGCCGGCGTGGTCATCTTGCGGGAGCGAGACTCGTCGTAATCGGGAGGTAGATAGACGAGCAGGTGGCGCTCGAAATCGAGATACTTCGAAGAGAGTTCGTCGGAGATGCGGACGTCGCCGTCGACGGGGTCCTCGTCGTCGAGGACGTACGGCCGCCAGTCAATGTCGGTTAGCACGTGTCCCGGATTCGAAAGCAGGGTGAAAGTCATATGTTTGAACGTTTCGTGTCTGCTGCCACCGTTCAGAGAACGACTATCCACCGACGAACCGTTGGTACACTGCTGTTTCGGCTCCGTACGCCAGATAGCTCGCCAACCCAAGCGAGAGAACAATCGGCACGAAGAGTGTGGTGAGAGACGAGTTGAATCCGGGCACAGAGATACCGGCGACGGCGAGAGCGACCGAACTGAGGCCCATCAAGAGGGAGAGTGTGAGCACCGACGGCAGAAAGATGACGAGAAATTCTACAGCGCGGTCGCCAGTACCACTCCTCTCAGTTAGCACGTAGCCACCAACCGCGCCAAGACAGGCAACCACAGCGATTCCAAGGCCACCATCAAGGCTGAAATTGGTTCGAGTCGCAATCAGGTACTCGCCGTACGCGACGAAGCCCGCCATTCCGAGAAAGAACCCAGCAACAGCACCCGCTACTACACCCAGTAGCCGCCCTCGGTTCTGACGATACCACTCCGTACCGACCCGATAGGCCAGCACGTACGACCCCACGAAGACTGATATCGCCGTGAGGGTCGGAAGGACGAAGAACGGAACAGTGTACAGCCGTTCTCCGAGTATCGACTGGAACGCCATCGTCGGAACGATTGCGAGTGTCCACCCGGCAACGAGCGACCCGACGAACACGACACGACTGCGGTGGGCCGACGCCGAAGTCGCTGCGTTTCTGTTCGTCACCCAGCGGTAGCCGCCGATTCCACCGACGACGAGACCGAACGGTGCTGCGAATTGAATCGACGTTACCCAATCGGGTGGGAAAAACGCCTCAGTCGTCGCTCGGTAGTAATTTCGGAGCAACTGAGCGAACGTATCCAGCAAAAACGCCTGCACCAACCCCCACTGAAGGGCAGCCACACGCGCCTGTTGCTTCGTGGAGGGGACATCCGGGGACGACATATTCAGCACGTTCCCCCGCACTTTATTTATAATGCATTGACACGTTATCTGCGTAGACTGCTGTGTGTGTCCTTTACACGCCAACTCTCAATCCGAAGTTCTTAACCCTCCCCTGTTGGTAGTTCCGCCAACTCGCTGGCATGCGGGCACGCCAGAGGGCACCCGTCACGTACGGGACGAAATGTGGTCTCCGAGGGATGTTCCCTCCAACGACTGAATCGCAAGCGCCCGCGGTGATATACAATGGCACGAAGCTTCTATTCCCACATCAAGGAAGCGTGGAAGACCCCGAAGGAAGGCAAACTGGCCGAACTCCAGTGGCAGCGAAAACAGGAGTGGCGCAACCAGGGCGCTATCGAGCGCATCGAGCGACCCACCCGCCTCGACAAGGCGCGTGAACTCGGCTACAAGGCCAAGCAAGGAATCGTCGTGGTTCGCGTCTCCGTCCGCAAGGGTGGCGCGCGCAAGCAGCGACACAAGGCCGGTCGCCGGACGAAGCGCCAGGGTGTCAACCGCATCGGTCGCCGCAAGTCCATCCCGCGCATCGCGGAGGAACGCGCCTCGCGCAAGCACCCCAACCTGCGTGTGCTGAACTCCTACGGCGTCGGTCAGGACGGCTCCCAGAAGTGGCAGGAAGTCATCCTCGTCGACCCCGAGCACCCGGCCATCCAGAACGACGACGACCTCAACTGGATCTGCGACGATGCCCACGACGGCCGCGCCTTCCGTGGTCTCACCAACGCGGGCAAGAAGAACCGCGGTCTCCAGAACCGTGGCAAGGGTACGGAGCACGTCCGTCCCTCCATCCGCGCCGGTCGCCGCCGCGGCAAGTAAGGCCCGCCCACCGCGTCAAATTCTCTCATTTATCGGCTGCTGAGCGACTGCTGTCGCACAGCAAGGAAGGTCCGTCAACTGTGGACTGCTGCGTTCGCTCCCCCAGATAAAAACAGAAGACTGGTCGGGTTACTCTCCTGGCGATTCCACCACGCCGAGTTGCTGCATGAGGCCCATCATGTTGGCATAGGACCAGGACTCAGCGAACTTCCCGTCTTCGATACGGACGATAACGACTCCCTGGATTTCAATCTCCTTCCCTGTTGGTTCGACCCCCATGAACTCACCGTCGTGGGTCCCAGTGGCCCGGTCTCGTCGGACTACCTTGTCGCCTTCAGCGATAAGGTCCTCGACCGTATATTCGAGGTCGGGGAATGCGGTTCGAACCATCGAGACAAACTCCTTGACTCCATCGGGGCCGTGATAGGGTTCGGGAACTGCAGGATTGCGCCCGACGTAGTCGTCTGCGACAAGCTCGTCGATGATATCCAGGTTGCCCTCGTTGATGGCCTCTTCCGGGAGTTTACGGGCTATCTCCTTGTTTTCGGCTTCCGTTGTTGACATGCGGTTCTCTCTCCACAGCGTTCGTTCCAAACATTCTCGCCCCCAGACCGCTCTCGCAACGAACGCTATCAATAACTTACACTGTATCCACGTTAACAATTGTCATAGTGGGTGGAGCGACGAATATCGATTCGATTCGAGTCGAGTCGTGTCGTGACGTTCAGTCCAAAGAGACGTTCAGAACGGTGCCGACGGGCCGAGGTCCGCTTCATCTTCTTCGGTTCCCTGTTCGACGTCCCCGTTCCAGCCGTCGAACCCGCCGCGAAGGCTGCTCACGTCGGCATCGACGTTCTCGTCGAGGACGGATGCGACGCGCTTGGAACTCTTGCCGACGTAGCAGGAGACGACGACTTCGTCGGGCCACTCGCGGTCGAACACCTCGGGACCGAGCGTCGCCGCCGGGAGGTTCTCCGACCCGGGGATGTGCCCCGAGGCGAACGAAGAGGGGTCTCGGATGTCGACGACGGCCACGGACTCGTCGTCGGCCAGTCGCTCGCGAAGTTCGTCGGGGGTCGTCTCTGCGACCATACGAGGCAGTCCGACCGAAGCGGGAAATGCGCGTCGCTTCCGGCGAGCGCCTCACGGCCGGGGACGTGGAACTCGGACGCCGTGCCGCGGGTTTATTCGGCGTGACTGCCAACGTCGGCTTATGACACTCTCACTCGACGCCACCCAACTCGAACGCTACTCTCGTCACATCATCATGGACGAAGTCGGCCCCGAGGGACAAGAGCGACTGCTGTCGGCGCGGGTCGTCGTCGTCGGGGCGGGTGGTCTCGGGTCGCCGGTCATCGAGTATCTCGCCGCCGTCGGCGTCGGTGAGTTGGTGGTCGTCGACGACGACGTGGTCGAGCGAAGCAACCTCCAGCGGCAGGTCATCCACCACGACGAGGACGTGGGCGACCCGAAAGCCCAGAGCGCCGCCGCGTTCGTCCGCGGCCTCAACCCGGACGTGAGCGTCGAACCAATCGAAGCCCGCGTGGACAAATCCAACGTCCACGAAATCGTCGCGGGCGCGGACGTGGTGGTCGACGCCTCGGACAACTTCCCGACGCGGTACCTGCTGAACGACGTGTGCCGATTCGAGGAAATTCCCCTCGTCCACGGCGCTATCTACAAGTTCGAGGGGCAGGCGACGACGCTTCTCCCCGAGGGTCCCTGCTACCGGTGTCTGTTTCCCGAAGCGCCCGAACCGGGGACGGTCCCGGACTGCGCGACGACCGGTGTCATCGGTGTCCTCCCCGGAACTGTCGGGTGTATTCAGGCGACTGAGGCCGTGAAGCTGCTTCTCGACGCGGGAGACCCACTCGATGGGAGGTTGCTATTCTACGACGCCATGGACATGACCTTCGAGACGGTGCCGTATCGAACGAACCCGGAGTGTCCCGTCTGCGGCGAGGGTGGGCTGGACTCTATCGCCGATATCGAGTACGTCGAGAGTTGTGCGATTTCGCTCGATTGACCGTCGCCAACTCAAAATACTCATGCATTGCTGACAAATAGCTGCTGAACGATGCGACGCCGAACAGCCCTCCAAACAATCGGCGCAACACTACTCGGAACAGTCGCCGGTTGTACGCAATTCGACGCCCAGCAATCCCACTCACCGTCGCCTGAATCGGGTTCGCCGACGACAGACTCTTCATCCGAGAGTGCTCCCCCCGAGTCGGTAACGACAGACGATTTCGAGTTTACTGCCACCGTTCTGCAACAAGCGACTGCGACGCATCCTGCTCGACTCCGACTCAAATTCACAAATACGAGTGAGTCAGAGCTATCGCTGTCAGGTGGCGAGGTTCTTCCGTTTTCGGCTATCCGCGGCGAACAGCAGGACGGCGACGCTCGACTGCTGCTCATCCCCGATGAAAAGGACTGGATAACACCGACAGACGGAGACGGAACCGTTCTCGATGTCCCGCTGATTCCGAACTCACGCACGAATGGCTGTTGGACGGCTGCATACGAAGGAACACTCCGTAAGCAGACCGCACTCCGCACACTGGTTGCACCGGGAGAATCCATCAGTCACGAGTATACGCTGTTGAATTGGACGGCTGACTCGTGTCTTCCCGCCGGTGCGTGGAAGTTCACTGACGAACAGATGGTGAGTTGGGAAGCCCAGACTGCGGAGTTCGAGGTCCCCTTCGAGGTTGCGGTGCACCTCGATGCAGACAAGACACTTTCAGTCACTGTGCCAGATCCACCGATTCGAACACACACGCAGTGATTCGAAGAGAAGTCCCGACTGAGTAGTCCGGCGACACGCCCCCGTTCGCTACCGATTGAACTCGAACGGGTTTTCCGAGTCGTCCGGCGCACCGGTTCCGTCGGCGACGACATCGGTCGCCGAACCATCGGCAGTTTCGCCGCCGGGAGAGTCGCCGTCAGCCGCTGATTCGAGTTGGGAAATCTCTTCTTCGAGTAGTGCGACTTCTTCGGCCGCCTCCGCGTCGCCGCCGACGAGTTCCTGGACGCGCCCCGCGAGTGCGTCGAGCGCGACGGTCTGGTCGGCCGTCGCGTCCGTGATGTCCGAGGTTGCGTCTTCGGCCGAGCGGGCGTGTTCCTGCGCCTGCTGAATCGTCGTCGTGACCTCCTCGATGTTGGTCGCCTGCGAGTCGGTCGCGCGAGCGACCTCCGAGATGCCGTTTGCGGCCGAGTCCGCCGCGTTGGCGATTTCAGTCAGCGATTCGAGCACGTCGCCGATTTCGCCCGAGGCGATTTGAATCTGCTCGTGGGACTGCTCGGAGGCCATCACCGTCTCGTCGGCCTGCTCTTGAATCTCCTCGATGCTCTCGGCGATTTCTTCTGTGTGTTCGTGGGTCTGATTGGCGAGTTGTTTGACCTCGTCGGCGACGACCGAGAAGCCTTCACCGGCCTCGCCCGCACGCGCGGCCTCGATGTTCGCGTTGAGCGCGAGCAGGTTGGTCCGGTCGGCGACCTCTGCGATGACTTCGACGACGTCCTCGATGACGCCCATCCGCTCTTGGAGTTCCATGACGCTGTCGAGCAACTCGTCGGAGATGTCGATGACCTGGTCGGTCGCAGACCGGATGCTCTGGCCCGCTTCCTTCCCGTTTTCTGCGGCCGCTTGCGCCTGATTCGCCGCCGAGGCGACTTCGTCGGACGTGGCCGCAATCTCCTGCATACTGGCCGAGAGGTTCTGCATCTCCTCGGACCCCTTCGAGAGGAGGTGCGTCTGTTCTTTCACCTGCGACTCGATGTCGGTCGCGGCCGTCGCCGCCCGCTGAATCGCCGTGCCGAGGTCGGCCGTGGTGTCGTCGACTTCGGAGGCGAGGCGCTCGAACCGCGCGGCCATCTCGTTGAGGTGGTCGAGGACGCGCACCACTTCCTCGTCGAGGACATCGTGCTCGTCTGTGAACTCCGCGCGCGCCGAGAGGTCGCCCTCGGTGATGCGCTGCATCGTTCCGGACACCTCGTCGACGAGCGTGAGCGACGCCTGTCCTTTGTTCACTTCCTCGGTTCGGTCGTGTATCGTCTCGATGACGCCGACGAGTTCATCGCCCTCGAACAACGGTTTCGCGGTGAACGAGATGTGTCGCTCGTCGCCGTTTTGGTCCACCATCGTACTCGAATCTTGGTAGAGGTATTGCGACGGGTTTGCGAAGGAGAGTCCGTACTTCTCGTCGGCGCGCTTCGGGGCGTCGAGTATCTTGTCTGCGAGCGTCTTCGCCCGGCGGCCGTCCGGGTAGAACAGTTCGCTCACGTGTTCGGACCCCAGCGCCTCGTCAGCCGAGACGCCGGTTAGCTCCGAAATCGGCTCGTTCCACGCGATGACGCGGTTTTCTGCATCGAGCATGAACACCGGTGCGCCAACCCCGTCCAGTAGTCCACCGAGGTGTATTTGCTCCGCGGCAGCGGTGACTGTTTCCCCCACCGCCGTCTGTGCCCCGCCGTCGGCGCGCGCGTCGGTCCCGAACCTCGGGACCAACCCCGCAAGTCGCGAACGCAGATCCATATGTCTCCCCCACGACCATTCCCACTATAATCCTATGGCAGTGATTATCATACATGATAGCGAGGACGTGTCGGATCGGCCCCGCTCGCACAGTGTGAATACCACCTACATGCCACAGGTGTCGTTGCGGTGACGCGAAAAAGTGAGTGTCCGGGTCGTTATCGAGCGCCGGGTTCGCTATCGAGCGTCGCTGTCGTCGCCGCCGGCACCGCCGTCAGTGACGGGTGACTGGGAGTGTGGCGTCTCGTTCACCTGTTCGTCGTCGAACTCGAACGACTGGTCGAGGTCGGTCTGTCCGGACTTGACTTCGAACGACGAGATGAGCGACATGAGGCGTTCGGCCTGCGAGGCGAGGCGGTCGGTCCCGCTGGAGACCTCGCTGAGCGACGCCGTCTGCTCTTCTGCGGCCGCGGCGACCGACTCGGACCGCGCTGCGGTCTCGTCGCTGATGTCGGTGACGCGGTCCATCATCGAGGCGACCTCTTCGGTCGAGGCGGCCTGTTCGTCGGTCGTCCGGCTAATCTCGTCGACGCCGTCTTTCGTCTCGCGGACGTTGTCGACGATGGTGTCGAGCGCGTCACGAGCGTTCGAAACCGCGTCCACGCCGGATTCGACGGCATCCTGCGTCTCGCGCATCTCGGTGACCGAGGCTTCGGACTTCGCCTGGACCTCTTCGATGGTCGCTTCGATTTCCTCGGCGGACTCCTTGGTCTCACCAGCGAGGTCCTTGACCTCGTTCGCGACGACCGAGAAGCCTTCACCCGCTTCACCCGCACGGGCGGCCTCGATGTTGGCGTTGAGCGCGAGGATGTTCGTCTGCTCGGCGATGTCGGTGATGAGTTCGACGATGTCGCCGATTTCGGCCATGTGCGATTCGAGTTCTTCGATGCGTTCGGCCGTCTGTTCGGTCTTCGACTCGACGTTTTCGATGGTGTCGATGGCGTCGGCCGTCGCGGTGTGTCCCGCTTCGCTGGCTTCGAGCGTGTGTTCGGCAGTGCGTTCGAGTTCGGTCGCCGAGGACGCGACTTCCTCGATGGTCGCCGAGAGGTTGCTCGTCTCGTTCGTGGTCTGGCGGAGGTTCTCCTGTTGCTCGTGTGCGCCCTCGGCCATGACCTGCGTGGACTCGCTGACCTCGCGGCTTGCGCGTTCGATTTCCTGCGCACTCGCGGTCACTTCTTCGCTGGCGGCCGCGACCGTCTCGGCGAACGAGGCCACCTCGGCGATGGTCGCTTCGAGTTCCTCGGCCATCTCGTTGAACGACCGGGCCATCTCGTTCATCGCCTCGTTGTCGGCGTCCTCGCTCATGCGACTCGTGAGGTCGCCGTCGGCCGCGGCGGACAGCGCGTCACCGAACTCTTCTGCCTTCGTTTCGAGTTCGACGATGAGCGCTTCGAGGTCCTCGTGGGTCTGGCCCATCGCTTCACCGAACGACCCGGGAACGTCCTCGTCGAGGACGGGGTCGTCGAACTCCTTCGCCGCGAGAGCTTCGGCCTGCCCGGCGACCGTCGTCAGATACGACTGCATCTCGGCGAACGAATTGTACAACTGGCCCATCTCGTCGATGCGGGCCGTAGACGGAACCTCACCATCGACTTCGCCGCTGGCAATCTGGTCTGCGTTCTGTGCGACCGTTGCGAGTGACTTCGCGGTGCCCCGACCAATCGTCAGACCGACGAGGAACAGCGCGCCAATCGCGAATGCCACGAGGGACATGACGTTTCGCGTCACCGTCGTCTGGAGCGAGAATGCGCGTTCCGACGGAACGTGGTAGGTGAGTACCCAGTCGGTTCCGGTGATGGGTGCGTACGCCATCACGTACTGCCCGGCTTCCATTCCGGTACGGGCGGAGACGAGTTTGTAGCCCGTCTGTCCCGTGAGCGCGGCATCGATTGCCGTGACCGAGCCTTCCGACGCGGTGTACTGGTCCAGAAGCGATGCTTTCCGGTTGTCGAGAAGGATCGTTCCCTCCTCGGTGACGACCTTCACGTCACCCGTCGCAAACGGCGATTTAAACTCGTGAGACCGCGCTTCGAGCGACGCGGTCAGGACGATGAATCCGTTGGAGTCGGAGACCGGCGCGACGAACGCGACGACGGAGTCGCCGCCCACGTCGTACGGTGCGGACGTCTGGGCGTCGGTCGACTGCGCGAACGAGGCGGCGCGCTCCGCCCACGGTGCGTCGATGCTGTCGAGCGATGCGCCGCTGGTTCCGTCGTTCGTGCTGGCGACGACCGACCCGGCGTCGGCATCGACGTAGTGGAGCGACCGAACGTCACCCGGGAGTTCGATGAGTTTCTGTTCGAGCCATCGCTCGTGGTCTGCGTTCGACGTGTTCGTCGGCCGTTCGGCGAGCGCCTCTGAGAGGAACGAAACCGTGGACTCCTTGGTGGCCGTCCAGTCGGCGACGGCGCGGGCTTCCGTCTCCGCGACGCCCCGAATCTCCTCTTCGGTCTGTTGTTCGACGACCGACTTCGTGTCGAAGTGGATGAACGCACCCGCCGCACCCATCACGACGACGATGAGCAGGAGCGCGAGACCGAACTTGGCTGCGTAGCGGCGGCGAACCACGTTCGGCAGCACCCGTTCGAGCGCGTCTGCGACGCGCTTCAGCGGCGAACTCATTGGCCACCTCCCGACTCGAAGAACTGCCGTTGCAGCAGTTCCAACTGCTCGACGTTCCCGCCGTGGATGCGCTCGACGAGGTAGGAACTCAGCGGTTCGAGCGAGGATGTCAGGTCGACGCCACTCGCAGCACCCTGGTAGTTCAGGTCGCGGCCCGCGGAGACGAGCGACCGAACGCGGTCGAACTCGCCGACAGAGACGGTGTGGCCCGTCCCACCGGAGACGGACTGAATCGTCTCGGAGATAGCGGGGCCGCTCGCTTCGCCCGCCTTCTCCGCGGCGGCGGCCATCAAGAAGAGCGCATCGTACGCGTTCGCCGCGTATGGCGCGAGCGGTGCGATGTCCGACAGGCGGCGAGAGAGGTTGAAGTAGCCATCTGTGCGCACTGACGAGAGGGACGCGCTGTAGAATCCCTCGTAATACGACGGGACGTCGCCGCTGAACATCCCCGCCGAGAACACCCACGGAGCCTCGTAGTCAGACGCGCCGTAGGCGTCGAGGATGCCGTGTTCCTGCCCGGGCACGCTGACGAAGCCCACTGCGTCGGGGTCGTCGGCGAAGACATCGTCGAGAACGGCGTCGAAGGAGTCCGCAGACGGGTCGTACCCGACATCGGCGACGACTGTCGCATCGAGGTTCGCCGAAACTTCCGCGGCGAGACCAGACCCGAAGGCGTTGTCAATAGCGAGGAGCGCGACGGACTCGGCACCGACGTACTGCGGCGCGTCCAGAATCTTCGCCATCGCAATCGCCTGGAGGATGTCGCTGGGGACGGTTCGACCGAAGTACTTCCGGCCGTCGGCGGTCCCGGCATCGCTCAGCTTCGGATTGGTACTCGCCGGGCTCATCTCCATGATACCGTCATCGGCCGCCTTCGGCGCGAGCGCAATCGACGCGTCGCTGACGAGCGCCCCGACGAACCCCACGACACCCTCATCGACGAGCGACTGGTACCCCTCGACGGCGGTGTCGGGATTACCCTTGCTGTCGATAGCCGTCAGTTCGACCGGACGGCCGAGAATCCCATCACCGTCGTTCACGTCGGCGATGGCCTGTTCGACCGCCCGCTTACCGTGCGTTCCGACCGTCTCGAGGGAACCGCTGAGCGGTAGTATCGCCCCGAAGCGGACGGGGTCGGTTGATTTCGTATCGAGCGCTCCCACACACCCCGACAGCGAACCGAGTGCGACGGCGCTCCCGGCGGCGCGAAGAAGCCCTCGTCGATTATACGAGAGAGTCACGTTTGACCGAATATCGAACCGATATATAATGTTGGGCCGCCGATTATCAACATCTATATTTCTATGTCAAATAACGATAAATATTCAGACCAGATGGGAGTTCTGGCAATATAGTTGGAATTCTTCCACATACTACACCCACAAATCAAGGATGGGTCTTCGATAACACACCGCTCAGGTAGGAAGAGACACCGTACAGTTGTCGTCGGTGAGTTGTCATCGGTGGGGCCGTCCGCACGCGCCATCGTAGCGTTTTATCCGCGCCCCGACCCACGTGCGGATATGACTGCTCAGGGAATCGTCGGTCAGTTCCTCTCGTTGAAAGCGGAGACCGACGCCGACCTCCTCGCCATGCAGTGTGGCGACTTCTACGAGTTCTTCGCCGACGACGCCGAGACGGTCGGGCGCGAACTCGACCTCAAGGTGTCACAGAAGTCGTCGCACGGCTCGTCGTACCCGATGGCGGGCGTGCCGCTTGCCGACCTGACGCCCTACCTCAAGGCGCTGGTCGAACGCGGCTACCGCGTCGCCGTCGCCGACCAGTACGAGACCGAATCGGGCGACCTTCGTCGGAAAATCACGCGCGTCGTGACGCCCGGCACGCTCCTCGAAACCTCGCGGGCCGACGCCCAGTTCCTCGCCGCCATCGTAACGGGTCGCAGCGGCGGCCTCGGCCTCGCGTTCGCCGACGTGACGACCGGCCAGTTCCTCGTGACCGAAGCCGACACCGTCGAGGACGCCGCGGCCGAACTCTATCGCTTCTCGCCGGTCGAAGTCCTCCCCGGACCCGACCTCCGAACCGACGACGAGACGCTCTCACACCTCCGCGAAGCCACGAACGCCTCCTTCTCGCTTTTCTCCAGCGAGGCGTTCGCACCGGGTCGTGCCCGCCACGCCGTCCGCGAACAGTTCGGCGAGTCCACTGTCGACAGCGTCGGCCTCGACTCCGAACTAGCGACTCGCGCCGCCGGTGGTATCCTCGGGTACGTCGAGGAGACGGGTGCGGGCGTCCTGCGGTCGATGACCCGCCTCCGCGTCTACCACCCGAGCGACTTGCTCGAACTGGACGCGACGACCCAGCGCAACCTCGAACTCACGGAGACGATGCACGGCGACCGCTCCGGGTCGCTGTTCGACACTATCGACCACACGGTCACCGCGCCGGGCGGGAGACTCCTCCGCGAATGGTTGACCCGACCACGGCGGGACCGCGACGAACTCGCCCGCCGACTCGACGCCGTGGAGTCGCTGGCCTCGGCCGCCCTCGCCCGTGAGCGCGTCCGAGACGTATTGGATGGTGCGTACGACCTCGAACGACTCGCCTCGCGCGCCGCATCCGGCAGCGCGGACGCTTCTGCGCTCCTCTCGGTCCGCGACACGCTGGGCGTCCTTCCCGCGCTTGCCGACGCCATCGAAGGGACCGAACTCGCCGACACGCCTCTCGCGGACGTGGTTGCCAGACCCGACAGCGACGCTGCCGCCGACCTGCGGGTGGACCTCGCCGACGCGCTCGCCGAGGACCCGCCGAAGACGGTTACACAGGGCGGACTCTTCCAGAAAGGCTACGACGAGGAACTCGACGACCTCATCGAGCGCCACGAGTCGGCGAAGTCGTGGATTGCGACGCTCGCCGACCGCGAAAAGCGTCAGCACGGCCTCTCGCACGTCACGGTCGACCGCAACAAGACCGACGGCTACTACATTCAGGTCGGCAAGTCCGTCGCCGACCAGGTGCCCGACCACTACCGCCAGATTAAGACGCTCAAGAACTCCAAGCGGTTCGTCACCGAAGAGTTAGCGGAGAAAGAACGCGAGATTCTCCGTCTCGAAGAGGCACGCGGCGACCTCGAATACGAACTGTTTCAGGACCTCCGCGAGCGCGTCGCCACCCGCGCCGAACTCCTACAGGACGTAGGCCGCGCAATCGCGGAAATCGACGCCCTCGCGTCGCTTGCGACGCACGCCGCCGGAAACGGGTGGGCGCGCCCGGAACTCACCGACCCCGGCGTCCTCCACGTCGAAGCGGGTCGTCACCCGGTCGTCGAGACCACGACCGACTTCGTTCCGAACGACCTCCACATGGACGACGACCGCGGCTTCCTCATCGTCACCGGGCCGAACATGTCGGGGAAGTCGACCTACATGCGACAGGCCGCGCTCATCACGCTCCTCGCGCAGGTCGGGAGTTTCGTCCCGGCGCAGTCGGCGACTATCGGCGTCGTCGATGGCATCTACACCCGCGTCGGCGCACTAGACGAACTCGCACAGGGTCGCTCGACGTTCATGGTCGAGATGCAGGAGCTGTCGAACATCCTCCACTCCGCCACCGACGAGTCGCTCGTCATCCTCGACGAGGTGGGACGTGGGACCGCGACCTACGACGGCATCTCTATCGCGTGGGCCGCAACCGAGTATCTACACAACGAAGTCCGCGCGAAGACGCTTTTCGCCACCCACTACCACGAACTGACGAGCCTCGCCGACCACCTCGACCGGGTTGCGAACGTTCACGTCGCCGCCGACGAGCGCCACGGCGACGTGACCTTCCTCCGGACCGTCGTGGACGGGCCAACGGACCGAAGTTACGGGATTCACGTCGCCGACTTGGCAGGGGTTCCACGGCCCGTCGTAGACAGAGCCTCCGACGTGCTCGACCGACTCCGTCAGGAGAAGGCAATCGAGGCGAAAGGCTCGGGGTCGTCCGAACCCGTGCAGGCCGTCTTCGACGTGGGAAGCGGGCAGATGAAAGTCGAGAGTGAAGGTGGAAGCCGAAGCAAGCGCGCAGGCGGCAGTCCCGCGAACGGGAACGTCGACCACGCACCGCAGCACAACACACCCGGTTCCGGGTCCGACTCGGAAGCCGACTCCGACCCCGCCATCGGCCCCGAAACCGAAGCAGTCCTCGACGAACTCGAATCGGTAGACGTGAACGCCACGTCGCCGCTGGACTTGATGGCGAAGGTGCAGGCGTGGCAGTCGAAACTGGAGGGTGACGAATGACGGACATCGTCCAACTCGACGAAAAGACCATCCAGCGAATCGCCGCCGGGGAGGTAGTCGAACGCCCCGCCTCGGTCGTGAAGGAACTCGTCGAAAATAGCCTCGACGCGGACGCGACACGAGTCTCGGTCGCCGTCGATTCGGGTGGCGTCGAAGGTGTCCGCATCCGCGACGATGGCGTCGGGATGTCCGAAGAGGAACTCGAACTTTCGGTCCGCGAGCACACGACGAGCAAGATTTCCGACATCGAGGACCTGGAGGCCGGTGTCGGGACTCTCGGGTTCCGCGGCGAGGCGCTCCACACCATCGGGGCCGTCTCGCGGATGACAATTCGCTCCAAACCCCGCGGCGGCGACGTGGGGACCGAACTGCAGTACGAAGGCGGCGAGGTCGAGTCGATTCGGCCCGCCGGGTGCCCGGAGGGAACTGTCGTCGAAGTCGAAGACCTCTTTTTCAACACGCCCGCCCGCCGGAAGTTCCTGAAGACGACGGCCACGGAGTTCGACCACGTCAACACCGTCGTCACGCACTACGCGCTGGCGAATCCGGGCGTTGCCGTCTCGCTCGAACACGACGACCGCGAGGTGTTCGCTACCGAAGGACGCGGCGACCTCGCATCGACGATTCTGTCGGTCTACGGCCGCGAAGTCGCCGAAGCGATGGTCCCCGTCGAGTACGACGCTGCGGGCGTCTCGGTTTCAGGGCTCGTCAGTCACCCCGAGACGACGCGCAGTACCCGCGACTACCTCTCGACGTTCGTCAACGACCGCTACGTCACTGCACGCGTCCTCCGTGAAGCTGTCCTCGACGCCTACGGCGGGCAACTCGACGCCGACCGCTATCCCTTCGCAGTCCTGTTCGTCGAAGTCGCCCCCGACGGCGTGGACGTGAACGTCCACCCACGGAAGATGGAGGTCCGATTCGACGACGAGACGCAGGTCCGACAGGCCGTGACCGACGCCGTCGAAGACGCCCTGCTGTCGAACGGTCTCGTCCGGTCGTCGGCACCACGTGGGTTGTCGAAGGCCGACGAGACGCCTATCGAACCCGGCGGCGAAGACAGTGAAGTCGACGGCGACGATTCGGACGAACAGGCTGCCGACCCGAACGAGGAGGGTGTATCGGCCGAGGACCCGCACGACGTTCACGCGGCAGCGGCTGACGGTGAGGAGTCAGCGGCCGAGCGGCCGAGCGCGAGAGACGTGCAGGCGAAACGCGACCGACCGCAAAGCGCCGATGCCCAATCATCTGATTCGGACGCGACAACGGCCTCCGGGTCGGAAGCGACAGCATCCGACGACGTGAACCAGTCGCCGCCGCCGACACCGCCCCGCGAATACGACCTCGCGCCCGGCCCGGAGCGAACGTCGCAGTCGTCGCTGGATAGCGGATCGCAGTCCTCGCCGGATAGCGGGTCGCAGTCGTCGTCCGACGCCGGTGTACCAGCTTCGCTGGATACGGATTCCGACAGCAATAGCGACCGACCGACCGATTCGACCACGAACACCCCGACGCGCCGCATCTCTGCCCCGACGACCCAGCGCGACCTCTCGGGCGAGGAAGCCACGCTCGAACCCGAGTTCGACTCGCTCCCGTCGATGCGCATCCTCGGGCAACTCATGGACACCTACATCGTCGCCGAGACGGGAGAGGGGTTGGTCCTCGTCGACCAGCACGCCGCCGACGAGCGGGTGAACTACGAGCGCCTGAAGGCCGAAATCGAGGGCGACACGCCGACACAGGCGCTGGCAGACCCGGTCGAACTCGAACTGACCGCGCGCGAAGCGACCCTCTTCGAAGAGTACCGCGAGGCAGTCGCACAAGTCGGCTTCCACGCGGGTCGAACCGGCGAGCGGACCGTCACGGTTCGGACCGTTCCCGCGGTCTTCGACGCCGCGCTGGACCCCAAACTCGTCAGAGACGTGTTGACCGCGTTCGTCCAAGACGAGTCCGACGGCGGCCAAAAGACGGTCGATGCCGTCGCCGACGACCTGCTTTCCGACCTCGCGTGTTACCCGTCGATTACGGGCAACACCTCGCTGCGGGAGGGGTCGGTCCTCGACCTGCTGTCGGCACTGGACGACTGCGACAACCCCTATGCGTGTCCGCACGGCCGCCCGGTCATCGTCGAGTTCGACCGCGACGAAATCGAAGCGCGGTTCGAGCGCGACTATCCCGGCCACGGTGGCCGCCGCACAGAGGATTGAAGTCAGGCCGCCGAGAGAGTCGAATCGATGCACCCGCTGGTCTTCGTCGGGATTTTGTTCGGGCCGCTGGTCCTCGTGGTGTCGTATCTCTTTACCGCTGCGACCGGACCGAGCGTCCCCGCGTGGGCCGACCCCGTGGGGGAGGCAATTCGATTCTACGGGACGGCACTCGCCGTCATCGTCGGGCCGCTGGCGCTTCACATGGACCGAATGACGTTGGCTCGTGAGTCGAACTGGGTGCCGTCTCCGCTGTACTACCTCGTGGGCATTCCGTTCCTCAGCATCCCCATCTCGTTTATTTACCTCGTCCGGCGTCTGACTGGGGCGTAAGGGCAACAAGGCGGCTTGCGCTGGCGACGACACGCCGACTTGGTCGCGTGATTCGACGCCAACGCCGGACGTTTATACGGTGCCATCGAACGCCTCTGCATGACCGACCTCGTGACCTTCGGCGAAACGATGCTTCGCCTGTCGCCGCCGCGTGGCGAGCGACTGGAGACTGCCCGCGAGTTCGAAGTCCAGGCTGGTGGCGCAGAGAGTAACGTCGCCGTCGCTGCCGCCCGACTCGGCCGCGACGCGGCGTGGTTCTCGAAACTCCCCGACTCACCGCTCGGCCGCCGTGTCGTCGGCGAACTGCAAAGCCACGGCGTCACCACCGACGGCGTCGTCTGGGACGACGAGCACCGACAGGGTCTCTACTACCTCGAACACGGCGTCGCGCCGCGACCGACAAACGTCGTCTACGACCGCGCGAACGCCGCGGTGACGACCCTCGAAACGGGCGAAGTTGACCTCGACGCCGTCCGCGACGCCGACGTGTGTTACACCAGTGGTATCACGCCCGCACTCTCCGAAACGCTCCACGAGACGACGAAGGCTGTGCTCGAAGCGGCACAGGAAGCGGGAACGACCACCGCGTTCGACCTGAACTACCGGACGAAGCTCTGGACTCCTGACGAGGCCGCCGCAGCGTACCGCGACCTGTTCGACGCAATCGACGTGTTGTTCGCCGCCCAGCGCGACGCCGAAACCGTTCTCGGACGCGATGGGGACGCCGAAGCGGTCGCCCGCGGCCTCGCAGCCGACTACGACTTCGAGACGGTCGTCGTCACCCGCGGTGCGGAGGGGTCGCTCGCGCTCGCCGACAGCGACGTGTACGAACAGGGCGTCTACGAGGCCGAAACCCACGATGCAATCGGCACGGGCGACGCCTTTGTTGGCGGATATCTCGCGAAGTATCTCGACGGCGGCAACGTGGCAGAGTCGCTGCAATGGGCCTCGGCAACGGCATCGTTCAAGCGAACCATCGAGGGTGACGTGGCTGTCGTCACACCCGAAGACATCGAGCGCGTCGTCGCCGACGAGGGCGACGGCATCTCACGATA
This sequence comes from Haloferax sp. S1W, assembly GCF_044593955.1. Lineage (GTDB taxonomy): Archaea > Halobacteriota > Halobacteria > Halobacteriales > Haloferacaceae > Haloferax. Next base: position 1,972,573 of record NZ_CP172595.1, read on the forward strand.
GGTAACTAGTTTTTCGTTTTATTTGCATTATCAGTCATCTGAGAATCGGCACATTCTACGCGAATCGGCATGTGGCGTGTCGACACGACTGCCATAAGATTTTCTACGAAGAGTGAATTTGCAATCGAAACGCAATGAAACGAATCACAGTCTTGTTCGCCGCACTGTTGGTGACGGCCGCTGTCCCCGTTGGGACGGTCACCGCCCAGCAGTCGGGAAGCGAGGCGTCTGCGTACACTGGGACGCACGTCTCCTTTGATACGGAATCGGATGCAGTGACGAACTACACCGTCGACGGCGTGACCGTCCTCGAATCGGTCGAGACGACGGCCAAAGCCGACGCGAGCGTCGGACTCGACGTGGCGCTGTCCGCCGTCACCGACTTCGACGCGAGTGGTCTCTCGCTCTCCGCGGAGAGCGACGTAAACGCCACAGTCGAGGCCGAAAGCGGCGCAACCATCCGTGCGCACGACAACCCGAAGGGGACGCTTGTCGTCGCCGCGGGCAACGAGTCGCAGTATGTGACCGCCAACCTCGGGGCGAATGCGACGGCCGAACAGGCCGGTGACGCGCGCGTCGTCGTCGAGCGCGACGGCCGGTCCGGCGCGTTCCTCGTTGTCGGCGAGGGCACCGTCACCGTCAACGACGAGGGTAACGTCACCGCCGACCTGAGCGAGGACGCCCGCCTCGTCTTCCGCAGTTACGAGGGTGAACGCTCCGAGAACGACGACCACACGGAGCAACTCATCGCCAACGGGTCCGCCGCGGCCGAAGTCTACGTGACGCAGGACGGCGACCAGACGACGGTCGACACCGTCAACTACGACGGCACCACGACCCTCGAAGTGACCGAGCAGACGACGGACAACATCACTGTGACCGTCGACCGGTCGGTCCACGACGGGACTGTCGTCGTCACGTCTGTCTCCGAAGATGCACTCGCCGCAACCGACAACCTTTCTGTGACCGTCGATGGTGAGGCCGCCGTCGAGGCCGATAGCTACACGGAACTCGCGGCCGCCGCGAACGACGGTGAAACCTCGAAGTACCTCGTTCAGGAGACCAACGCCGAGGGTGACGTGACCGTCCTCGTCGCTGTAAACCACTTCTCCGAGCGCCAGATTACGATGTCCTCTGCCGAGTCGTCCACGACGAACGAGACGACGACCGAATCGGACACCTCGACCACGACCGAGTCCAACGACGCAACCACGACTGAGTCCGGCAAGACGACCGAACACGGGTCGTCCGACTCGTCTGAGACGACCACGTCGTCCACGAGCGCTCCCGGGTTCGGTGTCAGCGTCGCACTCGCCGCACTCGCCGGTGCGGCCCTCGTCGCTCGTCGGCGCGTGTAACGCCGTCTGAGTAACGAGTTCTCACTTCTGCTGACGCCCTTCCGTCCTCCATTCGTTTTTGACGGGCGACCGCCCAGACAGCAGTGCAGTTCGTGTGCACCCCGACCCAACGACTAAGCGCTCTCCGCTCGCGCGACACAGTATGACACACGTCCTTATCATCGGTGCCTACGGAAGCGCCGGGGTGGCTGTCGCCGACAAACTGGTCCCGCACGTCGGCGACGACATCGACCGTCTCACGTTCGTCGACGACGGCGACCCGGCGGGTGGCCTCTGTATCCTCCGCGGGTGCATGCCGTCGAAGGAACTCCTCTCGGCGGCGGGACACCACTATCAGGCGCGACACGACGACCGACTGGCCGGAGATGCACCCGAGATGGACCTCGATGCAATCGTCGAAACGAAGGACGAGCACATCTCGGGGTTCGCCAGCCACCGCCGGGCCGCGGTCCGGAAGATGGCCGAGACGGATGGCGTCGAACTCGTCCGCGAGCGCGGTCAGTTCGTCGGCGAGCGTCGCGTCCGGGCGGGTGACCGCGAGTTCGACCCCGACTACGTCGTCGTCGCCACCGGGTCGTCTCCGTTCGTCCCAGACCTCCCGGGCCTCGACGAAGTCGGATTCTCGACCAGCGCGGACGTACTCGACGCGACCGACCTCCCCGACTCGGGCGTCGTGATGGGATTCGGCTACGTCGGTCTGGAACTCGTCCCGTACCTCGCCGAGGCGGGCGTCGACCTCACGGTCATCGAGCACGACGAGCGCCCAATCGACGAGGCGGACCCCGAATTCGGCGACGAACTCCTCGACATCTACCGTGACGATTTCGGCGTGGAGATTCGGACCGAAGTGTACGAAGAGCGGGTCGAATCGACCGACGACGGCGGCGTCCGCCTCCACCTCGACGACGGGTCGGCAGTCGACGCCGACGAGGTGTTCCTGTTCACCGGACGAGAGCCGAACATCGACGGCCTGAACCTCGATGCGGCAGGCATCTCACCGGGCGAGGGATGGGTGGACGACACGATGCGCGCTGTCGACGACGAGCGCGTGTACGTGGTGGGCGACGCAAACGACAGGGAGCCGATTCTCCACGTCGCCAAGGAGCAGGGCTTCGTCGCCGCCGACAACATCCTCGCCGACATCCGGGGCGGCGACCTCTCGGAGTACCACAACGTCCACCACCACGTCATCTTCTCCGGGGCGACGGTGTACCCCTACGCCCGCGTCGGCCACTCGGCGGCGTCGGCGGCGGACGCGGGACTCGAACACGCCGTCGTCACCCGAGAAGCCCGCGACGACGGGGTGTTCAAGACCAAGGCGACGCCGAAGGGACTGGCCAGTCTCGTCGTCGGACCCGACGGAACCGTTCTGGGCTATCAGGGACTGCACTACCACGCCGACGTGATGGCGAAGACGATGCAGGTCGCCGTCGAGATGGAACTTAACGTGTCCGACATCCCCGACCGGGCGTATCATCCAACAACACCCGAGATTCTTGACTCGTTATTCCGACAAGCGTTAGCAGAATTGGACGAATAAACAACCAAAGCGCCCATTTCTCGTCTCGAAAGGGTTAGATTGAAATTGGCTACCATGGAAGACGGTATCGGTAATGGCAACTCTCTCGTTCGAACCGTTGACATACGATGACATCCCGGACGACGAGCGTCCCTCGCTCGCGCAGGCGCTCGTCCCCGTCGTCGGAATGCTCGTGTTCCTGAGTGTTGGGGTCATCTGGCTCGGTCTCGACCCGCAGTTGCCGCTCCTGTGGGGGATTATTCTCACCGGCGCGGTCGGTCGATACTGGCTCGGAATTCCGTGGTCTCGCCTCTCGGAGGGCATCCGCGACGGCATCAACATGGGGATGTCTGCACTGCTCATCCTCCTCGTCGTCTACATGCTCATCTCGACGTGGACCGCCGCAGGAACGATTCCAGCGCTCATCTACTACGGTCTGGACTTCCTCTCACCGGAGGTGTTCCTGCCCGTCGCAACGCTGCTTTCGGCCATCGTCACCTTCGCCATCGGGTCGTCGTGGACGACGGCCGCAACCCTCGGCGTCGCCTTCATCGGCATCGGGTCCGGTCTCGGCATGCCGAACGCGATGACCGCCGGTGCGGTCCTGACGGGCGCGTACACCGGTGACAAGGTGTCGCCGTTTTCCGACACGACGAACCTCGCGGCGGCCGTCACGAACACGGAACTCCTGACCCACGTTCGTACGATGCGCGTCGGGACGAGCATCGCGCTCGTCATCTCGCTCGTGGCGTACACCGCCCTCGGTCTCACGGCCTCCGGGAACATCCCCGCGGGGCGCGTCGCCGAGATTCAGGCAGCGCTTACGAGCACGTACGCGCTCTCGCCGCTCGTCTTCGCGCCGCTCGTGGTCACGTTCGTGCTCGCACTTCGCGGCTACCCCGCGCTGCCGTCTATCATCGCGGGCGTCGTGGCCGGGACGCTCACCCAGTTGTTCGTGCAGGGTCCCATCGCTGTCGACACCTTCGTCGGCGCGTGGAACGTCGCGTTTGCGGGGACCTCCCCCTCGACCGGCGTCGAGACGGTCGATTCGCTGCTCGCGTCGGGCGGCCTGCTCGGGTCGTCGTGGACGATGACCGTCATCATCGCGTCGCTGTCGCTCGGCGGCATCCTCGAACGAACCGGTTGTATCGCGGTCATCGCACACGAACTGCGCCGCGTGCTCACCTCGGTTGCCTCGCTCACCGTCGGGACGGCCGCCTCGTCGCTGGCGATGAACGCCATCGCGGCCGACCAGTACATGAGTATCGTCGTCCCCGGCATGAGCTTCCGCGGCCTCTACGACGACTTCGAACTCGAAAGCCGAAACCTCTCGCGAGCCATCGAATCCGCCGGGACGACCACCAGTGCGCTCATCCCGTGGGGGACCGGCGGCGCGTACATGGCCGACGTACTCGGCGTCCCGACGCTCCAGTACGCCCCGTACTACTTCCTCGGGTTCCTTTCGCCTGTCATCCTCATCATAATGGGGCTGACCGGGTGGCGAATCACGAAGGAAGGCTCCGACACGCAAGCCGGTCTCCGCGGCGCGTTCGCGTCCTTCGCTGACGACGACGACTGAACCGCGAGAGACACTCATTTTTCGGACACTCACCCCGGACCGGTAGTCGTATTTTCGTCCGTCGAGTAGCCGCGGCCATGGAGGTCACGACGGCCGGACAGTTTCGGGTCTACCGCAGTCCGCGGGACCGAGACGAGACGCTCTTGCTCGAACTCCCTGACGACGACGTGGACTGGACCGACCCCACCGCCGCGGCCGACGCCGAGGACGCCTTCTCGCCGACGTACGTCCCCCACGACGAGTACGATGGCGCGCTCGGCGAGACCCTCGGGATGCTCGAACCCGGCAACGTCGTCGACGCGACGCTCACGTGGGACGACGGCAACCCACGATTTGCCGACGTGGCAATCACCGACCGGACGCGATTCCGGTTCGTCGGGGCCGCAACGGGCCTGTTCGATGCCGCGAGAGAGACGTGGCGGGCGGTCGAAGACGCCGGGGAAGCAATGGGGTCGCGCGTCACCTACAGCACCGAGCGCGACCCGAACGCGGTGCTCTACGTCTTTGCCAAACAACCCGGCGCGCGCGACCTGTTCGAGGAGTTCAGAGACGGTGTTCTTCCACTGGACCCGCTCGTGGGCCGGGTCGACGAACAGGCTGACGCCCCCGACGCGCCACGTGAGGTGTTCGTGATGCGCCCCTTGGACGAACCGTTCGTCCTCGTCGCTATCGCGTTCGACAAGGCCGGACTGTTCGCGCGGACGATGCGCGAGACGTACTGCGACGCGTGATTCGGGTCGGGCGACGAATGCAGTTGGATACCCAACACTTACACCAACAGAACACACCAGAGTCAGGACAGCAATGGCGTCGCGTACGACTCGGTACAGTGGGTTAGTGGCTCTTCTCGGAGGATACATGGCAATCCTCGTGTATGGAGCAGGAACGGGGACACCCGTGGACGGACTCAAAGGTGTCTACGTTGGATTAGTTCTATTCGGCGGAGGTGCGGCCCGGGCCGTGTGGACCGAATGTTTCGACAACAGCCATCCGGCCGAGGCAGTGATGTTTCTGGCCGCCGGGGTGGCGTTCGGATACAGCGGACTCTCGGTATTCTCGGTCGTCCCGTCGGTTCAGTACGCGAGCCTCGTCGGCGATGTTTCGTTGCTCGTCGCCGTCGGACTCATGATTTTTTGTCGCCATCGGTCTCCGTCAGCGGCCTGAACACGCGACAGTGCGCATCAAAAGACGAAGTACACGCCCGCACCGACGAGCGCGCCCCCGATGATGAGACGAACGGCGCTCGTGCCGCGGACGAAGAGCGCGAACGTGGTGATTCCCAGTACGATTCTAAATAGGTCGGGTGCACCGGTCGTAGGGGTGACGAAGGCGTCGCCTGCGAGTGAAACGGTCGCGCCCAGAATCGCCCCGACCACGGCCGCGTTGACGCCCACGAGCGCCGACCGAACCACGTCGTTGTCGCGGATACGCGCGAAGTAGGGAAACAGAATCGTGACGAAGAGAAACGAGGGCGCGAACGCTCCGAGCATGGCGACGAACGCGCCGAGGACGGCCGTGGGGACGCCTTCGGGGAGCATCAGCGCGTATCCGACAAAGGCCGTCGTCATCACCACTGGACCGGGCGTGAGTTGCCCGATGGCGATGCCATCGACGAACTGACTGCCGGTCAACCAGCCGAACTCGGTGACGACGTACTTCTCGATGAAGGGGATAAGAACCAGTCCGCCGCCGTAGATGAACGACCCGGTGTAGAGCATGAACAAGAAGAGTTTGACCCACGTGTTCGCCCAGAGCGCGGCGGCGACGCCCGCGACCACACCGCCGATTCCGGTTGCCGACTCCCCGGACGAGCGGTTCAGCAGGAAGTCCACAACTCGGTCGCGGAACCACCAGAGTGCGCCGACGAAAGCGGTGGCAACGCCAGCAATCGTGAGTTCCCGAGCGTGGTCGGCGAGCCAGTCGCGCCGGTAGAACCCGAGGGCGACGAATCCGGCGACGACGAACTCGACGAGCGGGTTCGGATTCACGACGACTGTGGCGGCGAGCGTCGCGGCAAGGAGGACGACCAGTCGCAGGTCGATTTCCCACTCGTCGTCCAGTATCGAGAGCGTGAGGTCGATGTCACCCTCGGCGAGCGCGCTTTTTCCCATCCGAAACGACGCGCCCGCGATGAGGCCGATGACGACCGGGTTGATACCGTAGAAAAGCGCCTCCTTCGCCGGGAGGGTTCCGTAGGCGAAGTAGAGGTACGAAAAGCCGACGACGAGGAGGAACGTCGGGAGCATGAACGCGGCCCCCGCCGCGAGAGCGCCGAGAGTTCCCGCGCGGACCCACCCCATGAGGATGCCGAGTTGCGTCGATGCGGGGCCGGGGAGGGTGTTGCAGATGGCCAGTCCTTCCATGAACCGCGACTGGTCTATCCACCCGTCGTCGCCGACGAGTTCGTCTTCCATCATGGCGATGTGGACCAGCGGGCCGCCGAATCCGACGATACCGAGTTTGAGGAAAAAGCGGACGATTTCGACGAGACGGGCGGGCGTGGGGTCGCCTCTGAAGGTCGCGGTTGCTGTCGAACCGCCGTCGGACTTCGGCACCGCCCCCGAAGATTGGGGCGAGTCACCCGTCGTATCTGTCACACGAAACTAGGCGGGGCGAATCCTCAAAAAGACGCACCTCAGAGTGCTTTGGAGCGGTATCGAGGTCTCCCGAAACTCGGTAGCCAAGGGGAGTCAGGTGACGCTTAGTCCCACTCGGGTTCGACCTTCGCAGTCGGTTCCTCGCCCGCGAAGACGCGCTTGATGTCCGCCGCGGTCTGTTCGTTGACTTCGGCGCGGGCCTCGGCCGAACACCACGCGGCGTGGGGTGAGAGAACCGCGTTTTCCAGTTCGCGGAGCGGCGAGTCCTCGCGCAGCGGTTCGGTCTCGAACACGTCGAGTCCGGCGGCCGCGATGTCGCCCTCACGGAGCGCATCGACGAGCGCGGCTTCGTCGATGACCTCGCCGCGGCCGGTGTTGACGACGATAGCGTCGTCGTCGAGCGCGTCGAAAGCGTCGGCATCAACCATGCCGCGCGTCTCGGGCGTCGCGGGCGCGTTGACAGCGAGGTAGTCGGCGCGGGCGTAGAGGTCCGAGAGCGTGACGCGCTCGACGCCGTACTCGTCGAGCGTCGCGTCGTCGATATATGGGTCGTGGGCGACGAAATCGACGCCGAAACCACTGCAGAGTTCGGCTGTCCGCTGGGCAATCGCGCCGAACGAGAGAAATCCGAGGGTGCGGCCCTTCATGCGGTGGAGTTCGCGCCCGGGCGTCGCGGGCCACTCACCGGCCCGCACGGCGCGGTCGTAGGAGGGCGTCGCGCGAATACACGACAGGAGGAGCGCAACGGTGTGGGTGGCGACTTCGTCGGTGCAGTACGAGGGGACGTTGGTGACGACGACGCCGCGCTCGGCCGCCGCCTCGACATCGATGTTGTCGAATCCGACCGCAGCGCGTGCGACGACTTTCAAATCGAGTCGGTCGAGCGCATCGGCAGTGACGGGCGTGTTGATGTCCGTCACGACGGCGTCCGCGTCGGCCGCCTCGCAGGCCTCCACGAGTGCCTCGGCCGACCCGAGTTCGGCAGTCGTCACCACAGCATCGGCACCGAGGACGCGACGCTGGTGGTCGGGGTCCACCATGTGAAAGTCGCTGAGCACGACAGAATAACTCATATTCGAGTGAATAGTTTTGTCCGAGAGTACTTGGTTCTATCTCGGATTCTCAGAAAATAACCGATGCGAACGATAGTGAGGGACTTCGAGCGCGTGAAGCGAGTCTCGGGATGGCGCAAGTGCGCAAGGCGTGACTAGGGGAGAGTAGAGAAACACAGCGGGGGACCCGATTCAGTTCTGTTGTGACCAACGCTGGTAGACGGCTGAGCCACCGAGGACAGCGAACACAACCGACGCGAGAAGGGGCGCGCCGACGGCGGAAATGAAGGGAACGCCGACGGCGACGGCAATCATAAGAACGATTCCGAGGGCGGCCAGCGCAGCGTAATACTCGCTCCACGAGAGTTCGCCCTCGGGAACGACTTCCATATAGACGGTCACGTCGGCCGCCTCCTCCAACGTGACAACCTTCGAGTTCTCGTCGTACGAGACGATGTCCAGTTCGGACAGTTTCGGGATGTGCGTCTGTTGGAGCGAGACGTACGCGCTCTGTCTGATGTTTCGCGGGGGCGGCGTCTCCCCCGTTTCTGCCTCCGCGATTCGCTCGGAGAGGTCGCGGAGTGTTAGCTCTTCGGTGTCCTGTAGAAATTCGATCGCCATCCGTCGGCGGTCGTTGCTCAACACCTCGTGTATACGGGTCTCGGATAAGTCGGAGTCAGTTGTGCTCGCCATGCGAGGATTCGATTGATTCGTGACTGGTCGCTTGTGCTATATCAACGATTCGCCTCGGTTATCTCCGTTGAAAACGGCAATACCGGGGAGTGGGTTCGGAATTCGACGACAGCGGCTGGTTTCTGGGATGCTTCTGCGGAGAGAGTTCGTCGTTTAGAGGTGATGATAGTGCGTCGGGATATAGCTGACGCATACATAAGTCGGCGACACTCACGCTCGTTTGATACCAATATTTATCAATCGAAGAGGACCGAGTTAATACATGACCGTCGTTAGCGTCTCGATGCCCGAAGAACTCCTGGAACGAATCGACTCGTTCGCGGGCGAACACGGCTACACCGGCCGAAGCGAAGTCGTCCGAGAAGCGGCCCGGAATTTACTCGGTGAATTCGAGGACAAGCGACTGGAAGACCGCGACCTGATGGCCGTCGTCACGGTCATCTTCGACTACGAGACGACCAGCGTCGAAGAACGAATGATGGGGCTCCGACACGACTACGAGGGCCTCGTCAAGTCCAACTTCCACAATCACGTCGGCAACCACTACTGCATGGAACTGTTCGTCCTCGAGGGGCAACTGGAGGATATCTCGACGTTCGTCGGGAAAATTCGCGCGACGCGAGACACCCTCAGCGTCGATTACTCGGTGATGCCGGTCGACGAGTTCACGAACGTCGTCACCGAGTGACCTCGGGGGAGATGTCTTGTCCGGCGGACGGGTGAGTGCGCCGACGACTGCTTAGTCGTCGTCGTCGCCCCACGCGACATCCTGTGGCGCGTCGGCGTCAGTCCGGCCGAGCATGCTGTCGCGGAGGTCCGATTCGATTGCTTCCAGCGAGCGACCCTTCGTCTCCGGAACGAACACGTAGGTAAAGGCCAGCGCCACAGCGCTGAGAATCGCGTACACCCAGAACGTCCCGGCTTTCGTAATCGCACCGACCATGACGGGGAAGGTGAGAGACACCACGAGGTTGGCGACCCAGTTGAACACGGTGACGACGCCCATGGCCGTCCCGCGGACCTTCAGCGGGTACACCTCGGAGATGAGGAGCCAGAAGACCGGGCCGAGGCCGATGGCGAAGAAGGCCACATAGAGCATCAGGCTCCCGGTGGCAACCCACCCGACGATACCCGACAGACCGGGGAGGTAGAACGCCGCGCCGAGACCGAGGAGCGTGAGCGTCATCCCGACGAGACCGACCGACAGGAGTGGCCGTCGACCCGTGCGGTCGATGAGCAGAACCGCCACGATAGTCATGGCGACGTTGACGACGCCGATACCGACCGTCGCGAGGATGGACGCAGAGGACTCGAAGCCGGTCGATTCGAGGATGGTCGGCGCGTAGTAGATGACCGTGTTGATACCGGTGACCTGCTGAAGGACGGCGAGGCCGACACCCACGACGAGTGCCGGGCGCATCCACGGTTCGAGGAGGTCACGGATACTGCCGTCTTCCTGTTCGATAGTCTCTCGAATCTCGCCGAGTTCGGCGCGAATCTGGTCGTCGGTACGGGTTCGAGAGAGGACCTCTCGGGCCTGTCCTTCTCGGCCGTGTTCGACGAGCCAGCGCGGACTCTCGGGCATGAACACCATCCCCGCGCCGAGAATGAGCGCCGGAACCATCCCGGTCCCGAGCATCCAGCGCCACTGCCCGGCGTCGGCGAAGGCGTAGTTGACGAAGTACGACGCGAGGATACCGACGGTGACAGCGAGTTGGTTCAAGGAGACGAGCGACCCACGAATCTCCGGCGGTGCAATCTCCGAGAGGTACAGCGGGCCGACGATGGACGCGAACCCGATGGCGACGCCGTCGATGAGTCGGCCGACGACCAGCACCTCGACGGTCGGCGCGATAGCCATCACGAGAGAGCCGACGAAGAACACGACGGCGCTGACGAGGATGAGTCGGCGACGACCCCAGCGGTCGGCGAGATGGCCACCGAGCGCGGCACCGAACGCAGCACCCGCGAGTGCTCCGCTCACGACGATACCCTGCGCGAGCGGGCTCATGGTGAACGCGTCTTTGATGTACAGGAACGCGCCGGAGATGACACCCGTGTCGAACCCGAAGAGGAGCCCGTTGAGCGCGGCGAGTGCGGCCGTCACGTAGACGAACCTGTTTCGCCCATCACCGGTTGATAATGAGACACTATCGTCTGTCATAGTTCGTACTCGACAATGATATTTCGGAGCCTCATTTAGAAGTCCTGCGACATATTATCAAACAACAAAGATGTACATTATCGACTGAGATATACGACAAAACCGCCAGACGACGGCCATTTTTACTTTCTGTAGTTAATTCTAAATAGACGAATCTGATAGACTCTATTACGTAATAAACTCATAGACCCCATATTATAATTTATTTGAGTGTTGGTCGAGGAGAACGTTCAATCCGATTCGGAACCGAGGTGAACTGATGAGCGACCCCGTTCCAATCGTCGTGTACACGCGCCAAGAGTGTCACCTCTGTGACGTGGCAGAAGAGACCATCCACGAGGTTGCAGATTCGACGGGCGTTCCGGTCGATATCGACGTTATCGACGTGGACACGGACAGCGCACTCACGGAGGAGTACGGCGACCGAGTCCCGTACGTGTACGTAGACGGTCGCCCGGCGTTCAAATTCGAAGTCGACCCCGAGCGACTTCGAGAGAAACTCGATGCGGCCCGCGACTGACGCAGGGGGTGTCGAGATATGGTGGCGCTTTCGGTGAAATGCGAATAATCCGCACGACTGGCGGGCGTACTTCCCTGCTGTCGCCGTACGACCATATGGAGGTACGACGACGTGAGTGACACCCCATCCCCTGCCGGTATGGCTCCCTGTTCGACGACCAGCGCCGCCCTCGCAGAGTACGGTCTCTCCGATGGCAACACGCTCATCCGGCGAACCTACTACGCCCTCGTGGAGGACGGCTTTGGGACGACCGAACCGACCGACGCGTACCTCGGACGCGTCGCGGAGACGTTCCGTGCCCTGTTCGTCGAACTCACCGGGGCCTCTCACGTGCCCGCCGACATCGACGCCGCCATCGACGACGCGCGGTACGCGACTTTCGACTCCGTCGACGACGACGCCGACCTGCGGACGACTGTCCTGCCAGCGTTCAACAGCGCGTTCGCTGGGTACTACTGCCGGTACCGTGGTCGGCCGCTCGCCCCTGACACCTGAGCGACACGGTCAGTCGTTTTGTACCTCCTGTTCGTGGGGAGCACTCGCCCACTCGACGCCGCTGAACTCGAACCGGGCACCCCCACGTTCACTCTCGGTGAGTTGGACTGACCAGCCGTGAGCATCAACGATGTCCCGCACGATAGCGAGGCCGAATCCCGTCCCAGACGTACTCGTCGTGTACCCGTGTTCGAACACCTGCGGTCGTCGCGCCTCGGGGATTCCCACCCCATCGTCTTCGACGTAGAAGCCCGACCCATCGCCGAGTTGGCCGACGGACACCTCGACATCTGACCCACCGTGTTCGACCGAGTTCCGAAAGAGGTTCTCGAACAACTGGAGGAGGCGGCTTCCGTCCCCCAAGACGCTTCCTAATTCGTGTGTCTGAAGCATCGCTCCCCCCGTCTCGACGAAGCTCCACGCGTGGCTGACCGTCGATTGGAGGTCGACGTTTTCGCGCTCGACCACTGGGGACCCGTGTCGGGCGAGCGTGAGCAAGTCGTCGACGAGGACGTTCATCCGGTCGAGCGCGGTATCTATCTTCTCGAAATGTTCCGGGTCCTGTGTGTCGAGTGCGATTTCGAGGTACCCCTTTGCGACCGAAAGTGGGTTCCGAAGGTCGTGAGCGACGACCGAGACGAACTCGTCGAGGCGTTCGTTCGCGGCCGCGAGTTCCGATTCTCTGTCGCGGAGCTTTTGTTCGCGTTCGGCGCGCTCGATAGCCGACGAGACCGTCGCCGACAGAATGCGAAGCAGGTCGGTGTCGGTGTCGGTGAAGGGTTGAGGGTCGGTGGACCCGGCGATAAGGACGCCGTACTCGCCGAGCGGGACGTGAATCTCGGATTCGAACGGTGTGTCAGGGTTGAACACCTCGGCTTCCGATTTGAGTGAGTCGTACACGTGCAACTCGCCCGATTCGTAGGCTTCCCAGACGAGGCCCGTGTCGGGGGTGAAGATTGGGGCGTCACCGACCACCGTTCTCGCCGCGTCGCTCTCCGCGGCCGGGACGAGCGACTCGCTCTCGTCGTCGTAGTACCAGACCGCCGCGAGTGGCCATCCGACCACGTCCCGGACCGCATCGACAGCGACGGACGCAACGTCGTCGCGCGTTTCGACTGTCAGCAATTCGCGGGCGACCGATTGGAGGTCGCGAAGCGCGTCTTCGAGTCGGATACGGTCGGTCACGTCGATTGCGACGCTGACGACTTCCTCGACAGTATCGTCGTCCAAGATGGGTTCGACCCACGCTTCGAACGTCCGTCCCTCCACTTCGACGGTGAAGTTCACCGCCTCGCCTTCGAGGCCGCGGCGCATCCCCTCGATGGCATCCGGAACGTCGGCGTAGAGGTCGAAAAACGACTCGCCGACGACGTTTCCGACTCTCATCGAGAGGGTTTCGAGCGCCTTTCCCTCCGAGAGCAAGACGGTCCCGTCGGTGTCGACGACAGCCATGGCGACCGGGAGGTTTCTGACGAGCGTCTGGAGGTGCTTGTGTCGGGCGCGGAGTTCCCCGACCGTCTCGCGGCGCTCGGTCGTGTCACGGAAATACACAGACAGCCCCGTCTCCGAGGGGTACAGTCGAGCTTCGTACCAGGAGTCGCTGAGCGCACCCTCGAACTCGATGGTCTTCGGTTCGCCCGAGTCCATCGCCTTGAGATACTGCTCGTGAATCTCGGTTCCGACCAGTTCGGGGAATAGGTCCCAGAGGTGGTCGCCAATATCCACCTCGCGCGTCCGGTTGAGAAGGTCCTCCGCACGGTCGTTGAAGTACGTGAGATGCCAGTTGTTGTCGACGGCGAAGAAGGCGTCAGTCATCCGGGAGAAGACCGACTCGTGCTCCGGGATCAGACGCCCGTGGCCCGTCACGTCGCGCGCGATACCGACAACACCAGTCGTGGTGTCGGTGCCGATGCGCGTCAACGAGAGGTCGAAGATGCGCTTTGCCCCGGTGTAGTCTGTGACCGGGAGTCGCACGCGGCACTTGCGTTCGTCACCCGAAAGGAGGTCGCCCACCGTCGCTCGGAGTTCGTCGGAGGCACCGTCGGGGATGATACCATCCTCGACGAGGTCCGAGAAGTCGCTTCCGACGAAAGACTCGCGGTCCGTGCCAGTTACCTCCTCGACGCGACTGTTGACGAACACGACATCTCCGTCGCCATCGAGGACGAACGCGGCGTCATCCATCGTCTCGACGATTGACTCGTAGCGTTCGAGTTCGCGCTCGTGGTCGAACGGTGCTGTGACCCGGCGGGAAAAGACGCTCAGGCCGTCCTCGTCGGGGTAGATGCGCGCTTCGATTCGATAGCCGACCGCGTCGAGAAACGTCTCGACGGTCTGCGGGTCCCGCGTCTCCATCGCGCGTTCGAGCGCGTGGTGGAGTGCGGACCCCCGTGCCTTCGGAAAGAGCTCGCGCAGGTCGCGCCCGCGAACCTCCTCGGCCGGGATGTTCGTTCGCGCTTCCATCTGCTCGTTCCAGTAGACGATTTGCCAGTCGTTGTCGATGGCGTAGAATCCATCAGAAATGCGCTGGTATACGTTCGCGATAACCGAGTCGGACTCGTGGAGTTGCGAGTGAACGTGGTGCTGGTGGACAGCGTTTCGAATACGGTTTGCGAGCAAGTGGAAGTCCTCGCTGCCAGTGTCGCGCCGAACGTAGTCTGTGACGCCCATCGAGATTGCGCGACTGGCAACCGATTCGTCGCCGTTCGCGATGTAGAGAACGAACGGAAGACTCGACGACTGCGACCGAACGGCCGTGAGAAGTTCCAATCCGTCGCCGTCACGGAGGTGGTATTCGCAGACGACGCAGTCGAAGTCGTCGGTCTCGACGGCCGAGATGCCGTCAATGAGCGACGTTTCGGTTCGGACATCGAGGTGGTCGAACTCCCGTTCGAGCGCAGTCCCGACCAGGTCGGCGAAGTCAGTGTCCCGACCCACGTAGAGAACCGAGAGGTCCGGGTCGTCCGCACCGGGCGGACGTTGTTCGGGACTGGACATACTCGTATCTGTGACAGGTAGTTCAATAGATGTTATGGCGCAACGAACATTCTGCGGAAGTCTCTCGGTGACGGAGACGGTGCTAGCGGCGACGCGGAGGCGCGGTCAGCCACCACCCGAACACTTTCGACCAGTACTCCTCGGGGTCCGACGGCGGTTTCTTCGTCTCGATGTGGGCCTTCCCTTCGAGTAACTGGCGTTCGACGACGTTCCGCGCGAGGTTGAGCGCGTGTGACGCGCCGTATCCCTCGCCCGTACCGAGGAAGTGACCCTTGTCGGTGTACAGTCGGATGCGGGCCAAAATGAGGGGCGTCCCACGGAGTTTCTCGTCGTGTTCCTGCAGATGGACGTTCGCTTCGAGGAGCGTGAGACCGCCGAACTTGCCGGTCAACCCGTCTATCATCGAAACGACTTCGTCGCGGGTGATGTCGTCCAACAACTTGACGTTCGTAATCTGAACCGGCGGCCGCGACTCGCCGGTCCACGTCAGCGACCGAAGCACGTCTGTCTTCGTGACGATGCCTGCGGGTGCGTCTTCCTGAATGACGATGAGCGACGAGACGCCCGCCGTCAACATGCGCTCGACGGCGTCGTCGAGTCCCTCTTCCGGAAGCGCCGTCTCGATGGGGGCGCTCATCACGTCGGCGACCGGAAGGTCCAGCAGGCGGTCGATTTCGCCGGCACGCTCTCCCATGCCACCGTGCGACCGGAACACCGGTCCGGCCTCGTTGGCGGCAACGTCGAACCCGCCGGACGCACCGCCGGAGGCCTTATCGACCGCTCTGGTAGTGAAATCGAACACGTCGTAGAGGCTGACGATGCCGACGACGGAGTCACCGTCCACCACGGGGAGGTGGGTGATGCGGTTTTCGCGGAAGCGGTGAAGCGCCTCGCCGAAGGTGGTGTCGTCGTCGACGGTCACGAGCGAGTCGGTGTACACGTCGTCAACGGTGAGAACGCCGAGGAACTCCTGTACTGCCGCCAGTACGTCGTCGGCGGAGACGACGCCGACGAGGTCGTCGTTCTCCAACACGGGCAACACCTCGCTTTGACTCGCGAGGATGAGGCGGGCGACCTGTCGAACGTCCTCGTCCGACGAGACCGTCGCGGAGTGCCAGAGGATGCGACGGGCTTTCGCGTCGGGGTCACGGTGCGCGGCGTTCAACTGCCGTAGCGTCACCATCCCGTGGTACTCTCCGTCATCGGCCACGACGATTGCCTTCGCCCCGGTCTCGTGGAACAGTCCCTGAAGCGTCGAAACGCGCGCGTCGGGGGCAACAGTCGGGAAATCGTCGGTGACGATGTTCGAGATATCCATACGCTATGCTACGGTCGAGAGGGAGTTGAAGCTTGTCAGCGGACTGTTTTCCGCGCCGAAACGGTGAGAACGGTGGGAACGATTATGCGAACGGTTATCATATGTGTGGGTGGTGACAACCTCGTGGAACTCGTCGAAATCGAGCCGAACGTGTACGAGATAGAACGGACGGGGGAGATGCAGGTTCCGGTGCGCGTCTACGGTTCGGAACTGCTCGTCGAAGAAATGCAGACGGCTGACGACCGGGCACTCACACAGGCTCGACACGTCGCGGCACTTCCGGGTATCCAGCAGTTTGCGGTCGTCTTGCCGGACGGCCATCAGGGATACGGGTTTCCGGTTGGCGGCGTCGCCGCCGTCGATGCCGACACCGGCGTCATCAGTCCGGGGGGCGTCGGCTTCGACATCAACTGCGGCGTTCGGCTTCTCAGGACGGGACTGTCGTTTCAAGACGTGGTGGGACAACAGGCGATACTCGCCGACCGCCTGTACCAGACGGTTCCCACGGGACTCGGGACGGGTGGGTATCTCGACACCGACATCTCGGACGTTCGGGGCATTCTCGAAGCGGGGATGGAGTGGATGGAGTCCGAGGGCCACGCGAGGGAATCCGACCGCGAACACTGCGAGGAACACGGCAGGCTGTCCGGCGACCCGAACGCGATTCCGACAGAGGCGCTGAAGCGGGGCGTCGAGCAGGTCGGGTCGCTCGGGTCCGGCAATCACTTTCTCGAAGTCCAGCGCGTGTCCGAGGTGTACGACTCGGCCGCTGCGGCCGCGTTCGGTCTCGACCTCGACGAAATCGTCGTGATGATTCACGCCGGGTCCCGCGGCCTCGGCCACCAGACGTGTTCGCACTACATCCGCGAGTTCGAGCGTGCGTACCCCGACCTCGTCGAGTCGCTGCCGGACAAACAACTCGTCTACGCCCCGCTTTCGGACCGACTCGCTGGCGAGTATCTGTCGGCGATGAACGCCGCCGCGAACTTCGCGTGGGCGAACCGACAAGCGATAACCCAGGCGGTGCGCGAGGTGTTTTCCGACCTGTTCGACGAAGGCGACGTCCAACTCGTCTACGACGTGTGCCACAACATCGCCAAAGAAGAGACACACACCGTCGCGGGCGGTTCGAACGAGAATGCAGCGAGAGACGACGCCGAGAAGACAGACACACCGCTCTTCGTTCACCGCAAAGGAGCGACGAGAGCGTTTCCGGCCGGCCATCCCGAGATACCAGATTCGTACACAGATGTCGGGCAACCGGTTTTCGTTCCGGGAAACATGGGGTCGAACTCGTATATCCTCGCCGGGGGGGCGCGGTCGCTCGAACGCAGTTTCGGGTCGGCACCACACGGGGCGGGGCGAGCGAAACCACGGACACGAGCGAAAAAAGAGTACACTGCGGGCGAACTCCAGCAGGCGCTCCGTGCCCGTGGCATCTTCGTCAGGGCACAGTCCGGCGAGACACTGACTGAAGAGGCTCCCGGCACGTACAAGAACGTCGACGAAGTCGTACAGGTCAGCCACGAACTCGAACTCGCGACCAAAGTCGCACAGACGACGCCGCTGGCGAGTATAAAAGGCTGACCGCGCGAATCGAGCGTAGTGCTATCGTGTTGGCGGTCTACTATACACACATGGACGCTGACAGGCAACTTCTCCGACGCGCGCGAGACAATCTCGACGGCTGGATATACACCGCTCGCGACAAGGCGTACCGTGAGCTATTCACCGGGGACGATGCCGCAGTCACGCCCGACGAGCGCCAACTACTCGACCACATCGACTCGGAACTCGCCATGAACGGCGACGAGGGACTCTGGGGTGCCGACGAGTACGCCATCGTCCTCGGCCATCCGAAGAACCACCCGCTTTCGGTGGTCTGTACGCAACACCCCGAAATCCCCTCTGAATGGGCGCGAGGCGAAACCAGCCTCACCAAACCCGAACGAGAGCAGTTCAACGACCTGCTTTGGGACTACTGCGAACGGATTCGACGGTACATCCAAGACGAGGTCAACGAGTTCGTCGGTGCCGCCGGTCTGCCCGAGAACTGAGCCACCCGAGGAGTGAGCGCGTCCGCTGTGTCCACCTAGAGAGTCGCGTCTGCTGTGTTCCACCCAGAGAGTCGTGCCGTCGCTTCCGGTCCCGAGAGTCGCGTCTGCTGCGTCCCGATTGTGCCACTAGTAGCCGACACCGCAGTTATTCGCCCCGGTTCCGAAATGATGAGAACAGGTTATCGTTTCAAGACCAGTGCCATCCAATGGGGCCCAATGGTAGATTCCGACCCATTCGGTGCCATCCGTGAACTCGAACACGGTGACACCACGTACAAGATGGCGGACCTGACAGTCCTCGAAGAACAGGGCCTTTGCGAACTCGACAAACTGCCAGTCAGCATTCGTATTCTCCTCGAATCCGTCCTTCGGAACGTCGACGGCGACACGATTTCCGAAGACGACGTTCGAAACGCGGCGTCGTGGGAACCCGACGTCCCTAACGTCGAAGTGCCATTTACCCCGTCTCGCGTCGTTCTACAGGACCTGACGGGCGTTCCGGCCGTCGTCGACCTCGCGGCACTCCGCTCTGCGGCAGACCGAGCGGGAGAAGACCCCAAAATCGTCGAACCGGAGGTACCGTGTGACCTCGTCATCGACCACAGCGTGCAGGTCGACTACTTCGGCAGCGAGGATGCCTACGAGAAGAACGTCGAACTGGAGTACGAGCGCAACGCCGAGCGCTACAAGGCGCTCAAGTGGGCGCAAAACGCCTTCGACAACTTCAGCGTCGTCCCGCCGGGAACGGGTATCGTCCACCAGGTGAACCTCGAACACCTCGGACAGGTCGTCCACGACCGCGAGTGGCGCGACGACCAGTGGCTGCTTCCCGACACGCTCGTCGGCACCGACAGCCACACCCCGATGATTGGCGGTATCGGCGTCGTCGGCTGGGGTGTCGGTGGCATCGAGGCCGAGGCGGCGATGCTCGGCCAGCCGATTACGATGAAGCTCCCCGAAGTCGTCGGTGTCAAACTCGAAGGCGAGTTGCCGGAGGGTGCGACGGCGACGGACCTCGTGTTGCACGTCACCGAGCAACTCCGCGAAGTCGGCGTCGTCGACCGCTTCGTCGAGTTCTTCGGTCCCGGCGTCGGGAACCTCTCTGTCCCCGACCGGGCGACCATCTCGAACATGGCTCCCGAACAGGGGTCGACCATCAGCGTCTTCCCGGTGGACGAGGCCACGCTGGACTATCTCGAACTCACCGGCCGCGACCCCGACCACATCGAACTCGTCCGCGAATATCTCGAATCGCAGGGCCTCTTCGGCGAGCAGCATCCCGAATACACCGAGACCGTCGAGGTCGACCTCTCGGCTGTCGAACCGAGCCTCGCTGGCCCGAAGCGCCCGCAGGACCGCGTCCCGATGGGCGACATGAAGTCGCACTTCCGCGGCCTCGTCCACCGCGAGTTCGAAGACGAACTCGGCGACGTGGACGAAGTTGAACTCGAACGATGGCTGGGTGAGGGCGGCCGAACCGACGGCGGTGCCGCCGTTGTCGAAGCCGACGCCGACCTCGACCCCCTGACGAAACGCGTCGAAGTCGACCTCGGAGACGGCAAAACGGCCGAAATCGGCCACGGAAGCGTCGTCGTCAGCGCAATCACGAGTTGTACGAACACCTCGAACCCGTCGGTCATGGTCGCCGCGGGGCTCCTCGCCCGCAACGCGGTCGAAAAGGGCCTCAACGTGCCGGACTACGTCAAGACGAGCCTCGCGCCCGGAAGCCGCGTCGTCACGGAGTACCTGAAGAAGGCCGAACTGCTCCCGTACCTCGAGGACCTCGGCTACGACGTGGTTGGCTACGGCTGTACGACCTGTATCGGCAACGCGGGGCCGCTTCCCGAACCTATCGAGAACGCCATCGACGACCACGACCTGTGGACGACGAGTGTCCTGAGTGGCAACCGGAACTTCGAGGCGCGCATCCACCCGAAGATTCGCGCGAACTACCTCGCAAGTCCGCCGCTCGTCGTCGCCTACGGCCTCGCCGGACGGATGGACATCGACCTCGAAACCGACCCGCTCGGCACCGACGAAGACGGCGACCCGGTCTACCTCGCCGACATCTGGCCGGACGCCGACGAGGTCCACGAGACCATCCACACCAGCGTCGAACCGGAGATGTTCCGCGAGAAGTACGCGGAAGTCTTCGAAGGCGACGAGCGCTGGGAGGCGCTCGAAGCGCCCACCGGCGACGTGTACGAGTGGGACGACGAGTCCACGTACATCCGCGAACCGCCGTTCTTCAAAGACTTCCCACTGGAGGAACCCGGCGTGGCGGACATCGAAGACGCCCGCTGTCTCCTGACGCTCGGCGACACCGTGACGACCGACCACATCAGCCCCGCCGGACCGTTCGGCCCTGACCTCCCGGCCGGACAGTGGCTCATGGACCACGGCGTCGACCCCGTGGACTTCAACACCTACGGCTCTCGCCGCGGCAACCACGAGGTGATGATGCGCGGGACGTTCGCCAACGTCCGCATCGAGAACCAGATGCTCGACGGCGTAGAAGGCGGCTACACCATCCACCACCCGACGGACGAAGAGACCACGGTCTTCGAAGCGAGCGGGCGCTACCGTGAGGTGGGCACCCCGCTCGTCGTCCTCTCGGGCGTCGAATTCGGGACTGGCTCTAGCCGCGACTGGGCGGCCAAGGGCACGGACCTCCTCGGTGTGAAGGCGACCATCGCCGAGAGTTACGAGCGTATCTACCGCGACAACCTCGTCGGGATGGGCGTACTGCCCCTCCAGTTCGAAGACGGCGACTCGTGGGAGTCGCTCGGTCTCGACGGCTCTGAACACTTCGACATCCGCGGCCTCGACGACGGCCTCGAAGTCAACGACGAACTCACCGTCGTCGCCACGAAGGACGACGGAAACGAAGTCGAGTTCGACGTGACCGCGCAGGTCGGCACGCCCGCCGCGGTGAAGTACGTCGAAAACGGCGGTATCCTCCACTACGTCCTGCGCCGCCTGCTCACGCAGGACTGAGGACGGTCCGTTCTGGGCGCTTTCGCCCAGTCTCCGTCTCCGGTTTGTCGTTTCGTTTACCGGTTGTCGCAGTTTTTCGGTTTGTCGCCTCGTTCGCGGCATTCCTCCGAGTCGCCCTCGACGTTCTCTTCTGTCATTCCTCCCCGATATCTGCCTCCTCTTCGGCGACCCGCAAGCGACGGTCCCGGGCGTGCTCGTGTTGGTGTCGATGCACGTCGTCGCCGGAGTGTGCGTCGGGACGCTGACCGAAAGTGGTCGGAGCGCGGACTGACTCAGGCGATTCCCTCACCGTCTCGGTTCGACCCGTCTTCGAACCCACCCAGTCGCCCCCCTCGGAAACGGCGGCGACTCCACGGCCGTCTGTACGGTCCCGGTTCCGTCGATAGCGCGGACGACCACCTCGTGAGGCGAGTCCGCGCGATACTCGTAGGCCCACTGTCGCCAGACATCCGCGTCGGGAAGCGACTCGGAGAGTCGCGCCCGGTTCCACGTCTCGCCACCATCGACAGAAACCTCGACAGCCTGAATTCCTCGAACTCCAGCGTAGGCATGCCCGCCGACCTGAATCGACCCGTCGGGGCGGTGGTTGACTGCGTGGAGTTTCGCCACCGTCGAGACGGGACCGGTGCCGTGCCACCCGCGCTTCTCCCAGTAGCCCTCCTGTTCGCCTTCGAGGAACTCGATTTCCGTAAGCCACTTGACGTTGATTTCGCCCCAGTGGCCGGGAATCAATGCCCGGACTGGATAGCCGTGTTTTCGGGGGAGTACCTGTCCGTTCATCCCGTACGCGAGGAAGCCATCCGAGAGCGCTTCGATGGGGAACTCCTCGAAGTAGTCGTCCGCGGCCCTGAGCATCACGTGCGTCGCCTCGTCTGTGGGGCGCGCCTGTTCGAGGACCGCCGAGACGGGAACACCGGTCCAGAGCGCGTTGTCCATCAACGTCCCGTTCAGGGGTTCGCCTACGCAACGGAGCGTGACGAACCGGTGTTCGGGGGCCATGTCGGTGAGGTCGCCGTAGGAGAACGTCGCCGTCTGCTCGACGGCACCGGTGACCCGAAGCCGCCACTCCGACGCGTTCAGGTTCGGGTTGATGGCGTCGATGTCGATTTCGTAGAAGTCCTCGACTGGTGTGGTGAGTCCCTCTAACCCGGCAACGTCGAGCGACTGGGCGCGGGCCTCGTCGAGACGGTCGTTGATTTCCTTCCGCTCTGCGGCCGGAAGCGCGGTCAGCAGCGACGACTCTGGACGAACGAGTCGGAGCCCGATGACCGACGAGAGGCCGAGAAATCCGAGGAGGCTGGCGGTGGCGACGACGACGCGACGCCGCCCACGGTCTGGCGTGGGACGAACCGGGAAGCGCCGCCCGAGTCCGACGGCGACTGCCATTGGAACCGCCACGCCGAGTGCGAAAAACGGAGCGCGAACGAGGACCGCCGTGACGCCCCACCCGACGAAGTACGTCGCCATCACCGCGCCGACAGTCCCGCCGAATCGGTCGCCGAAGGCGTCGCCAGCGGCCGCCACGAGCGCGAGGACGAACGCGGTGAGGCCGACAGAGAACGCGAACGCGAGCGTGTCGCCGAGCGTACCAAGCGTCTGAATCGAGGCGGTGACGATGACTCCGGGCGTTGTATTGACGACCCACGAGTTCACCGGCGCGACGACGAAGTTGCGCGTGAACCCCGCGACGGCGAAGGACCCCGCGACGCCGACGGTTCCCGCGACGATAGCTCTCGGTCCGCGTCGTCGGAGTGCTTGCAGCAGTTTCGAGTGGGCGTTCGAACTGGTCATTGCCACGGAAGCAAGCGACGGTGACTCGCGTACAAGAGGCCGAGCGTCACGAGGAACAACACGGTGCCGAAGTCGTAGGACCACTGGTAGGCCGTCGTCGAGAGCGCCGTCGCAGGGCCGCCGAGGAGACCGATTGCAGGCGCGATTATCGGAACGGTACAGCCGACACAGGTGACGATACCCAGCACGCTGGCGATGGTTCCGCGCGCCAACGCGAGCGCGTTCGCGTACACCAGATACGCGAGTGCGGCGTAGCCGACGACTTCGAACGGGACGAGGTACAGACGCACCCACGGGCTGTTGAACGCGAGGAGCGGTCCCCATCCGGGCGCGTGCCACGCAATTCGGAGGTCGGTGGCGGTGACGAGCGTTCCGGTCCCGACGTTTCCGGGGACGTACATCACGAGGAAGAAATATCCCACTCCGACGAGCAGTCCGAGGAGTCGATGGCGTCGGTTCTGCGGAGACGGGTCGGTGTTCCACACGGCCCAGAGTCCGGCGTTTATCCAGACGAAGGGGTAGAGGAGGTACCGAATCTGGGTCGTCTCCGCGCTCGTCAGCGAGAAGTATCCGACGAGTGCGATTCCTTCGAGTGCGACGAGTGCGGCCCACAAGAGCGCGGAGTGCGAGAGTCCGGCGGGAAGCGCGTCCTCGTTGACTGTTCGGGTCATACGACGAGTGTATCCAGCACGATAGCCACGAGGAGGCACCCGAGGTAGGCGTTCGAGGTGTGGAATGCTCTGACCGCCGCATGCTGGTCTTGCTCCCGGAAGAGCTTGACCACAGCCCAGACGAAGACGCCGCCAACCACAGCAACCGTCACGGCGTAGACGACATCGAGGTGGGGATGCGAACCGAGGACGATTGCAGCGAGCATCGTCGCCCCGAGGTAGAGCATGATGTGTCGACGCGTGACCGACTCGCCGCGGACGACTGGGAGCATCGGGAACCCCGCCCGTTCGTAGTCGTCCCGGTACGCCATGGCGAGATTGTAGAAGTGCGCGGGCGTCCACAGGAAGATGACGCCCCCGAGGACGACGGCGGGAATACCGACAGTCTCCGTCACCGCGGCCCAACCGATGAGGGCGGGGAACGCGCCCACGGCCCCACCGAGGACGATGTTCTGGGTCGTATTCGGCTTCAACACGAGCGTGTAGCCGACGCTGTAGAACAGAATGGCGAGCATTCCGAGCACCGCCGCGAGGACGTTGACGAGGGTGACGAAGACCACCGCCGACACAAAGGTGAGGAAGACGCCGAAGGCGATGGCGTTTCGGACCGAGATTCGACCCTCGACGAGCGGCCGGTCGCTGGTTCGGTCCATCTGGCGGTCGATGTCGCGTTCGAGGACGTTGTTGAACGTTCCGCTCGCGCCGATAGCCAGCACGCCCCCGGTGAGCGTCGCGGCCACGGTCCATGGGTCGAGCGTCCGACCACCTGCGATGCTCATCGCAGCGAGCGCGACGAGACAGAGCAGCCACCAGAGTTTGGGCTTCGTCAGCGCGACGTACGCGCGTGCCCGGCCAACTAATCCGGGCGGTTGGGCTGTGGCCGCAGCTGTCTGGGCTGTGGCCGCGTCTGTCACCTCCGGACGTGGGCCGACGACAGGCGCAGGGTCCGGCTTTGGCTTCGACTCCTCCGCAGGCGTCTCGAATTCGAGTTGCCACAGGAGCGCGAGCAAGAGTGAGGAGAAAATCACGATGGCAGTGACGAGATGAATCGCCGAGAGAGCGGTCGGCGCACCCGCTCCGGCGGTGAGTGCGCCGATAGCGACCTGAATCGGATACAACACCAGTCCAGTGGTGAGCGCGCCACGAACACGTCGTGGTGTTCGCTGTTTGGCCAGCCACGTTCGAATCGTCGTTCCGGCGAGGAGGAGGCCGACGAGAAGGACGACAACCCGGTGCAACCACGCCACGATGTGCGGAAGCGGGTCGCTGGGTGACACCAGTAGCTCACCGCCGCAGGTGGGCCATGCCGAGCAGGCGGCCGCCCCATCGAGGAGCGCCGTCGACACACCGACGACGAGGAGGAGATAGACGCCGAGCGTGGACGCCGTGAGCATGTCGACGACTTCGAAATCAGCCGACTGGAGAGAGGTGCGTTCAGGCATGGGCCGTCACGTCCCGAAGTAGACGAACGTCAAGATGGCCAGCGAGACGGCAGTCAGGAAGTGCCAGTACGCCTCGACGGTCCGGACCATCAGGTTCCGGTTCTCGCTGAAGTGGTTTCGGACTCGCGCGCGGTAGACGACGATGCCGACGAGCACGACCCCAACAGCGAGGTGGGCGGCGTGAAGACCGGTAAGTGCGTAGTACGCGGCACCGTAGGGACCGGTGCTCCAGAATAAATCACCGGCCATGAGTTGGGCGTACTCGACGCCGAGGAGGACGAAGAACGCGACGCCCGCGACGATGCCGACCGAGAACCCGCGAACCACACCGGTTCGGTCCCCGGCGGTGATTCGAGTGCGGCCGTAGTAGAGCGCGAGGCTCCCGAGGACCATCGCTCCCGTCATCGCCGCCCCGAGCCAGAGCGTCAACCCCGGATAGCCCTCTGGTGGGAAGGGGCCACGCGTCGCGTCGAGGTAGAACCACGCGACGAAAAAGCCCATGAACACGAGTATTTCGCTGACGATGAGGACGTACATCCCGAACAGTCCCGTCTCGATACCGAGCAACTGGCGCTTCTGTTCGGGCACGACGCCCGCTTCGAACTCCTCGATGGCGTACTCTCGTGTCCACCCCCATAGACCGTATAGCATCACGGGAACGCCCGCGATGAGAACCGGCGGCCAGAGCAGTCCCCATCCGAGGAGCAGCAACCCGAGTCCGACGACGACCGGATATCTGCTCCCGTGTGGGAATCCTTCCGCCCCTGCTCCTCTCCGAACCGGTTCGCCGACGTTAGATTCTGATTCTCCCATTGGTTTCACCTCAGGTTGTACACTGCCGCGGGTTCGACCGCGTGGCCGTCGCCGCTTTCTTCTTCACTGTGACCGTCACCGTTTTCTCCCTCACTGTGGCCGTCACCGCCTTCTTCCATCTCTCCGCCGTGACCGTCCCCTTCAGCGTGGCCGTCGCCGCTGACACCAGTCGGCTCGAATGCGGCCTCACCACCCTGTGCCTGCGCCCACGTCTGGTAGTCCTCGGGGGAGACGATGTACACCGAGGCAATCATCCCCGAGTGTCCCTTCCCGCAGAGTTCGGCGCATCTGACCTCGTAGCGGTCGGCGGGGATGGTCTCCTCACCGGCCTGAATCGTGGTCTCGCCGTGGACCTCGCCCACGTAGAACCACGCCCGGTTCGACTGCGCCGGGAGGGCGTCTTTGGTGATGCCGAGTTCCTTGATGGCGAAACTGTGGATGACGTCGGCCGACGTCGTATCGAATACGATGAGCGTATCCGCCGGCAAGACGACCCGCTCACCCTGCGAGTGCGGAATTCCATCCACGTCGAAGCGCCAGAACCACTGCGAGGCGGTCACCTCCATGTGGAGTTGCTGACTCGCGCCGGTTTGTTCCGCCGCGTCCGCGGGCGACGCCTCGTCGGTCTGGGCGAGGGTCGATGCACCCACGAAGATGGTCGTCGACATGATGACGAGAACGGCGAGGACGAAGACCGAAAGCATGAGGCGGCCCTGTCCGGGGAGCATCGGCGCGGCGCGCTCCCGCACGCCGACCGAGTGCCGGTAGACCGACCAGATGATGAGCGCGACGAACAGTCCCCCGCCGACGAGGGCCGCGAGGAACATCGTCTGCTTGAAGTCGATAATCGTCGAGACGGGGAACAGCCCCTCCTCTTCGGGTTCGAGAATGCCGTAGCCGAACTCGTAGACGAACAACGCGAACGTGAACAGGAAGACCGACCCCCAGAGGAGCGATTCGAGTCGGTCGCCTCGCTCGTCGGGGCCGGTTTCGACCGCTCTATCGGCCGCCATCAGTCGTCACCTCCCGTTTCCTCGGCCGTCCCACCGTCGTGAGCGACACCGCCGGACTCGTCGCCAGCACCACCGTCGTGGGCGATACCGCCGGACTCGTCGCCCGTGCCCGGAATCGAACCCGGGGTCGGCGGCCAGTAGGGAAAGCCGTCCCACTCGGGTGACGGCATGTCCTGTCCGGAGAACAGGTCGTCCCACGGGTCGTCGACTTCGTCGCCGCTGCGTAGGCTCCACAGCAGGTTGGCGAAGAACGCCACCTGTCCGACCCCGGCGAACAGCGCAAAGCCGGTCGCTAAGATGTGCGCCAACTGAAGCTGTGGGGCGTAAGTGTAGGTCGCATAGCGACGCATCATTATCACGCCGTCCGCTCCCGGTGCGTTGCCGTCGCCGAGCAGCCCCATCGTGAAGAACAGGCCGAACATGCCGACGATGGTCGCAAACGCGTGGAACTTCGCCAGTCTCGTGTCGTACATCCGTCCGGTCATCCGGGGATACCAGTAGTACACCCCGGCGAGCAGGCCGAACAGCCCGACTGTGACGATGGTGAAGTGGAAGTGACCGACAATGAAGTACGTCGAGTGGAACTGGATGTCGGTCGCGGGTTGGCCTAAGAACGCTCCGTCCATCCCCGAGTATATCAGTCCGACGACGACTGCAATCGAAAACAGCATCGGCGTCGTGAGGTGGATGCGGCCTTTCCACATCGTGGCTACCATCGAGTAGATGTAGACGCCGAATCCGAGGAAGATAGCCATCGAGAACACCATGAAGGCGTACCGGCTGGCGGCGAGTCCCGTCGCGAACATGTGGTGTCCCCAGACGCTGACGGAGGCGACGGTGATGACCGCCATCGACGCAATCAGCGGCTTGTAGCCGTAGAGCGGGCGCTCGGAGAACCGCGAGATAACCTCCGCCGCGATACCCATCCCCGGCAAGACGAGGACGTACACCTCGGGGTGGCCGAACGTCCAGAATATCCACTGGTAGAGAAGCGGGTCGCCGCCAGCGCGCGCGTTGAAGAAGCTCATTCCGAGGTTGCGCTCCAACCAGACCATCGACCAGGCGTCGAGCACCCACGGGATGGAGTAGAGCGCGAGAATGACGGTGAACACCGTGAACCAGACGAACGGCGGGAGGTCGAACCAGCCCATCTCGGGGTCGCGCTCGTTCAAGATGGTCACGAAGAAGTTGGCGGCGCTGCCCGTCGAGGTAATCGCCAGAATGGCGACGCCGATGATGCCTGCGTCCTGTCCGAAGGAGTTCATCATCGTGTTCAGCGGTGGGTACTGGAACCACCCGGCCGCGGTCGGAACGCCAGAGAGTCCGAGGAAGTTCGTGAAAAAGGGCGTATAGAGGACGATGAGACCGGCGGAGATACCCCACGCGCCGAGCGCGTTCATCCGCGGCCACGCCATCTCGTCGACGCCGAGGAACAACGGCAGCATGTAGTTGAAGAAGGCACCCTGCAGGGGCAGGATGACGAAGAATATCATCGTCAGCGCGTGAACGCTCACGAGCGCGTTGTACCCGAGCAGACTGAGGTACACCATATCCGGCGAGGCCGCGAGGTCAGTCCGGAAGATGAGTGCTGCGAGTCCCCCGAGCGCGAACGCGAAGAGCGCGTGCCACAGGTAGATGATGCCGATGACCTTGTGGTCCGTCGTGTAGAGCCAGTAGCGCCATCCCGTTAGCTCGTGGTCGTCGTGTTCTCCGGGCTCTCCGTGTGCCTGTTCGTCGCCGCCCTCAGTCGGATGTCTAACGCTCATCGTACAGTCACCTCCTGGCCCATCGCAATCCACAGGTTACTCATCGTGCTCACCGTCCATTTCGCCGCCTTCCATTCCGTGGCCGCCGCCCGCCCTCCCTGCGTGGACGAAGCCACGAAGCTCTTCGACCTGATGGACCAGAGCGTCACCGTGAAGTGGGTCCTGTTCGGCGAGGTGGTGGATATCCGCCGCCATCGCCGGTTCCCACCCGACCGGGTCTTCTCCCATCTCTCCGTTTTCGCCCCAGATTTCTCCGACGACGACTGCCCCGGCCATCCTAAACATGTGGTGGTTCTGGCAGTAATACAGGTAGACGCCTTTCTGCTGGAACTCGACGCCGAATCCGCCCTCTTGGCCGACGAGACCCACCATCTTCCGATTGAATCGTTCGTCGATAGTGGGGTCGCCGGTGCCGTGCGTTCCGGCCCGATACCCCGAGTCGAAGTGAGAAGCGCCCTCCGGGATGAGGCGCATGAAGAGTCCGTCTGCTCCGAACGACGTGACGGTGTGTGTCCGCCGTTCCGAGAATCCTTCCTCGTGGTAATGTTCCCAGAACACCGTCTGTCCGGGTTCGACCCAGACGACGTGCGGCATGAAGTGGTAGTTGTTGGAGTCGTCGGTCGGTGCAATCGTACTGACGGTCACCGCCTCCATCTCCATGTGCTCGCCACTCGGCATCTCCATCTCTATCTGACTCGGTGACGCCGGATACGACCCATCCGCTGGCGCTCCCTTCGTCATCTGCAAGCCGCGACCCATCACGTACGACATTGAGGCGTCCGTGCTTCCGGATGTCATCGCACACCCGGAGAGCGACGCAACTCCCAGTGCCCCCGTTGCACCACAGAGTTTGAGGAACTGCCGCCTCCCTGCCGTGTTTCTACTCACGGTACCACCCCGGCAGACCGCACCACCCTAGTACCATATTGGAGGCTAGCAGATAGCGTGCTAAAAGTATAGGACGCCTACCGGTTGTGCACAGAACGTGAGAACGAGGTTCGAAGCCGAATACGCCCCCTCACCGCATGGTGAGGTTGGACTGCCGGCTGTCGGTTACGGACACATCGGTGGGGTCGGTTCCCTGGAGATACTGTTCGCCGAATTTCGTGATTCGATATTTGCCTCGGGCGGGACGTTCGACGAGTCCGTGTTCGGTGAGTTCGGTTAGTCGTCGGTTCACCTCTTCTCTACTCCGGCCGATGTTGTGGGCGACGATAGTCGGCGTGAGGACGAGGCGCGAAGACTGGAACAGTTCCAGTATCTCGTCGTCCATGGGAACCATCCAGTCGTCGGGTTGGCGGAGTTGTCCCGGGTCGCGAAAGAGGAGTTCTGTCCACTCCGCCTTGTGCATATCATCTTGTATCAGGTTGTAGAGGCCGACAATGACCAGTACCGCCGCCAACCCGTGGACGAGGTGCGCCAACGCAGGTAGATAGAGGTCCGCCAGTGGTCCCCCGACCGAAAAGAGGAGAAATCCCGAGACGATGAAGTAGATGAACCGCCGGTAGTCCAGAGCGAACCGCTGTGCGTAGACGAGGTAGACGAGACCAACGATGGACAAGAGACCCATGACGAGATTGTAGACGCGGAGTGGGTCGTCAATCATTGGCCTGTCCCGTGACGACGGTGGTTCGAAGTCGGTACTGACACCAGACCATCGTCCAGACGAACAGTGCGACGCCAGTAAAGACGAGGCTCTTGAACACCTGAACGAGGACTTCCGGGTTCGGATACACGAGGACGAACACGTGGTAGAGGGTGAAGACAGCCATCACGAACGAGAGAACGACGACTGCCCGTCCGAACGGAGACTGCCGGAGAGACTCCCACGCGAGGAGCGACAGGATGCCAGCGGTGGTCCCACTCACGAGTGAGAACACCACCGTCAGTGTGTGGAGAGATGCCCCAACCATGACACTAGATAGCAAAGGGGTGAGAACGTAACTATGATTCGGTGGTAGCACGGTTCGAAGACCGAATTCAGGTCATATACATGACAGCAATGGCATCGTAAACTCGAATCGACAATGCGGTGCTGAGAAGGACGAAACCAGCAGTGCCGAAAAGCAACCGTGTTGCTGGTGGCGTTCACCGGAGTATAATTATTACGCCCGGGAGCCGACATCCATGTTAGATGCGAACAATAGATATGGGGCGCGTAGATTCGTCAGTACTCGGTGTCGCACTCGTCGTCATCGGCGTCGTTGCGCTCGTTACTCTTCGGTTCTGGGCGAGTCCGATTGTCGGGCAACTCATCGGTCGCGAGCGAGTCAGCGTCGTCGCGTTCCTCGGTATTCCGTTGTTCTTGTTGCTGGTCGGTGCCGGAATCGTGCTGTTCATCTGGGGACCTGACAGCACCGCCGAGTGACAGTACAGCTACAGTGTCGCAGTACTATTGTTCACATATGACAGTTCGGTACGAGGTAGCTGTAGGCAACCCCGAACTCTCGGTTGTCATCCCATCAGTTCCCGCGAGTGACCACAGTCAGACAGTCGCACATCTCCGAGACCAGACACTCTCGGTGCCCTACGAAGTGCTCGTCGTCGACGACGCGACTATCGACCGGTCGGAAGCTCGAAACATCGGGTTGCAGGCGGCGAACGCCGCTATCGTCGCCCTGACCGACGACGACACCGCCCCACCGCCGGAGTGGTTGGCGACGATTCAGTGGGCGTTTTCGGACGACCCGGACCTCGTCTGTCTCGAAGGCCCCGTCTACGGCGGGTGTCGAAGCACTGACCCTCGCCACTATGTCGGGTGTAACCTCGCGGTGCAGCGGGACGATGCACTCGCTGTCGGCGGGTTCAGAAGCGATTTCTCCGAGTGGCGCGAGGATGTCGAATTCGGCTGGCGAATGGAACGCGATGCGGACGGAAGCTGTCGATTCGAGGAGGCACTGAAGATGCGACACCCGTCGGTTCCGCGGACAGCGTTCGACCCGAACCTCGAACGTCGGCTCAAGCTGGAGTACCCAGAGCGATACGCGACGATTATGGACGCCTCGATTCGTCGGCGAGTGTATCGGTGGGCTCGGTCGGTGGGACTCACACAGCCAGTCCACCGGATGTTGAACGCGGCCGGATACCGACGGAAACCACGCGTCTGAGGGCGCGGGAAGTCAGATAGCGACCAGCAGGTCGGTGGCGTACATCACCACGAGTCCCACAAGGAACGTCACCAGATTCAGCGCCGACCCAACGCGGCCGTTGCGGCGAATCATCCCACGGAGTTCCCAGATGACCTGCAAGATTGCACCCACACCGACGGCGAGGAAGAACGCCCCAAGCGTCGGCGAGAAGGCGAGGCTTCCGAGCCACCCACCGAGGATGACGGGCGCACCGGCAAGGAGGCCGAGGCCGAGGAAATGCGCGACGTGCGGGCGCTCACCGCGTGCGGCGGGGGCGACCACTGCCGGTCCTTCGGTCACGTTGTGAAGCATAAACCCGATGACGAGGAACGCGCCGAGCGAGACGCGGCCGAGCGCAAACGAACTTCCGATAGCCAGTCCCTCGGCGAGGTTGTGCAGACCGATGCCGAGCGCGACGAGGTAGGCGACCCACAAACCGCTCTGTGCGCGGGCGTCGCCGGAGGCGGCGCGTCCTTCCCGCCACGCGCTGACGGACTGCACCGCGAGGAGCGCCCCGATGATACCGAGTGCGACGAGCGCAGTCCCTTCGAACGCGCCGGGAATCTGCTCGCTCAGTTCGAACGCCTCGAATCCGGCGTCGATAGCGAGGAACGCGAGGATACCCGCCGAGAAGGCGAGAATCGCGTGGAGCCAGCGGTCGCTCATCGATTGCAGGAACGGGAACCACAGCATCCCGAGCGCGACGGGGATGACGCCGACGAAGAGACCGATGACGGCCATCGTCCACAGCAGGTCGAACGTCAGCCCCGGCGACTCGCTGGGCGCGACGATGGTGTGGTGGGCCGTACTCCCGTCAGAGAGCACCAGCGCGACTTCGAGGTCCCACCCCGGGTTCCAGTGGTACGGAACGACGACCCGTGCGCTCTCGCGGGGCGCGAGCGTGTTATCGCCGCCCGCACCCGCAACCTCGAAGTTCCAGTAGGCTTCGGCGACGAGGACCTGCGAGATGGTCACTTCCCTCGGACCGTTGTTCGTGACGTGGACGACCATCGTCTCGTCGTTCGGGAACGTCGTGTGCGTCACCGTCACGTCGGGCAGCGGTTCGCCACCGGTGTCGAGCGACGCGAAGGGAGTCGCCGCGAAGAACCCGCCCGCGATGAGGCCGAGCAGAACGATTGGGAGGAGCGCCGCGGCCCATCGGGGAAGCCCCAGCGGGCGTTCGCTCTGTGTAACCCCCGTCCCGCCGTCAGTGCGTGGCGTGCTCATTTAGACCACCTCGAAGAAGCTCATCCACCCGAGTTCGGCGAACTCCGACTGGTGAGCGTGGAACATGTACAGTCCCGGGTCGTGGTTCGAGTAGTCCAGTTCGATGATGCCACGCTGGGCCTGACACTGCATGACAGTATCCACGTTATTCAGCGTCGGCGTCAGCAGCGTGCCGTGGTCGTAGTAGTCGAAGAACTGCGAGTGGGTGTGGAGTGAGTTGATGGGGTCGAACTCGACGACGTTGACGAGGTACACCCGCTGGCGCTGTGTCTTGTCCACCTGAATCGGGCGCTTCGTCTCGCCCGCCTTCCAGTTGCCGTTGCCGTCGGTCTCGCCGACGCCGTAAGCAAACGCGCGGGTGTTGACGGCGTACACCTCGTTGTCGCCGTCGAAGTTGGTGTCGAACCCATTCATCACCATCACCATCTCGTTGACCGCGTCGTTTTCGGGGTACTCGTGGTTCCGAGTCTTGGCCTCGGCGACGAGTTCGTCTCGCAGTTCGTCGGTGATCTGAGACGGGTGGAACTCGCAGTACTCTTCGGGTCGCTCGGCGACTCGTTCGGGGTCCGGGTCGACGATAACCGCCCCGTAGAGACCCCGGTGGACGTGTTCTTTCAGCGGCAGGGTGTGGCAGTGATAGAAGTGACATCCGGCGGGTTGGGCAATCCACTCGTAGGTGAACGACTCTCCCGAATCAAGGACACCGGGACCGTTCGTCGGAATGCCGTCCATCTCCGGATTCAGGTTCCGAAGGTGCGGGTGAATCGTGTGTACGTGACGACCGGCGTTGGAGAACTTCACCCGGACGAGGTCGCCTTCGACGACCCGAAGGGTCGGCCCCGGAACCTGCCCGTTGTACGACCACGCGGGGAACTTG
This sequence comes from Haloferax sp. S1W, assembly GCF_044593955.1. Taxonomy (GTDB): domain Archaea; phylum Halobacteriota; class Halobacteria; order Halobacteriales; family Haloferacaceae; genus Haloferax. The sequence continues at coordinate 2,006,647 of NZ_CP172595.1, forward strand.
ATGCCCGGTGCGATGGTGATTTTCGTGTCGACGGCCGTGAGTTCGAACTCGCGGACGGTGCGGCCGTCTTCTTCGTACACGTCCTGCTTGACGTACTCTTGTCCGCCACGTCCCGTGTTGAACCGAGTGAGGAACTTGTGGGGGTCGAAGTTCCGGTCGCGGTACTCGCCGACGACACCGAAGTTTCCGTGTGAACTGTCGTCGGGACCGGAATCGCCGTGGGCGTCGCCGTCTGCCCGGCCGAGACCGGCGAGCGCAGCACTTCCGGCGAGACCGATGCCGCCGAGGACGGACCGGCGGCTAACCGTGAAATCTGTTTCTACGGAGTCAGCCAGTCGCTGTTCGAGTGTTTCTGAGAGTTCTTTCGCCCGTGCATAGTCTAACGATGGCATCGCCACCACCCCCAGAGTGCGTCGTGGGTCCCCACTGAGTCACCCACCGCATCTTGGAACCGCATGTGAGATATTTAGACGTGTCTAAACAAAAGGTTTGCTTGAAGGATGGAGACAATTCGTGGATAGAAATACCAAGTAATTGTGTCGGAGAATGGCATAGAGTACAAACGTCTCGGGTTAGACGGCAAGAGCTGAGAAAATTCAAGAAATGAAGAAATTCACTGCACAATGACTGTTAATTAAACAACATTATGAATAATTATATATCTTTTTCTGTAGATTATATCTGTGCAACACGCGCTGGCCCTCCCGAAGGAGGACCGCCATACCAGTGTTGAGATCCATGTCACCATCAGACAACAAAGGCGGCGGCAGGCGAACAAATTCTCGACTACGCACCGGCATTTCCCGCCGAGCGATGCTCGGGTTGTTAGGCGTCAGTGGCCTCGGCGCTCTCCCGCAGACGGTCGGCGCGCACCATCAGGGGACGACCGACGACCCCGACTCCGACCCGGAACACGAACTCCACGGCCACGGAGCACCGGACCCGAGTCTCCCGCTCATGGAACACGACTCCGAGACGAGCGGAATCGTCAGCAGCGGGCCGTTCGCCCACGTGACGAAGAACCTCGCCCTCGCGGGGCGCGGCGAGCGTATCCTCCCCGAGGGAACCACCGACGTGTGGACGCTCGACGGCTACGCCTACATCGGGACGTTCAACAACCCGTGTGGTACCGGCGAAGGGTTCGGTGAAGGAAGTCTCGTCGACAACCTACTCGGGCCCGGGATTCCAGTCTTCGACGTACACAATCCCAATCGACCGGAGTACGTCGGCAACATCCCCTCCGTCGAGGGCAGTCGAACCAACGACGTTAAAGTCGCGAACATGAACTCGGGGTCGCTTCTGGTCCACAGCAACGAGGCGTGTGGCGGCGGGCCCGGGGGATTCGAGATATACAACGTCGACGACCCGCTCGAACCCACGCATCTCGCCCACGTGCAGACCGACGACATCAACGCATTCCTGCGACAGAACTTCGAATTCGTCGACTTCGGCGTCCACAACCTCTTTTTCTTCACGCAGGGCGAGCGCGATTACGTCTCCGCAGTCGTCGAAAGCCTGTTCGGGAATTTCCAGATATTCGATATCACCGACCCGACCAGCCCAGAGTTAGTGGGCGCGTGGGGAGCCGAGAGTCTGTTGTTCCCCGCCGTCGATTGGTTCACAACCACCGACTTCGGCGGTGCAATCCTCCCCGCGAACAACTTCCTGTTCGACGGGTTCGGAAGCTCTCAAAATCGCTTCCTGCACGACGTGACCATCAACGAGGAAGGAACCCGCGCGTACCTCGCAAACTGGGACGCCGGGTTGGTACTGTTGGATATCTCGGACCCGACAAACCCAACACTCGTCTCGCAGGCTATCGACCCGAGCGCCGGAGACGGCGAGGTCAACAGCCACAACGCGTGGCCCACCGAGGACGGCAGCGTCGTCGTCGAGACGGAAGAGGACTTCAACCCGTTCACGCTCGAATTCGAGATAGTGAGCGGTCCCAACGCGGGCACGTATCCCGCCGCCGAAGGGGCATTCACGACGCCCATCGGCGACCTCCCGGAAATGACGATGAGCGGACCGACGGTGTATTTCGGACTAGGGTGTGATGGGGACTCCTTCCCGCCTGCCCCCTCTCCGGACCACATCGCGGTTATCCAGCGCGGTGCGTGCCGATTCGACGAGAAGGCCCAGAACGCCATCGACGCGGGCTACGCCGGGATGGTCGTGTTCAACGACGCCGCGGGCGGTGACGCCATCATCACGATGGGTGGCGAGTCGCGGGACATCCCCGGTGTCTTCGTCGGCCACTCGACGGGGCTTGCGATTTTCGACGTGGAGAGTGCCGACGACCTCAGTGTCGGGCAGTCAGGCGCTCCTGTCGAAGTCGAGGCGAAGCCCGAGCGCTGGGGGAACGTCCGCATCTGGGACTACGCAGACGAGTCCAACCCAGTCCTCGCCAGCGAGTTCGACACGGTGTGCAGCGCCAATCCCGTAGACGAGAGTTGCGACCCGCGCGGAACCTACACGGTCCACAACGTCATCGTCGAAGGCGACAAGGCGTACATCTCGTGGTACTCAGACGGCGTGCTCATCCTCGACATCTCGGACCCGTACAACCCGGTCGAGACGGCGCGCTACAGCCCCCGTGGTTCGGAGTTCGAAGCGCAGAACGGCGGCATTCAGGATGTCTGGGGAATCTACAAAGAACCCCGTCGACCGTGGATATACGCCTCTGACCGCAACGGCGGCCTGTACGTCCTCAAAGAACTCGGCTCGGGGTCCGAAAAGCGGGAGAACGAAAAATAACCCCGTACTCGCGTGGTCAGTCCACGTGAAGCCGCACGCGTTCCGAACACTCCCGGACGGCGCATAACCGCAGAGCCGGCCGGGGTTAGTGTTCGTGGCCGAGCATGGTGTTGACCTGCTCGTTCAGCATTGCTATTTTCGATGCGACCCGTTCGGACATGTCGCTTTGGGGCGCGGCGAGTCCCGGCTGTCCGTGGGGGTCGGGTCTGCCGACGAGAATGCTTCCAATCATCCCGAGTTCCTCGTGTGGCGCACAGTAGATGTCGTAGACGCCAGCCTGTTCGAAAGTGTGTTCGAACGTTGCGCCGTCCTCGGTCAGCAACCCACTGTCGAACGATGCCGCACCCTCGGGAATGCGGCTCGGTTTCCCGTTGTCGGAGTGGTATGCAGTTGCCGTGTGCATACCGCTCTCGTTGACGAACGTGGCCGTTCCGCCGACTTCGACCCACGCGACGTGCGGGTGGAAGTGCTCGCCCGTATCGAGACTCTGCATCAAGACTTCGACGTGCGGTGCTGGCCCTTCCGTTCCGTGCCCACCTTCGCTGTGGGTGTCCTCCTCTTCGTGATGTACCTCCGGTTCGTGATGGTCGTCGGCCGCTGTCTCCTCGCCGGAGTGGTCTTCCTCCTCGGAATGACCATCTTCGTCGTGTGTTTCGGTGGCGGTCGGAGTCGTGGTGTCGTCAGCCTCACCCACCTGTTCGTCTGCTGTCGGACCCGTGCCGGTGCATCCCGCAAGTCCCGTGACTGTTGCTGCCCCCACGCCCGCAAGGAAGACTCGACGGTGAATTTCGATTGTTGACATGCTTTCCACCTTCGGCTAGAGAGTAGGGCTAAAGAGAGATAGTCACGCAAGCACATTTGCCGGGTCAGAGAAACGGCCCACAACATATATATCAAGTAGACGAAGGTTTGAATGTGACAGAGGCTGCGTCCGCAGGAGAGGACGAAGACGATGAATCTGCGCTCTTCGACCTGCTGGCGGACGAATACGCCCGGACCATCCTCGTTGCAACCAGTCGGAGAGCCATGTCAGCAAAAACTCTGAGCGAACAATACGGGATGTCACTCGCCACGGTGTACCGGCGCGTAGAGCGGCTCCAAGCGTTCGGGTTTCTCATCGAGCAGACGGAAATCGACGCGCTCGGCGGGCACCACCACAGCGTCTACGAGGCAAACCTCGACCACATCGACATCGACCTCCTGGACGGAGAACTCGCCATCCGAGTTCGGCTCCGCGAAGACGCCGCAGACCGGCTTGCTCGGTTGTGGCGCGAGATTCGAGGTGGGTAGATGCACACCGAACTCGTCATCGCGAAACTCGTCACGATGGGCATCGGCCTCGTCATCGCGGCCACCGCCTACCGTGGGTACAGACGCACTGAACGCTCTTCGATGCTGTATCTCTCGGTCGGCTTCACCATCATCAGCATCGGGTCGGTGATAGAGGGTATTCTCTTCGACGTCCTCCACTTCTCAATCTTCTGGGCAGGTACCGTTCAGACCAGTATCGTCGCCGTCGGAATGCTGGTCATCCTCTACTCACTGTACGGACCGTCAGAGAGCTATGCGCCCGACGAACTCCGCCGAGGAAACAACAGGAAAAGGAGAGGCGAGTAACAGAGGGTGCTGTCGTCGTCCACAGCCAGACCGTAACGCAACACCCCACTCACACGCCAGCGAGAACGTTTAGCCACCGACCGTACTCGTCGATGCTGACGGTACTGAAGCCCGCGTCGTCGAGGAGTGACCGAATCTCACCGGGACGGTAGCGTTCGAAGTACCGGCCATCGTCGTCGTACCCACTCTCGTCGCCGTGCTTCAGCGAGAGATAGAGAACCCCGTTAACCGCGAGGACCCGCCTGAACTCACGGAGCGTCTCCGGTGCGTCCGCTCGCGGAACGTGGAGAAACGACGCGCAACTCCAGACACCGTCGAACAGGCCATCACGAAACGGGAGTCGTCGCATGTCGCCGCGGACGAACGAGGCGTCGGGGACCGCAGTCCGGGCCGACTCGACGAACGACGCCGTGAGGTCGAACCCGGTCACGTCGAAGCCGTCGTCGCTGAACGTCTCAGTATCGATGCCGGGGCCACATCCAACATCCAGCACGTGGTCACCGGAGAGAGCCGCGTAGAAGTCGCCTCCGAACCGAGCAGCGACGGATTCAGAGCGGTATTTCTCGACGAACGCGTCCGAGTTACCCTCGTAGATAGCCGACGTTCGAGAGACTTCGTCCATACGAACCCGTCACTGACGGGGATTGTCAAACCATCGACACTGGAGGGCAGTAGCGGATGCCGAACGTTACTTGACGTGGGGACGCTCCGGCACCGGCTCGGCCAGCGGCCAGGTCACGTCGGAGCGAATCCAGGCTCTCGGGTCCCGTGGGTCGCAGATGACGAGCGCCTCACCGTCCCAGTAACTGATACACCGGTTCTCCGAGGAGGGAGTCTGTCGTGAGTCTATATTCATACTCTCTGAACAGTATTTCTGCGTCTGAGGAAGTGAACGACCAGCATCGTTCCCAGGGTTCGAGAACGAACTTACTCCAATTCGAGGGCAAGGCCGTGCGATATAATCACATGCAACAACCCTAGTCACAGCGTTTTTGTGTCGCTCCTGACTCGGACGTGGTAACTGACTGGAGCGCCTGTCGCGGTGCTCAGCGGAGGAGACGAATGCGCACAGAAGCACGAGAACTCACGACCGAACAGACCGAACAGACCGAACAGACGATTCCCGCCCTCGACGACGTCGCAGGCTACGAGGACGGACAGGACTTCGTTATCTGCGACACAAAAAACCCGAACGCGTGGATTCGCTCCGACGAGACGCGACCGCTCTCGAACTAAGACTGGCTTACCGGCAGTCCTGGCAGACGTAGTCCGTTCCCGGCCCCAGATGCTCTATCTCCGGTTGCGCGATGTATGCACCGCACTCCATGCACTCGGTCCAGTAGACCATGTAGTCGTGTTCGAGGACGCGCCCGCCGGTGATGCCCGCGTCTTCCGACTCGCGGCTGATGACGATGTGTGTGTCGGTGATTTCGACGACCGTTCCATCGAGACTGGCGTGTTGGGCGTTGCTGATGCCGTCGCTGCCGGGGACTGCAACCATCTCGCCTGCCGTAACCGTCTGTCCCAGCGAGACAATTGGCCGACTCTGGTCGACGAGTGAGCCGAATCCGGGGTTGGTGATAAGCGGGATGCGAACCTCGTCCGGTTCGAGCGAACTCGGTTCGGTCTCGTGGTCGCCAGTCCAGTCGCGGGCGTTGAGTACGTTGATGCGTTCGTTGCCCAGCGTGTTCTCTTCGACTTCGTCTCTATCGAGGACGAGCAGGCAGTTGGTGCGCTTTGTGATACCGAACTCGTCGGGTGATCCCTCGATTTCGAAGCACCACCCCGGCCCACCGTCGGCGAGTACCTCGTCGTCTCTGAGGTCGTCGGGCGACCGGCCAGCCGCTTCGAGCAGGTCCGACGCCGGTGTGCCAACCGGCACCTTGAGGAATCGGTGACGGGGCACGTTGCCGTCGACGTGGACGTACTTGTGGGTCACCGAGTTGCCACCTTCCAGCGCCCGGTAGATGTTGAACATCGTCTCCGTGTTCTGGACGAGCCATCCCTTGTCCATCGGCAACTCGTTGCGCAGCGCCACGTCGGCCACGATTCGGAGCAGGACGCTCTCCATCCCGTACTCGTATCGGTCCTCGGTGTATGCGATGACGAGACCGGACTCCTCGGAGGGGTCTAACGGGAGGTCCTCGGGCATGAGCACCGTCGCGTCAGTCGCAGCTTCGAGGTTTTCCATCCACCGCTTGCGGTGCTTCGCTTTCGCACAGACCACGATGCGTTCGAACCGGTTGTCGAGAAGCAGGTCGAAGAACTCGGCGTATCGCTCGGCGTGCGTGTCGGCGAGCCACTTGTCGATGTAGTAGTTTGGCTCGCTCTCCTGATGATTCATCAGCAGCGACGACACCTCGTCGACGCGTTCCCACTTCGCGTGCGTCGGGAATCCGGCACCGCCCGCCCCTGCGATACCGGCGTTCTTGAGCGTCGTGGCGAGTTCTGATACGTCGGCCTGTCTGAGAGTCTGAAGGCTCACGCTCATATTTCTAATTAATAATATGCACCGATTGTCTCATACCAGTTTCGTTATTCATAACAAATATGGAATGATTGCTAGATAATAACAAACAATATCTCGATTCGTCTCGGATTCTCGCGCCACGATACGGCGGACAGAACTGACGAGCTGCTTTCGGCGGGCGGGAGCATCCTCGTCGGCTACAGCCCGAACCTCCACGTCCAGTTACCCGAGCGTCGGGCTTCGAAACTCGGATTCGTGCTGTTCGGCGGGGGCTACGCTATCGCCGCCGCGGGCTGTGTCGCGCCCGTGTTTCTGGCGATTGTCCTCCGGGCGGTGACGTTCCCACCCGGTCCGGCGCTCGTCGTCCTCAGCGCGTATACGGTTGGCTTCGGCGGACTCCTCCTCGGTGCGACTGTCGCGATTGCGGTCGGCCACAGAGGACTTCTGGACTGGCTCGGGCGGCGACAACGGTACCTCGATGCAGTCGCTGGCGTGGTGCTCGTCGGCGCGGGGGTCTGGCAGGTAGTGGTTGCTCTCTGAGACGGTTACGTCCGGTCGCGGGTGAGCGTTCCGAGCGAGAGTGCCGCGACGATAGTCAAGAGGTCGAATGTGACCAATTCGAGCGCGAACCTCCAAAGGCGGATGGCGAACAGGTCAAACGAGATGGAGCGCCAAAATGCGCGCCGAGCGAGAAGTTCCAGCGAGAGATTACTCGCGCCCGTCCGAAAGAGGTGGGTTCCGGTGGTCTGTCCAAGAAGCGTCCCAGTAAGTGTGACGACGACGACTCCGGGGAGAATAGATTGTACGTCGAGCGGCGAGTCGAATCGGCGAGCGACGACGAACAAGACGACGAATAGGACAATCGGTTCGAACAGAAAGGCTCCCGCCCCGTATGCAACCCACTCGAACGACGAGAGACTCACTGTGTGATGATACACGCCGCGAAGGTGGGCTTCGTACATCGCGACGAAACCGCCGAAAAACAGGATGAGAGCTATCACCCCGAGCGTGATTGCGACGTTCCGGTCACGATAAGGGTCGAGGAGGGACGAGTAGCGGGACATCGTCTCCACGGTACTCTGGATTCGACATGTATCTTTGGTGCCACTGTCGCACTCATACTCGGCTCCAGCCGATTCGATAACAGGAACGTATGGGCCCCATGGGGTTCGAACCCATGACCACCCGGTTATGAGCCGAGCGCTCTGACCAGACTGAGCTAGGGGCCCTCGGTCGATTCTTTCCCCCGGTTCCTCTTATGTCTTATCAGAAGGCGTCGCCGGGAGCGGCCACGACAGACCATCCGCTCACGACGCGAGAAACGGAGAAGCGCCGCCGCCAGGACTCGAACCTGGGACCACCTCGTAGCTGCGGAAGACAGCCGAAACTGAATTCCCTAACAGCGAGGTGCTCTACCAACTGAGCTACGGCGGCTCTCATCTCACAGTACCGACGACGTATTGAAGTGGATTTCGTTTTGGGGTGAGGGAAACAGCTAGGTCCCAGCAACGTGAGCAAATAGCATGTGCGATGATGCGCTTTACTTCGAGCAATTGGGAGAGCCGCAACTTCGAGGACAGGCATCTGAAGCGATAGTCAAAGCGGCTTTTCTCCGTCGAGGAATTCCAGTTCTCGTTCCAGAATACGACAATGAACCATATGATATCGTCATCCAGTTTGGAGAGGGCTTTCACCGGCTCCAAGTCAAAACTGGATACGACACCAACGAAGGAACGATCACGTTTGAGACAGTGAGCACACGTTCCCGTTCGGACGGATACGAGCGGTCAGATTATCAGGGGATAATCGACTACTTCGTAGTGTACAGCCCAACACTCGAGCGGACGTATTTGGTTCACATCGACGATGCTGCATCGGGCAAAATGCAACTTCGATACGAGCCCCCAGCAAACAATCAGCGTGTTGGAATTAACTGGCACGAAGATTACGAACTCGAGACAGTACTTGGGACACTCTCGGCCAAAGAAACTACTCAGGAACGTTGAAAGTGAGAGAAGCGCCGCCGCCAGGACTCGAACCTGGGACCACCTCGTGGCTGCGGAAGACAGCCGGAACTGAATCCCCTAACAGCGAGGTGCTCTACCAACTGAGCTACGGCGGCTTTCGTCTGCACTCCTTCGTATTCGACGTTTCTTGATAGGGCTTTCGTTTCCGCCCGACGGCTGGCGGGTGCCATCGTCTCACGCGGTCGCGACAGCACCGTCACGCTTTCGCCCGCAGGCGCGGAAGCGTCGGCCATGACGAATTCGGACCTCGATGCAGTCGTTGCCGCGGTCCGCGAGCGTATCGACCCCGACGAGGAGGAACGTCGGGCGCTCGCCGATGCGGCGGCCGAACTGGAGGCGCGCGTCCACGACGCCCTCGACGACCTGCCGGTGGACGCCGAAGTGCTCCAAGTCGGCAGCACCGCCCGCGGGACGTGGCTCTCCGGCGACCGAGATATCGACCTCTTCGTTCGGTTTCCCGATGACCTCCCACGAGACGAGTTAGAATCCTACGGCCTCGACATCGGCCACGCCGTCCTCCCCGACGGCCACGAAGAGTACGCCGAACATCCCTACGTGAAAGGCGACTACGACGGCTTCGATGTGGACCTCGTCCCCTGTTATGACGTGCCCACGGCCTCCGATATTCGCTCGGCGGTCGACCGCACCCCCTTCCACAACGCCTACCTCGTCGAGCACCTCGACGACGACCTCGCGGCCGACGTGCGCGTGTTCAAGCGCTTCCTCAAGGGTATCGGTGCCTACGGGAGCGACCTCCGCACCGAGGGCTTTTCGGGCTATCTCGCCGAGTTGCTCATCGTCGAATACGGCGGCTTCGAACCGCTCCTTCGCGCCGCCACCGACTGGCACCCCCCGGTCGAGTTCGACCCCGAAGACCACGGCACGCGCTCGTTTTCGGACCCGCTCGTCGTCATCGACCCGACCGACCCCGAGCGAAACGTCGCGGCCGTCTGCTCGGCCGAAAACGTCGCGCGCCTGCAACATTACGCCCGCGACCTGCTGTCGAATCCGCGCGAGGCGCTGTTCTTCGACTCCGCGCCATCCGCACTCGACGCCGACGGAGTCCGAAAACACATCGAGCGACGCGGTACGACGCCGCTCGCCATCGTCTTCGACGCACCGGACCTCGTCGACGACCAACTCTACCCGCAACTCAGAAAGTCGCTCTCGGGCGTCACAGACGGCCTCAACCGGCGCGGGTTCGACGTGTTCCGGGCGGCGACGTTCGCCGGCGATGATGGCGTTCTGTTCGTCGAACTCGCGGTTTCCGAACGCCCTGCGGTCGAACGACACGTGGGGCCGCCGATTCACGTCCGCCAGCACGCCGAAGGCTTCTACGGGGCCTACGCCGAGGACAACGACCACTACGGGCCGTTCCTCCACGGCGACCGCTTCGTCGTCGAACGAGAGCGCGACTTCACGTCGGCGACCGACTTCGTCACGAGCGACGCGCTGTTCGACGTGGCGCTCGGAAAGCACATCGAATCGACGCTGCGAGAAGACGGCTACGAGGTGCTCGTCGGCGACGAGGTGGCCACCCTCGCCGAGTCCTTCGGTGCCGAGTTGGGTCGGTTCTACGACCCGAGACCGTGAACGTCGCGAATCTCGTCGACTAACTCGACGTTGTTTTCGTTCGGTTCTTCGTCGGGGTCCATCGCAAGTCGGCCGTCGAACGTCTCGTGGACGATAGCGACACCCTCGGAGAGCGTGTCGAGACCGTAGCCACCTTCGAGGACGAACGCGAGCGCAGTATCGGTGTCGTCACAGAGGTCGCGGACACGTTCGGTGAGCATCGCGTACCCCTCCGTCGAGACGCGCATCCGTGAGATTGGGTCGTGTCGGTGCGCGTCGAACCCGGCGCTCACGATGAACAGGTCGGGGTCGAACCGTTCGACGGCGGGGGCGATGGTCTCCTCGAACGAGTAGACGTAGTCGGCGTCGCCCGCACCGGCCCGAAGTGGGACGTTCAGTGTCGTCCCCTCGGCACCGTTCGCACCCGTCTCTTCGACCTCGCCGGTCCCGGGGTAGAGACCATCTTCGTGAATCGAGGCGTAGAACACGTCGTCACGGTCGTAGAAGATGTCCTGCGTTCCGTTTCCGTGGTGAACGTCCCAGTCGAAGATGGCGACGCGCTCGGCGAGGTCATCGTCGATGACGGCCTGTGCGGCGACGGCCGCGTTGTTGAAGAAGCAAAACCCCATCGCGTCGTCTTCGACGGCGTGGTGGCCCGGCGGTCGGCCCAAGGAGAAGGGCGTTTGGCGGCCGTTGTCGCCGGAGAGGGCGGAGCGGGCGGCCCACTCGGCGAGTCCCGCGGAGGCGAGCGCGGCGACCCACGTCTCCTCGACGGCGACGGTGTCTGGGTCCCAGTTGCCGCCGCCGCCGCGGCAGAAGTCGTGGAGTTCGTCCACGTAGTCGTCGTCGTGGACGGCCGCGACGGTCGATTTGACGGCGGGCGGGGCGTCGACGTATTCGATGCCGTGGCGTTTCGCCAGTCCGCGCCGAATCGCCCGGAGTCGGTCGGCAGTCTCTGGGTGTCGCGCCCCGGTATCGTGGTCGAGACACGATTCGTTGTAGCCGAAGCGCATTATTCGAAGAGGGAGAAGTAAGTCTCGATGTCCTCGGCTTGCACGGTTCGGCGACCAGCGTGGTGGGTGAGTTTGACGGCGGCACTCGCCACGTTCGTCGCGTAGTCTTCGAGGATATCGGCCAGTGCGATTCGAGCATCCATCGCGACCCGGTAGCGGTCGTCGATTTGGAGGCGGGCGATGCGGTCGATTGGCGCGACCGGAAGTTCGAGGTCGTCGCGGTTGACGACCTGCTGGACGCCGAAGTCCTCGGCCATCAACGTCTTGCGACCGTCTTCAGTCGCCCGTTCGGCCGCGTCGACCGCCAGGTCGGCGCCATGGTCCTGAATCCGGCGCGCGAGTTCCTCCGCGGCACCTGCGCTGACGCGAAGATTTCCCGAGTTCCGCCGGATAATCGCGTCTACCGGGGCGAACGGTAGCTCGACACTCATACCCACATATCGGGTCCGACCGGCGTATAATCCTTTCCGTAGCGGCCTCGCTTGGATTTTACAAACCGCGGCGCTCACGCCGATACCGCGTCACCGACTGAGCCGAACAGTCTCCCATAGAGCGTGTGGCTACCGCTTCGCGCCGGTGTGGACTTCGACCGAGTCGGCGCTGATGCGGCCGTCAGTCTCCGGGCCACTGACTGTCACTTCGTCGCCGAGACCGAGGTCGGCGTCGGTCTCGACGGTCTTCGTCTCCGTCCCATCGTCGAGGATGACGGGGGTTCCGGCCTGTACGACGGTCCCCGTGAACTCGACGACTTCGCCACTTGGCGACGCCGAGGAGGTGGACGACTGCGTGCTCGACTGGGCCGACGCGGGCGACCCGCTCGACTCGCCCGAGAACGCACCGAGACCCTGTGAACTCGTCTGGTCCGCGTCGGTGTCGCTGTCGCCGCCCGCGCCTGCGGGGGCTTCGTCCATGACGGTGACGGACGAACGCCATCCGGCAGACGCTTCGAGGTCTTCCTGCCAGCCGTCTTTTATCTCCACGTCGGTGAGGACGACGTAGTCAGCGAGGTCGACATCGGTGTCGGCCTTCTCGCCCCAGAGGGCGACGCGGATGTCGCCGGTGTCGTCGCGGACGCGAATGTTTCGAACCTGCCCCTCGGAACCGTCGTCGCGGTCGAAGGTTCGCTTGGGGTCGGCTTCGATGACGCCACCAGCGATGTCGACCGTCTGGCCGAGTTCGAGAGACCCGATGTTGGCCGTTTCGGGGACGTACTCGATATCCTCGTCGATGACTTCGACGGCACCGCGCGACCCGACGTGAAGTTCGAGCGAGCCATCGCGCTCGCGGACGTAGCCGTCGACGACTTCGACCGACTGGCCAGCGTCGAGTTCTTCGGCGAGGTCGGCGCGTTCGTCCCACATTGTGACGCGGATGCGACCGGTGGCGTCGCCGAGAGAGAGGTTCGAGACGCGGCCTTCGGAGCCATCGTCGCGGTCGAACGTCCGGACGGTTCCGGCGTCCAGAATCTTCCCTTTGAGGTTCACGTCCGAGAGGCCCAGCGCGAGGTCTTCGACGCGATAGGTGTCGAGCACCTTGACATCGACTTCGGCGTCGGGGTCCACTTCGACCTTGCTCGCACTGACTTCGACGCCGCTGTACCCGTCTTTGGGGCGGCCAGCGACGCGCAGGACGGTCCCGACTTCGAGGTTCTCTTCCGCGCCAGCGGCCATCTCGTCCCACAGCGAGACGCGGATGCGGCCCGTCTCGTCGGCGACTTCGATGTTGACGACTTTGCCGTCTTCGTCCTCGCCGTCGCGCTCGAAGGTTCGAACGTCGCCGATGCTGACGACCTTGGCGAGGAACTTCACGTCCTCCATGCCGGGTTCGATGTCGGCGATTCCGTTGACCTCCTCGTCGCGGAGTTCGTGGGCGATGAGCATCGCCGCCGTCTCCTCGTCGGCGAGACCGCCCATCTGTTCGACCTTATCCTTCACCGCGGCTTCGAACTCCTCGAACTCGACATCCGTGTCGAGGTCGTCGTAGACATCTTCGATGACGCCCATCAGGCGTCACCTCCACTGACGAGGGGTACTCCTCGTCGCAGAACACACGTCGTACTCATTCTATGCACGAACAGGGAAGGCCGGCGCTTAAGCGTTGTTTTCCTCGTGATTAGAGCTTCGAAAAGCCCCCTCGAATCGAGCGACATAGCGGTGGTGGGGCCGTCTTCGGTGATGAACCTTCGGAGCGGCTCCGGCCGCCCCTCTGGCGGGGTGCGTACATCCGCGACGGCGTGGTCTCACGCGCCGTCGAAGTTGATACGGGCCACCTCGCGGCGGCCGTTCACGTCGTCGTGCTCGACCACGATTTCGCCCGGGAGACCGTTCTCGAACTGGAGTCGAGCCTCGTATCCGAGCGGTTTCAGCGCCTCGGTACACGCCTCGTCGGGGTCGCGGTCGTCCACCGTCTCGACGAAGAGCATTGCCACGTCGGAGTCTGGGTCGTAGTCAGAACCGCCGAGTCGGGCGACGGTACAGCCGTTTGCTCCCCAGAGACAGCCCTCGACGAGGACGCCCGACGAGATATACGTCGCGCGTGCGGCACCACCTTGTGGACACTCCGTGTCGTGTCGCGGCGAGAGCGACTGGTCGACCAGTCGCGGTTCTTTCGGTGTTGGCGTCGGGGTTGTGGTGGTCGTCGTTTCGGTTCCGTCGTCGCCAGCGTCGTCACTCGTACACCCTGCGAGGGTGGCACAGAGGCTTGCAGTCCCGGCCAACAGGGTACGGCGTTTCACGGCCCGAGGTACGGCGGGACGGGAGAAAGTCCTTGTGTCACAACACGTTTCGACCGTGTCACGCGGCGTGAAGTCGTATCTGTGTGCGCCTCCCCGTGCCGTGGTCCCGCGGTTCACTGGGAGTTCACATCGTAACCGTCTTAAGTAACCGTCGAGTACCGGAGAGTGCAGCAAGACAGTCCTGATAGGGTAGTGGACTATCCTCCTGGCTTGCGGAGCCAGGGACCGGAGTTCAAATCTCCGTCAGGACGTTTTCCTTCCGAAACAACACCTCCGAGAGACCGCTGTGTCTCTCGGTCTTTCGGCGGTGAACGGACACCGAGGAGTTTGAACAGGGAGCGGAGCAAGCGTAAGCGAGCGTAGTGAGTGAGTTCAAATCTCCGTCAGGACGTTTTCCTTCCGAAACAACACCTCCGAGAGACCGCTGTGTCTCTCGGACTTTTGTAGTGACCGTACACAGCGGAGATTTGAATAGCGTCTCACGGTGTTCAAATTTCCGTCAGGGCATTTTCGTTCCAAACACAGAACCAGTGCTACTGCTACGAAACAGCGCCGCCGCTATGTGACCCGAACCAGCAAAACGTGACGTCTCACTCGTCTTCGTATGGTGGTTCGAGGCGGGGTGCGTCGTCGTCACGGTGAGTGACAGACGAGGCAGCGGGGGAACTCTGTGGGCGGGGTCGAGGGGCCTCCTCGGTCCGAGGTTTCACCGACCATTCGTCGTTGCAGTCGGGGCAGTAGTTGCCTTTGTACGCTCTGGAGAACAGGTACGCATCTCCACACCGGATACAGACTGGCGAGGGACTCATTGGTCGACACCTCGAACGAGGGTTGAGAGGGCAGTCATGTGCTAACACTCCACATATGTTCCGAAGAGGGATAAGCATATACACCCTACCAATTTCGGGGCGGTCCTTTTCCCGCGGAATCTTTACTCGTCCGCGACGAACGGCGCGCATGGACGATTCGCTTCGCGCCGGTATCGCCATCTACAACGCCGGGTCGTTTCGGGCGGCCCACGGCGCGTGGGAATCGAAGTGGCTCGCCCTCCCGGACGGGAGCGCCGACGAGCGATTCCTCCACGGACTCATCCAATTCACAGCGGCCGTTCACCACGCCCGAGACGAGAACCGCTCCGGAGCGACCGGGTTGGCCGAGACCGCACAGGGCTATCTCGACGGGTTAGCAGACGACTACCGCGGCGTGAATCTCGGCGAGGTTCGGTCGTATCTCTCGAAACTCGAACGCGACCCCGAGGCAACCGTCCGGGATGGTCCGCTGGCGCTCCGTCACGGGGGGGACATCGTAACCTACGACGACCTCGACTTCGACGCCATCGTCGTCGCCGCCGAGACACTCGCCGAAGAGGTGGACGGGTTCGACGAGGCAGTCGTCGAAGACGCGATTTCGTACGCTCGCGAGGAACTCGACGACGGGACACAAACGCAGTACACTGCGCAGGTGTTCGATTTCGTCCAAAACGAGGAGCAACGAGGACTGGTCTACCAGCGGATGGAAGAACACGTCCGCCGAAAACGGCGACGCGAAGGCGACGTGGAAGGCCTCTTCGACTGAGTACGCCTAACGCTGGCCGTCGCGGCCCCGCCGCTCGACCAGCGACGATACGAGGTTGGACTCGATTCGTTGCAGATGCTCGCTCACGGTTCCCGGTGCCACCGAGAGTTCGGCGGCGATATCTCGATGCGTCGCCTCTCGGGGCACTTCGTAGTAGCCAGCCCGTACCGCGGTGTCGAGAACCTCTCGTTGGCGGTCGGTCAAGGCCGAAAGCGGGTCGTGGACGGACGCTCGGTACTGTCCCGTCCGAACGAGCGAGACATCGATTTCGGCGGGAATCGTCGCGATAGCCTGACTCAGTGCGTCCTCGGTGCCGAGCAGCGTGAGTTGCGCAGCGAGGTTCCCGTTGGTTCGGTGGAACGAAACCGGCCACGTGAGAACGACAGCGTGGTCGAAGATGACCGCCAGCAGTCTGTCCATGAGTGGCGACGATTCGTAGTGGATGTACGCGATGCCGTCTGCCGAGATATCGAACGCGCGCACTTCGGAAATCGTTTCGAGAATGTCTCTGGCGGCGTCGAGGTCGCCCCGGAGGTGACTCAGTTCAGCGTAGCCGTCGTCGCCGACCGAGTTCACGTAATGGAGCGACTCGATAGTGATTCCCTCGTCGCCGGTGAACGCGGCGGTCAGCGGGTGCAGTTCGGTGTCGTCCCATCCGAGCGTCAGCGTTGTGTATCTCATCGTCTCCTCGCCACCGAGGATGGTCTGCTCGTTACCACCGAAGGTGGCCGTCGTTGGACGTACGTGAACGCGTTATAAAATCACCTCGTATGCTCGGGGTCAGTCTCAATTCGTTCAGGGCGAAGTATTAGATATGGCAGCAACCGCCTCCCGACGAATCGCACTCCTGTTGACCCTCGTCACGCTCTTGCTCGTCTCACTCGCCCCGTGGGGGCCAATCGAGACGCGGTCGTTCGCGCACCTCTCTCCTGCCGTCTACTGGGGATTCAACGCCTTTCTTATCCTGTTGGGTCTGGGGAGCTTCGCCACTGCCTATCGTCTCTGGACGGGGACTACCGACGCACTGCTCGCCGCAATCGTCGCGGGCGTGCTGTACATCGCCGTGTACGTCCTCGATTTGGCTGGCATCTTCCCGACATCGCCGGATTCGATGCCGCCGCTACTGCTGGCTATCGAAGTCGTTGACTCACTGCTCGCGCTGGTGCTCGTGGTGTACAGCTACTGGGTCTGGAACCGGGCGACGCCGAAGCGTCCCCGAACCGAGACGCGCGCCTCCTGAGGGCGGCGTCCGAACCGTATTGCCAAAAATTAGGCTTCGTCCAGCGGTTCGCCCTCGAACGTGAACTCCGCGGAGTTGTCCTGCGGGTCGTAGCCGAGCACTTCACGGGCGCGCTCGATGGAGTAGTACTTGCGGTCGTTGTCAGAGATACCGTAGACGATTTCGAAGTCGTAGTCGGTGTCGATGCAGCACGCAAACAGCGTCGCACAGTCGCGGTAGGAAAGCCACATCGCCTGCCCGCGTTCGTACTCCTTCGGCGGATGGTGTTGTGTGAGGTTGCCGATACGAACGTTCACGACGGAGATGTCGTGGTGGTCGTGATAGTATCGGCCGAGCGTCTCACCAGTCGCTTTGCTCACACCGTAGAGGTTGCTCGGGCGGGGGAGTTCGGTCCCGTCGAGCCTGAACTCGTGGTGGGGTCGGTACATATCCGGAGTCCGATCGTCCGTCTCGTAGGCGCCGACAGCGTGGTTCGACGAGGCGAAGACGAACTTCTCGACGCCCGCGTCGATAGCCGCCTCGTACATGTTCTGCGTGCCGTCGATGTTGTTCCGAAGGACACTGTCCCACGGTGCCTCGGGACGCGGGTCACCGGCGAGGTGGATGACGACACCGACGCCCTCGATGGCGTTTCGGATGGCAGTCTCGTCGGTGATGTCCGCGACGTAGACGTTCGTCTGGTCGACGGACTCTGGAATCTTCTCGTCAGACAGCGGCTCGCGGTCCAGCAATCGCCAGTCGTAGGCGTCGCCGATGTGCCCCAGTATCGCCTGGCCGACGCGCCCGCCAGCCCCCGTCAGCAAAACCGGCTTGTCCATTCGAGTCTACGTCCGACAAGCGGGACTAAGTAAGGACCGGTTCTCGCCCGCGAGCGGCCCGACCGGCGAACTTTAGAGGCGAGCGACGGATTCCCAGACATGGTCACCGACCCGCAGTCCGCCTGTTTCGAAGCGGGCATCAAGTTCGGTTCGCTCTATCACCAGTTTGCCGGGACGCCCGTCTCTCCGGACAGCGCTCGGAGCCTCGAACGCGCGATGGAGGAATCCATCGAGAACCAACCCCACTGTGAGTCGGTCTCCGTGAACATCCTCGACGATGCCCTCGAAGCCACACTCGCCGACTCGGCGGCCGACTACACCGAACTCACGGGGTCGCTGATGCGCGTCGAGATGCGAATCGAGTACGAGGACGTGACCGTCCGCACGAAGATGGAGATGGAAGACGGCTACCCGCTGATGAAACTCGTGTCGGTCGAGGAATGACCCCGCGAATCGCCGCTCGTGGAATCGTCGTCGACGAGGGGAAACTGCTGACCGTCCAGTACCGCTCCGGCGACGACGTGTGGTACTTGACACCCGGCGGCGGACAACAACCGGGAGAGACACTCGCAGAGACCGTTCGGCGTGAAGTCCGCGAAGAGACCGGATACGAGGTTTCGGTGGAGTCACTCGCGTTCGTTCGGGACTTCATCCCGTCGAACCACGGCACGGAGGGAGACGAGGATGAGGGTGGAGACACGGACGCCGACCACCGCGTCGACCACTTCTTTTGGTGCGAACTCGTCGACGACAGCCCGTCGAAGCCGACGGTGGAAGATGCCATGCAAGCAGGCGTCGCGTGGCTTTCGCCCGCTGAACTCTCCGAATGCTGGTTCTTCCCACGTGAACTCACCGACCCGCTTCAGGGTCGATTGGAGTCGGGAACTCGGGATGCTCGATATCTGGGAGACATTCGCTGAGCAAATCGGGCGCTACTGGGACCGAGTCACTCGATTTCACTTTCACTTTCGGGGTCGTTTTTAAACCCCCACGTGCCGAATGTGCTGGCATGAGTCAAAGCACGCTCGGCGACGACGACCTGTTCGGAGAGGCAGCAGCGGAGATGCGTGCCGACGTCGAGGAACATCTCGACGAGGCCCGCGCGGCACTGCCCGATGCGGACGACGTGTGGGAGGCCGAAGCGGACAACATTCTGGGCGTCCTCAACGGCCTCCGCTCGTCACTGGACGTGGACGGTGCCGCAGAGCACGTCCGACAGGCCAAGAAGTGGTTCGTCATCGGACAGCGCGCCGAGGCGTTCGACGACCCGGAGGACCTCGAAGAAGCCATCGAGGAACTGCA
Organism: Haloferax sp. S1W; assembly: GCF_044593955.1. Taxonomy (GTDB): domain Archaea; phylum Halobacteriota; class Halobacteria; order Halobacteriales; family Haloferacaceae; genus Haloferax. The sequence goes on from NZ_CP172595.1 coordinate 2,025,772, forward strand.
GGAACTCCTCGAGATGGTCGAGGAAGCACACGAACTCGTGGGCGAACTCACCAACACGATGCCGCAACTCCGCGGTGCTCTCACCGAGGCCGCCGAGGCAGCAGCGGCGGACGACGAAAGCGAGGAAGAAGAAGAGGAAGAGGAAGAGGAAGAGGAAGAAGAAGAAGAGTAAAAGGAGGAAGAATAAGGCGAACACCCGGGTGTCGGGCTACACCTCGTGTCTCGCTTCAGTCGAGTGATTTCTCTTTTACTGCCGTCAAAAGCCTCGCGAGCGCGTCGGCCGCGAGCGACGCCAGTTCGCCCCCGCGTTCGGCGTCACCGCCTGCAGGGTCGCCGACGACGCCGTTTTCGGTGAACTCGTCGGAGTCGTGGGCGAGGTTGACGCCCGCGACCCACTCACCCCAGCGGTCGGCCGCACCGTCGCGGGCCTCGTCGATGCGGTCCTCACGGACCAGTTCCGGGTGCGTATGCCGGAGCAGCGCCGTTTCGAGCGGGCCGCCGTGTCCCATATCCGACGAGTGCTCGCCGACGGCGTTGAACCAGGTGAACGAAACGGCGTAGGCGTCCCCGGTTCGAGAGAGGCGACGACAACATTCCGCGAGGGCTTCGATGTTGCCGCCGTGACCGTTGACGACGACGACGCGGTCGAAGCCATGGTGGGCGAGTGATTCGATGGTCTCGCGGACGTACGCGCGGAAGGTGTCTGGCGAGACCCAGAGCGTCCCATCGAAGGCGCGGTGTTCCTCGGCGACGCCGACCGGAATCGTCGGGGCGACGAGTACGTCATCGTCGAAGACCTCCGCCCCTGCGTCGGCGATTGATTCGGCGTTGAGAAAGTCCGTGCCGAGCGGTGCGTGCGGGCCGTGCTGTTCTGTGCTTCCGACTGGGAGGACCGCGAGGTCGGTATCGAGGTCGGCGACCTCGGTCCAGGTGGCCTCGGAGAGTCGCATGCCGGGAGAAGGCGGGGTGCGGCCTTAGTGATAGGTCCTTTCGGTGGGCGCTTCTGCCAACCCGAGGGTTCTACGAGACGCCCGTTCAGTCGTCGCTAGCGTCGACTTCGGCCTGTCGGCGGGCAGCGCGCTCGACGAACTCGTCCGGAAGTTGGTCGATTTCGCCCGCCTGAACGCCCCAGAGGTGGGCGTAGAGACCGTCGTCAGCCAGCAGGTCGTCGTGGGTGCCGCGTTCGACGATACGGCCGTCTTCGAGGACGACGATGGTCTCTGCGTCTTTGATAGTCGAGAGTCGATGGGCGATGCTGAACGTCGTCCGGTCTTCGGTGAGTCTGTCGAGCGAGCGCTGGATGAGCATCTCCGTCTCGGTGTCCACGTCCGAAGTCGCCTCGTCGAGGACGAGGATGTCGGGGTCTTTGAGAATGGCACGGGCGATAGAGACGCGCTGGCGCTGGCCGCCCGAGAGTTTCACCCCGCGCTCTCCGACCTTCGTGTCGTAGCCGTCCGGGAGATTCGAGATGAACTCGTGGGCCTCGGCGGCTTTCGCGGCCGCGACGATGTCCTCCTCGTCGGCGTCGAAGGTTCCGTACGCGATGTTCTCGCGGACTGTCCCGTAGAACAGGAACGTCTCTTGACTGACGTAGGCGATACGCTGGCGGAGACTGGTGAGCGTCACGTCGCGAACGTCCTGCCCGTCGATTCTGACGGCACCTTCATCTGTATCGTACATCCGCATCAGGAGCTTCAGGATGGTCGATTTCCCTGCACCCGTCGGACCGACGAGCGCCAGCGTCTCGCCACCGTCAACGTCGAAGGAGATGTCCTCAACGATTGTCTCGCCGTCGTCGTAGCCGAAGGTGACGCTATCGTACTCGACGCGGCCGTCGGTGACCGTGAGTGCAGGGGCATTTTCCTTCTCGGCGAGGCGAGCGGGTTCGTCCATCAAGCCGAAGATGCGCTCGCTGGAGGCGTGGGCGCGCTGATACATGTTGATGATTTGCCCGAACTGGGCGAGCGGCCAGACGAACTGCTGCGTAAGGAGGATGAACGTGACAAACTCACCGACGGCAAGGTCGCCGGTGAATGGGCCGGGACCCTCGCCGTTGATGACCCAGAGCCCACCGACCACGAAAGTGAGCGTGAAGCCGATACCGGCGAGGATGCGGAGCGCGGGGAAGAACTTGATACGGGTGTTGATAGCGCCCCAGTTGGCGTCGAAGTAGTCCATCGAGACACCATCGACGCGGTCGGATTCGTGAGACTCGGCGTTGAACGTCTTGATGACCTGAATGCCGCCGAGGTTGTTTTCGAGGCGGGAGTTGAGAGTCCCGACCGAAGAGCGAACGTCGGCGTACTTCGGCTGGATGATTTGGACGAACTTCCACGTGAAGAGGGCGATAAGTGGAACCGGAACCAGCGCGACGAGCGCGAGTTGCCAGTTGTACGAGACGAGGACGACGGCGATTGCGAGGACCATCACCGACAGGCGGAAAAAGGAGTTCATCCCGTCGTTGAGGAACCGTTCGAGTCGGTTCACGTCGTTCGAGAGGATGGACATCATCTCGCCGGTCTGCTTGTCGGCGAAGAAGTCCATGTTGAGTCGCTGCATCTGGTCGTAGGTGTCGGTGCGGACGGCGTGCTGGATGTTCTGGGCGAAGGAGTTCCACCCCCAGTTGCGAAGCCAGTGGAACGCGGCCCCGCCGACGAAACTGAAGACGATGATACCGACGGCGAAGAAGAACTGGCCGTCTCTGGCGGCGGGAACGAGTGGTGCGAGCCACGCTTCGGGGATGACGGGGAACGCCGCCGCAAAGGACTTCTCCTGTCGGATGATGGCGTCGATGGCGAGACCGAGGACGACCGGTGGAAGGAGGTCCAAGACGCGAGCGGCGACGCTGGCGATGACGCCGAGGACGAACTGCGAGAAATTCTCGCGCCCATACTCGGCGAAGAGCCGTCGCATCGGGTTGTCGACCCGCTCGCGCTGGTCCTCGAAGGGGCCGTCGTCCGAATCAGAGGGCATGCCAGATTTGCAGGGGACGACGACAGTAAAGGACTCGGGTGGGGGCGCGCCGCGCCGGTTCTACAACTGGCGGGCTTCGGTTTCGGGGTCCACGCCCGCCTCGTGAAGGTCCTGTCGCACGCGTTTGCGGAGCGGGTCGGGAACGGTCTCTCTCCCGACGGGAACCGCCACTTCGCCGTTTCCTTTCACCTTCCAGTAGAGGACGCAGTTCGACGGTTCGTAGTATTCGATGCTGTAGGCGTCGTCAGCGCCGCGGTAGTGGACGCGCGCCGCGAAATCCTCGGCGCGCCAGCCTTCGAGTTCCGCCAGTGCATCGACGTGTTCGCCCATATCGGAGACAATCACCCCGTCCTCTCGGGCGTTTCGCTTTCAGTCGAGGACGACCCGGTCGCCTTCCTCGATGTCCATCTCGTCGGTGTAGCCGTAGGGGACTTCGAGGACGTACTTGCCCGTCCCGCGATAGCGGGTGAGGTCCGACTCGCTTGTGCCCTCGGGGTCGAGTTCGGCGTGATGGATGGTCGTGATGGTGCCGTTTTCCGCGACGAAGATGATGTCCAGCGGGAAGTCCATGTCGCGCATGACGTAGGCGTGGGTGTCCGACGAGTCGTGGACGAACCACATGCCTTCGCCCGCTTCGAGGGATTCGGTGTCGCTCAGCCCGGTGTAGCGCTTTGCGTGGGTGTCTGCCACACGGGCGTCGACGCGGGCGAGTGTGTCGCCCGTCTCGTCGTCGACGATGGTGAGCGTGGTTCGGTCGTAGTCGGAGGTTGACCCGGGGATGATAGCCGGGTTCGTGAGGTAGACGACGCTTCCGGCGGCGACGAGGACGGCAGCGAGGAAGATGACAGTTCGCGTCCGGGAGGTCATTAGTGGGATGGTAGCGCGCCGTATGTCTAAGGGTTCCGCGGTCCGGTCGAAACAACAACCGTTATGAGCGCGAGCGGATTTCTTGCAGATGCAGGGCTCGTGGTCTAGTGGTTATGACGCTTCCCTTACAAGGAAGAAATCGGTGGTTCGACTCCGCCCGAGCCCATCAGATTTTGTGACGAACCGAACGGTGAGTCACAAATCTGTTCCGCGAGGGCGGATTGAACCGGGGAGCAACTCGGAGAGTTGCGACCGGGGTTCGACTCCGCCCGAGCCCATTTCTGACGATACTACACGACGAGCGTAGCGAACGGCGGAGTCGCGAGCATAGCGAGGAGTCTGAGTGGGCGACAAGGTGTCGAACCTGACGACGAGCGAGGCGAAGCCGAGTGAAGTCGGCGTGGTTCGACTCCACCCAAGCAACCCGACCTCACCAACACGAACCCTTTTATCTGATACCGAAACCACACCTACCCAGTGACCATCACTGCCCGCGCCCGAGAACACCCATACTCGGTCGTCGCCGTCTACACCTACGCAATAGCCATCCTCGTCGCCTCGGTTATACAGCCAAGCGGAACCGGCCTCGCCTCACAGGGACCACTCGGACTCGTCGGCGTCGATAAGTGGCTTCACGCCGGGGCCTACGCAGGGTTAGGATTTGGCGTCGCCTTTGCGCTCCGGGCGCGTGCGGTCTCGACTCTCCTCGTCGCCGTCGTCATCGCCACCGTCTACGGCATGGGAATCGAACTCTTTCATGGTGTCTTGTCGTATCGGACGTTCGCCGTGGCAGATATGCTCGCTAATGCACTCGGAGCAACACTCGGTGGACTGCTGTGGGCGGTCGTGAGGAGCATCGACCGTGGCGGTTAGGGGTAACATTATCATACCCACTCTCCAACGTGGGGCCAGCAGAGGCACAATGGGCAGCAAACGACTTTCACGGGCACTCGGTATCGCGGGGGCGACCCTCGCGGGAAGTTACTTCGCATTGCGGCCGTGGCACAGACACTGGGGAACGACCGACGAAGAAGCGACGGGGTCGCTTCCGGGCGACGACTTCGTCGAGGACGCGGACTGGCAATCGACGCGCGCGATAACCATCGCCGCACCAGCGCGGGCGGTCTGGCCGTGGCTGGTACAGATGGGTCAGGACCGCAGTGGGTTCTACAGTTACGAACGACTAGAGAACCTCTTCGGAGTGCATCTCGACAGCACAGACAGCATCCGCACGGAACACCAGCACCTCGACGTGGGCGACGAGATTCGTCTCGGTCCGTTCCGGTCGGCGGCGCAATCGTTCCGTGTTGCAGTCGTCGACCCCGGAAAGAGCCTCGTCTTGAGCGCACCGGGGTGGGAGACCGGCGAGAGCGCGGCGACGTGGACCTTCGCGCTGCACGAGGCCGCACCCGGTGCGACGAGGCTGGTCATCCGATTCCGCGGGCGCTCCGGGTCGCTTCGCGAGCGACTGGTCGACCGGTTTTTCGTCGAGCCGATACAGTTCCTCATGGAGCGGAAGATGCTGAAGAGCATCCGTACCCGCGTCGAGCGGGAGCGTTCGGCCACGATGGACGGCCGGTATCGCTGACCCGACGCCGACGGTCGATTCGAAAGTCTTTTTGACTGGCTCCGGCTTCGGAAGAATGCGAGCCGCCTTAGCTCAGACTGGGAGAGCACTCGACTGAAGATCGAGCTGTCCCCGGTTCAAATCCGGGAGGCGGCATACTTCTGCGGGCGACAACACGAACGAGCGAAGCGAGTGAGCTGTCGCCCGCGAATATGTGACCCGAGCGGATTTGAATCAGGGAGCGAACGCAGTGAGCGACCGAGGTTCAAATCCGGGGGCCACATCTCAACCGGAACCAAACATCAATTAGTCCTAAGTTTGACAACTTTTCAAGAGCAAAATTCACACCACTTTCTCACAACATTCATGAATTAGAGAATGTCTGTATTGCCTGAAAATAGCTTTATCGTCCATTGAACCGTCTATATTTACTGAAAGTGCTGACGGACTATCTGATCCGTTAGTATCACTTCACACTCATGGCTCACCACTACCCACTTAGCCGTCGGCAGCTACTTCGGATGTCAGGTGCTAGCATTGCACTCGGCGGCATTGGAACGGGCGTCGCAAGCGCAGACCCGGGACGGTACATCGTCGGGGTTGACTCGAACGCGGGACTGCAACGAGCACGAAAACACGCAGCGTCGGTCTCACGCGTCCTCGACTTCGGGGATATCGGGAAGGCGGTCGCCGGGCGGTTTTCGAAGTCTGCGCTCCGCGGTCTCTCGAAGCGACCTGACGTTCGATACATCGAACCCGACGGTATCGTCCACGCTATCGGCGGGACCGAGGATATCGACTCATCCGACTCGGAAGTTGCGTGGGGTGTCGACCGCGTCGACGCAGAGAAGGTCCACACCACCACGACGGGCGAGGGTGCGCACGTCGCTATCATCGACACTGGTATCGACAACGACCACCCGGACCTGTCGGAGAATCTCGGATCGGGGGTCTCGTTTACCGTCGGACCGCCGTGGAGCGATAGTTCTAGCACCGACCCGAAAGACTGGGACGACGGAAACGGTCACGGGACGCACTGTGCAGGAATCGCCGGCGCAGTCGACAACGGAAGCGGCGTCGTCGGCGTCGCCACGAAACCGACGCTCCACGCCGTGAAGGTACTCGACAACAGTGGAAGCGGGTCGTACTCCGACGTTGCTGCGGGCATCGAATACGTCGCAAACCAAGGCTGGGACGTGGGAAGTTTGAGCCTTGGTGGCGGGCTTTCGAGTACCATCAAAGACGCCTGTGACTACGCGTACGGCGAGGGCGTGCTGTTGGTCGCCGCCGCTGGAAACGACGGCGAAGACGTTGAAAACACCGCCCCAGCAGCGTACTCGTCTGTTGTCGCGGTGAGCGCCACGGCCGACGACGACTCGATTCCGAGTTGGTCGAACTACGGCGACGAAATCGAACTCGCCGCGCCGGGTGTCAGCATCTATTCGACGTACAAAAGTGGCGGCTACGAGACGCTGTCCGGAACGTCGATGGCGTGTCCGCACGTCTCGGGTGCTGGTGGTCTGTTAATGAGTACCGGGCTTTCGAATACCGATGCACGGTCGACCCTACAAAGCTCCGCAGAGGACCTGGGAGCGAGCGGCCGTGATATCCACTACGGATACGGACTTCTCGATGTCGAGGCCGCCGTTGGAGGTTCGGACGACGACGGGTCGACTGATACGACCGCTCCGACGGCACCCTCGAACCTGTCGTCACCCGGACACACAGATACCACAGTTGACCTGTCGTGGGACGCATCATCGGACGACGGCTCCGGTGTGGACTACTACACCGTCTACGTGGATAGCACGGCGTGGGGGACGACGACTGAGACGTCCGAGACAGTGACCGACCTAAGCGCGGAAACGTCCTACGACTTCTACGTTACGGCTACCGACGCTGCGGGGAACGAATCCAGCCCGAGTAACACCATCACAGTGACGACTGACGCCGCAACCAGCACGGCACCCACGATTACCTCGTTCGAAGTGACGTCTGGCAGTCCGAACAACCCGCACGCAGAGGTGGATATGTCGTGGCAGGTCTCCGGAAGTCCAGACACGGTAACGCTGGAGTTGTACGAGGGAACTATCGAATCAGGTGAATCGCCGCTAGAATCGTGGAGTGTCTCGGCCGAAGGCAGTCAGTCCTATCAAGAGAAGTTCGCCTCCCCGAAAGAGTACACCGCCCGGATTGAGGCTTCGAACGCCGCCGGAACCGACGAGGAGACAAAGAGCGTGGTTGCCTGAGAAGGGCGACACTGGACGGTGCGCGGAACAGGCGTTCCGCGTCTTCGTCGATTGCGTTCAGGGAGTGGACAGTCGGTGACGAGATGCCAGAAGTTCGGAAAGAAAAGAAGAACAAGAGAACACAGTCGAAGACGTCTCTTGAAGCACCCCATAACAGACATGTGTTTTCTTTACCTGTTTTTAGATTCCAGAACGAGAATTACAGCATCGCTATAGTCTGCGTTCGTCCACAACTTCACAAGACTTATCCGTGCGACGTGCGGGTATCCAAAGGCAATGGCGAAAGGTAAGGTTGACTTCTTCAACGACACTGGCGGTTACGGTTTCATCTCTACTGACGACGCGGACGACGACGTTTTCTTCCACATGGAAGATGTTGGCGGCCCGGACCTCGAAGAGGGACAGGAAATCGAATTCGACATCGAACAGGCCCCCAAGGGTCCCCGCGCGAAGAACGTCACCCGCCTCTAAGCAGGTTTCAGTTCACCGCGGTACTTTCACAGACGAACGAACTTTCTTCGGTTTTTCACACGCTTGAGCCGCTGCACTCGCACGTAGCCGCAACACTCACGGCACGAACGTCAATAGGCGGAAAGATTAACCGTCCGTGGTACCCTCATACAAAGGCAATGGCGAAAGGTAAGGTTGATTTCTTCAACGACACTGGCGGCTACGGTTTCATCTCTACAGATGATGCGGACGACGACGTGTTCTTCCACATGGAAGACATTGGCGGCCCCGACCTCGAAGAAGGCCAAGAAGTCGAATTCGAAATCGAAGACGCCCCGAAAGGCCCGCGCGCGAAGAACCTCAAGCGACTCTAAGTCGCAGAGTTTCTCGCACCGGCAGTAGTACCGAGATTTGAGTCTTTTTCTACGCTCCCGGAGTGGCAACGCTCGCGCTCCCGACGAGCGGAAGTTCACAGCAACCCACCCGAGACCGACACGAGAGCACAAAGACAGAAGGCTCATACGCTCTGGCAGTTGTGCATAAAACGAACAACAATGTCCGACGAGGGGGAGTCACCACCCGCAGCACACCCGCCCGACTCACACATCGGCGCGGATGTGTTCGAGGAGTCGATGGGGCCGGGGTCGTCATTCGCGCACCTGTATCGGGGCGAAATTCACCGGATGAAGTCCTGGCGCGAGCGGTTAGACCGAACGAGCAACTGGGCGATTACGCTGATGGCCGGTATCCTCACGTGGTCGTTTTCCGCACAGAGCCACCCGCACTACATCATCCTGCTCGGCGTCGTGACGCTGAGTATCTTCCTCAGTATCGAGGCGCGTCGCTTCCGCGCGTATGACATCTGGCGGTCACGAGTGCGGATGTTCCAACAGAACGTCTTCGCGTACGCGTTGGACCCGGAGGGCGGTGTCATCGACGACGACTGGCGGCAGAAACTCGGCGAGGACTATCGCACGCCCAATTTGAAAATCCCGTTCGAGGAGGCGCTCGCCCATCGACTCCGCCGGGTGTACCTTCCGCTGTTTCTGGTGATGCTCGTCGCGTGGGTTATTCAACTGACCGCGTACGCCGACCAAGCAGGTCTCGTCGCGAGCGCCAGCGTCGGGGGTATCCCCGGTAACATCGTCGTCGCGCTGGTCGCCGGGTTCTACGCGACACTCGGTGTTGTGGCGTTGCGGCCGCGTGACTGGCACGTCAACGGGGAGTTGATTCCGAGCGACGTGACCGGGTGGGAACCAACCGACACGTAGGACATCGAATTCGAAATCGTTTTTTCGTCCCTGCTCTTCTTCCGAAGTGCGCCGCCTTAGCTCAGACTGGGAGAGCACTCGACTGAAGATCGAGCTGTCCCCCGTTCAAATCGGGGAGGCGGCATACTTCTGCGGGCGATAACACGAACGAGCGAAGCGAGAGACCGAAGAAGTGGCATCTGCCGAAAACGGAAGATGGCAACGATAGAAAACAACCGACCCTACTAAACAGCCGACGAATTGTCTCTCACAACCGCCGACCCACTCATTCGCTGTCCAAAAATGAAAGCCGAACTTCCAGCCCAGACGGGGAGACAGAGACGGTCACGTCGTCGATGGCGCGTTCGTATTCGGCGGTGTGCTTCCCCGACCGGCAGATACGGAGTTGCTTCGAGACGAGGTCGGATTCGGTGAGACGGTCGAGTTTCCGGTAGGTCGTCGAAAGCGGCAGGTCACACGCATCGGCAAGTTCGCTCGCCGACATCGGGTTCTCCTCAGTCACGTCGAGAATGCGACGGCAATCGGGGTCTTCGAGTGTCTCGAAGAGCACGTCGATAGTCTCCCGGTCGTCGACGAGAGATTCGGAAGCAGAACCGCGAGTGTGCGAACGAACAGACGGTGGAAGCGTTGCCTGACTCATACTCCAATGAACTCGCTAAACTGGGACCAACGGCCATCCCCGATAGCAGGGGTGGTTTATATACCCCCGTCTCTGGGGGCGGGGTCAATCTCCCATCCGGCGGCGGGAGCGTGCCATGTCAGGAACCTTCTTCGAGAATATCTTCGAGTAGTTTGGATTGGGCGGCGACGAGGTGCTCGGCGAACGTCGATTGGTTGATGTCGAGTTCCTCGGCCACCTCGGTGGCGTTGGCGCGGCGGGGGCGCTCGAAGTAGCCCATCTCGTAGGCGGTCTGAAGCACCTGCAACTGGCGGTCCGTGAGTTTGCCGCGGTCGACGAAGACGTTGTCTGCGGCCGCGTCGCCCGTCGGAGAGCGGACGAGGCGCTTGATGTCGACATCGGGGAATCGCTCGCGGAGTTCGCCGATGACGGCCTGGAGTTGGTCGTAATCGCGCGCGTGAAAGACGAGCGTCAGCGTGCCGCGGGTGGTGAAGTAGCGGTCGATTGGACAGCCGAACTCGCCGAGACACTCACAGGGGCAGTTGGCACTCCCGTCGTGTTCGATTCGGTAGACGTGTGTGTTGCCGTAGGAGAAGACGGATTCAGCGGGGATGTCGTCGGGAATGTCCTCGGAGTCGATGACGAATTCTGAGACGCTCACCGCGTCAGGAGTCGGTGCAACACTCGTCGAAACCGAGTGTACTGTCGAGTCAGTCGCGTGCGCAACTGTCGTAATCGGGCAGATAGAGGGCGAGTTGAACTCGACGGTCGCACGTATCCCTGCAGGCATCGCACTAGGCCCGAGTCGGCAGTCGACGTACTTCAGTGTGCGGGTCCTGTCGGGTGATTACGTCGGCACGAACGGTCGCATCGTCGTGGGGAGATGGCTGACGAACTGAGTCGCGAGCGGGGCGGCGAGGAACTGAGTCGCGGGCAGATAGCTGGCAAACCGGCCCGCGGGCGGGCGTCATTCGTCGCCTTCGACGACGACCTCGCGGCCGCTCAGCGTCTCCGAGTCGAGTTCGAAGAGCTGGATATCGAGGTCACGCTTTGTTTCACCCCAGATTTCGAACAGCGGCCGCTTCGCGTTCCCGTACTGGACGATGTGTTCGACGCTCATCTCATCGGGGTCGACCTGGTTAAGCGTCCCTTCGGAGATGACACTGCGGTAGGTCCGGCCCTCTTCCTCGTAGATGACGAGGCGGGCGCGCGGCGACGAAGTCAGGAACTGGCGTTTCTCGCTTTCGGGCGTCGAGACGAGACGGAGGTAGAATCGTTTCGATTCGGGGTCGTACCCATAGGAGATAGGAATCGCATACGGCTCATTGCTCCTGGCGAGCGTCAGCACACCGGTCTCGTGCCGGGCCAAAAGCTCGTCGATAGCGTCAGACGAGAGTTCAGTCTGCTGGTCCAAGGACATGTGCTATACCCCTGGGACTGGCGTGACAAGTAATCACTGTTATCCTTGCGTCCGCGACGACACAGCGCGTTCGTGAAACGTCTCCAACAGGAATAGCCGACAGAGAGCAGCGAGAAGAGAAGCCGACCGCTCAGGCGGTGGAGAATGATTGCTGGGAGACAGTCGACCCGCAGATGACACACCCGTGGTCGAGGAGCGCGTCCCGCATGGAGGCGTTGACCACCATGGACTCGCCACACTCCGGGCACTCGAAGGTGTAGTCCGCGCTGTCGGTCATGGTGGTTTGTAGTACGGTAAGGCGTAGTATATGTAGCCTGCTGTTTCTCCGGCGACGGAAAGGACCGTCGAACGCCGCGACAGTCTCGTCTTACGACGGCGTCGCACCTGTGAATGCGTCCGTCGCGACCGTTGCGGTGCAAACTGGACAGCCACGTTCGAGCAGTGCGTCCCGCATACTGGCGTTTACTTCGAACCGCTGTCCACACTCTGTGCACACGAACTCGTATTCTCGTCTCGAATCAGCCATTGTCAGTCGACCTCCGGCGTCGCGAGCGCGTCTTCTAATCCGGTCTCTCGGACTGTCGAGGAGATGTCCAGCATCATCTCGACATCGTCCGCACGGATTTCACAATCCGAGTTTCGCTCCGTATGCTGGTGTTCGGTGAGCGTCGTCTCCCCGGTGATGGAGACGAATACGTCGCCCATCGAGTCATCGGGAACGTTGTGGACGGCCATCGCGCTCAGCGCTCCCCGGTGGGAGACCCACCGTCGGTCGCAACCTGTCGGAATTCGACCGCCACGTTGCTGCCGGACGCAAGCGAGAGCGAGAGCGTGTCGAAGTTCGTCGAGTACTCCCGCGGGTGGTGCGTCGCCGCCTGAATCCGACGCCCCTCTTCGAGGAGCGACGCCTCGGCAAGGGTGTTGAGCTTCCGGTAGACCGTCGAGAGCGGAACGTCACACGTGTCGGCGCACTCCTGTGCGGTCAGTGCCTGTTCGTCGCAGGCGGCGAGGATACGGCGGCTATCGTCGTCGCTGAGCGCAGACAGGACGACGTCCGGGTCTGCGTGCGAGTTGTGCGAGCCAACACCACCGAAGATGGATAGAGACGACGAGTTCATACTTCTATTGACGGCGTACTTCGGGAGGTATCCAGTCCCGCGCTATCCGGGGTGGTTTAAGTAGTGGGGTATCCGGGTCAGCCTCGACCGCCAGCCAACTTCGCCGCACCGGGATGGCCACGCAGGCGTAACATGGCGAACGTCCCGACAGCGGGACCGAGTGCAAGGGGCGCGAACGCCCACTGCCAGCCAACGATATCGGCGACGACGGGCGTGAGTTGAATCGAGACGACGGTCAGGAGGAACCCGAAGGCCGTCTGGAGCGTGAGCGCGGTTCCGAGATAACTCGGGTCTGCGAGTTCCGAGACGGCGGCGGAGAACTGCGCCGAGTCGGCGACGATAGCGAACCCCCACCCGAGGACGAAGGGGACGACGACGAGGGGCGAGGCACCGAAGACGAGGCCCGCGAGGAGGCTAGCGAGGCCGCTTACGACCATACTCACGGCCGTGACAGTGGTTCGACCCCAGATGTCGGCGGCGCGGCCGGCTACGAGTGCGCCAACGCCGCCGATGGCAATTGCCCCGAACGCTGTGAGGGCCGCCGCCTCGGGGGTCGCAAGCGGGTGCGGAGAGGCGTCGAACGCGAGCGTGAGAAACAGCGGAAGCCACGTCCAGACGGCGTAGAGTTCCCACATGTGCCCGAAGTAGCCCGTGTTGGCAAGGAGCGTCGGTGGGTCGCGGAGGATGCGCTGGACCGCGGCGGGGTCGAACGGGGCCGCGGGTGACTGGTACGGCCCGGGTCGGACGCGGAGGACGAGAAGACCGCCAACGGTTGCGAGCGCCGCTGCACTGAGGAGAACGAGTCGCGGGCGGTCGATACCGCCGACGGCGCGGAGTAAGTGCGGGAGGGCGGAGCCAACAGTGAGCGCGCCGATGAGCGTCCCGATTGCGAGCCCTCTGCTCTCGCGGAACCACCCCGCGACGAGTTTCATCCCAGGTGGGTAGACCCCCGCGAGCGCGACACCTGTGAGAAACCGCAGTGCGAGCGCCACGACTGGCGACTCGACGACGGTTCCGAGTGCGACTGTCGCGGCAGCGCCGACCAGCGTCGACCCGGCGAGAAGATACCGCGGCGGGACGATATCAGAGAGCGTGAGCGCTGCGGACGCGAGCGCGCCGACGACGAAGCCGAGTTGGACAGCCGTCGTCAGCCATGCGGCCTGACTGAGCGTGAGGCCCCACTTGACCGCCAGTTGCGGGGCGACGGCGCTGGCGCTAAACCACAGCGACATCGCGAACAACTCGCCCGTGGCGACGACGGTCAGGGCGTACCATTGAGACCGATTCACAGGTGTCACGATGAGCGACGAAGTAAAAGCAGAGTCGCGGCAGTGCGACTGCCCCGCGCAGACGACCACATCACGGTTGTCGTCGCTGGAGACCGGACCGGTGGTCGATTCGGAGTTCCCAACCGAGCAGGTCCTGCATGGGTGACGTCTCCGAAAAGAGACTCGGGAACCACGCGTTGTCTTCGAGGATGTCGGTGACGCGCTCCCACTCGTCGTCCGCGAGAGGGTGCAACTCGCCGTCGACGACGACGCTCCGCCACTCGTATCGCGACGGGGCTTCCCAGACGGTGAAACTCGCGCGGGCAGTCTTCTCGGCGAACTCGGACTTCTTCGATGTCTCTCCCGGTCGGAGGAAGACGAAGTAGAGTCGCTCGCGCTCGCTGTCGTATCCGAACGAGATGGGAATCCCGTAGGCGACGCCGTCGTCGGCAAACGAGAGGACGCCGACGCCGTGGTCGCGGAGCAATCGGTCAATCTCCGAGTCAGTCATCTCGACGCGATTGCTTTCTGGAAAGTCGGGGGGCATGTCAGATATACGCACGGAAAGGGCATAAACGTAGCAACGCGACCACCCTCGCGGCCGACGACGGGGGGCTTATCCCCCACGCCGACGAACCGCGTGACGACATCTGGATGACGGTGAACACACTTCACCGGCCGACACACCGTGATGCACTCGTCCACCTCGAAGAGGCATTCGAGCGGGAGGAGATGATAACGGTGTTCGGTCGCTGTACGGTTGACTACGACGGCCGCGCGACGAGCGAACTCGGACCGGGCGACCGACTGGTGATTCTGAAACCGGACGGCTCCATCCTCGTCCACACCGACGAGAAACGGACGCCCGTCAACTGGCAACCACCGGGGTGCGAGCACACGGCGAGCGTCCGCGACGGCCGACTCCGCGTCCGAAGCACGCGCTCGAACCCCGACGAGCGCCTCGACGTGTACTTCGAGCGCGTCAACCAGTGTTCTACCTACGCCGTCGACGACCGAAGCGACCTCGAACTCACTGGCAGCGAAGAAGACCTCAGACAGCACATCCTCTCGGACCCGGCCATCCTCGAACCGGGATTCGAACCCCTCGAAACCGAGCGCCGCAGCGACGCCGGGCCGGTCGACATCTTCGGCGAAGACGCCGACGGCAACCCGGTCGTCGTGGAGTTGAAGCGTAGGCGGGTCGGCCCCGCGGCCGCGAGCCAACTCCGCCGGTACGTGGACGCGTTTCGCCGCGAATTCGGCGACGACGAATCGATTCGTGGAGTTCTCGTCGCGCCGTCTGTCACCGACCGGGCCGCAGACCTGCTCGACCGAGAAGGTTTGGAGTTCGTCGCGCTCGACCCCGAGACAGGCGAGCGGCCGGAGGAGATGGAGGAAGAAATAGAGAGTGACAAGGACGCGGCGGAGGTCGAAATCGGCGGCGACAAGACACAGAGCGCGGAGTCCGAGACCGACGGCGACAAGACACAGAGCGTGGACACCGAAGCCAACGGCAACTAATCAGTTCAGGTCGGCAAGCATCGCGAAGTTATCGACGGTTCGCGCTGCGTTCACGGCCGAGAAGTCGTGCTCGTCGTCTGGCCACCCGAAGTCGGCCACGATGCGGTCGAGAAGCGACTCAGTGAACTCGGGGTGGTACTGGACGGTCCACACCGGAAGCGACTCGTGGCGAGTTGCGAGGTGGTCGTAGTACTCCGCCGAGGCAATCGTCTCCATACCGTCGCCGGGTTCGACCACGTAATCGCCGTGGACCAGCGGAATGCGGTTGGAGATGCCGTCGAACAGGGGGTCGTCGCCGAGGTCGACATCGACGAGACCGCGCTGTTGGTCGCCCGCTTCGACCGTGCCGCCGAGGGCGTCGTTGACGAGTTGGTGGCCGAAACAGACGCCTAGCGTCGGAATCTCTCGGGCGACGAGGTCGCGAACGAGTCTGCGCGCGTCGGCAATCCACGGCCGGTCGTCGGCCTCGTAGACGCCCGCGGTGCTGCCGGTGACGATGGCGGCGTCGACGTTCGAGAGGGCCGGAAATCCCGCCTCGAGGACCGAGTGGACCCGCCCGTCGCGCCCGTCGAAGGCCAGTTCGGTGAGCGCGCCGGTGAAGTATGCAGGACCGTCTTCCGGCATGGTATCGCAGACGAGGAGCATCGTTCGAATCGAAGTCTTGACTTCTGATAAGATTGTCCGTCGATACCACCAACCACACATTGTCGATCTGATATATTGAGGCGCTTCGGCGACATTCCGGCGTGTGAGGAAATCACACGATGAGGCAATCGAACGATGCTTCGAAGCGTTTTTAGCCCGTGTGACCCTCACACCTCACAAGTAACTATGTCAGACAAACCCGCCTCTATGTACCGGGAGATCAAGAACCCGGCGTACACGCGACGCGAGTACATCACGGGCATTCCCGGTTCCAAAATCGCACAGCACAACATGGGCGACCTGAAGGCGGACCCCGAGGACTACCCCGTCGAAATCAGCCTGAAGGTCGACGAGGACGTTCAGATTCGTCACGGTTCGCTCGAATCCGCACGTCTGTCCGCGAACCGCACGATGCTCAAGAACGCGGGCGAGAAGCAGTACAAGATGATTCTGCGCAAGTTCCCGCACCACGTCATCCGCGAGAACAAGCAGGCAACCGGCGCAGGTGCAGACCGTGTTTCCGACGGGATGCGCCAGTCGTTCGGTAAGGTCGTCGGTACCGCCGCTCGCATCCCCAAGGGCGAGAAGGTCTTCACCATCTACTGCGACGTCGAAGACGCCGAAACCGCGAAGGACGCCTTCCGCCGTGCGTACAACAAGATGTCGCCGCCGTGCCGCATCGTCGTCGAGCGCGGCGAAGAACTGCTCGTCGCGTAAGTTCGCCACGAACCAGCCACTTTTTGACCCGGCGCTGCTCCTCGTAGCGTATGCTTCGGTTGGCCGTGACGACCAGCAGCGAGACGTTCGAGCGGATGCGCGACCCGCTTGCGGCCCGCGGCATCGAGGTGGGACATCTCCGGGCCACACGGTTCGCGCTCGACCTCAGTCGACCGCCGACCGACGAATTCGACGTTGGGTTCGTCTTTCCCGCGCGCGCGATAGAAGGCGGAGTCGTCACTGCCAGACACGACATTCCATGGGTGAACACCCGCGAGGACGTACTCACGTCGCGGAATAAGGCCGGTGTCATCGCACGCCTCTCGCGGGCGGACCTCCCGGTCCCGAAGAGCGTGTACGTCTCGAATCCGACCGATGGTGAAGACCTCCTCCAAGCCGTCTCCGACGCCGACCTCGACTACCCAGTCGTCATCAAACCGAACTCGACGACGCGCGGCGTCGGCATCGCGAAAGCGCACGACGCCGACTCGCTGCTCGGCATCGTCGACCATCTGAATCTCGTCCACGACTACCGGGCGACCGGCGACAAGTCGTACCTCGTCCAGGAGTGGCTTCCGGACGCCCGCGATTACCGAGCGATGGTTCTCGACGGACAGGTCGTCGGTGCAGTCGAACGCCGACTCCCAGACGAGGCACGCGCCGAGGGGCGATGGAAACACAACGTCCACCGCGGGGCCGAGGCCGTAGGCGTCGACCTGCCGGACCGCCACCGACGACTCGCGGAGTCGGTCGCCGACGAACTTGGAATCAGGTACCTCGGCGTGGACCTCCTCGAATCAGACGGCCGCGTCGTCGTCTCCGAGACGAACGCGCGGCCGACTATCGACGACGAGGCGAAGTACGACGACGACTTCTTCGAGAGACTGGCAGCGCTGGTCAATCGAGTCGCAAAGAAGTCGTAAGTCGACCGTGTGCGGCAGCGGCCGCGTTACTCGACGTCGATTTCGGCGGAGTCGTCGGCGCGGTCGAACGTGACCTGGAGGACGCCGTTGTTGAACGTCGCCTTCGCGGAGTGTTCGTCGACGTGTGCTGGCAGACGGACGCGTTCGTCGTACTCGCGGCGGTCTCCAGCGGCGCTGATAGTCAACGTTTCTCCATCGCACTTGAGGTCGATTGCGTCTTTGTCGACGCCCGGGAGGTCCGCGACGAGTCGTAGCACGTCACCCTCATCGTACACGTGGATGTGGGTTTCGGAGGCGAATCCAGCGTCGCCTCTCGTCATGTCGTTCATCATCCGTTCGATCTCGTCGAAGATATTGTCGAACGGGTCGTCGCGGTCGTCTCTGACCATGGGGGCCGCTATGGAATGTGGGGTTATAACGTTTCTGTCCGCGACAGTCTCATCCGGGGGAATCGCTCCGGAGCGGGCGTGTGCTACCTGCTTTCGACTGCCCCGCCGTCTGTCGATATGGGTCCAAGAGTGTGTTTGGTTTTGAGCGTTTGCTGATTGGCTTTGTTCTGGTACGATAGATTCTGATTGATTATCTGCGTTTTCCGAAACAGATATACTGTTGGCTCCGGGATATCTACATGGGAACTACTCGAACATGAGTGAAATTTCTTACCTTAACGCGGACGAGAACGTGGACGAGTCGGACGTGGTCCGGGTGGCACTCAACGGATTCGGCCGTATCGGTCGGAACATCTTCCGTGCCGTCCTGGAGAACCCGAAAGTCGAACTCGTCGCCATCAACGACGTGATGGACTTCGACGACATGGCCTATCTCGCGAAGTACGACTCCGTCATGGGCCGTCTCGACGGTGTCGAGCGCGACGGCGACTCGCTGACCATCGGCGGCACGTCCGTCGGTCTCTACAACGTCCAGAGTCCGGCCGAACTGCCGTGGGACGAACTCGGCGTGGATGTCGCCCTCGAATGTACGGGCATCTTCCGCACGAAGCAGGACGCCTCTGCACACCTCGACGCAGGCGCTGACAAGGTCGTCATCTCCGCGCCGCCGAAGGGCGACGAGCCGGTCAAGCAAATCGTCTACGGCGTCAACCACGACGAGTACGCAGGCGAAGACATCGTCTCGAACGCCTCCTGTACGACCAACTCCGTCACGCCGGTCGCGAAGGTGCTCGACGAGGAGTTCGGCATCGAGAACGGTCTCCTGACGACCGTCCACGCCTACACGGGCAGCCAGAACCTCATCGACAGCCCCCACGCCAAGCAGCGCCGTGGTCGCGCCGCCGCCGAGAACATCGTCCCGACGACGACCGGTGCCGCGCAGGCCGCCACCGAGATTCTGCCCCAACTCGAAGGCAAGCTCGACGGCATGGCGATTCGCGTCCCCGTCCCGAACGGGTCGCTCACGGAACTTGTCGTCCAACTCGACGAGACGCCCTCGGTCGAAGAAATCAACGACGCCTTCCGCGCCGCTGCCGACTCCGGCCCGCTCGCTGGTGTTCTCGGCTACACGGACGACGAAGTCACCTCGCGTGACATCCTCGGCCTGCCGTTTTCCAGCACCGTCGACCTCAACACGACGAACCAGGTCAACGACGGCGGTCTCTACAAGATTCTGACGTGGTACGACAACGAGTACGGCTTCTCCAACCGCATGCTCGACGTTGCGCACTTCATCACGCACCAGTAAGTCGTCCACGTACTGACCGCTCTCTCGACTCTCACCCGGTCGCCTAGTCTACACGCTCGGCCTAATCCAACCACACGCTCGACTCCAACCACACACTCGACTCACCCGACCACACGCTCGCCTCAACCCGACCACACGCTCGCCTCAACCCGACCACCACTAAGTAACACCTCCACGTTCTCCCACCTGATGTTCAACACCCTCGACGACCTCGACCCAGAACAGCGCGTCCTCGTCCGCCTCGACCTCAACTCGCCCGTCGAAGACGGCGAGGTACAGGACAACCGCCGCTTCGACCGCCACGCCGAAACGCTCCGAGAACTCGCCGAGGCCGGACACCGCGTCGTCTGTATGGCCCACCAGGGACGCCCCGGCGGCGACGACTTCGTCTCGCTCGAACAGCACGCCGCAATCCTCGCGCGCCACATCGACCGCGACGTACAGTTCGTCTCCGACACCTTCGGTGACGAGGCCATTTCGGCCATCGAGTCGCTCGACGCGGGTGAGGTGCTGCTCCTCGAAAACGTCCGCATGTGCGACGAGGAACTCCCCGAGGAAGAGCCCGAAGTAAAAGCCGACACCGAGTTCGTCCAGACGCTCGCGCCTCATTTCGACGCGTACATCAACGACGCCTACTCCGCCGCCCACCGGTCTCACGCCTCTCTCGTCGGCTTCGCACTCGAACTGCCCGCCTACGCGGGTCGCGTGATGCAGACCGAGTACGAGGCGAACTCCTCGATTGCGACACGCGAGTTCGACGGACAGGTTACGATGGTCGTCGGCGGGACGAAAGCCACCGACGTTATCGACGTGATGAACAACCTCGGCGACACGGTCGACCGCTTCCTGCTCGGCGGCATCGCGGGCGAACTGTTCCTCCGCGCCGCCGGTCACAACGTTGGCTTCGACCTCGACGGTATGGATTTCTTCGACGACCAGTGGGAGGCCAACCGCGAGACCATCGAATCCCTCCTCGACGAGCGTGGCAACCAGATTACGCTCGCCGTGGACCTCGCGTACGAAGACGAGAACGACGAGCGCGCCGAAATTGCGGTCGCCGACATCGACGAGAAGGACCGCGCCTACCTCGACGTCGGGAGCGAGACGGTCGAGACGTACGACCCCGTCATCCGCGACTCCGAGGCCGTCTTCGTGAAGGGCGCGCTCGGCCTGTTCGAAGACGAGCGCTTCTCCGTCGGGACCGCCGGCGTCCTCCGCGCCATCTCCGAGACTGACTGCTTCTCTGTCGTCGGCGGCGGCGACACCTCTCGCGCTATCGAGATGTACGGGATGGACGAGTCTGACTTCGGCCACGTCTCCATCGCAGGCGGTGCTTACATCCGCGCGCTCACGGGTGCGCCGCTGGCGGGCGTTGAAGTGCTGAAGCAGGACTAACGACGTCTACTCGGACGCGGTTTTTCTGACTGTCATCCGACTCGCCGAACGTTGAAATCCGATGCCGCCGAATCGACACCCATGAAACTCGGCGTCGTCTCCGACACGCACGATAACCTCGACTACGTCAAGGCGGCGGTAGCGTACTTCGAAGCGGAAGCCGTGGACGTGGTCGTCCACTGTGGCGACATCGTGTCACCCTTCTCGGCGACCCCGTTCGACGCAGACTTCGACTTCCACGCGGTTCGTGGGAACAACGACGGGGAGTGGAAACTCCGCGAAATCGTGGCGTCGTTCGGAACCTACCACGACGACTTCGCCCACCTAACGCTCGACGGCGACGAGATAGCCGTCTACCACGGGACCGAAGCGGGGCTGGTGGAATCCCTTCTCGAATCGGGGTCGTACGACTACGTCCTCCGCGGTCACACCCACGAGCGGGTCGTCGAACAGCACGGGAAAACGACGCACCTCAACCCCGGCGGGTTGCCGATTCCGGGTGCGGACGAGAAGTTCCACGTCGCGGTGGTAGACCTCGGGACGGGGAACGTGTCGTTCGAAGCGCTGTAAGCAAAATACGGCCGAAAAGAGGCTGAACAGACGATTCGCCGATTAGTCGTCGGCGAACTCCGCGCGCGCCTGTTCAGAGAACCCAGAAGGGTCGCCGGAGATACCGACACCGAGTTGGCGGTCGGTGAGCGCCATGCTGTCTTTCTGGTCTTTGAGGTCGAACATCGCGCGGATGGCGTCGACGTTCTCCGGAATCACGTCGGATTCCTGGTGGATGGCCTGGAAGAGATAGAGGTCGCGGCCGTTCACGCCGATGGACTCGCCCCACACACAGTTCTCCCAGAGGTCGCCGCGCGGGCGGCCCGCGTCAAGGGCGAGGTCCTTGAGTTTGCCCGCGCCGTCGATGCCGAGTCCTTCCGGAATGACGTAGACGCGGTCTTCCTGTTCGAGCAGTTGGCGGACGTGCGCGCCCGTCACGTCGGACCCGAGCGTGACGTTGAGCGCGTGCACGTGCATGAGCGTCGCCGGGACTTTCAGTCCGAGCGTGTCGATTTCGAGGTCAGGGAAAATGGTCTTCACGTCGGGACCGTGGTGAGAAGGAACTTTGATCGGGTTCGGAAGGATGTCGTTGATGGGTCCACGAGAGTTCTGTCCCGGGTCGCCACCACGACGAACAAGTGTCGCGCGTACCTTCTCGACACCGTATTCCTCTTCGAGCGGCGCGATGATGCGCGAGAGACCGGTCGTGTTACACGAGACGACGCGGACGTAGTCTGCGTCGCGGGCGGCGTCGAAGTTCGACCGAGCGTTGAAGCTCACGTCTGCGACATCCGCGCTTTCGCCGCCTTGGAAGATGGCGGGCGTGTGGTGGGTCTCGTACAGTTCACGGTTCTGTTCGCCGATGCCGGAGGGCGTACAGTCGACGATGATGTCTGCTTCCGCGACGAGTTCGTCGACTTCACCGGCGACCTCGATGCCGGCTTCGGCGAACAACGGAGCACGTTCGGGGATGGCAGCGTACATCGGGTAGCCGCGTTTGACTGCCGTGTGCGCTTCGAAGTTGGGCTGGGTCTTGGCTACGCCGATAATTTCCATGTCGGGCTGCGCCTCGACCGCGTCGGCGACGCGCTTTCCGATTGTACCGTAGCCGTTGACACCCACTCGTATCATGGCTGAAACACGGCCGTAGCCGACCATAGTTATTTCGATGGTTAATGGGTAGAAATTAACTCCGATGCGAGTGAGTCGCTGGATTACTTGCGATACGAGTTACGGTGCGTTTGACAGTAAAATTCGCCGACCGCATGGCGGCGGTACGAAACACCCGCGATTGACCCGCGGATGGGAACGCCTAACCGGGACGGAATCACACGTTCGACCATGGCAATCGACGATTCCGACCTCCGCGCCGCCAGCGAGACGGCGGTCCATCAGTGTCTCGACCTGCAGGCCGACGAATCGCTCGTCGTCGTCACCGACGACAAGCGCCAGCGCATCGGCGAAGCCCTCTACGAGGTCGCCAGCGAGGTGACTGACGACGCGTCCATCATCCGCTATCCGCCGGGGAATCAGCACGGCGAAGAACCGCCCGCCCCGGTCGCAGCGGCGATGGCCGACGCCGACGCCTTCCTCGCACCGACGACGAAGAGTCTCAGTCACACCCGCGCACGCGGTGACGCCTGCGACGCCGGTGCTCGCGGTGCAACTCTCCCCGGAATCACCGAAGAGGTGTTCGTCACGGGTCTCGACGCCGACTACGACGCGATTTACGACCACAGTAAAGCAATGCTGGACGCCGTCGGTGACGCCGACGAGGTGCGCGTCACCACCGAGAAAGGGACGGACATCATCTTCGTCCGCGGCGACCGCGAATGGCTCGCCGACACCGGTTCTATCGCGGATGCCGGGTCCTTCTCGAACCTCCCCGCGGGCGAGATTTTCCTCAGCCCCGAGTCCGCGAACGGAACCTTCGTCGTCGACGGGACGATGATGCCCCACGGACTCCTCGACGAGGGTCAGGAACTCCGCTTCGAGGTCGAAGACGGCTACGTCACCCACATCTCGGACGACGACATCCGCGAGCAGGTCGAGGAAGCTGCCGAGGAAGTTGGACAGGACGCCTACAACCTCGCCGAAATCGGCATCGGCACCAACGTCGGCGTAACCGACCTCGTCGGCTCCGTCCTCCTCGACGAGAAGGCCGCCGGAACCATCCACATCGCCATCGGCGACGACGCGGGTATCGGCGGCGACACCGACGCTCCCCTCCACCTCGACGGCATCGTCCGCAACCCGACGGTCTATGCCGACGGCGAAGAAGTCGCCCTGCCACAGCCCTGAGAAGCCGCGGAGTCTCCTGTTTTACCCGTTCCTAACACACCGTCCAAGGACCGAGACCGCACACGATTCGAGACACAGCAGTTCGCCGCGTCCGAGTGCGACGTAGGCCGCGCCGTCGACGACAGCGAGTCCGGAGAGGTCCGACGACACCGACACGTTCCCAGACCCGCGGACGCGGCCAGTCGCCGCATCCAGCGCGTAGAGGTGGTTCGACATCCCCGACTCTGTTCGGCGCTCGACGTGCGCGTAGACGACATCCCCGGCGACGACCGGCGTCCATCCCAGCGAGACGGCGGGGTTGGGGCCGAACGACCAGACGAGTTCACCAGTATCGCGGCGGCGCGCGAGGAGCAGGCGGTCGGCGCAGTAGTAGGCGAGGTCGCCAGCGACGGCAACACCCGACTCGGTGTGCCGAACCGCAGGAACGTGCCAGCGAATCGCCCCGGTTCGGCGGTCCGTCGCCGCGATTGACTCGGGGTCGCCGCCGAGCGGGACGAACATCGTGTCGCCAGCGACCGTCACGGGACCTCCGACCGGGAGCGAAACGGACCACTCGCGCGTGCCGGACTGAAGGTCGAGCGCGACGAGTCCTGTATCGCCCTCGAAGAACGGGACGTAGACCTGCTCCCTGTCGGCCGCGAGTGTCCACGGAATCTGCCGGGTGTTGAACCCGACGCGCCACCGTGGCTGTCCGGTCTCGGCATCGACAGCGGCCACGCCAATCGGGGGCGTTCGCTCTCCGTAGGTCGCCGTGACCGCCACTCCGTCGGAGACGACCGGCGGTGCTACGAGCGGGTACGGTTGCGCCGTCGTCGGAATGGGGTGTCGCCACAGGCGGTCGCCGTCGAGCGAGAGCGCGTGGAGTCCTTCGAAGGTTCGCGCGTAGAGTCGGCGCTGGTCAACGACCAGTGAGTCGTGGTGGTACGCGAGTTCGTCAGTGTTTTCGACCGAGACGATAGTTCGCCACCGCTCCTCACCGGTCGCCGCGTCGAACGCCGAGACGACCGACTCGTGGGGATGTCCCCTCCCGCCGCGTGTGTGGAGGTAGTAGACCACTCCGTCGGCGACGACCGGTGAGGTCGTCGGATACCCGTCGAATACGTCCGTGCGCCACGCGACAGTGAGGGGGCCAGTGGGGCCAGTTGCGGGCGAGAACCCGGTCCGGGCGTCGTCGAATCCGGGCCGCGACCACGTGCCCTCGTAGGTGGCCCCGTTGCTGGAGACGCACCCGGCGGTCGCCGAGAGTGCGGACGCACCGAGGGCGGCGAGGAACTGTCGACGGGTGGACCCGGACACAACCTAAAGATTGGTCGCGCAGGCGGAAAAGCGTCGAACGTCGAATGGACGGACAGCACGTGCGGGCGTCGGCTATCTCGATTACCCGATTAGACAGTGGTCGAAGACGCCCGCCGCGCAGTCTTCAAAGCAAACGAGTTCACCGTAGCTGTGGGAAAGGTAGAGCGCGCCGTCGGCGACTGCTGGTGTTGACATGTCGGGGGTGCCATCTTTCCACGGAATCACCCGTCCGACTTCAGTACCTGTCTCGGGGTCGAGAACGAGCAAAAATGAACCATCGCCTTCGTTTTCGCCGAGCGAACGATACGCGCTAACGTAGAGTTTGTCGGTGGCGATGACGGGTGTCGACTGATGGATATAGCGGTCGTCTGTTCCACCGACCCTCCAAACCTCCTCGCCGGTGTCGAGTCGGCGTGCAACGAGGTACCGAAATTCGTTGTGATAGAGCCGTGTCCCGTCCGTGACAATGGTATCTTCGAGCATCCCAGCGTTGAGGTCGACACTCCACTGTTGGGTTCCAGTGTCGATATCAAACGAGTACAACCGTTCCTCCCGCCCGTGTTCGGAAAGGACGAGTAGTTGATTGTCAGAGATAGTGACCGCTCCAATAGGACCGGCGTCGTACGTTTCCATCGGTTCACCAGTCGTCGCGTCGAGCGCGAGGACACAACCATCGCTGGAGAGCGGTGCGTAACACGTGTCGCCATCGAGTGTGAGTCGCCAGAGGGTCCCTCCATCGAAGTTCTCCAACGACTGTTCCCACACGCCTTCGCCGGTCTGACGGTCGATGCCGTACAGCACCTCGGGTTGGCCACCATCGTCTGTCCCGTACGAACCAGCAATGACGAGGTCGTCAGTGACGATTGGTGATGCGTAGTCTGGCAACGGTTGGTGTGGGCCGAGGTTCTGGAACGTCCACAGGAGTTCGCCATCCGTCGAGACGGCCTTGACGCCGTCGTGTGTCTGGGCGAACAGTCGGTCGCCACCGAAGACCGGCGGCCCCTGATGGTAGAAGTAGTAGAACTCGTCTGTCTCCCATAGGTGCGTCTCCCACTGCGTCTCGCCGGTTTTGGCGTCGAACGCGCCGAGCCACGTCCCACCGGACTTCTCACGTCGTGCCTCGCGAGAATCGAGATGGTAGACTGTGCCGTCGGCGACGACCGGCATCGTCGGTGGGAAAGCGTCCCGCATCTCCCGAGACCACGCAATATAGGCATCCGAGCCGGGACCCGAAACGTCGGTGACGTACCTGTTCGTCTCGGGCGGCCATCGCCCCTCGTGAGACGGACGGTCGTAGGTTAGACACCCGGCAGTCGACGCGAGACCGGCAGCACCGAGGGCGGCGAGGAACTGCCGACGAGATGGGGAGGGCATGGCAAAATAGTTGAATATCCAATACAAAAACGAACCGGCCGCGACCATCTGATATCTCTCATCGAGCATCAACGCCCAACCCCCTCGACACCGACTCCCACGCGCACGAGGAGAAAGGCGGCTTTTTACGGCCTGATGGGCTAACAGCCTCTATGAGCCTACCCGACGCCGGTGAGCGCGTCCCTCTCTCCTGTCCGACGTGCTCGCCCGACGAACCCACCGTCCACGAGGTGCTGAAACCCGGCGGTCACTCGACCGTCCGCTGTACCGAGTGCGGTCACGTTCACAAAGAAAAAGTCGAGATACCCGACGAAATCGACATGAACGTCGTCGTCTCGCAGGACGGGTCGTCCGTCTCGACGACGGTCTCCGCCCCCAAAGAAGCCGAGATTGCGAACGGCGAGGAGTTCATCGTCGACACCCCCGAAGCAATCCAACTCGTGCGTATCACGGGCATCGAAGTCGGTCCCGAAGAGCGCACCGAGGAGGCGCAGGTGAAGGACGTGAAAACCGTCTGGACTCGCGTGGTCGACAACGTCGCCGTCAACGTCACCGTCCACCCCAAGGACGGCAAGCGCGAGGACACCCGAAGTATCACCGTCAACGTCCCCGGCGACTACGAGTTCGTCGTCGGCGATACAGAGTCCTTCGGCGACGAAGAAGTGGCAATCGAGGGACTCGTCGTCCGCGAAGACGCCCCCGAATACCGCCACGGCAAACTCGACCACGCAGGCGACATGGTCTACGCGAAGGACGCAAAGCGCGTCTACGCGCGCGACCAGACCTCGACTGCGTGGTCCGCCTGGTAGAATAGCGAGGCCCACCGGCTCACACAGCACCCCACACGGAACCACCTAACTTCTCGCACCCCATCGGTGCGGACAATGCCTACCCGCGACCGGTCGCGTTTCGCTGTCGAATCGCTTGCGCTCCTCTGGGCCGCCCGCGAGAGCGGCGTCATCGACGCGCTCACGACCAGTGCCGGGACCGCCGAAGCCGTCGCCGAGACGGCCGGTATCGACCCGCGAGCGGCCCGCATCACGGTCGAAGCGCTCGCTTCGATGGGCTTTATCAAGCGCGTCGGCGACGAGTACGAGATTACGAATCGCGCGCTCGGATTCCTCGCCAAGCGCGACGTCCGGTCTATCGGTCGTCTCCCGAACGCGCTCGACCGGTTTTCGCTCTACACTGCTCTCCCCGCGACGATAGAGCGCGGCGAGCCACCGGCGCTCCCGGACGGGTGGACGCGGAACCGTCTCGGCGCGCACGACGCAACCGACGAGTCGGTCGTCCGCGCGTGCGTGACCGCCGCAGTTCGTGCGGCACCGGATGCGACTCGCGTCCTCGACCTCGCGGGCGCATCGGGGACCTTCACCCGTGAGTTCCTCGCGCGCGGGTTCGAGGTGACGTTCGTCGACACCCCGGAGACGACCGAGGTGGTTCGACCACTTCTCTCGCGGGCCGGTGCTGAACTCGTCGCAGGCGACCCGACGAACCCACCCGTCGAGGGCGTCGGCCTCGTCTTCGTCGGTGACGCGTTCGCCGGACGTGACGCAGACGACGCAGCGGCGCTGGTTGCTGCTGCGCACGACGCCCTCGAACCGGGTGGGACGGCCGTCTTTGTCGATTCCCTCTACGGTCGGTGTTCTGCCGAGGCGACGACCCAAGTCGCGGTCGATGCGCTGGCACTCGGTCGCGGAGACCTGCACGACGAGTCAGTAGTCCGGTCGTGGGTCGAATCCGCCGGATTCACCCGACAGACGGTCCGAGACGTGCCCGGAACCGACGTGCAGGCGGTCGTCGCCGAGCGTGCGGTTGATTAAGGGCGACCGCCGAGACCCTATATGGACCACTCGGTGTTGCGCGAGGACATGGTCGACGGGTTAGAGCACTCGCTCGACCAGTTCGACGAGGCAGTCAACCTCGCCATGCGGAACGTCCCGCGCCACGAGTTCGTCACCGACTCCCCGTACCAGAACAAGCCGACGGCACACCGGGACACGAACACGACGATTCTCGCGCCCACCACAGTCGCGCGCCTCCTGACCGCCCTCGACGCAGAACCCGACGACAACGTACTCGTCGTCGGCGCGGGCGTCGGCTACACGGCGGCCGTCGTCGCCGAAGTCGTCGGCGACCCGCACGTCCACGCGGTCGATATCACCCGTTCACTCGTCTACGAGGCGCGGACGAATCTCCAGCGGGCGGGCTACGAAGGTGTCCTCGTCGACTGCCGCGACGGGGCCGACGGACTCCCAGAGTATGCCCCCTACGACCGTATCCTCGTCGAAGCCTC
The DNA here is from genome assembly GCF_044593955.1 of Haloferax sp. S1W. Classification (GTDB taxonomy): domain Archaea; phylum Halobacteriota; class Halobacteria; order Halobacteriales; family Haloferacaceae; genus Haloferax. Next base: position 2,054,289 of record NZ_CP172595.1, read on the forward strand.
GGCCGTTCGGCCACCGCGGAAACTCCTCGAACAACTCGCCGACGGCGGCCGACTCGTCATGCCGAAGGGGACGACAGAACAGACGCTCGTCGCCGTCGAAGATGGCGACATCGCCGAGAAATTCGGCCCGCTCCAGTTCAAACCGCTCCTCGTCGACGGCGAGCAGACGGGCGGTATCGTCCGAAACCGGACGAAGCGTGAAGACCCCGAGTACGAGGGCCGCAGTTGGCACGCCGGGCACGGGTGGGAACAAGACTGGATCGACTGGGGCGCACACCGATAAGCGACGCGCGCTCGGCACCGGCTACGTGACTTTTCCTTCGAGGTAACCGACCCAGATCCCCTGTATCGTCGTTGTGAGCGTCCACACCGCAAGTGCAGCGAGTGCCGAACCGAGCAGAAGTCCGGCCGACTCGAAGCCAGTCGCAACGATGTAAATCGCGATGGTGAGCGCGAGAAAGCGCCCGATTGGCTCGTCTTCGCCGGGGAGGAGGTACGTAACGCGGGACATGCCGTGGTTTTCACACGCGACGAGCGTAACTGTGTTGGGGATGACAACTCAACTCGAACGACATTCTCGGTTCCTCCATCCCGAGAATCTTCAGCTGTTGCTATGCTTGTGTGAGACGTACACATCTTTGGTGAGAATCATGGAGAAGAACGTCGGCGGATACGACAGAATCGCTCGTGCAATCTTCGGACCGGCGCTGATAATCGTCGGTGCTGCGGCGTTGGGAGGCGCGTTTACCATCGCCGCGGGAACGCTCGGACTCGTGGCGGCGGGTGTGCTGCTCGTCGTCGGCGCGGTGCTGGCGACGACCGCAATCATCCAGAAGTGCCCGCTCAATGCACTGTTCGGTATCAACACCTACACGGGTGAAGCGAAAGTCGAGACCGAAGTCCCGGTGAAACCCCGGATGCAGTAACTATTTCTTCGACAGCGACCTCATGCAGGCTCAAGTTTTGAGTCCGCTTCCCGTCAGTGGCACGACCACGTCGTCGTCCGCGTCGATTTCACCCATCGTCCGGAGTTCGCGGAGCGCCGCGGGCGCGACGGCGCACGTCGGTTCCGTGTAGAACCCGTGGCGGTGGAGCCTGTCGAGTTCGTCTTCGACTGCGTCGGCCGAGAGGGCGATGGCGTCGCCGCCCGTCGTCTCGAGCGCGTCGTGAATTTCCGTTTCGCGGACAGGGTTCTCGATTTGAATACCGTCTGCCACGTCGTTCGTCCCTTCCGGCGAACGGTGGAGAGCGTCGGCGATAGGAGCGTATCCGGCGGCCTGCGCACCGTAGAGTCGCGGGATGCTGTCTATCCATCCGGCGTCGCGGAGGGCGCGGAAGCCGCGGTAGGCACCGAGGAACAGCGTTCCGTGACCGAGTGGCGTGACGATTGCATCGGGGACATCCCAGTCGTACTGGGCGGCGAGTTCGTAGGCGACGGTGGCTGTGCCCGCGAAGAACGCCGGGTTCCACGCGTGACTCGCGTACCATGCGTCGCCGTCTTCGACATCCTCGACGCAGGCGTCGGTCACGTCCTGTCGGGAGCCTTCGACGCGGACCGGTTTCGCACCGGCGCGTTCGATGGCCTGGAGCTTCGAGGGCTTGACCGACGCAGGGACGTAAATCTCCGCGTCGATGCCCGCGCGGGCGGCGTAGGTTGCGACGGCGGCACCTGCGTTTCCGGAGGAGTCTTCGACGACGCGCTCGACGCCGAGTTCGGCCGCGAGCGAGAGCATCGTCGTCGCACCGCGGTCTTTGAACGACCCGGTGGGAAAGACGTATTCGAGTTTGAACGAGGCGTCCCACTCGGGTGCACCGACGAGGGGCGTCATCCCCTCGCCGAGGGTAGCATGCGGGTCGGTTGGAAGAAAGTCGTCGAACGCCCAGAGACCGCGGCGGAAGTCGAGGTCGGCCGCGGCAGGCGTCGAATCGGCTGGAAGTGGGGTCTCGGCGAAGTCGAGTGGTGCACCGCACGTACAGCGCCAGCGCCACTCGTCGTGCGTCGAGTCACAGGTTGGGCAGGCGAGACGGAGACGGGCGGGAAGTGAATGAGGGGAGGGCATGGTGAGTCAGTAGGTGTCGATGGTGATGCCGACCGAACAGACGTACTCGCCGGACGCGACCTGCGGGAGGCGACGGGCGCGCCAGAAGATACCGGTGTTGTCGGCCGTCACGCGGGATTTGAGTTGGCCGAACACGTCAGTCACCTCGAAGAGGACATCGCCAGCGGAGACTTCGTTGCCGAGTTCCTGTTTGAACCGGACCAGACCGCCAGCGGGCGACCCGTACTGGTCGAATCCGCGGGCACGGGTCTGCGCTTCGAGTTCTACGTCGCCGTCGAGGAATCCGTACTCCTGGAGGACGTTGTAGACGCCGGTGACGCCCTTCTGGATGCTCTCTTCGTCCCAGCCGACACACCCGCCGAGTTCGGGGTCGATAGTCGGGATTCCGGCGTCGGGACCGGCGCGGGCGAGTTGGCCGTCCGGTCCCTTCTGGTCGAGAACGTATCCGCATCCGAACGCCTTGGCGAGGCGCAAACATTTCGCGTGCATGCGGTGGTGGCGACCACACCGGACGCGGACCTCGTTTATCATCTGACTCGTCGACCCCTGATGAAGGTCTAAGATGAGGTCGGCGCGCCGGGCGACTTCGAACGTCGCCGCGGCGATGCGTTCGGAGGAGGTGCCGCGCTCGTCGCCGGGGTACGCCCGGTTCATCTTCGTGTCGTCGATGGGGTTGCGGTGTTGTGCGACCTGGAACGCGTGATAGTTGACGATGCCGACGACGAGGATTGTCCCCGAGATTTCGGTCGGGTCGAGTTGCGGGACGACCCGCTGGATGACGCCGACGCCGTTGAGTTCGTCGCCGTCGGAGGCTGCCTGCATATAGAGCGTCTTTCCGGGAGACGCACCGTTGATGACGGCGACGGGTAGGCTGACAGTCGCGCCATCGCGCGATTCACCCACCTCGAGGCGGCCCACGTCAATCTCCCCGGGGGCCGCACTCGCCGTTCCCAAGGTTATCATACCGCGAAACTCGGACCCACTTCCCTTTAGGGGTTCGGTCCGTGGAAAACGACCACCAAAGCGGTGGCGCTATGGTCGCCGGGTCGTAAGTTCGGGTCGTGACAGACGACGTTCCCGAACGTCCGCCGACCGCCACGCTGGTCGATGCGCTCGACGTGCCCCGAAACGCCGCTATCGGTGCCGCCGTCGGCCTCGCACTCGCCGTCGGCGCGTACCTCTTTCGCGTGCTCGAACTGTTCGGGCCGTTCGCGGGGACGCGCGAGTACCCGATTCTCGGGCCGGAAGGCTGGTTCCTCATCCTCGCGTTCGTCCTCGCGTCGGCGACGGCACTCCTCGTGGCGACGGTGCTGACGCTCGTCTCGGCGTATCGGCTGAGTAAAGCGCTCTAAACAAGGACCCGACCGGGTCGTTATTCGTCGAAATCGCGTTCGTCGCCGACGAGTTCGCCCAATCGTTCAGCGCCCGCGCGAGTCCCCTTTGCGATGATGAGGTCACCGCCGTGGAGGCGCGTGGTCGACTCCGGCGAGACGACCCACTCTTTGCCGCCAGCGCGGCGGACCGCGATGATGCTCATTCCCGTCTCGGTCTTGACGCGCCGGTCGCCGAGCGTGGATTCGGCCAGCGTACTGGACGGGGCCACGCGAAGGCGGATGATGACTTCGTCGGACTCCTTGACGGCCGCGGCGACGACGGGGTGGGCGTCGATACCGCGGAGAACGCCCTCGGCGATTTCGAGGGCGGCGTCGCTTATTATCTCCGTCGCGCTGGCGAGATGCACGAGGCCACGCAGCGAGACGGGGTCGTCGACGCGACTCGCCGCCCGGAGCGTCCACGCCTCGAAGCGGGACTTGAGCGCGTCCACCTCGGCTTCGAGTTCTTCGACTTCTTCGGCGACGCCCTCGCTGTCGAACAGAACCGCGCCGTAAGCGAGGTCCACGGCGAGTTCGCTCATATCCTTCATCAGGACGATAGAGTCGACGGCGCGTTCGAGGTCACCGATAGTCGGTTCGTCCACGTCCGGCGGGTCGTACCGGATGCCAGTCGCCGCCTCGTGAACCGTCCGAAGACCGTCGTCGCGGCCGCGAAGGAGTAACACGTCGTCCGCGCGGAGGACCGTCTCGTAGTCGGGGTTCGTCACCCACTCGCCGGAGCGGTTGATGGCGACCACGCGGACGCCCGTCTCGGTCTCCATGTTGATGTCGCCGAGAGAGTGGCCAGCGTACCGCGAGTCTCCGGTGAGCTTACAGCGAATCGTCGTCTCGATCGCTTCGGGGAGCGCCGCGCGGATGGCCTCCGGGAGACCGATATCCTCGATGACGATCTTGGCGATGTCGCCAGCGGCGTCGGAAATCTTCTCGGCCGCGCCGACGACGCCGAGGACTGGGGCGAGTTCTTCGGCATCCTCGGGACTTCTGGCGGCCATCATCAGACTCATCCGCGCCTGTAACTGGAGGATATCCATCCGCTCTTCGAGCTCCAGCACCTCGGCTGCGAGTTCCTTGTTCCCGTGGAGGACCGAGGAGTACGAGAGGTCGATGAGTAACTCCGCCGTGTCCTTCATCTCCGCGAGTACAGCTTTCACGCTGACGGGTTCGTACTCCACGTCCTCGGGATTCATGCGCCCGCCTTCACGACGTGACGGGAAAAGGCTTGCCAGGAATATCGGTGCCACCGTTTCTCGACTAGCCTACGCGGTCCACCCATATGACCCCGGCGGGCGTCTTCCCCTGAATGGGGGTGAATAACCACATACTAAGGGGATATAAAGCCCCCCTGATTATCGACATACGTCGAACATGAGTTTAGACAGCATACTCGGGGAAATCGACAGACAGCGCCGGGGGGACCACTGATTGGTGGTCGGTAACATATCCATGGAAACGATAACGCTTTTTTGATATGGTAGGCAACGTTCTGGGTATGTCAGGTGAACTGAAGCGGGGGCTGGAAGGTGTGCTGGTCACAGAATCCGAACTCAGCTTCATCGACGGCGACGCGGGACAACTCATCTACCGCGGGTACTCCATCGAGGACCTCGCACGAGATGCGAGCTACGAAGAGGTCCTGTACCTCCTCTGGCACGGTAAACTTCCGAATAGTGAGGAACTGGACGACTTCTCGACTGATTTAGCGGCCCACCGTTCGGTGGACGACGGCATCCTGGACGTTGCGCGTGAACTCGCAGCGCAGGACGAATCCCCGATGGCGGCCGTTCGGAGCCTCGTCTCCGCCATGTCGGCATACGACGAGAACGCGGACTTCGAGGACGTGACCGACCGCGAAGTCAACCTCGAAAAGGCGAAGCGAATCACGGCGAAGATGCCGTCGCTGCTCGCCGCCTACGCCCGGTTCCGCCGCGGCGAGGACTACGTCGAACCGAAAGCGGACTTGAGCCACGCGGCGAACTTCCTCTACATGCTCAACGGTGAGGAGCCGAACGACGTGCTCGCCGAGACGTTCGACATGGCGCTCGTGCTGCACGCCGACCACGGACTGAACGCCTCGACGTTCTCCGCGATGGTCACTTCGTCCACCCTCTCGGACATGTACAGCGCGGTCACGTCCGCAGTCGGGACGCTCGCAGGGTCGCTCCACGGCGGTGCGAACGCGAACGTCATGCGGATGCTAAAGGACATCGACGACAGCGACATGGACCCCGTCGAGTGGGTCGAAGACGCCCTCGAACGCGGCGAGCGCGTCGCCGGGTTCGGCCACCGCGTCTACAACGTCAAGGACCCCCGCGCGAAGATTCTCGGCGAGAAGTCCGAGGCGCTCGGCGAGGCCGCAGGCGACATGAAGTGGTACGAGATGTCGGTCGCTATCGAGGAGTACATCAGCGAAGAGAAGGGCCTCGCGCCCAACGTGGACTTCTACTCCGCGTCGACGTACTACCAGATGGGCATTCCTATCGACCTCTACACTCCCATCTTCGCCGTCTCTCGCGTCGGTGGCTGGATTGCACACGTCCTCGAACAGTACGAGGATAACCGCCTCATCCGCCCGCGCGCTCGCTACACCGGTGAGAAGGACCTGACGTTCCCCGGAATCGACGAGCGGTAACGAAGCGCGGACGCGATACGGCTGGGTTCATTTTTTCCGGTGGTGGGCTGTAAGCGCCGTCTTCGACACGCTGAGTACCCGCGCCCCGACACGTCAACGACGATTATCGTAATGTGAAATGACAAGTGTGACGTACGAATGCCGTGCGTCATACGCCGAGACGGCCATCGCCGCCGTCTCCCGATTTCACTTTCGCTCCGGGTGGGGGACGTTTATATGGTCGGCCCCCACAAAGGAAAATGCACGTCACACGCGTGCGTTCCCCCCTTCCCCCTTAGACCAACACCGCCGAGCGATAGCACCCGGCGTCGGGACGTGCGATTCGGCAGCACAGAACGAATCTGAGAGTATCCCGAACGATTAAACACTAACGGCGGCGAGTCGTGACCATGCTCTCTCTTTCAGACATCGAAGACGCTCGCGAGCGCGTCGAATCAGTTGCTCGCCGGACACCACTGGAGTACTCTCACACATTCTCCGACATGACCGGGGCGGAAGTACACCTCAAGTTGGAGAACTTCCAGCGGACGGGGTCGTTCAAAATCCGCGGGGCGATGAACCGCATCGCAACCCTCTCCGAGGACGAAAAAGCAGCAGGCGTCGTGACTGCGAGTGCCGGAAACCACGCGCAGGGTGTCGCCCTCGCGGCCTCGCGCGCAGGTGTCGACTCGAAAATCGTGATGCCTGAACACGCGCCCATCTCGAAAGTGAAGGCGACACGCCGCTACGGCGGCGATGTCGTCCTCCACGGGACGGACTACGACGACGCACAGGAACGGGCACACGAAATCGAGGCCGAAGAGGGGCGCACCTACGTCCACGCCTTCGACGACGAGTACGTGATGGCAGGACAGGGGACCATCGGACTCGAAATTGCCGAAGACTGTCCCACCCTCGATACCGTCGTCGTCCCCATCGGAGGTGGCGGTCTCATCTCGGGCATCTCGACGGCCATCAAGGAGCAGTACCCCGACGCGCGCGTCATCGGCGTTCAGGCGGACCGTGCATCGAGTGTCGCCACCTCGCTCCAGAAGGGCGAGATTCAGACCCTCGACGAAGTAGACACTATCGCAGACGGCATCGCGGTCCGTCGCGTCGGCGACAAGACATTCTCGGTTATCGAAGAGCGCGTCGACGAAGTCGTCACCGTCTCGGACGAAGAGATTGCCGTCGCGCTCACCTACCTGCTCGAACGCTCGAAGACGCTGGTCGAAGGGGCCGGTGCAGTCGCACTGGCGGCGCTTATCTTCGAGAAGTTCGACTACGACGCTGACGAGGTCATCGTGCCTGCGCTCTGTGGCGGGAACATCGACATGAACACCCTGACGACGGTCGTCATGCGCGGCCTCGTCGAGACGGGGCGATACCTGAAGATTCGGACCGAACTCAAAGACCGACCGGGGTCGCTCGAACAACTCATCGAAATCGTCGCCGAAGAGCGCGCGAACATCTACGCGATTCGGCACGACCGGACCTCGCGTAAGATTGCGATGAACGCCACGGAGGTCGAAATCGACCTCGAAATGCGTGGCCCCGAGCACGTCGAGACGCTCTTGGCGGCACTCCGCGAGCGGGGGTACGACGTGGAAGTTCTCGACTGAGGTTCCCGCGCTCGACTCCGACGGTCCGCTTTCTTTTCATCTCGATTTTAGGTTTTGGACAATCGCTGACGTTGGTTTCGAGTGATACAGACCCCTCAGGATGGTTTTCAGTTTCTGGGAACCGTCGAGAAAATACACACCCCCACCATACTAAGGTACTTTTTGAAGGGTGTCGAGGCCCTATCGTCCGCACACGGACCACCCCCTCACTAGAAACCATGCTCGACCCAGTCATCGCAAGCCGAGCGCAGTTCGCGCTAACGACCATCGTCCACATCATCTTTCCTGTGATGAGCATGGGACTCGCACCCTTCCTCATCTACTTCACGTGGAAAGATATCCGGTCTGACGACCCGGTGTACGAGCAATTGCGGCGATTCTGGACGAAGATATTCGCCGTCTCGTTCGTCGTCGGAACAGTCACCGGAATCGTCCTCGAATTCGAATTCGGGACCAACTTCGCCGCCTTCTCCACCGCTGCCGGCGAGTTGTTCGGTGGCCCCCTCGCCACCGAGGGGATGATGGCGTTCATGCTCGAAGCAACCTTCCTCGGCGTGTTCGTCTTCGGCCGCGAGAAGGTCTCCGACGCCCTGTACATGGTCTCCGCTGTCGCTGTCGGCCTCGGAACGTGGCTTTCGGCCGTCTGGATTCTCGTCGCCAACTCGTGGATGCAGACGCCCCGTGGATACGAACTCGCGCGCGAGAGCGGGAGCCTCGTCATCTCGCTCGTCGACCCGATTGCCGCCTACGCCAACCCCCGGTTCCCGTGGATGTTCGTCCACATGCAGAACGCTGCCGTCCTCTCTGTCGCCCTCTTTATGGCCGGTGTCGCCGCGTACGTCGTCTGGCGACGTGGTATCGACGCCAGCGACGAGGGGCAAGACGCCCGCTTCTGGCGGAAGACGCTCAAAATCGCGCTCGTCGTGCTCCTCGTGACCGCACCGTTTCAAGTAGTCCACGGCGACGCCTACGGCCGCCACGTCGCCGAGACGCAACCGCAGAAGTTCGCCGCGATGGAAGCGGTCTGGGAGACGGACAGTTACGTCCCCGAGTACATCTTCGCCATCCCGACCGACCTCAGCCAAATCACCGACCCGCGCGCCAAGGAACTGTTCGGCATCGGTATTCCCGGCGGCGCGTCGTGGTTAGCGAGTGGTGGGGACCCGCAAGCCGAGATTACCGGCCTCAACGAGTTCGACACGGAGGCCCCACCGGTGGCTATCATCTTCTGGTCGTTCCGCCTCATGGTCGCCGCCGGGTTCTGGTTTATCGTCCTCGCCTTCTGGGCGGCATACCGCTGGTGGACCGGCGAGTTGTATGACGACGACCTGTTGTTGAAGGCGTTCGTCGGCTCTTCGCTTCTCGGTATCTTCGCCGTCGAAGTCGGCTGGATTGTCACTGAAGTCGGCCGCCAGCCGTGGGTGATTCAGGGCGTCATGAAGACCAGCGATGGCGTGTCACCGGGGCTGACCGCCCTCGAAGCAACCATCACGCTGGCCGGATTCGTCCTCGTCTACACCGGGTTGCTGACGCTGTACGCGTACATCGTCCGACGTATCATCCGCGAGGGGCCGCCAGAAGTAGACGACGCGGGAACGGCCGGGGCGCCCTCGACGACGGAGGTGCCCGCAGATGGCTGACTACGGCACCTTCGCGACGGAGCCGATTTTCGGCTTGCCGCTGCAAGAGCTGTGGTTCGGACTGGTGTTTTTCATCCTCGCCATGTTCCTGTTCCTCGACGGCTTCGACTTCGGCGTCGGCGCGCTGTTTGCGACCCGCGAGGACGAGGAAGAACGCGAGACGCTCCTCGCAGCCATCGGCCCGTTCTGGGACGGAAACGAAGTGTGGCTGGTCGTCTTCGGCGGTGCCCTCTTCGCCGCGTTCCCGCCGGTCTACGCCAACCTGTTCAGTCGCCACTATCTGCTGATGTTCGCCATCCTCGGCGCGCTCATCCTCCGTGGCCTCGCGCCGGAGATGTACGAACAGCGCCACGACGAAGCGTGGCAGACGTGGTGGGGTCGCTCGTTCGTCGTCGGGAGCGTGACTGCCCCATTCTTCCTCGGCGTGTTCGCGGCCCACTGGCTCCTCGGCATCGAAGCGCTGGTGTCGCTTCCGGGCGTCGTCGTCGGACTCGCCGTCGTCGCGCTGACGGTCGTCGCCGGTATCGGATTCATCGGCCTGAAGACCCGCGGCGCACTCCGCGACGACATCGTCGGCTACGGTCCGAAGGCGCTGGCGGCCTATCTCGCGCTCGTCGTCGTCACCCTCGGTTATCTCGTCGCGGTGCGCCCGGACCTCGGCGTCCTCGCACCGGTTCCGCTTGCGCTCGTCGTCGTCTCCCTCGTCGCAGCGGCGGTCTATCTCGTCGCGCTTCGGCGCGACCAGTACACCCTCGCGTTCGCCGCGGTCCCGGTTCTGGTCTTCGCGTTCGTCGCGCTGGTCGCGGTGCTCATGTTCCCGATGGCCGACCCAGCGGTGGGACTGACCGTCTCAGACGCTATCATCTCGATTCTGCCGCTGAACATCATGAGCATCGCGTCGGCGTTGTTGCTGCCGCTCGTCTTCGCGTACTTCGGTATCCTCTACTCGTCGTTCAGCGGCCCCGTCGAAGCAGGTGAATCGTACTCGTAAGCACCACAGCACCGCCCGCTAAGTCACCCAAGAATCGCACCGCAGCACGACTCAAGCCACCACAACAATCGCATCCAACCAAGCCACCACAACAACCGCACCAACCTCACATCCATGGTCACACTTCCACCTACGCAATCCACCGTCGAATCGCTCACAAAACCGATTACACTCGTCGGGCTCGCCCTGATAGTAGCGAGCATCTCGGCCGCGGCCGTCGCGCTCAGCACCGGCGACGTTGTCACCGCGCTCGGGATGGTGTTGCTCCTCACCTCGGGCGTCCTCGCAACCGGTATCGGTCTGTCCGGGAGGTCCGTCTAAGGAGACGCCCGCAAGTCGTCGTCCCGTCCCACTTTCGGCCCGTCCTCCACGCCCACATCCGCCCCGTCCACCACACCCACATCCGCCCCATCCTCCACACCCACCTTCGCCCCACCCTCTACACCCATATCCGCCCCGTCCATTCCCACCTAATTTATCACGCCGTGGCGAAATCTGCCGGATATGAAGCGCGTCATCGAAACAGACGAAGCGCCGGCCGCAGTCGGTGCGTACAGTCAGGCAACGACCAACGGTTCGATTCTCTTCACCGCGGGCCAGATTCCCATGACGCCGGACGGCGAACTCCTCGACGACGAGGACATCGCCACGCAGACGAAGCAGTCGCTCGACAACGTGATGGCCATCCTCGAAGAGGAGGGTGCCGACGCGAGTGACGTGCTCAAGACCACCGTCTTCCTCGCCGACATCGACGACTTCTCGGAGATGAACGAGACGTACGCGACGTACTTCGACGACGAACCGCCGGCACGCTCGGCCGTCGAAGCCGGTAACCTCCCGAAGGGCGTTGGCGTCGAAATCGAGGCCATCGCCGCCGTCGACGAGGAGTGAGTCGCCACCGACGTTCCGCCATCGTCTGGGGACTCGTGAGTGTCCTCCTCGTGGGCGTCATCGCGCAGACTTCGGTCCTCCTCGGACTCGGCCTCGACCTGCCGTTCGGGACGGTTGCGGCGGTGGCACTGGTATCCGGTGTCGTCGTTGCGTCCGTGGCATACGTCATCGAACCTCGGCTCGAACGGAAAGGAAGGGCTTAAATTATCCAGGCGGAAACGTTGCATTGTAAGCCAGGATGGCCGAGCGGTAAGGCGCACGCCTGGAAAGCGTGTTCCCTTTGGGATCGGGGGTTCAAATCCCTCTCCTGGCGCTTCTTCCGAAGACTACGCCCCCGAGCGATGCGTCTCGGCGCATCGCGACGGCCGTTTTCGTGAAGCGCCCCAGAGGGATTTGAATCAGGGAGCGAACGGAGTGAGCGACCGAGGTTCAAATCCCTCTCCTGGCGCTTCTTCCGAACTCAACTCACACAGCAGCGCGTCTCGTCGCGCTGCGGACGACGAGTTCGGTGGAGCGCCCGTGGCGCTTCTCAGAAACGACGACACCGAGCGACGCCACCACTCACGTTCTTTGCACGGTTCTCTGCTCTGTCCCACCTTCCCACCGAAGGACGACATCGGCCGTGTCGTCGTCGGAGAAATAGACCTGAACAGGTCGAGTCGTCGTCTTCGTCTCCCCCGCGGGAACCCTGACTTCGATTTCGCTCTGGTCCGACAGTCCAGCGGGGCCGAGTTCGGCGAGGAACCTCCCATCCCGGTCGCCGGTGTTCTGGACCGTCAACGACACGTCCACGTCCGTTTCGGGAGCGGCGGTTTCAGGAACCACGAACGACTCGACGGTGAAGTCGGGCGCGCGCCTGAGTGATGCAACGATGTCGTCCGAGAGCGTCCACGAAACCGTCTGGGTGCCACGCCACCGGACCGCCACGTCCGTCAGCCCTTCGTCGGTCGGAATCGGAAAGCCAAACGACCGAATCGTCTCAGTTGCACCCGGCGAGTGGACGGGGTATCGGTCCTCAACCGACCCCTGGTTGGTTTCTGCGACGACATCAAGCTCCGACGGTGTCGGACCGTCGCCCTCGACGGCGAGGTCGACGACGAGAAACTGCGCCCCCGCTTCCCAGACTGGGTCGATGTGAACGGTTCCAAACTTGGCGATACCGTGGCGAACGCGTGGGTTCGAAACACGGACAGCAAAACTCCCCGCGTCGTGCGATTCACCAACCGGAAGTTCCGTAGAGCGACTGCTTCCGAGACACCCGGCGGTGGAGAAAGAGAACGTCGCGAACGCCGCGAGAAGCGCTCGTCTGGAGGGCATAGAGAGACAACAGTCGCTCAAAGTAAGTGCTTTCTGCCGCTTTTGCGGCGTGGACACAGCGAGATGCGGTCAGACGAGAAACTGTTCGTCTTGGTTCCCGACGCCCCGGAATCGCCAGCAAGTATATTGGCGTGTGACGGCAAGACAAGGTGGGCAAAACTCCCGACCTTATCCGGTCCGAATGAATTCGAACACCGGAGAGCGTCCCTTCTGTATCAGCACAGTGTGCAAAACATTCATCCCTATGGGAATCAATACCACGTTTGACAATGCCTGACACCAAGAGCGGCCGAGAGAAGAAGGGTCTCAACAAGCAGTTTCAACTCACCGAACGACTGTACGAACGAGAACTGTCGGTGTTAGAAGGCGAAGAAGAAGAAGAGCCCTCGCTTGAAGACGCCTCCGGCGAGTTCCTCGCGGAGGAGCTTCCGGAAGACGCCTGACGCGCTGCGCGGGCAGGCACACAGGCGATTTTTTATCGACGGAATTACAATCCGAAAGCGTGCCATATCGCGCGAACTACACGACGCTCTTCGTCAAGTCGCATCTCCACCCGCCGGATGAGACGCTCAACCTCGACTGGGCAGACAATGTCGGCGACGCGACAGACGACTTCGAGTTCGACGTTCCGACCGACGACCCGCGCGACCCGTATCTCGGCATTCAGGCCTTCGATGTCGGCGAGTACGGACACGAGATCCAGATAAACGGCCAGTCGCTGTCGGGGTTCGACGTGCCGCCGAACGATGGCTGGCAGTACTGGGTCGACACTATCACGGGTTCCGAACTTGTCGGGGGGACGAACACGCTTCGCTTCGTCCGCGACGAGGCGAGCAACGACGCCTTCGCCATCGGAACGGTCACCATCCACTGGAAGGAACCCACCGACAAATAGCATATAAACACCGGCCGTGGTTCCTCCAATAATGGTGTATGGTGACATATACCACTACACCGGTTGATGGAATCAATGGCGTCGCAGTCACTCGATTAGGTGGGCAGCGGCCCAGCGTTTGTGTGCCACATCATATCTTCCACTAGCAACAGATTTTTATAGAATCACAAACAATCAAGCGATGACTATGAGCCAGCGAATGCAACAGGGTCAGCCGATGATCATTCTCGGTGAAGACTCCCAGCGCGTCAAGGACCGCGACGCGCAGGCGTACAACATCCGCGCCGCTCGAGCGGTCGCCGAGGCGGTACGCTCCACACTCGGACCGAAGGGGATGGACAAGATGCTCGTCGATTCGATGGGCGATGTCACCATCACCAACGACGGTGTCACCATCCTCAAAGAGATGGACATCGACAACCCGACGGCCGAGATGATCGTCGAAGTCGCCGAAACCCAAGAGGACGAAGCCGGCGACGGAACGACGACGGCGGTCGCTATCGCGGGTGAACTCCTGAAGAACGCCGAGGACCTCCTCGAACAGGACATCCACCCGACGGCCATCATCCGCGGGTTCAACCTCGCCGCCGAGAAGGCCCGCGAGGAAGTCGACGACATTGCAGAGCACGTCGAACCCGACGACGAAGCACTCCTGAAGAAGGTCGCCGAGACCTCCATGACGGGCAAGAGCTCCGAACTCAACAAGGAGCTTCTGGCGGACCTCATCGTCCGCGCCGTCGAGCAGGTCACGGTCGAAGCCGACGACGGTACCTACGTCTCTGACCTCGAGAACATCTCCATCGAGACGCAGACCGGCCGCTCCGCGTCCGAGTCCGAACTCCTCACCGGTGCCGTCATCGACAAGGACCCCGTCCACGACGACATGCCGGTCTCGTTCGAGGAAGCCGATGTGCTCCTCCTCAACGAGCCGGTCGAAGTCGAAGAGACGGACGTCGATACGAACGTCTCCATCGAGAGCCCCGACCAGCTCCAGAAGTTCCTCGACCAGGAAGAGGCGCAACTGAAGGAGAAGGTCCAGCAAATCGTCGACTCCGGTGCTGACGTGGTCTTCTGTCAGAAGGGCATCGACGACCTCGCCCAGCACTTCCTCGCCAAGGAAGGCATCCTCGCGGTTCGCCGCACGAAGAAGTCCGACATCAAGTTCCTCAAGAACATCACCGGTGCCGCCATCGTCTCGGACCTCGACTCCGTCGGCGAAGCCGACCTCGGGCTGGCGTCCATCCGCCGCGACGACGACGACGAACTGTTCTACGTCGAAGGCATCGGCGAGGATGTCCACGGCGTCACCCTCCTGCTCCGCGGTTCGACCGACCACGTCGTCGACGAACTCGAACGCGGCGTCCAGGATGCCCTCGATGTCGTCGCTGCGACGGTTACCGATGGCCGCGTCCTCGCTGGCGGCGGTGCCATCGAAGTCGAACTCGCCTCGCGCCTCCGCGACTACGCAGACTCCGTCTCCGGCCGCGAGCAGCTCGCTGTCGAGGCGTTCGCCGACGCGCTCGAACTCGTCCCGCGCGTGCTCGCCGAGAACGCCGGTCTCGACTCCATCGACACGCTCGTCGACCTTCGCGCAGCCCACGAAGACGGCCAGATTCGCGCTGGTCTGAACGTCTTCACTGGCGAAGTCGAAGACGCCTTCGAAGCTGGCGTCGTCGAGACGGCCCACGCCAAGGAGCAGGCCATCGCCTCCGCCTCCGAAGCCGCAAACCTCGTCCTCAAGATTGACGACATCATCGCTGCTGGTGACCTCTCCACCGGCGGCGACGACGACGAAGGCGGCGCACCCGCTGGCGGCATGGGTGGCATGGGCGGTATGGGCGGCGCGATGTGAAATTGGATAGGTAATCCAATTCCACATGAGCTGCCGGGCGTAGCCCGGCAACGCGATGTGAAAGTCGGAGGAACCGACTTTCCATAGGCCACCGAGCTTCGCTCGGTGACGCCGATGTGAAGATAGGCACCCAACTGCCACACTAACACACGCTCTCTTTCCCCCACTAAACCGCCGTACCGCACGACGACCCGATTATTTTTGCAGGTCTAACTGCCAGACAGCGGCGGCACTGTCACTGGTCTCCCCCCACGTGACAACAAATCACACAGCAGACAAGTTGGATAATTCTCTCACTTTTTCCAATAGCCTTGGACTTCCATGCAGAAATAGAACGAACTAAGTAGGAGGTACGGCAACGTTTCCCTATGCGTACGACGCTGCTACTGAACAAAGACGACGTTCACGCGAACGTCCAGATGCCGGAACTCATCTCGGCTATCGAAGACGCGTTTGCGGCCTACGAGTCTGGAGACGCCCAGATGCCGCCAAAATCCTACATCGACCTGCCGCAGTACAACGGCGACTTCCGGTCGATGCCCGCGTACCTCGACGCAGGCGACTGGGACGCAGCAGGCATCAAGTGGGTCAACGTCCACCCCGACAACGGTGAGCAGTTCGACCTGCCGACGGTCATGGGCACGATGATTTACTCCGACCCCGAGAACGCGTTCCCCCTCGCGCTCATGGACGGGACGGAACTGACGATGCTCCGCACGGGCGCGGCCGCGGCCGTCGCGACCGACTACCTCGCCGTCGAAGACGCCTCCTCGATGGGTATCATCGGTGCTGGCGTCCAGTCGTACACGCAACTTCGCGCCATCAGCGAAGTCCGCGACATCGAGGAAGTCATCGTCTCCGACCTCGACGAAGAGCGCGTCGCCGACTTCATCGACGCCTTCGAAGACGAGTTCGACATCCGCGCTGGCTCCATCGAAGAGGCCGCCCAGTGTGACGTGCTCTCGACGGTGACGCCCGTCGAATCGCCCATCGTCCCGCGTGACGCAGTCGCCGACCACACCCACATCAACGCGATGGGTGCGGACGCCGAGGGCAAGCACGAACTCGCCGACGAGGTTCTCCTCGACGCCAAACTCGTCATCGACGACCACGCCCAGACGACCCACTCGGGCGAAATCAACGTCCCGTACCACGAGGGCGTCCTCGACGACGACGACATCTTCGGCGCTATCGGCGAAATCGTCGTCGGCAACAAGGACGCGCGCACCGAGGAAGACGGTATCACCGTCTTCGACTCGACGGGGCTTGCGATTCAGGACGTTGCCGCCGCTCACGTGGCCTACGAACACGCCATCGAGAACGACAACGGCTACGCGTTCGACCTGCTCGGCCTCGCCGAGGAGTAAACGCGACTCCCCACGACTCCAGCGGCCGGGTTCAGTGTCTGGCTATTCTCCCGCGCCGCGTTGTTCAGACAGGTAGCCGAAGGCTTTCGAGAGCACGTACGCTATCACGAAAAAGGGTAAGAGCGGAACCAACAGGACGGCGAGGATGAGAAACATCGCCCATCCGACGGAATCCATTTCACCGTCCGGTCGACTACCGACCCTGGGCGTAACAGTGTGATAGTCGTCCTCCTCCGGCAGAGTCAGCTGTTCCTCTTGGCTCATGTGAATAAGTACGTGCGGAAAGCCGATAAGATGACCGCTGTATCCGACGCTATCGGAAGTTCACGCGTTCGAGAACGTCTGAAAAAAGTGGGCCGAGCGGTGGTCGCCTATTCGAGGTGAACCGCGGGGCGGAACGGAATCGCCTTCGAGGCGCGGTCCGCGGGGTCGACGATATCGGCTGCGTCCTCGGCGAACACTTCCACGTCGGCGTCGAATTCGCGGGAAAGGAAGTCCGCGGCGCGCTCGTAAAGTTCGACCTCGTCGAGGTCGAGTTGTGCGCGCAGGGTGTCTTCGTCCTGTCCGCGAGTCTGGCTTACGAGGTCCTGTACGAGGTCGTTGACCGCGTTGCCCTTCTCACGGAGGTCGGGGTTCTGCATGACCTGTCCCATGATGGCACCCACGTTGTCGCCTTGGTCCACCACCGTCTCGAAGACGGTGCGCTTCCAGTCGGCGGCGACGTAGACGCGAATCGTCTCGGGGTCGGAGTCGGTCACGTCGATGATGTCGCGGACGTCCTCGGTCAGGCGCTCGACCTGTTGTTCTTCGAGTTCGACCGTCTCGTCGTCGAACTCGGTGTCCGGTTCCGGCCACGGTGCGTCCTCGGCCGGCGTGCCGGTCAACTGCTCGTGGAGTTCGTTCGTCATGAACGGGACGAAGGGTGCGAGCAGTCGCAGACGCGTTTCGAGGACCTGTCGGAGCGTCCACTTCGCGGCCGGCCGGTCGAGGTCGGTCCGGCGGCGGTACCACCGAAGCGACTCCTCGAAGTTGTAGAACGCCGCCTGGCTGGCAGACCGCGTCTCGGCGTCCTCCATCGCGTCGGTCACGTCGCGGACGGTGTCGTTGAGCTTCGAGAGGAGCCATCGGTCGACCGTCTCCAGTTCGGGCTGTTCCTCTGGTCCGGGGTCGGCGATAATCTCCTGTGCGCGGCTCCAGAAGCGTTCGAGCTGATTGGAGACGGAGCCGACAAGGTCGTCGCGCCAGTCGTAGTCCTGCCACGGTTCCGCGGAGTTGAGCAGGAAGAACCGGACGGTGTCGGCACCGTACTTCTCGATGGCCTCGCCGGGGAGGACGACGTGTCCCTTCGAGGAGGACATCTTCTCGCCTTCGAGCAGTCCCATCCCCATGATGACGATGCCCTGTGGCCACTGTGGCTCGTCGAACAGTTCGCCGTGGTGGAACTGGTAGAACGTCAGGTGGTTCGTGATGAGGTCGTTCGCAGAGAACCGGTAATCGACGGGGTACCAGTAGTCCCACTCCTCGCGGAGTTCGAGCGCCTGCTCCGGAGCGTCGTCTACGGCCTCGGGGCCGTAAAACAGCGTGTCGAAGAAGTCCTGCGTGAGTTCCTCGGTCGGAATCTCCTGCAGGCGGTGGGCGATGGTGTAGTACGCCATGTAGATGGTCGAGTCCGAAAGCGGCTCGATGACGAACTGGTCGTCCCACGGCAGGCGGGTTCCGAGCCCGTAGTTCCGGATACACGGCCACCCGTTCAGCCAGTCGATAGTGTGATGGTACTCGTCGCGGGTGTTGTCCGGGATGGCGTCGAGTCCGTCGGCCACGTCGTGGGCGAGTTGCTTCCAGTCCTCGTCGTCGTACGAGAGGAACCACGTGTCCTGTTCGGCGACGACCACGTCACCGCCGCAGCGACAGACGACCTCTTCGGAGAACTCCTGCATCACGTCGAACTGGCCAGACTCGATGCCGTCGGCCTTGAAGTCGTCGCGGGCCGTCTCGACGAGGTCTCCGGCGTACTCACCGTAGAACTCCTTGAGGTGGCCAGCGTGGAACTCCTTGTTGTAGAGGTCCTTGGTCGCCTTTTCCAGAGCAGGGTCGTCCGAAGACTCGATACCGCGGTTCTCGACGATGGACTGCGCGGGAATCTCGCCGTAGTCGTCGTCCTCGGAGTCGATGTCGAGAATCGGAATTGGCTCGATGTCGGCGACTTCCTCGGGGTCGATGCCGAACGATTCGAGGTAGTCGGTGTCGGCTTTCGCCTCCTGCAGCGCCACGTAGTCGTCGGGGCTGTGTGCCGGAACGGACATGACGACGCCCGTCGCGTTGTCGGCGTCGACGAACGAGGCAGGGAGGACCAGTACGTCGTCGCCCGTGACCGGGTTTTCGACGGTCTGGCCGACCAGTTCGGCACCTTCGACAGTCTCCAGAATCTCCACGTTGCGGGCCTGGTACTCCAGTTTGGCCGCGCCGTACTCGGAGAGGAACCACGTCTCGCCGTCAACGTCGGCGACGACGTAGGTCGCTTCGGGGTCGATGTAGGCGTTCGTCACGCCGTGGACCGTCTCGGGGCGCAGCGTCGCCATCGGGACGACGACGGACTCGCCCTCGCGTTCCCAACCGAAGCGAATCAGCGTGTACTCCTGGAACTCCGCTTCCTCGCCTTCGAGCAGGTCGTGGGTCGTGACGGGTTGCTCTTCGTTCGTACAGAACTTGACGGGGTGGAGACCCTTCTCCAGTCGTCCGCGCTCGCGGAGCGTCCGGTATTGCCACTCGATGAACTTCGAGTAGCGCTCGTCGTTCGTGGTGAACTCGCGCCGCCAGTCGATAGAGAGACCGAGCGACTGCATCCCCTTTTTGTAGTGTTCCTCGATGAAGTGGTGTGCCCACCCCATCGGCGTCTCCAGTTCGGGGAGGGTCTCCTCGGAGATGTTGTAGGTGTCCTGCAGAACGGACAGTTGCTTTTCTTCGCCCTTTTTCAGGCGCTCGACAGCGCCGATGATTGGCGTTCCGGTGACGTGCCAGGCGATGGGAAAGAGAACGTTGTCGCCCTGCTGGCGTCGGTAGCGAGCGTACACGTCGGGAACGGTGTAGGTTCGTGCGTGCCCGATGTGCATCCCGCCGCTCGGATACGGATACGGAACCGTAACGAAGGTCGCGTCGTCGGCGTCTGCGTCCGGGTCGGCCTCGTATCGGCCGGTCTCGGACCAGCGCTCCCGCCAACGCGCTTCGAGTTCCTGCGGGTCGTAGTCCATATCCGTGGTAGTGGCACCCCGGCCTAAAATAACTCCTATACTCGACTTGCGGGTCTGTCTGATTGCGGCATATATTGCCAACAAATGCCGCACGAGTGGCGTTGACATGGCTTCTCAGAAACAGGATACTCTGTCGATGAAATAGGATACACAGTCGATGAAAACCGAATCGCGTCGCTCACGAGGGTGTTTGGGGCACAAACACTCGTGGGAAGCCACCCGCGAGAATCACCCGTGTGACGACGCCGACTCGCCGCGTACTCTACTCCGACTCGATGCGTATCTCGATTCGCCGCTTACTCGATGTCGATGTGGCGGGAGTCGTCGGGTTCGGCGTCCATCTTGGGCAGTGTCACGGTGAGGACACCGTTGCGGTACGACGCCGTGGCATTCTCTTCGTCGACCATCTCGGGGAGGCGGATGGTGCGGCGGGCGGACTCGTGGTGGCGCTCGCGCCGGATGTACGCGTCCGATTCGTGTTCGTCGCTCAGTTCGCGCTCCGCGTCGATAGTCAGCGTGCGGTTCGCGATGGAAAGCGAGATGTCGGACTTCTCGTAGCCCGGCAGGTCCGCCGTGACGACGATGTCGGAGTCGGTATCGGAGATATCGACAGCCATGTCGTGCATGCGAACCGACGACATCACGCCCGAGCGGTCGAACTGACGACCCATCTCGTCGAACTGGCGGGACATTCGGTCGAACAGCTCTTCGAAGTCGTCAAAGGGGTTGGTACGTCGCATCATAGACAATTCACCAAGGAGTACAGACGCCGTCTGAGGAGATAATCGTTTCCGGACCTGGTATAGCAATTCGCACTGTTCAGGAGTTCTCCGTCCAAGATACGGGAAGAGAGGCCCAGAAGTAGCGTTGAACTGCCGGGTCGATAGATGCTTCCTCACTGGACCGGGTTATTCGATGTCGATGTGGCGGGAGTCGTCGGGTTCAGCTTCTAACTTCGGCAGCGACACGGTGAGAACGCCGTTACGGTACGTCGCCGACACCTCGTCGCGCTTGACCTCCGCCGGGAGCGTGACCGACCGGGAGACAGAGCGGTGCCGCCGCTCTCGTCGCACGTAGTGTTCTTCGTCTACGTCGGTCGACTCGGCGTGTTCGGCCGAAATCGTCAGTTGCCGACCGCGGACGGTCACGTCGATGTCGTCTTTTTCGTATCCCGGCAGGTCGGCGACCACCTCGATGTCGCCGTCGGCCTCGACGACATCGAGGGAAATCTTCTCCATTCTCGCGAGTCCGGTCTCCTCGAACGACCGGCTCATCCGTTCGAACAATTCCTCTATCTCGTCGAATGGGTTTCGCTGCATACGTGCGAGAGTACGTCTCGCAGCCCTAAGAGAGATGTGGCCATTCCCACACGTTAGCGACGGGCGA
The DNA here is from genome assembly GCF_044593955.1 of Haloferax sp. S1W. Lineage (GTDB taxonomy): Archaea > Halobacteriota > Halobacteria > Halobacteriales > Haloferacaceae > Haloferax. Next base: position 2,075,560 of record NZ_CP172595.1, read on the forward strand.
GGGTCTAGAGAACAGAGCGTGTAGTGGAGGGACCGCAGGACGGGGGTGTAGTAGAAGGGTCGTAGGAAGGACTTAGTAGAGGACGTGGCGCGTGTCGTACGAACCGAGGATGCGAACCCACCCGTTTCGGGCGATTCCTTCGACTTCGTCGAGCGCGGCAGCCATCCGTTCCTCGTAGAGTCCGGCGTCGGCGTCGATGTGGAAGAGGTAGTCGCCGAGGCGGTTTCCGCTCGGGCGCGACTCGATACGCGAGAGGTTGATATCGCGCTCGGCGAACGCTTCGAGGAGTTCGAGGAGCAATCCGGGGTAGTTGGCGTTCGGGTAGACGACGAGCGACGTTTTCCCGCCGGCATCGGAGCGGGCCGATTCGGGGGCGACCACGAGGAAGCGCGTCGCGTTCGACGACCGGTCCTGGATGTCTTCGGCGATGATTTGTAGGTCGTCGCCCACATTGTCCGGGTGGCCGATACCCGCAACCGACGGGTCGGCGCGGGCGCGTTCGACGCCGCGGGCGGTGCTGGCCACCGCTTCGAGCGCCACGTCGGGATAGTTCTCGTCGAGATAGGTCCGACACTGCGCGAGGGCCTGCGAGTGGCTGGCGACGGTGTCGAAATCTTCGGATTGGGCGAGAAGGGCGTGCCGAATCGGCGTGACGATTTCCTGAACGACGCTCACGTCGGAGTTCGCCACGGCGTCGAGGCTCTCGGTGACGCTTCCTTCGATACTGTTTTCGATGGGGACGACACCGCGTTCGAACGAGCCATCGGCGACAGCGTTGACGATAGACGTGACCGATTCGCGGAACGCGACATCGTCGGCGACGGCGCGGGCGGCGCGGTGAGAGTAGGTGCCCGCCGGGCCGAGCGTGACTGCCTGCATGGACACCCCTTGACGCACGGACGACAAAAGCGCGTCGGGGGCGGTGAATTCGGCCTACTGGTCGGCGCAGAACTCGACGAAGTTCCGCAGGATGGTCAGACCGGTCTCACCGGACTTCTCGGGGTGGAACTGCGTGCCGAAGACGGTCCCCGACTCGTTGGCGACAACCGCCGGGAACTCGACGCCGTAGTCGGTCGTGGCGACGATGGCGTTGTCGTCGTCGGGGTCGGCGTAGTACGAGTGGACGAAGTAGGCGTACTCTCCCTCAACACCGTCTACGATAGGGTGGTCGCGCTCGACGTGCAGTTCGTTCCAGCCCATGTGCGGCACCTTCTGTCCCTCGGCGAACCGGACGTTGCGGCCGGGGATGAAGTCGAGGCCTTCGACTTCACCCTCTCCGGCGTGGTCGGCCTCTTCCGAGGAGGTAAGAAGCATCTGCATTCCGAGGCAGATACCGAACACCGGCGTTCCGGCCTTGGCGGCCTCGCCGAGCGGTTCGCGGAAGGGACCGGCGTTTTCCATCCCTTCGGAGAACGCGCCGACGCCGGGAAGGACGATACCGTCGGCGTCGTCGAAGTCGGCCGGGTCGTCGGAGATGATGACGTTTGCACCCGCGCGTTCCAGACCACGTCTGGCACTCCGGAGATTACCAAGCCCGTAGTCGACCATCACCACGTCGGCGAGGGTCTCTTCGGGGGCCTGTGTCGTGCTCATATGTGTACCTTGACGACCGGAGGCAAGTGAGTTTCCGTCCCGGCGACCGTCGCGGCGAGCCACAACAGGACACACGTTCTATGATTACTCACGAGAATCACGAGGTGGCTTAACGACTACCGACAAATATAGAGAAAAAATAGGAACTTTTAATCCCAGTCTGCAAGAGTTTCATCACGAATCACATGTCTTCCCGACGTAGTTTCCTCAAGAAAGCCGGTGCGGCAGGGGCACTCGGCATGGCGGGGCTCAGTGGGTGTATTGGTAGCGTCACAGGAGGGTCCGACTCGGTCAAGTTCCTCCTGACGCCGTCCGAATCTGACGTCGATATCAAAAAACAGTACAAACCGCTGTTCGAGTACCTCGAAAGCGAGGCCAGCGTGACCATCGACTCGGAGGTCGCCGCAGACTACGCCGCCGTCTATCAGGCGTTCAAGTCCGGGCAGGCCGACCTCGCCGACTCCTCTCCCACCATCGCGATTCAGGGTGGAAACGAAGGTGTGACGGAAGTCATGGGAATCCGCGTGGCCTACGGCGCAGCGAAGTATTTCTCGCTCATGACGACGACGGCAGACAGTGAAATCGAGAAACTCACGGACCTGGAAGGTAAGACCGTCGCCTTCGCCGACCGCCTCTCGACGAGTGGGTCGCTTTTCCCCCTCTACATGCTGAATCAAGCGGGGCTCGACACGGGGAACGCACCCGACGGCAAGCCAGAGGACTTCACTGGTCAGTGGTCCGACCACTCCACCGCACGAGAGACGCTCGTCAACCGTGACGAAGTCGTCGCAGCCGGGACGGGCGCGTTTTCGGTCGCATCGCACGTGCCGAAAGACCAGTTCCCCCAGCAGTTCCTCGACATCTCCGCCGAAAACGATGGGGACCTCGGAAGCGAGACGCCCAAACTCAAACTGCTCGCGGCGTCTGACCCCATCCCGCGTGCGCCCATAATCATGCGCTCTGAACTCGACAGCGGGATGAAGTCGTCGCTCACCGACGCTCTCACGAGCGTGACCCAGGACGACCTCATCAACGAGGACCTCAAGGAAGACCAGCAACTCTGGTTTACCGGTGTCGAGTCCGGGACCGTCGAAGACTACGAGCCGATTCAGAAGGTCATCGACACGCTTGGGATCAGCCTCGGACAGTAGTCGAGAGAACAACAATTCCATTGCAGTATCATTTTGAAACTCCCGTGCTCAGGAAGGATAGAGACGGGAAACTCGCGCACACACTATGAGTACCATCGAAGTACGTAACCTCACGAAAGCGTTCGGCGACGTTCGAGCGTTGGACGATGTCTCGTTCACTATCGAGGACGGCGAGTTCGCCGTGCTCCTCGGCCAGTCCGGGGCTGGCAAGTCCACGCTCTTGCGGTGTCTGAACGGTCTGACGAAACCCACGTCGGGCGAAATCCGTATCGACGACGAACCAGTCACCGGTCCCCGAGACGACGTTGCCATGATTTTCCAGCAACACTACGTCCTCGGGCAACTCAGCGCGTACGGCAACGCGCTCACCGGGGCACTCAACCGCACCTCGTTCCTTCGGAGCCTCGTCGGCTGGCACTCACAGGAAGACAAGATGGAGGCACTCAGCGCGCTCGAAACGGTTGGCTTGCTCGACGAAGCCAACCAACGGACACAGAGCATGAGTGGCGGCCAGCAACAGCGCGTGGGCATCGCCCGGGCGCTCGTCCAGCAACCGAACCTTCTTCTCGCCGACGAACCCGTCGCCAGTCTCGACCCCGCGAGTGCCGAGACGGTGATGGGCTACATCCGGAGTGCGGCCGCGGAACGAAACCTCTCTACGTTGGCGAGTCTCCATCAGGTCAACCTCGCCCGCGAGTTCGGCGAGCGCTTCCTCGCGCTGCGCGACGGCGAACTCGTCTTCGACGGCTATCGCGAGGACCTGACGGTCGATGTTATCGACAGAATCTACGGTGACGTGCAGACAGAAGACATTCGTGAGGGGACGGAGGCACACGCATGAGCGACGACAACCAGACTGGCGACCTTCAGTCCGACGGCGGAACGCAGACGCACAACCTCGAAGGTGCGCTTCAGGACATCACGATTACGAAGCGTATCAAGTGGGGCATGGCGTTCCTCATCTCTGTGGTCTTTGGGGTGTTCTTCTTCCGCGCACTCGCAGAGGTTGGCTTCTCCGTCGCGGAAATCGTCTATTACTGGCCGGAGTTCCAAGACGCGCTCGGCGACTTCTTCCCGCGAACGACGCTGTTCGGCGTCCTGCCGTTCGTCGACTTCAACTCGTACTGGCAGTTCATTCAGGAGCGTAATCTGTTCGGTGCAGCCATCGTCACACTCGCGATGGGCTTCGCTGGGACCGTCCTCGGCGTCCCCGGCGCACTCATCCTCGGTGTCCTCGGGTCCGAACGCGTCACGCCCTACCCGTTCAACTTCATCTTCCGCGGGACGATGAGCGTCATCCGCGCGATTCCGGCGCTCGTCTGGGCACTCATCTACATCCCACTCGGTGGTGTGTCGCCGTTTACGGCGACGCTCGCCATCGGTACCGACACGATGGGGAACCTCGGTCGCCTCTTTACCGACGCCCTCGAAGAAGTCGAAGACGGCCCGATAGAGGCTATCGAATCGACCGGCGCGAACCGGCGGCAGACCGTCGTCTTCGGCATGCTCTCGCAGGTCTTTACGCCCTTCATCGCGTGGACGATGTACATCCTCGAAATCAACACGCGAATCGCCGTCACGATGGGTCTCATCGGCGGTGGCGGTATCGGGTACATCCTCCAGACCCAGCGGAGCCTGTTCAAGTACACGAACATGATGGCGACGATTATCGTCATCTTCCTGCTCGTCATCTCCGTCGAGTTCATCAGCCAGCGTGTCCGGTCGTACATCCGCGGTGAAGAAGAGGGAACGAGCTTCCTCAAACTCGTCTTGGAGTTCCCCCAGCGAATGGCCTACTCCATGTGGAAATAGCGCACCAACACGCCTCGCATAATCCTTTTTCCAGTTCGTCGCATCCGAGAGAGCGCATGCGGTGGTTCTCACACTCGTCTTCGTCTCCCGTCGCACTCGCCGCGCTGGTCGCTGCGAACGCTGTGCCACTCGTCGGCGTCGTCTGGTTCGACTGGAGTCTGAAGGCGCTGCTCGTCGCCTATTGGCTGGAAAGCGGGGTCATCGGTCTGTTGAACGTCCCGAAGATTCTCGCCGCAACCGGCCGTGGCGACGACGGGCCCTCCGTCTCCGCGACCATCAACGGTCGGCAGGTAGACCTCTCGCCACCGGAGAATCCCCACCACGGGTTCCACCTCTATCCCTCGAACATCCCTATTGCGGGCTTTTTCACCATGCACTACGGAATCTTCTGGGCGGTCCACGGCGTCTTCGTCTGGACGTTCGACGCATTCGTCGGCGGCGACATCGGGGGCGTCCCGCTCCTCCCGGTCGGCCTCGCAGCGGGCGCGACGCTCGTCAGCCACGGCGGGTCGTTCGCCGTCAACTTCGTCGGCCGCGAGGAGTATCGGTCCGTCTCACCCGGCAAGCAGATGTCAGAACCGTATCGGCGGGTCGTCGTCCTCCATCTGACTATTATCCTCGGTGCCTTCCTCGTCGCTGCGTTGGGGACACCCGCCGCAGCGCTGGTCGTCATGGTTCTCGTGAAGACAGCGCTTGACGTGGGAGCACACCTGCGAGAACACGCGCGGGCGGACGACCGCAGAGAGAAGACACAAGATGCGACAGCCGAGCCGTCCGGCACCCGCGAAACGACTGCAGCGGGTCGTTAGAAGTCGCCCAGACTCGACTGCCCACTCGACGAATCGGCCAGTCCAGACAGTTCTGCGGCCCGCGAAATCGTCTCAAAAAAGCCCTCACGCTGTCCACGGTCGTAGAGCGTCGCGGCGGGGTGAACAGACAGAAGGACGCGGTACGACTGGTCACCGAGGCGGGCATCCGCGACCGACCCTGCTTCCTTCGTGATGGCGACAGACCGGTCGAGCAAGTGCTGCGAGGGGACCTTCCCGAGCGTGACGACGAGGTTCGGGTCTACGAGTTCGAATTCCCGGGCGAGGTACCCACGACAGTTCGATAGCTCCTCGCTCCGTGGGTCGCGGTTTTCCGGCGGGCGACAACGGACACAGTTCGTAATACGAACGTCCGCGCGCGCGAGTCCGGCCTCGCGGAGCGCGTCGTCGAGGACGGTTCCCGAGCGGCCGACGAAGGGTTCGCCGCCTTCGTCTTCTTTCGCGCCCGGTGCTTCGCCGAGGAAGAGCAGGTCGGCGTCGTCGGGACCGACCCCGTTGACGATTCGACTCCGCGACTCGACGAGTTCCGGGCACCGCTCGCAACCGGTCACGCAGAGGCCCTCCATGTGTTCCATAGTCGGGTCGAGGAGGGCGACGGCTTAATCACCAACGAACCGTCGCGCCGCCCGCGCGGCCATCCGCGCCACGCGAATCGGCTCTGGTCGTCCGCCGGTGGGTGTGAACGCCCGAACGACGCGCTCGGCCTCGTCGGCGTCACAGCCTGCAACCCGCACGAACAGGCGTTCGTCGTTCACCTCGACGGGTGTTCGGGGCGGTGCGTCGCGGTAGACCGCGAGACGGTCGTCGAGAGCGGTTCCAGAAAAGTGCTCTCTGAGCGCCGGTTCGAGACCATCGCTCGCTTCGAACGAGACGGAGACGACTGGGCGGTCGAGTTCGGCGGCGAGTCGGCGAATATCGACGAGATTGAACCACGCGGGCGCGATACCGGAGACGAGCAGATACCGGGCGTCTTCGCGGCCGAGTGACGACCACAGCGATTCGATTGCGTCGGTTGCGTCGTCGCCGCCGACCGTACACGTCTCGAAGGCGAGTCCGTCGACCACACGGTCGGCGCGAACGACTGCGCCACAGAGAACACTCGTCGGAGGAGATGCCACGTCTCGACTCTCGGCAGTCGTCGACTCCAAAGAAGCAGCGTCGTCTGGTCTGGTAACCGATTCGTCGCTCGCGTCAGGCGCGGTGCTAGTGGGCGACAGGTCGGCGTCTCCGTCGTCAGTGCTTCCGACGTACGATTCAGCGATACCCAGTACGCGCGTCCCTGCTTTCACTCCTCTTTGATGTCTTTGAGTTTGTCGAGCAACTCGTCGTTCGACGCGCCAATCTCGAAGTCGATTTCCCCCTCGTGTTTGGCTTCACTCGTCTCTACACCGTCTTCTTCGTCAAAGTCGACGTTCTGGTCGCCCTGCTCAGACTCGTCGTAGCTCCCGAATCCCATACATCTAGTTATTAGGGGGCGACTGTGAAAAATGGTTTGCCGCACGAAACCCGGTCGTGGGGTGACGTGCCTACTGATTTTTTTCGGTTCAGTTCGTATGTGACGTATGGACGTTATCCCAGTCACCGCCGACGCTGAGGTGTTCACGTGCAACGCCTATCTCGTCCTCGGCGAGCGAACCACCCTCGTCGATGCCGGGGCGATGCCAGGAGTGGTAGATGTCATCGTCGAACACACAGACCATCTCGACGCCGTGGTCGTCACCCACCAAGACCACGACCACATCGGCGAACTCGACGCCGTCGTAGAGCGATTCGACCCGGACGTGTACGCCTACGCGGACCATCCGCTTCGAACGCACGAACTCGCAGACGGCGAGACGGTGCTCGTGGGCGACGACGAGTTCGAAGTCGTCTACACGCCCGGCCACACCGACGACCACGTCTCGCTCGTGAGCGGTCGGGTGCTGTTCTCCGGCGATGTCGTCGTCTACAACGACAACGCGTTCGAAGACGGGAGTTTCGGCAAGACCAATCGTCCGGGAAGTTCTCGGGAACGACTCATCCGGAGCCTCAGGATGCTACTCGACAGACTCCCGGCGACAGTCGAGACGATGTACGCGGGCCACGGGGACGCCTTCGAGACCGAATCCGGCGGCGACACCGTCCGCGACGTTATCGAACGCGCCCTCGAACGGGCCGAACGCCGCGAACCAAAGTATCCGGAGGCCTAAGATGGCGACCGCTCCGTCGAACGGCGAAGACCTGACGCAACTCCACTACGTCGGCGTCGTTCTCGCGGCCATCACGGGACTGATTCACCTCGCGCTCGGTGCCGGGTCGCTCGCTTCGAATCTCGCCGACCCGCTGGGGCTGGCATTCATCGCGGCGGCCGCGGGGTTCGCAGGCGGTATCGTCGCAGTGCTTCGTGGCGACGAGCAACTTCGCTCGCGGGCGATTCTACTCGGCATCCCGTTCGTCGCCGGACAAGTCGTCCTCTACGTCGCGTTGAACTGGCCAAACATCTTCGGCATCGGCGGCATCGTCGACAAAATCGTCCAGCTAGCGCTCATCGGCGTGTTGTTCATGCTATACCGTCGAGAATCGTAGGAAGAACGGAGGCGCTTACGCGGCGCGGCGTTCCTTCGACTTGGGTCGAAGGTGTTTGTAGCCGCACTTGCGGCACTTCTTGGCGCGCTTGGGGTTGCGTGCGTTACATCGCATGCAAATCTGCTTTTCGAGCGTCCGTTCCGTCGCAGCGTCACTAGCCATGGTTACGATTCCCCGCGCCGGTCGTATAACGCTTGCGAGACGGGGCGCAACAGACATGGCTGACGCTCGCGGCGTCGTGTGGATGGTTCAGTGAGAAGTCGCGGGCGAGTGCGGGCCTACGCGCCAGCCTGCTTGAGCGCGTCTTCGAGGTCTTCGCGCTGCGTTACGCCCACGAATCGGTCGACGATACCGTCGTCGTTTTCGATGATGAGCGTCGGCAGAGAGCGAACCTGGTACTGGTTGGCAATATCCTGCTCCTCGTCAACGTCGACCTTCTCGAAGGAGACCCCCTCGTAGTCGGCCTCGAGTTCGTCGAGGATTGGGTCCTGCGTCTTACATGGGCCGCACCAGTCCGCGTAAAAGTCCAAGAGTCGAACAGTCATCGTATCCCGGCGAAGGTTGCTTGCCCCCGCGCATAAGGATTACTCATGGGGTCGCACGTTCCGCTTCGAGGGGTGTCCGAGCGCGACATTCGGCGGGCCTGTCACGCCCGCGAGCCGAAACGTTTAGGCGGTGGACGCACAGACGACAGAGCATGAGCAAGGGCCAGAACTCTGGCGGCCTGATGTCGAGCGCGGGTCTCGTCCGCTACTTCGACGCCGAAGACCGCAACGCGATTCGTCTCGACCCCAAGACAATCGTCGCAACGGGCGTGCTGTTCGGCATCGGCATCCTGGTGCTGAACGCACTCGCGTTCTGACGACGGACCGCCGACGAACGGACGCTTTTTGTCCTCGCGTTCCGGAGTTTCGACCATGAGCACGCTACGCGCCGGTGTCGTCGCCGTACAGGGCGATGTCACCGAGCACGCCGACGCTATCGAACGGGCAGCGGACGCCCACGGTGTCGACGCGGACATCGTCGAGATTCGAAGCGCGGGTCTCGTCCCCGACTGCGACGTTCTTCTGCTTCCGGGTGGCGAATCGACGACCATCTCGCGCCTCCTCGACCGCGAAGGTATCGCCGAAGAGATTACGGCACACGTCGAGGCCGGAAAGCCCGTTCTCGCGACCTGCGCAGGGCTCATCGTCTCGTCTCGCGACGCGAAAGACGACCGCGTACAGACACTCGACATCCTCGACGTGACCGTCGACCGCAACGCCTTCGGCCGGCAGGTAGACAGCTTCGAAGCCCCGCTCGACGTGTCGGGTCTCGACTCGCCGTTCCCCGCGGTCTTCATCCGAGCGCCCCTCATCGACGGCGTCGGCGACGACGTGGACGTACTCGCCGAGTGGGACGGCAACCCCGTGGCCGTCCGCGACGGGTCTGTCGTCGGGACGTCGTTCCACCCCGAACTGACCGCCGACAGTCGCATTCACGACCTCGCGTTCTTCGACGAACTCGAAGTCGAAGTCGAGGCGTAAGTCGCACACGGCGGCTTCGACCGTCACGACCACACACCGTATCCGCCGGAACCAGAGAGCCTTTTTCTGCCCACGTCTGTTTCGGACCATGGACGCGGACACCCCGACAGACGAGGTTCTCGACGAACTCTTTGCGACCATCGAGTCGCGGAAGGCCGAGTTACCCGACGACTCCTATACGACCACGCTCTTTACCCACGAGAAAGGCGAGAACTACGCCCTCGAAAAGCTCGGTGAAGAGGTGACAGAGACCATCCTCGCGGCCAAAGACGACGACCGGGAGGAACTCCTCTACGAGAGCGCGGACCTCGTCTACCACCTGCTCGTCGTGCTGGCGATGCACGACGCGTCGCTCGACGACCTGCGCGATGAGTTGAAAAAGCGGTTCTGAGTCCCTCGTTTCTACTTGAATTCGATGCCGAGGTCGTGCATCCCCTCGTTGTTCTGTGCGACGTTGATGAGAAGCGGGGTCAGCGCCTCGATTTCGCTGGCGTTGGCGAGGCCACCGGCGTCGAGAGGTCGAAGTCCCTCGATACCGTCCGCGAGGAGTCGCACTGTCTCTTTCGCGTCGGGGTCGTCGGCGACGAGAAGCGTGTCGATGCCGAGGTCAGCGTCGAGGTCGGCGAGACGACCGGCCGCGAGGTTGTGGAACGCGCCGACGACCGGAACGTCCTCGGGTGCCGCGTCGGCGACGAGTGCCGTCACACTGCCCGCTTTCGGCGGGTGGTAGTGGAAGCCTTCGTCGTCGCGCTTGATTCCGGCGGCAGGTGTGACGAGCACGTCGCCCTCGGACAGCGAGTCCGAGACGGCTTCGATGGTGTCGGCGACATGGTACGGCGGCACCGCGAGGACGACGACCGATGCGCGGTCGGCGGCCATCTCGTTCGCGAAGCCGTTTACCTTCACGTCGCGGCCGCGACTGGAGAGTTCCGTCTCGTACTCGTCGGCCTTCGCGCGGGCTTTCTCGGGGTCACGCGACCCGATGATGACCTCGTGGTCCGTGTGGTAGGCCCAGCGGAGGGCAAGTCCTTCGCCGATGTCGCCGGTCCCACCGAGGAGTGCGATTCGCATACCACCACGTGTGAACCCCGGCGACCTAAAGGGTTACACGTCGGAGGGTTCTGCCACGAATCGAGACACACCGGGTGACGAAGGGACGCGACTCACTCGTCGTCCGGTTCGATGACGCCCTGTACGCGGGCGAACCCGTCACGGTAGACCAGCCACCACGCCATGGCCGGCGCGAGGAGGAGCGCCGGGCCGACGAGAAGCAGTTGTGTGAATGGGTCCGGCGGCGCGAGGACTGACCCGACGACGAAGACGACTGCATCGAGCGCGAGGAGCGTGACAATGAAGGCGCGGAAGTGACCCATCAGTCGCCGTCCTCCGGTGTTGCCGACACCGACATCAGTCGAGGAGGTCGGGGACTTCGTTCACGTCTTCGACGACCGCAGCGGCCCCGATTTCGGAGAACTTCTGTCGCCCCTCGTCGCCGGTCAGGCCGCCCGAGAGGACGCCGACACCGTAGTATACGCGTTCGGGGTCCGCCGCGTCGGCGTTCAGGGCGGTCTTCACGTCGTCGAGGGTGTCGCCGACGAAGACGACCGATTGCGCGCCAAGCCGTTCGGCGACAGTCACGAGCGCGGCCGGGTGCGGCTTGCCTTCTTCCCAGTCGTCCATCGTGAATCGGTGGTCGTCGTCGAGTTCGAGTCCGACGCGGTCGAGCGCAATGTCGGCCTCGGCCGAGGGGCGACCCGTGACGACACCGAGTTCGCGGCCGGAAAGCGCGTCGAGCGTCGCCTGTTCGAGCAGCACGGGTTCGTCGTGGATGTAGCCAGACGCCTCGAACGGCGGGTCACCGCCTTCGAGGTCGCGGTAGAGGTCGCCCCCGAGGTAGAGTGCCTGAAACGTCTCGCGCAGGGCGGTCGGGTCCCACTCGTCGAAGACAGTGTCGGGGTCATCGAGGACTGCTTCAACCACGGCTTCCGCCGCATCGAGGCCGCCGCCGCGTTCGGCAATCTGGTCGGTGAACTCCGAGAGTGACAGGTCTTCCTCGCGGGTTGTGAGAACGTAGAGGGCCGCGGCGTAGGTCAGTTCCCAGTCGTTGTTGAACCCGCCCGCGTCCTTGAACTGCTGGACATCCTCGCGCGAGATGGTCTTTCCGTACAATCGTTCTACCGACTCGACGATGGCGCGTCGGTACGAATCCGCAACGTCGACGAGTACTCCGTCGATGTCGAGGACGACAGCGTCCGCGTTCATACTGGAACGGTGAGACGAGAGAGCAAGTGCCTTACTCTTGGTGGCGAGGACAGCAGTCACCCACGACGACCACGGGGGACGTCGGTGGCGACAAAGAGCGTGTCTTCGGCGAGTGGTTCGCGGCGCACTGGAATCGAGGGTTCGTCGTACCCGAGTGTCGTAAAGAGGAACTCCGCTCCTGCGCGGCGGGCGACACGGGCCGCCGACCGGTGGAGTTCGATGGGGAGGTTCAGCGCATAGATAGCATCGACACCCGCGTACGGGCCGAGGTCGTTGGCGTCGGCGCGGGCAACCACGTCGTCTCGAACGAACTCGATATCTTCTTGGATTGACACTTCGTAGACATCGACGGCGACGACATCGACACCCTGTTCGGCCAGTCCAGCGGCGACGCCGGGTTGTCTCCCGATGCCGACCTCGACGACGCGTTCGTACTCCGACAGTCGGTCGACAAGCGCGTTACACAACGAATTTCTCACGGCGGGATATTTATCACGCGCGCCCGCTTAATCCCTCGCATGCTTGTCGATATCGTGCCCATCGGAGATGTCTCTGCGGGGGTCAAACGAGAGGCGTCTGCTGGGCTTCGGTCCGTCTACGATTGTGACGTGACCGTTCACTCGAATCAACCCCTCCCCGAGGGCGCGTTCGATAGAAGTCGAAATCAGTACCGGGCGGAGCAGTTTATCGAACTCGCAAGTCGCGTCGGGCGCGGTGAAAAGAACATCGGCATCACGGCGAAGGACCTCTACTACCGCCGCCGAAACTACGTCTTCGGTCTCGCGTACCTCAACGGTAATGGTTCTGTCATTTCGACGTACCGTCTTCAGACCTCTTCCGACGGTGGTATCACGACCAAGCCCGCCGAAGAAGTCCTCTCGGACCGCGTCCGCAAGGAAGTCGTCCACGAGATTGGGCACACGCTGGGGCTCGAACACTGTGACAACAACAAGTGTGTGATGTCCTTCTCACCGACGGTCCGCGAAGTCGACGTGAAAGAAGAGAATCTCTGTGGCTCCTGTAGCAGACTCGTTCACTAGTTCGTCTGGCCTCCCCCTTTTTTCTCGTTTCGGCACCTGTATTCAGGTATGAACTTCATCGTCGCAATGGACGGGTCGGAACCCGCCGAGCGCGCGCTCGACCACGCCCTCACGATACTCAAGCCGCTGGACGCACAGGTCACTGTGGTCCACTCCGTGGAACCGCACGTCCTCGTCGAAGGCGGCGACGAACCGGTTTCGGGAGTCGCCGGGACGGGCGACCGAATCTTCGCGGAGAGCCTCGAAGACGCGGAAGTTCGGGCTGAGGAAGTTCTCGAAGCGGCCGCCACGCGTGCCACCGACGCTGGCGTGGAAGCGGCCACCGAACTCCTCTATGGCGACCCCGTGGAGTCGATTCCGGAATACGCGAAAGGCGTTGACGCCGACGGCATCTTCGTCGGTCACCGCGGTCTCGACGAGCGGTACGAAGGGCTTGTCGGCAGCGTCGCCAAGGAATTAGTCGAGCGGGCGTCCTGCCCGGTCACCGTCGTCCGCTGAATGCATCGACTCGACGGGTCCGCGGGCGGCGGACAACTCCTCCGCACCGCGCTTTCGTTGTCCCTCGTGACTGGCGAGGCGTTCGAGATGAACCGCATTCGCGGGAACCGGCCGAATCCGGGCCTCCGCCCGCAGCACGTCGCCTGCGTCGCGGCGGCGGAATCCGTCGCTGACGCCGAAGTGTCCGGCGGCGAAGAAGGCTCGTCGACGCTCCAGTTCACCCCGCATACGGTTCGCAGCGACCCCGTCGGTGTGTCCGTCGGCACCGCCGGGAGCACGACGCTCGTCAGCGAGACGCTGCTTCCCGTCGCCGTCGCACTCGACGACCCGCTGCAACTCACCGTGACCGGCGGCACCGACGTTCGGTGGTCGCCGCCGGTCGATTACCTTCGATACGTAAAGCGGCCGCTCTGTTCGACCTTCGGCGTCGAGTTCGACGTCGACGCTCAGCGCCGCGGGTTCTATCCCGCTGGCGGCGGCCGACTCTCGATGCGCGTCGTCCCGTCGGACCCGGTCCCGCTGGCGCTCGATGCGAGACCGCCGCTGGACGACCTGAGCATCTACTCCGTCGCTGGCAACGCACTCGCCGACGCCGCAGTTGCCGAACGGCAGGTCGAAGGCGTCAAAAGTGTGCTCGAAGACGCTGGTGTCGGGATTTCGCCACGGGCGTCCGTCTCCTACGTCGAAAGCGACTCGCCGGGAACAGCCGTCGTCCTCGTGGGTCGGTGTGGAGACGTGTTCGCAGGGTTCGACGCCTACGGCGAGCGCGGCGTCCCGGCCGAATCAGTGGGCGCGCAGGCGGCCGAGGCGTTCGTCGACTGGGACCGCGGCGACGCTCCCGTGGACCGGCACATGGCCGACCAACTGCTCGTCTGGGTTGCGCTGGCTGGCGGGGCAGTCCGGGTTCCCGCCGTCACGGAACACGTGCGCACGAACCTCGATGTGATTCGAGCCTTCGGCTACGACGTGGCGGTTCGAGAAACAGAGACGGGCGCAGTTATCGAGGGGTAGTTCCCGAGAAGTTCGGGTTTTTCGTCAAGGCGCGTAGGTTCCGGTCAGTCGCGCCTCGTCGAGGACGTGGCCCTCGATGGCCGATTCGAGGTCTGCTTTCGTCGCCCCGGTCGCGAGGTCGAGTTCGGTGTCGAGGGCGTACAGCACGAACCGGTAGGTGTGTTCTCGGTCCGGTGGGTTGGGACCGCCATAGCTGCGCTCGCCGTAGCTGTTCTGTCCTTCGACCGACCCGGAACCGCCACTCCCCTCATCGAGGTTCATGGTCGCCGGGTCGATGTTCCAGACCACCCAGTGGTCCCACACCTTCCCCGCCGGTTTCACCGCGTCGGGGTCGTCCATCACGAGCGCCAGCGACGCCGCGTCGCTCGGAACGCCCGAAATTCGCAACGGCGGACTCGTGTTCTCGTTCGTGTAGCCGTGCGTTCTCGGTATCTCGTCTCCGTCGTCGAACGCGGGACTCGAAAGCGCGAGTCCCCCGGATGCGTCGCTCTCGTCTGGTGGTGCCATATGACATACTTGGCGAGGGAGTGACAAAATGGTTCGTTCGCACGACCTGACGCGTTCTGCGTGGGTCGCGGGCGGCCCACGGTCTGGGGAGACAGTCAGCCGAACACCGACTGTGGAGAGACAGTCAGCCGAACACCGACTGTGGAGAGACGGTCAGCCGAACACCGATACCGTCGGGGTCGGTCAACGTCAGGCCACCATCGGTCTCCTCGACTGAGTGTCCGCGTCGCTGAAGCGACTCGCGGACGGCGGTTAGGGTGTCGGCGTCGGGGACGACGACTTCGAACCACTCGATACCACGGGCGTCACTAGCGGGGTCGCTCCGTCCGTTCCAGTGGTTAAGACCCACGTGGTGATGGTACCCACCGGCGGCGACGAACGCCGCGTTTGGGTACCCGTCGTCGCGGAGGTTCATTCCGAGCGCGTCGGTGTAGAACTCGGCGGCGCGGTCCACGTCAGTCACTTCGAGGTGGACGTGCCCGAGGTCGGTTCCTGTCGGGGCGACTTCCTCACCGCGAGCGTCCGCGAGGACTGATTCGAGGTCCAGCGGAAGCGTGTCCATCGCGACGCGCCCGTCGTCTTTCAGCGGCCACTCCTCACGGGGTCGGTCGCGGTATATCTCGACGCCGTTCCCCTCCGGGTCGCGGAGGTACAGCGCCTCGCTCACGAGGTGGTCCGATGCGCCCGTCAGGGTTGCACCGTCGCGGATGCGAGCGAGCGCGTCACCGAGTGCAGGGCGGTCGGGCACGCGAATCGCGAGGTGGAACAACCCTGCCTCGCTCCCAGGTCGCGGCGGGGCGTCGGGGTCTTCGTCGAGGACGACAAGGGGTGTCCCTCCGTCTGAGTGGACGGCGCGGGACCCATAGCGTTCGACTTCGAGGCCGACCACGTCCCGATAGAACGGGACGACTCGGTCGAGAGAGCCGACACGGAGCGCGACCCGGCCGAGCTGGGTCGCATCCGTAAGTGTCGGCGTCTCGGTAGTGGTGTCAGTCATAACCGACTCTTGGTGCGTGAGCGGCAAAGGCATGCCAGTGACACGGGTGTAACTGACGAGAGTGGTGACTGTCGTTGCAGCGTCTGCGAGGAGTGCGGCTGACGAAATGGAAACGCGAGTTCGTCCGCGTTGTGGACGACGAGTCCGACTATTCGGCGTAGTAGTACTCGCCGGAGCGCTTCTGCTCGCGGTCGAGTTGCGAGTCGGGCTTGTTGATTCGCGGGCGGGAGGTGCGCTCGTCGCGGCGGAACGTGATGTCGAGGTCCGACAGGAAGTCGTTCATGCCGTCGCGCATCTCCTGCGGCTTGGAGGCGTGCCCGTGGACCGACGGTTCGCCGTCGAAGACCATCAGGCGGTCGGCGAGCAGGTCCATCATGTAGATGTCGTGGTCGATGACCATGACCGTCGCGTCGTGGTTCTCGGCGTACCGGCGGATAGCGGAAGTGGCCTGCACGCGCTGTTCCACGTCGAGGTGAGCCGATGGCTCGTCCAGCAGGTAGAGGTCGGCGTCCTGCGAGATACACGCCGCGATGGCGACGCGCTGGCGCTCACCGCCGGAGAGGTCGGAGAGGTTGCGCTCCATGATGCGGTTGAGTTGCAGCGGGTTCGCCACCTCGGTGTTCCAGTACGACGACCCGAACTGGTCCGTGATGGACGACAAGAATGCGTCCACGCGCATGTGCTGGTCGATTTCGATGTACTGCGGCTTGTACGAGATGTCGAGTTTGAAGTCGAGGTCGCCTTCGTCGGGCGTCAAGTCGCCCGTGAACAGCTTCGCGAGCGTGGACTTCCCGATACCGTTCGGACCGACGATACCGAGCACTTCGCCGTTGTAGATGGTCCCGGAGTCGACATCGAGCGAGAACTCGCCGTCGCCGTAGGACTTGCGAATCTCGGGGTACTCGATGAGCGGCGTGGCCTTCGAAGTCTCGCGCGGCGCGTGTTCCTCGAAGGTGATGGCACCCGGGCGGATGCGCATGTTCTCGTTGGTGAGGTAGCCCTTGAGATACTCGTTGATGCCATTTCTGACCGACTTGGGGTCGGTGACGACACCGTACGCGCCGGGTTCACCGTACGCGACGTGGAGCGTGTCGGCGAGCAGGTCCAAGATTGCGAGGTCGTGTTCGACCACGAGGACCGCCCGGTCCTCGTCTTCGGCGAGTTCGCGGATGAGACGCGCCGCAGTGACGCGCTGGCCGATGTCGAGGTACGGCGTAATCTCGTCGAGGAAGTAGAAGTCTCGGTCGCGGGCGAGTGTCGCCGCGAGCGCGACTCGCTGAAGCTCCCCACCGGAGAGCGTGTCGATGTCGTTGTCGACGACTGGACCGATGTCGAGGCGCTCGATGTAGGAGTCGAGGGCACCGCGTTCGTCGGTCGCATCGAGCAGGTCGATTGCTGTCCCGTCGAACTGCTTGGGAATCTGGTCGACGTACTGGGGCTTCCGGGCGATAGAAACGTCGCCGTCGCGGACGCTCTCGATGTAGTTCTGGAGTTCGGTACCCCGGTACCGGCCGAGAACGGCTTCCCACGTGGGTTCGTCGTCGTAGTTCCCGAGGTTCGGGACCATCTCGCCCGCGAGGGCGCGAACGGCGGTGGTCTTACCGATGCCGTTCGGTCCGAGAATCCCCGTCACGGCACCCGATTCAGGGACCGGAAGACCGTACAGCGAGAAGGCGTTCTCGCCGTAGCGGTGGGTCGGGTCTTCGTCGAGTTCCGAGGGGAGATTGATAATCTCGATGGCGTCGAACGGACACTTCTCGACGCAGATACCGCAGGTCTCGCCGAGGCAGATTTCCTCGGAGATGCGGACCTGGTCGGGACCGCCCTGTTCGGCGTCCTCACCGCGAAGCGTGATGCACTCTTTTCCCGTCCGGTTGGGCGGACAGAAGTTCGAACACTCGTAGCTACAGCGGTCAGGCGAACATCGGTCTAAATCGACGACGGCGATACTATCGTCTGCCATGATTACAGCTGAACACCCGACGTCAGCAGAATCGCGAACGAGATGAACCAGAGCGCGAAGGTCATGAAGACGATGTAGAGGTAGTCTTTCACGCCGAAGTCGCTCACGTCGACGCCGATGACGCGGAGCACCGGGAACTGCCCGAGAACGAACGCTCCGAGGATACCCACGGCCAACTGATTGGTCGCGGCCTCGACGCTCGTTCCCACCAGCACCCCGGAGAGCACCGCGGCGGCGATGCCAGCGAGGCAGGCGAGAGTCGTGACCGTCACTCCGCGGAGATGACTGGAGAGACCGGTCTGCGTTTCCGTGGCCATGTGTCACCGTGCGATACCCGGCGTCAAAAGGCGTTCGTTCCTCCCCTCGGGTCAGCTGATAAACCGTTGTCGGCTACTCTCGGCCAAGAAGATTTATGCTGGTCGCGCGTTTCGATTCGTAACGATGGATGGAACAGAAGAGGAGAGTCTCGACGACCTCCCACCGAGTGCGAAGTTAGTTTTCAAGGTGCTCGAATACAACGGTCCGCTGACCCAGAAGGGCATCGTCGAAGAGTCGATGCTCTCGGCTCGAACCGTTCGCTACGCACTCGAACGACTGGAAGGAATCGGCATCGTCGACGAAGATGTCTACTTCGCCGATGCTCGCCAAAACCTCTATCAGTTGACCGACCTCGCTCCGAAAAAGGCACAGGCAAAAGCCGACGGCGGCAAAGAGAAAGCCTGCTGCGCGGAATAGCGTCAGGACGTTCTCGCGTCGCGTTCGGTCTCGGACCACGGGACGCGCCGCTTCGGACGAACTACTTCGATTCCGACACTCGGGTCGAAGCCCGGCCGTGACCGAACTCAGGCCGGAACGACCGTAATCTGCATCTTTCTGTCGATTGCGTTCTCCAGTTCCTCAGCGATAGCGCTGCCGCGAGAGACCTGGATGTCGCCGCCGCGACCCACCGTCGCGGTGAACAGGTACTGTTCGTCAGCGCGGACTTCGACCGTCTCGCCGACGTGACCGTCCATGTTGATGATGACGTGCCGCGAAGTCACCTCGGGCGTGACGACGATGCCCTCGCTCGATTGGCCGCCGGAGGAGGAAGCGGATGCCCCGCCGCTGGACCCGGACCCGCTTCCGCGCTTGGGGTTCTCGCTGTGGGTCCGCACGTCGATGTCGATACCGAGTCTGTCTTCCACGTCGGAGATGCGTCCGCCGCCCTTGCCGATGACGTACGAGATGTCGTCGTCTTCGACGTAGACGACGGCGCGGTTCTGACCCTTGAGTTCCACGTCGACGTGGCCGCGGGCGATAGACCGAATCTCGCGTTCGACCTCCTGTCGGGCGAGACGCGAGACGCCGCTTTCTTTCTTGTCGCCGCTGTCGCCGAGGGGGACGGTGACGACCTGCCGGTTGAACGTGTAAATCTCGAACTTCGGCGTGCCGGTTTCGAAGTCGCGGACCTGAATGACCGGGCGGGCGAGGTCCTCGGCAGTGAGTCCCTCGGGGACCTTCACTTCGGTCGTCACGTCGTAGACCGTGTGGACCTCACCGTCTTCGATGTAGACGACGGTGTCGACGACCTGCGGAATCATACCCAGTTCGACGCGGCCGACGAGACGCTGGAGGGCGTCGATGGCGCGCGTGGCGTGGACGACGCCGACCATCCCGACGCCCGCGAGGCGCATGTCGGCGAACACAGAGAAGTCCTCGGTCTTTCTGACCTCGTCGTAGATGGTGTAGTCGGGGCGCACGAGGAGCAGCGAGTCGGCCGTCTTGGCCATGTCGCCGCCGAGGGCGGTGTACTGCGTGATGTGCGGACCGACCTGCAGGTCGCGGGGTTTCTCCATCGTCTTGACCGCGTAGTCGCTGTCGTTGAGGAACTCGGCGACAGCCTGCGCGAACGTGGACTTCCCGGCACCGGGCGACCCGGCGATGAGGACGCCACGCTGGCGCTCGGCCAGTCGGTCGCGGAGTTCGTCGGCGAACTCGTAGTCGTCGAGTTCGGTCTTGACGATTGGCCGGACGGCCGTGATTTCGATGCCGTCGGCAAAGGGTGGGCGAGCGACGGCGATACGGTAGTCGCGGAACTGGACGATGTGCATCCCCTCTTCGGCGAGTTCGATGAAGCCCTCGGGCGAGGCGCGAGCGGAGTTGACGATGTCGTCGGCCCACTCCTTCATCGTCGCCTCGTCTGTCATCTCCTCGTCGATGGTCTGGTAGTGCATGTGACCGACGTCGCCGCGTTTGGCTTTCGGCTTCGTGTCGGTCTTGAGGTGGACAGACATCGTCTGGTCGTCGAAGAACCGCTCGATGATGAGGCCGCCAGAGCCGCGAACCTCGGCTTCGACGAACTCGACGCGCAGTCCCTTCGCCTTTGCAACTTCGGCCTGGACCACGTCGCTCGTGAGGAGCGTCGCCGAGTGCTCGGCCGCGATGTCGCGAATGAGGGCATCGATGTCACCTTCGTGAGCGCCTCTCGTCTCGCCGGTACTGGGACGACGGCCCACGTATTGGAGTTCGATAACGTCGTCGTCCGCGAACTCGGCGAGGCGCTGGAGTTCGGAGAGTCCCTCCCATCCCGTGTCGCGCCCGTCGTTGGCCTGTGATTCGAGTTCGCTGACGACCGCTTCGGGGACGAGCACCTCCGCACCGTCGTAGGTCCCGTCGTCGACTCGCTCGGACACGCGGCCGTCGATGACCGCGCTCGTGTCCGGGACTATCTTCATGCGCGAGGGTTTGAGCGGGGGACGGATAAGGTTGTAGATAAAAGCGGTGGCAATCGCCGGACGAAGCGTGTGCTACGAGAACGTGTGCCCAACTCAGTCGTCGGCCGGTGTACTGACGGCCCGTTGCTCGTCGAGTACCTCGAACGACCCGACGAGTCCTTCGAGATTTGCCGCCCGCGATGACAAGAGCGCGGCCTGGTCGGACAGGTCGTCGATAGAGTCAGACTGTCGGTCGGCCGTCTCGACGACCATCTGGGACTGCCCGGCGGTCTCCTCGGAGATGTTGGCAACGTCGTCCACGCGAATGGCGATGTCCTGGGCCGACTTCGCCTGCTGGTCTGTGGCGTCGCTCACCTCGGCCACGCTGGCGTCGATGTCGGCGACCATGTCTACGATAGTCTCGAACTCCTCGATTGCCTCGCTGACCGTCTCCAGACTGTCGGAGACCTGCTGGTTCATCTCCCGCACGTCGGCCAGCGTCTCCTCGGAGTGCTCGGTGATGTCGGCGATGAGCGACGACACTTCGTCCGCGGAATCGCGCGTCTCTTCGGCCAGCGACTTGACCTCCTGTGCGACGACGCCGAATCCGTCGCCCGCTTCCCCGGCGTGGGCCGCCTCGATGGCGGCGTTGATGGCGAGCAGGTCCGTCTGCGACCCGACGTGGTCGATGAACGCCGCGATTTCGTCGATTTTCTCGATGCCGTCTGCGAGTTCGGCCACTGCCTCGGCGGTGTGGTCGATACGGGCTTCGACCGCGTCTAACTCCTGCATCGCCTCGGTTGCGGCGTCGCGCCCTGCCGCCCCGCGCTCGGAGGCCGTCTCCGCCGTGTTGGCGACCTCGTCCGCCGACGCGGCTATCTCTTCGACCGTCGCCGACAGCGTGTTGAGTTCGTCCGCGACTGTCTGGAGGTGGTCGGTCTGCGTCCCTGCGCCGTCGGAGATTTCGGCGACTGCGGCGGCGACCTCTTCGCTGGCGGCGTTGGCCCGCTCGACGTGTTCCTTGGCGGACGAACTCATCTCAGAGACTTCCTCGGCGAACGACTGAACCTCACCAATCGTCCGCGAGAGCGTGTGCACGAGTTCGTTGTACGTCTCTGCGACTTCTTCGTACCGCTGGTCGTCGACGCCCCAGTCGTCGGTATCGATGGTCGCCGTGAGGTCGCCCGCCTGCGCCCGCGCTGTCGCTTCGGCGAACGCCTCCACGAGATGCTGGAGGTTCCGCGTGTAGTCGGCCAAGTCGCGTTGCATGCGGTCGAGTGCGTCGCCGAACTCGCCCGGCATCGACTCGTCGAGCGAGGGGTGAGAGAAATCTTGGTCGGCCAACGCCGTCGCCTGCGAAGCGACCGTACAGAGGTGCTGGTGCATCGACCCGAAGTCGGACGCGAGCATCGCGACTTCGTCGTCGCCCGAAACCTCGGGCGGCGTCGCCGACAGGTCGCCGTTTGCGACCCCTTCAGCCGATGTCGAGATGGCTTCGATTGGATTCACGATGTCTTTTCGAGCAATGAGAATGGTGTTGACGAATGCGAGTGCCGCGCCGACAAATAAGAGCGCCGAGAGAGCGAGGCGAGTGTCACCCGTCGCAACCCACGGGAGTGCGGCCTGCGCAATCGACACTCCAAACTGGATGCCGACGGCCGCCACGATTTTCCGTTCGACTGAATGCGAAACCCCGAGGGCGTCCATCGTCCCCCAGAGCAGTCGTTCGTACGCCGAGAAGATTCGCATACGCCATCGTTCACGGGGGCTGTCATAAGGTGACTCACCAATTCTCGTTGCGTGAGAACTCCATCTCGAGTGCTGGGAGCCACGGGATATCATTCGGTGGTCGCAGAGCGGGTGTCGAAACGAGCGAGACACGACCAGACGGGCGGAGTACGCTTTTTGGGATGGTCCACGTCGTGTCAATATGGACGAACTCGAAACGCTCACCGCCGACCTCGTCTCGATTCCGAGTCATGAAAACGAGACCGAGGCGGGCGACTTCATCGAGTCGTGGCTTCGCGCCGAGACGGACGCGGAGGTGACGCGCGACGACGCCGGGAACGTCATCGCTCGCGTCAATCCCGGCGTCGGTGACTCACTCGCGCTCGTCGGCCATCACGACGTGGTCCCACCGGCCGCCAGACAAGTGACCGACGACGGCGAGTACGTGGTCGAATCGGACGCCGACCGACTCTACGGCCGGGGAAGTGCCGACATGAAAGGGGCTGTCGTCGCGTCGATGCTCGCCTTCCGCGATGTCGCCCAGTCAGCAACCAGCGAAGTCGTCTTCGCCTCGTTCGTCGGCGAGGAACTCGGCGGTATCGGCGTCCAGGACGCCCTCGATGCGGGCCTCGAACTCGACTATGCCGTCGTCGCCGAAGGCTCGACCAATTACTCGGGACCGAACCGAACCGACGTGGCCGTCGCCCATCGCGGCCGTCGGGCGAGTACCCTCTACGTCCACGGAACCGCCTGCCACGCCAGCCTCCCCGAAGAGGGAGAAAACGCGGTCTATCGCGCCTGCGATGCGGTCGATATCGTCCGCGACATCCGGTTCCCCGAGACAGAAGTCCTTGGCAACACCGTCTCGGGGAGCATCGCCGTCACGGAAATCGACGGCGGGAGCGCGTGGAACGTCATCCCCGACCGCTGCGAGGTGACTATCGACGAGCGAACCGTCCCCGGCGGGTACGCCGACCTCTCGCAGACAGAATCCATCGACGGCGTCGAGTGGGTCGTCGAACAGGACCTCCCCCCGATGGCCTGCGATGACGCCGACTTCGCCGACCGCGTCCTCGACGTTGCCCGCGCGGTTCACGAGTCTCGCGGCGACGAGGCACCACAACAGGTGACGAAGCCCCACGCCACCGACGCCGGGTGGTTGGCACAGGCGGGGACCACGTGTGTCGTCTACGGCCCCTCGGAACCCGGCGAGGCACACACGAAAGGCGAGAGTGTGTCGCTCGACGTGCTAGAGCGGTGTTACGAGACGTATCGGGGACTTGTGGAGGGGTGGTGAAGACGACCCTCAGTTGTGGGTCCTCCTCATCAGAAGACATTTACAGGCATTCTCGGACAGCCACACGTGAACCGCCGTACGTACGTCGCTTTGCTTGCCACAGCGTCAGTCAGTGCAACGGGGTGTCTCCGAGACCCGACCCGTGAATTCGACACGCTGCTGGTCAATAGGGCACCGAATTCGATTCGTGGAGTGTTCGAAATTACCACAACCACTGGTGAGACCGTTGCAACCGAGCAGTTCGACATCGAAGACCAGAGCGTAGAATACACGCACAAGCTCACCTGTAAAGAGGTGTATCAGTTCAGCGTGGCGCTCGAATCTGGCCCCACGGGAACAGACGAACTCGCGGTTTTTGGGGATACTGCACTCCAGATTGACCTGTATCCGGACGAGGTGCAATTCAAGACGCTGACCGTTCCGGGCCCATAGCTCACAATACACAGTCTCTCGTTCGGTATCTTCCCGGACACCCACCCGAAATCGCCGTCACCTGCGATTTAATACACTCCCGAAACCATCGTCATCGATATGGCACAATCCTCCACCGAAGCGGAATCGGCGTACGACCGACTCCTCACGAAGTACAAGCGAATTGCCAACGTGAAGAACGCTGGCGGGATTCTCTCGTGGGACCAGCAGGTCATGATGCCCGACGAGGGGACGCCCGCGCGCTCCCAGCAGATGTCCACACTTTCGGCACTCAGCCACGAACTCCTGACCGACGACGAGTTCGGCGAACTGCTGGAAGCCGCCGAGGAGGACGACCCGACAGAAGAGCAGGCCGCCGTGCTTCGTGAACTCCGCCGCGATTACGAACGCGCCGCGCGCGTGCCGAACGACCTCGTCGAGAAGATTTCGGCGGCATCCTCCGAGGCAATTCCGGCGTGGAAGCAGGCGAAAGCCGAAGACGACTTCGAGACGTTCGCGCCGCATCTGGAGAAGCACGTCGAACTGAAGCGCAAGTACGCCGAGCACATCGACCCCGACCGCGACCCCTACGAAGTGCTGTTCGAGGACTACGAACCGTGCCTGCCACTCGAACAGACCGAGGACATCCTCGCCGAGGTGCGCGAAGTTCTGGTCTCGATGATAGAAGACATCCGCGAGTCCGACACGGAACTCGCCGTCGACGCCTTCGAAGGCGAGTTCGGCGAGGACGAACAGGAAGAACTGGTCCGCGACGCGCTCTCGACGCTCGGGTATCCGTGGGACCGCGGCCGTCTCGACACCGCGCCGCACCCGTTCTCGTCGGGCACGCAGTTCGACGCTCGCGTGACCACCCGCTACGACGAGTCGGACCCCCTCGGGTCGCTGTTTTCGACCATCCACGAGTTCGGCCACGCGCTCTACACGCTCGGCCTGCCGGACGAACACTACGCGACCCCGCTCGGCGAGGACCGTAACCTCTCTGTCCACGAGTCGCAGTCGCGCCTCTGGGAGAACCACGTCGGCCGGTCGCGCGCCTTCTGGCAGCACTTCCTGCCGACGTTCACCGAGCATTTCCCCGAGGTGGACGCGTCGGTCGAAGAGGCCTACGAGGCGGCCAATCAGGTCTACGACGACAACCTCATCCGCGTCGAGGCGGACGAACTAACCTACCACCTCCACATCGTCATCCGGTTCGAACTCGAACGCGACCTCGTCTCGGGTGACCTCGCCGTCGAAGACGTGCCGGAGGCGTGGAACGACAAGTACGAAGAGTATCTCGGCATCCGCCCGGAGACCGACTCCGAAGGCTGTTTGCAGGACATCCACTGGGCCTATGGGAACTTCGGCTACTTCCCGACGTACTCGCTCGGCTCCATCATGGCCGCCCAGTTGTTCGCCGCCGCCGAGGAGGATATCGACGACATCGACGAGAAAGTCGCCGACGGCGAGTTCGGCGACCTGCGCGAGTGGCTCCGCGAAAACGTCCACCAGCACGGCCGCCAGTACGAGACGAACGACCTCGTAAAGCGCGCGACGGGCGAGGACTTCGCGGCCGACGACTTCCTCGACTACGTCGAGTCGAAGTACAGCGAGCTGTACGACCTGTAAGGCCGCGAGACAGTCTGTACTTCCGATTTTCGAGGACTCATAACCGCCGCAGGAACTAAATAGTGCTGTGTCATACCATGCCATGTATGGCCTCAGCACCCAGTGACGATTTGTTCGACCAGTTCTTGGCCGACCGCGGTCACGAGACGGAACCGGTACGCTGGGATCGATCGTATAACAAATTGCAGTGTCCCGACTGTGGGGCACTACACGACATGGGGGCGGCGACCTGCTCCGTCTGCGGGTGGGTGCCGGAGGCCTAACGCGTCCGGACTGACCAAGCCACAGCACCTCGTTCTCAGGAACAGTCAGAACTGACCAATGTTCCGTTCGCGAACGCCCGGCACACCGAAACCCCGGCCGCGTTCTCCCTCGTCGGAAGCACGTTGCTTATCACAGATAAGGCCGTGAACGTGGACAATGAGCGAATCCGACGTGACGGTCACTCGCCTGTTCGGGGGACCGGGGAGCGGGAAGACCACGGCCTTGCTCAACAAGGTCGAGGAGATTCTCGAACAAGACGATGTTTCCATTCGCGACATTCTCGTCGTCTCGTACACCCGTGCCGCCGCCGCCGAGGTCCGTGAGCGTCTCGCCGAACGACTCGACATCAACCCGCGGTCGCTGAAGGGGAACGTGTCGACGATGCACGCGAAGGCGTACGAACTGCTCAGTCTCTCGCGCAACGACGTTGTTGGCGAGAAAGACAAACAGGAGTTCTGCGAGGAGTACGGCATCGAATACGAAGACGAGTACGGCGGTGCGGGTCGCCGGACCGCCCGCTCGACGACTATCGGAAACAAGGTTATCGCGACGAGTCAGTGGCTCCAGCGGACGCGCCGCGACGTTGCTGACTGGTACGACGTGCCCTTCCAGTGGAACGTCGAGGAGGTCCGCCTGCCGCCAGAGGTCGACCCCAACGCACAGGAGGGGAACAAGTACACACCGACGTGGCCCTCCGACGACGACCGCGTCGACATCCCCGAAGCAATCCGTGCGTGGCGGGCCTACAAGGGCGAAAACGGGCTGGTCGGCTTCGCCGACATGCTCGAACGCGTCAAGCAGCGCGCGCTCGTCCCGAACGTCGACTACCTCGTCATCGACGAGTTCCAGGACATCACGACACTCCAGTACGACGTCTACCAGGAGTGGAAGCCCCACATGAAGGGCGTCCTCATCGCGGGCGACGACGACCAGGTCGTCTACGCGTGGCAGGGTGCGGACCCGAACCTGCTTCTCGATGCCCAGCGTGACAACGACGAGATTCTGCCGAACTCCTACCGACTGCCGTCGAACGTCCTCAACGTCGTCAACCGGGAGATTCGGCACATCGACAAGCGACAGGAAAAGGACCTCAAGCCCCGCAAAGAAGGCGGGTCGGTCGAAGCGGTCCAGAACCCGTCGATGCTCGAACTCGCGCGGAACGTCCGCTACACGGTCGAGCAGGACGACGGCACCGTGATGGTGCTGTTCCGCGCTCGCTACCAGATGTTCCAGTTCATCGATGAGTTCCTGCCGTCCGGCATTCCGTTTTCGACACTCACCGACCAGCGGATGTGGACCGACCGCCTGACGCAGTACGTCCGGGCCGTCGAGGCGATGGCCGAGGACGAACCAGTCGACGGGTTGCAGGCGCGCCGCCTCGCCGACATGCTACAGGACTCCGCGTTCGGAACGAACGACCGCGACGAGTTGTTCGACCTCATCGACGAGCGGCAGGAAGAAGCAGGCGTCGAAGATATCACCGAACTCGAATTCACGCCGAAGGAGATCAAGAACTTCGCGCCCTTCGCGCCCGACACCGCTGCGGCCTCCGACATGGTTCGGAAGGTCACGAGCTTCCAGCGCAAATCCATCGACGCCTACTTCGCAGGCACCTACCAGGGCATGGACCCCAACCGGGTTCGCGTCGGCACCATCCACTCCGCAAAGGGTCGCGAAGCCGACCACGTCTTCATGGCCACCGACCTGACCGAGAAGGTCGTCGAGCAGATGGCCGCCTCGGTGTCCGAAGAAGAACTCGAATCCCGCGGCATCGACGAGTTCACGTCAGCGACGAGCCCCGTACCACTCATCACCGACAACGAACGCCGCGTCTTCTACGTCGGGATGTCGCGCGCTCGCGAACACCTCGTCCTCCTCGAAAACCTCGTCAGCGGTGCACCGACGCTGCCTATCAGCGTCCTGCTCCACAACGAGATTCGCGACGAAGAGGCACAGAAACTGGTGGACGAGGCGCAGGAACCGCCTGCACCCGAACCCGAGGCGTAATTCACCGTGCTGTCCGGTCCCCGCGGCGGCGACGCACTCGACGCCGCCATCGACGAGCACGACGCGCTCGGGTTCGTCTCCGTCGGATGCGGTCCCGACGCGAACGTGCGGTACCTGACCGGCCGTGAGTTCGACGCCCACGTGGTGTACGTCCGCGTCGCTGGCGAGAGCCATCTTCGCGTCCCGTCGACGATAGACACGCCCGAGATACCGGGCGTCTCCGTCCGCATCGACGACAAGCCCGCGGGGAAGGCCGCAGCGGCAGTCCTCGCCGACGCCGCTGCTGACGGAACGGTTCTCGCCCCGCGAACGCTCCCCCACGACGCTGCGTTGCACCTCGAATCGTCCGGGTACGACCTCGTTTCGACACCAGTGGTCAGCGAGGCGCGCGCAGTCAAAGACGACGACGAGCGGGCCGCCATCGAGACAGTCCAGCGGGCCGCTCGGCGCGGCGTCGCCCGCGCGGCCGAAATACTCGCCGCTGCGACGAACGACGATGGGACGCTCGTCTGGGACGGTGCCCCGCTTTCGACAGAGCGCATCCGCCGACAGGTGAACGTCGCGCTCGCCATCGAGGGCGTCGATGCCGCCGGTTCGACGACGGTGACGGCAGGAGAATCCGGTGACGCAGTAGTACTTCACCCGGGCGAGCCAGTCGTCGTCTCGGTTCAGCCACAGGGCCGCGACGGCTATCGCGGTGCGCTTGCCCGAACCTTCGTCGTCGACGCCGACGGCGGGTGGGAGCGCCGCGCACACGTCGCCTGCGACGCCGCCCGCGACGTTGCGCTCGTAGAGGGGACTCCCGGCGCGGACGCCGCGTTCGTCGGCAGTGAGATTCGCGCCGAAACCGCCGCGTTCGGCTTTTCCCCGACGGACGAAGTGACCCGAGACGTTGGCGGCGGTATCGGTCTCTCGGTCCGGGAAGCACCGCCGCTCGACGGCGATGCAGAACTGGCAGTTGGGAACATCATCAGAGTGCGCTCGGCCGTCTCTGACCCGGGCAACGGGCGCATCGAACTGGCAGACGTGATGGCCATCGACGACGACGGGCCGGTGTTCCTCGGTGACCCGCCGACGAGTCTCGACCCGGCGGCGTGGTCACAGTAACGGCCGCAGCGCCGGCATGGTCACAGTAGCAGCACCGACGACCCGACTTACTCGTCGTCTGGGTCCTTCGTCGCGCCGCCGACGAGTTTTTCTGCGGCAATCGTCGGCAGGTCCTGCGGCATCGTGAGGTACTGCGGGAGGGCGACCATGAGTACCGCGAGGAGGAGCATCCCGCCGCCGAAGACAGTCTGGCCGTCGGTGAGGAGTTGTACCCCGAAGACACCGACGGGGATAGCGAAGATGAGCGACGCCCCCAGACCGAGCATCTCCAAGATTCCAAGTCGCATCAGCCACCGATAGTTCGCGGGCGGAGAAAAGTGTCGCGACACCGTGTGCCCCGCTTTCCGAGCGGGTCGGAAAACCCCTCACCCGAGCAACCATTAAGCGGTCTCCGAGTCCACACACGCTATGGTCGCGGTCACGCTCGGGATGCTCGTCGTCTTCGCCCTCGTGGTCGTCACGATGGTCCTCTTCGTGACAGAGACGTTCCCGCCGGACGTGACCGCCATCGGCGTCATCGTCGCGCTCGTGGTGCTCGAACCGTGGACACAGGTCGATTTGCAGACCGGTCTGTCGGGGTTTTCGAGTACCGCGACCATCACGGTTCTCGCGATGTACGCCCTCAGCGAGGGCATTCAGAACACCGGCGCGATTCGCCTTCTGGGCGACGCCGTCTCGAAATTCGCCCACGGGAGCGAGAGCCGACTGCTCGGTGCCATCATCGGTCTGACCGGTCCCATCGCAGGTATCATCAACAACGCCCCAGTCGTCGCGGTGTTCATCCCGATGGTTT
Source organism: Haloferax sp. S1W (assembly GCF_044593955.1). Taxonomy (GTDB): domain Archaea; phylum Halobacteriota; class Halobacteria; order Halobacteriales; family Haloferacaceae; genus Haloferax. The sequence goes on from NZ_CP172595.1 coordinate 2,105,241, forward strand.
CGGACCTCGCCGACGAGGCGGCCGTCTCGCCGTCGAAACTGCTCATCCCACTTTCCTACGCGGCGATGCTCGGCGGGACGCTCACCCTCATCGGAACGGCGACCAACCTCGTCGCGAGCGAGGCGTACGCGACTGCCACGGGCGAACCACCGTTCTCGATGTTCGTGTTCACGCCGCTCGGCGTTCTCGTACTCGTCGTGGGTGGCATCTACCTACTGACCGTCGCACCGCATCTCATCCCCGAACGCATCGCGCCGGGGAGTCGGACAGCCAGCTATGGCGTCCAGCCGTTTCTCGCCCGGGTGTTGATTCCCTCGCGCTCCCCGCTCGTCGGGTCGCCCGCGAAGGAAGTCGCCGATGACGCCCACCGCGACCTAAACGTGGACATCCTCGACGTGTTGCGGGGGCAGACACACTTCATCGCCACTGACTCCGACCGCGACGTGGAGGGCAGAGACATCCTCACGGTCCGGGGCGACCCGGCGACGATTCGAGAGTTCTGCCGACTCGCCGACCTGCGCTTTCTCCCGCGGGCGAGCGTTACCGACGCGGAGTTAGACCGCCCAGAGCGGGTCGCGCTCGTCGAACTCGTCGTCCCTCGCGAGTCGGGGCTTATCGGTGAGACCATCGGCGACGCGCGCCTCCGCGAGCGGTACGACGCGACGGTCCTCGCGGTGCGGCGACGCGGCGGCGAACTCGTTCGCGAGCACTTTCGAGACGTGGAGCTTCAGGCCGGTGACTCGCTGCTTCTCCAGACCACCGACGAGACGGCCCGTTATCTGAGGGAGTCCGACGACTTCGTCGTCACGAGCGAGGCGGCCGAGGAACTCATCGACACACAGCTCTCGCCGACAGCGTTCCGGGCGTTCGCCATCGTCGCGGCAGTCATCGGCTTAGCAGCCATCGGTGCTGTCCCCATCGCCGTGGCCGCACTCGGCGGCGTCGCGGTGATGGTCGCCATGGACGTGCTTTCGGCGAGCGAAGCCTACGATGCCGTGAGTTGGAACGTCATCTTCCTCCTCGCGGGCGTCATCCCACTGGGACGGGCGCTCCAACTGACCGGTGGCGTCGCCCTGCTCGGCGAACTCGTCGGGGTGACAGCGACGGTGCTCCCGGAACTGGCCGTCCTCGCGTTGTTCTACATCCTGACCGGATTGCTGTCGAACGTCATCACGCCCGTCGCAAGCGTCGTCCTCATTATTCCCGTCGCTATCGACACGGCGTTCCGACTCGGCGCAGATCCGTTTGGATTCGCCATCGCTGTCACGTTCGCGGGGAGTACGGCCTTCATGACACCGATAGGCTACCAGACGAACCTGATGGTCTACGGGCCGGGCGGCTACCGCTTTACCGACTATCTTCGGGTCGGTGCGCCGCTCCAATTCCTGCTCGCCGCCGTGACGACGTTCGGCATCGACCTCCTGTGGGGAATCTGAGGCGGGGCCTCACTCCGTCGACTCCGACTTCGGGTTGTCGGACGAACGCTCCGAATCCCCGGACGAACGCTCCAGACCCCCAGACGAACCCTCCGCCGAATTTTTCGGCGAGGATGCCGCCGACTGCTCAGACGAATGCCCCACCGAGTTTTCGGGTGAGTACGCTGCCGGTCCCGACGGCAGCGTCTCGGGGTCGTCGACGCTCAGGCCCGTCGTGACAAGGAGCCGAAGGCCCCGACGGACGGGCATGTCGAGTTCCTGAATATCGTCGGGTGAGACGATGATGAGCGCCCCTGCGGTCGGGTTGGGACTGTGAGGAACGAATACGGTGAGTAACTTTTCTCCCATCTCGGTCGTCACCGACGAGGGGGCGTCGTTCGTGACGAACCCGAGCGAATAGAGGCCCTTCCGGGGGTATTCGAGGAGGACGACACGGTCGTATCCGGCCGTGGGTTCAGTGAGCGACTCCGACACCTGCCGGACGCCGAAGTAGATGGTCCGGACGAGCGGAAGCAGCCGAACCCCGCGCTCGAAACTGCCGAAGAGTCGCTGACCGAGGCTCACCGACGTGAGATAGCCGACGAACGTGATGGTGGCGGCGATGACGAGCGCCGAGAGAATCTGTGAGATGAGGACGATATCTCCGGAGTACGCCAGTACGTCCGAGAGAACCGGATTAACCTGCCGAACGACCGGGCGAATCGTCGTCGTGATTCGATTGAAGGCGAACTGTAAGACGAACACCGTGACCGCGAGCGGTGTGACGAGTACGAGACCTGTGACGAAACTACTCTGAAGTCGAGCCCAGACGCCCATACCGGTTTGTGGGGGCGACGGCGACAAAATGATATGGGACAGTGTGACCCGTCACGGAAACGTGATGGAGAACAGAAACGATAGGGATTAAATCCCACCACCCGAAGCCGGTGGTATGTTCACCGGCATCGTGGAAGGGTCCGGCGAAATCGTCGGCGTGACGGACGCCGAGGGTGGCCGACGCCTCCGCATCCGAACCGACGTTGCGTTCGACGACCTCCACCACGGCCAGTCTATCGCCGTCTCCGGCGTCTGTCTCACCGTCGAGGAGTTCGGCGACGAGTGGTTCGACGTGTTCCTCGCCGCAGAGACCGTCGAAAAGACCTACCTCGGCACGGTCGAGGAAGGCGACAGCGTCAACCTCGAACGCGCGCTCGCTGCCGACGCCCGGTTCGACGGCCACCTCGTACAGGGACACGTCGATGGGACGACCACGGTCACGAATATCGAGCAGGTCGGCGACGACTGGTTCTTCGAGTTCGACCTGCCCGAATCGCTCTCGCAGTACGTCGTCCAGAAGGGGTCTGTCTGTCTCGACGGTATCAGCCTCACCGTCGCCGACCGCCGCGACGACTCGTTCGCCATCGCCATCATCCCGACGACCTACGACCTGACGACGCTCTCGGAGAAGGAAGTCGGCGACCCAGTCCACGTCGAAGTGGACGTCGTCGCCAAGTACGTCGAATCGATGCTCGAAGGCTATGCAGAACAGTTGCTCGCCGAATAACGCCCGTTTCGGGGATTAATCTTCGAACTCGGTCGTCTCGGATGCGAACGCCGACTCGCCCGGACCGGGGCCGTTCGCCCGGTGGTACGCGCGGGCGTACCGCCGAATCTTCCCGACGAGGTAGAGTCCGAAGACCCCGTCGTAGATGATGACGTAGACGAGAAACGACACGAGCGTGCCGAATCCCGTCAGCGACGCGATGATGCTCGCACCGATACCGACCGTCGAGTTGTACGTCGCGTGGACCAGCGACGCGAGGATGAGGCCCTTGATGACGATGGGGCCAGCGTTCTGCTTGTTGAACTTGGCGAGGCCGAGGTAGTACCCGGCAATGGCGGAGTAGATGACGTGCCCCGGTCCCGCGAGGGCGCGGACGGCCGTGATGGTGCTGCCAGCGCCGATGATACCCACGCCGCCAGCCCCGAGGTCGAGTCCCGACGACGAGAGATTGCGCGTGATATACAGCGCGTTTTCGATGGTTGCGAACCCGAGACCGGCCATCGCGCCGTAGACTGCGCCGTCGACGACGGCCGAGAAGCTACTGTGGGTGTAGGCGTACAGTCTGACCGCGAGCAACTTCACCGTCTCTTCGACCGGCCCGACGACGAGATAAAAGAAGATAACCGAGCCGAGGAACCCGACCGAGAGTTGGAAGTCGCGGGCGATGGTCTGGCCGAACTCACTCAAAAGCGAGTTGGCGACGGCCGCGAACGTCGCGGTGAGGACGCCGAGGAGAAACGTCACGACCAGCATCGAGATAGGTTCGCTCCGGGTCACGTCGCTGTAGTAGACGTACGCGGCCAGCCCAAGGGCAGGGAGCGCCGACAAGAGCGTGAGCGCCCCTATCTGCGGGTCAGTGATGGCGGAGAGGCCGCCGATACCGACCAGAATGAGGAGCGCGGTGAGTATCACCGTCGCGCGGGTCGAGGCGACCAACAGACGGTAGAGCGCGACCGCCAACCCATCGACCGACGTTCGCTCTTCCCACGTCGCGATGTCGTAGAGGTCGGTCGAATCGTTCGCCGCACGTTCGACTGGGTCTCGGCTCCTGTCCATTGTCACTCAGAACGGTCTCCCGTCGGGTAATAGCTTCGCCCCATGGGGACACCGCGCCCGACCGAGTGAGGTTAAAAACCCGTAGGACGAACGGCCGGATATGCACTTCGACCCCCGCGAACAGGCGGCGCTCCGCGAGGTAGGCCTCGACACTGACGACCTTCGGGCGGCCTCTGACCTCGTGAGCGACGCCGTCGAAGACGACGCCGAGCAACTCGCGCAGTTCTTCGGCGACGGCGGAACGTTTTACTCGAATATGGAGATGGCCCACAGCGCCAGCGACGTGCAAGAACACACCGTCGACCACGTCGACCTCTACACCCACGGCGCAGAACTCCGCGGCTACCTCAAGTTCGACTCCTGGGGTGTGCCCATCGAGGGCGGCCGTATCCTCTCGGAGGACGTGGTCGAACTCACCCTCGGGCCGACTATCGACGGGCGCGTGAAGTTCGCCCGCGACGACGACGACCTATGAAGGTCCGCGTCCGCGGCATCTACACCACCGCGTTGACCCGGTTGTTCCTCGAAACCGGCCACGACGTGGTGCAGGCGTCCGGCCCGATTCGAGAGCGGTTCGACGCCGAGTTCGACGCCGCAGACCACGACGTTGCGGTCGAGACGACCACCGACCGACAGGGCGTCGGCGTGAGCGGAACACCTGACGCCGTCGCCGAAGCGACCGACCTCCTGTCGGACCTCGGTATCGACACCTTTGCGTGGGACGACCCCGCGCCGACGGGTGCGATATTCGACGCCCGCGTGACCGAAACGCTCGGTGGCGGTGCCGTCTGCGACCTCGGCGACACGGAGGGCTATCTCTCCTACGGCGACATCGACGGCCGCGTCGAAGTCGGCGACGAAGTCCGCGTACAGGTCTCGGAATCTTTCGCGCCGTGGCGTGACCGCCGACACGACCTGACCGGCGAGGTTCGCGCCATCGCAGGTCTCGCAACCCTCGACCCCGACTCGGAGGGCGTCCGCGTCGACACCCGCGACGAGGCGGCCGCCCGCGAACTCGCCGGGATGACCGACCTCCTCGGCGGCGACCCACCCGAGGGATGGGGGATTCGCTGGCACCGCGACGCCGTCGATGCCGACATGGGCGCGCTGAACGACGCACTCGACCGGGCGGCCGATATCGCCGCCGAACTCGACGCCGTCCTCGACGAGCCAATCGATGCACCCCGCGCCGTCGTCGCCCCGTCGGCGACCACGTGGGTCTGGTTCGGCCGTGAGACGCGCTTCGAACTCGACGACCACCGACGAGCAGTGGCGACGACGATGGCAGGCCACCACCGAACCAAGGCCGCCTCCTCGTCGGCCTCCGCCGGTGTGGACCTCGCGGAGGCCCTCTGCAACGGCGTCGAAAACGGTGAGTTCCCATTCGACGTGGTGACAGCCCAGTTCGGCCCCCTCGAAGGCGATGAAATCGGCATCGGCCACGGAAAGCCCGATGGCCGCCTCATCACGCTCGGGTCCGGCGAGGTCACAGAGCGCGACCCCGAGGGAACCATCGAGGTTCGACGCCAGATGACCGGCGGCGGAAGCTACGACGCGCTCGAGATTCCCCGGGAATCGGGCGACGTTGCCGTGACGAAGTTCCGCGAGGGACGCTGGTGGTATCCGACGACCTACCGCGACACAGCGGGCGAGGTCAAAGGGACTTACGTCAACATCTGCACGCCCGTCGAGTGCTTCCCCGACCAGATTCGCTACGTAGACCTGCACGTCGACGTGGTGAAACACGCCGACGGAACCGTCGAGCGCGTCGACGACGACGAACTCGACGAGGCGGTCGAAACCGGTTACATCTCAGAAGAACTGGCCGAGAAAGCGCGGTCGGTGGCGTCGAGTCTGGAGTCGGCGTTGTCGGAGTAGGGCACCCCCGTCAGCACACGATTGGGTACCCAACCTCATCGGTGAACTCACGTAGCCGCCGCGGTTTGACTCTGAGCCGACCTGAGCGAATCGAGGGGCGGCTTTTTCCTCCAGGTTTTTACGGTGAGTGGGTCGCTACGCGACCCCGAACCGTAAAAAAGTGGATTAGAAGTGACCGGGGCCTTCGTCCCCGTACTGGATGTCGCCGCCACGGCCGCCTTCGACGGTGCTGCTGCCGTGGTCGCCCGAACTGGGGACTTTGACCTGCACGTCCTGAATCTCGTCGAACGTCATGATGAGGTCGGACTGGATGTTCTGCGCGGTGATGTTGGAGATGCCGCACCCGGCGCAGGCCCCGCCCAGTTCGACGACGACCTCGCCCGTCTCCGGGTCGGCCTTTCGCACGACGCTGTTGCCGCCGTGCATCTGAATGATGGGCATCTGGCCAACCATCCACGTCTCGACGCGCTCTTTGAGAGTCTCCGACTCGTCGCTCATATCCCGAGACTTCGAATCCCACGGATTAGAATGGAACGGTTCTCCCGACGCACAGCCGGGTGAGAGAAAGGCTGTCGCGGTCGTTCGTGATAGATTCAGTCGTTGGGGATTGAATCAGACGTTCTGGATTGACTCAGTCCTCGCGGCGGGAGTGACGCCGATACCACAGGCCAGCGCCCCCGAGCGCCGCGGCACCGACACCCAGACCAAATCCGGGGATGTCGGTAGTCGAGGTTGGTGTCTCGGTCTGTGGCGAACTCCCGTGTGTCGGCGTCGGTGTTCCAGTCGGGGTGTTGACGAGTGATTCGGTCGTCGTCTCGGGACCGAGCGTCGGCGGGTTGAGTTGCTCGCCTGCGTGGTCAGGGAACGTGTAGAGCGCGCCCGGTACATCCCCGAATCCCCAACTCGACGCGGCGAAGACGCCCTCGTCGGCGAAGGGGTAGGCGTACTGCGCAGTCCAGAAGTTCGTCCGTTCGGGGTCGCGCCACCACGCGAGTTCCACTGGGTCACTCGGGTCCGACACGTCGTGGCGTTTCACGCCGCCGCGGTACCACGACGTGTAGAGACGGCCGTCGTGGAAGTCGAAGTTGTGTGCCGTCGTCCAGACGCCACCCTGCGTCGGGTCGGGACTGGCAGGTGGGTCGATAGTCGAGAGACGCGTCGGGGTCGTCAGGTCCGAAATATCCCACAGTTCGACGCCACCCGGGCCGCCGACGAGTTCGGTCGTTGGGGTGGTCGTCCCGTTATCCTGCCCTGTCGTCTCGGTGCGTTCGACTTCGACCGCCCACGACTCGATGCCGATGCCGAGGAGCGTACCCGAGTCGTCGGTGGCGACGTAATGGTGGTTTCCCGGCGGTGTTCGGCCCGCCAAGCGACGCTGTCGGCCGGAGAGTCCAACGAGGTCCTCAGGATTTCCGGGCGAGATGGCACCGATGGTCGTCGGGGCCGTCGGGTCCGAGACATCGACAATCCACGTTCCGGCGTCCCAGTGGGCGATGAACACCACGTCGTCGTGGACCCACAGGTCGTGGATTGCTCGGACCGACGACCCAACCTCGGCCCACAGGCTGTCTTCCGAGACGAGCGACCACCGGCCGAGTTCGTCCCCGGTATCGATGTCGAGGACGACAAGCGGGTTCTTCTCACCGTCGTTGGCCGTGAGATACGCCCGCCCGTCGGCCGCGAAGCAGTTGTGGATGGGGAAGTCCGTCTCGTAGAACGCCCGCTCTACAGGGTCGCTCGGGTCCGACACGTCCACGACGAGGACGCCCGACGGAGCGCCCGGAATCGGGTTCGCCGGGCCGACGACGAGCAGCGTGTCGCCGTCGCGTTTTACGTCGAAGATACCGCGAAGCGGGCCGTCCTCGCGGTCGGAGAGCCGGTCTCGTCGCTCCGCGAGGAGTGTCGGCCTATCGGGCGTCGAGATATCGACGGTGGCGTAGCCAGTCGTCGCGGCCACGAAGGCTGTTTTGCCGTCGGCCGAGAGGACGGCCTCTTTCGCACCTTCGATATCGACGCTGCCGAGCGGTTCGAAGGGACCCGGGTGGGCGGCGGCGCGGCGGGTCGGTCCGGCGGTACCCGCGAGGAGGGCACCGCCGGTCAACTGGAGGAAGTGACGGCGGTCCACACGGTCCTCTCGTTCGGCGCGGTGAAAAGTCGGACGGACGCAGCGCTCTCCGGTTTGCGGTGCGTGAAAACGATGACACCGGACAGAGGTGGGTGGGTGGGTGGGTGGTGGGAGACCCCTGTCAGTGTCGGGCGGCCGGCAGTGGTGGTGGGGGGAGAGTGCCGACCGAGTCCCGTTCCTTGCTTCCGGTGGAACGCCCGTGCACCGTCGTCGACGATGGGAACGGGGCCATCGACTGACGCACCGCGTCTGACGGCGGTGACGGGTGCACATATTCCATTTTTCAGACGGGGGATATAAGCCTGTACCCGAGAATATCAATCGAGATAATAGTCTGACAGAGCACAGACCGGGGGTATCGATAGACTGCATCGGAACAGGCCCCGGTAGAACAATGGTTTCAGTCGTTCTCGACGCTGCGACTCTGGGGTGTGCTGTGCTAGAGTCCGAGAAGTCCACGGTTCCGGCAGCGCTGCCACCGGCGAGAGTTCGCGGCCTTACAGCCGCGAGCGGTCCCCAGTTCCGGCGGTCATCGCACTTGCGAGTGCTCCCTCCACCACAACCTCGTCACCCAGCGTCGTAAGCTGAATCTCGGGGATGTTCGACATGACCATCTCGCTCATCTGCTCGCGAATCGGGTCCAACACGAGTTCCGGGTTGTTGAGTGCTACCGCGCCGCCGACGTAGATGATGAGAGGCGCGTACGCGTGGACGATGTTCGCGACGCCCATCGCGTTCCAGTGCGCCACCTGCTTGACGACGTGGGTTGCGAAGTCGTCGTCACCAGCGTGTTCGTACACATCCACCGCAGAAAAGTCGGGGTCTTCTATCGGAAGCGACGTTTCGACCGGGTCTTCTTCGTGCAGTTCGAGCGCGTATTTCGGGATATTGTTCCCGGAACAGTATCCTTCCCAGTGGCCGTTGTGGCCACAGCCACACGTCATGAATCCATTGGGGTCGAGCGTCATGTGGCCGACTTCACCGGCGTTGCCGTCCCACCCGTCGAGCACGTGCCCGTCAACACAGACACCCGCGCCGATACCCGAGGAGATGGTGAGATAGACCATGTCGTCGGGGTTGCGGTCCGAGTGGAACCGCTCGCCGATGACGCCAGCGTTCGTGTCGTTGTGGAGGTACACTTCGTCCGTGTCGAGCAGGACCGAAATCGGCCCCGTCAGCGGGATTCGGTCGATAGTATCGGGCAGGTTCGCCGGGTTCTCGACCGCACCTTCCGCCAAGTCGAGCGGGCCAATCGCGCCGATGCCGGCCGCGACTACCTCGTCCGGGTCGATACCTGCTTCACCACACGCCTCACGGACGACGCCGAGAACCACCTCGGTGACTGCGATGCCGGTCGGACCGCGCGGAGTCCGGTCGCGCGCCTGACCGAGAACGGTTCCCTCGCCGTCGGCGACGACCGCACGGACGTTCGTCGCGCCCAAGTCGACGCCCACGTAGTACGCCATTGTCCTCATAGGGTTCGGCACGGCACTTAACTAAGCGGGATTCTATGCAGATTTACTCGCCCTTAGGTAGCGGTTAACACGTCGAATACGACGGGGTCGTGCCGTGCGATGTGAAAGTGTGACACACGGAGGGGGCCGCGACACGTCACACCCGGTTTCGAAAACACAGTGAACGCTGTCGTCTTCAGCGCGTCACTTCATGTCGGCGCGAACGAACGTCACCGGACACGGCGCTTCGAGCATGACTTCCTGTGCGAGGCTGCCGAAGACGGCCTTCCCCGCGGGCGAACGCTTGCGGCCGCCGACGAGGAGTCGGTCGGCGTCGACTTCCGTTGCGAGGTCAACGAGTTCGTCGGCATAGTCGCCGATTTCGCCTCGAATTTCGTAGTTGATGTCCGCTTCGTCGAGTTTCTTGACGATTTCCCGTACCGTCGCGTGCCGACGTGCAACGTCGTCAGCCGAGACTTCCTCGGCCGTTACGTCGAAGTCGAGGTTATCCAGTGCGTCGTTGTACTCGCTTTTCGTGAAGACGTGGCCGATGACGACGCTTGCGCCGGTCGGACCAGCGATGTCGATTGTCTCCTCTGCGAGTCGGTCGAGTCGGTCGGTGTCTCCCGCACCGACAGCGACGAGGACAGTTTCGATAGCCATACCACTAGATTTGCTCCCGCGACACTTAACCGTGCCGGAGAATTTACTCAAAATCGAAATAAGATTTCTGAATCGTTGACGCTCGCTGTTGCTCGTTGTGGGTGTGTTGTTTGCTAGCATTATGTATCTTTCTTTGGTCGGTGTGACTTTGGTCCCCGACGCCGTCTTCGAGGTATGCTCTCTGTCGACCTCTCGGACCACGTCGTGCTGGTGACTGGTAGCGCGAAAGGCGTCGGTCGCGACCTCCTGCTTGCGACTGCCGACGCGGGTGCAGCAGTGGCCGTCCACTACAACACGAGCGAGGCGGAAGCGGCGGCAACGATGGAAGAAGCCCTCGAACGCGGTGCCTCCGAGGCGACGACTGTCTCCGGAGACGTGACCGACCCCGACGACGTGGACGCGCTCTTCGGCGCCGTCGAGTCAGACCTCGGGCCAGTCACCGCGCTCGTCAACAACGTCGGGGCGTTCGCGCCGCGACACTGGGAAGACATCGACTTCGAGACGTGGCAGACGGTCGTCGAGACGAACTTCTACGGGACGTACCTCTGTTCGAAGCGCGCGCTCGGGCCGATGCGCGACGCCGGATTCGGTCGAATCGTGAATATCGGCTACGCCGGAAGCGAAAAGGCGCTCGTCTACCCCGTCAACTTCCCGTACTTCGTCGCGAAGACGGGCGTCCTGATGTTCACGCGGATGCTCGCATCCGACACCACAGACGACGGCATCACCGTCAACGCTGTCTCCCCGTATGTCGTCGAGACCTCCGACAAATTCCCCGACGAAGCGCCCCGCGGCCGGTGGGCCTCGACCGACGACATCGCGCAGGCGGCGCTGTTCTTCCTGCACCCCGAATCGGACTACGTGAGCGGCGAGAACATCGAAGTCGACGGCGGGTGGCTCCCCGAACGACTCTGAATCTGGTCGTCGCGCGCACATCGCGGGTGCTGCCGCTGTGGAAGTGATTGGTGAGAGAAATCGAATCGCAGTCTGCGTGGATTAGTAATCCGGGGCGTCGTCTTCGACGGCGCGCTTCATCGAGTCACGGCGCGACTTGGCGTCGCGACCCGTCGCTTCGAGAAGGAATTCGTTCTTGGCGCTGACGGCCTCACCGGCCGATTCGAGGTCCTCCGGCCCGAGTTCGGTCGGGTCGGCTTCCTCGAAGTTGACTGCGAGTCGGTCCTTCTTCCCGCTGTACTCGACCGCGCCGACGACGACGCGCTGGAACACGGGATTCTTCGGTTCGCCGACCACGTAGAGGTCGCTTCCCTTGTAGTCCTCGGTCCCGGTGATGGGGCCGAAGTAGTCCTCGACAGTCGCTTCCATGTCAGGGATCCGCTCTTCGAGCGTCTCCCCACGACGCATCTTGTATTCCTTCATGGGCGCTCTTTCGATAGGCGATGGTTTACCTGTTTCGTGACTCTGCGACGCCTGCGATGACGTGACGGGGGTCAGGCCTGCCGCTCGGCGATGTATCCCTTCCGGCACTCGGGGCAGATGTCGCCCGCGCGCATCGACGACGCCGACGCGCCGCGGGAGTGCCCGCAGTTCGGACAGTAGTACTCGACGGCCTCGTCGGGCGTCTCACTCCCGAGGTTCGACTCTTCGGCGCGGACAAACTCGTCGTCTGACGCTTCGACGAACTCGTCGTTCGAGTTGGGAGCGACAGACCCGTTCGCTTCGGGGCGCAGTCCGCCGCTGAAGGAGACGGACATCGGTTCGCCGTCGTCAGGTTGGGCGTCCCATCCGTGGTCTTCGCCCTCCTGCTGGGGCCACGCGCCACGTTCGCGGGTCTGCCTCTCGGCGGAACTCGACTCGCGCTGCCCCGTGGCAGCGGCATCGGCGTCGATGAACTCCGCGTCGTCGTCTGTCGACTCGGGCACGGGGTCTTCGGTGTCCATCTCGTCGACTTCGTCGGGCCACTGCGTCCGGTCGCGGCCCGCCTCGTCGTCATCATCGTCGAGGATGATTGCGTCGTCGGTGACTGGCGGTTCGTTCAACTGGTCGTTGCGTTCCTCGGCCGTCTCCTCCGACGTCGCAGACGCGGACTGTGCCGGTTCTGGTTCCGGTTTCGGTTCTGGTTCTGCCTCGGTCTGTGCTTCCGTCTCCGGGTCGGGCGCAGTCTCTATCGGCGAGTCGTCGGCGGCAGTGGTCGGCTCGGGGGTCGCCGGTTCGAATCCTGCCGCGGCAGTCTCGACTTCGGCCTCCGTCATGCCAACCTCCTCGGGCGTCCGAATCGCCGTCACTTCCTTGTTCTCACTGATTACCTGTTCGTCTCCGCACCGCGAGCACACCTGTACCTCCCGAATCGAGACGACCACCTCGTCGCCTCGCTCCTCACGCTCCCGTTCCGTCTCGGGCTCTCCGTAGGAATGCCCGAGAAGACGGCAAGTAAGTCCCATTACGCGAGCATTCGGGTGTTCGGGAACAAAAAGGTACCTCCTGTTCGTCGGACGCCCGTCAGACGGGCGGTACAGGTAAACCTCATGCGGGCGATGTACCGACTATGAGAGCGAGGCGGGAGTTTCGGAACCGCCGCGACATTGAAGTCGCGGTGCTCGACGCACTCGTCGACCGCCACGAAGATGGGATGACGGTGTTCGAACTCCGGGCCGCCGTCGACTCCGACATCGACACCATCGAAGACGCGCTGTCGGCGCTGAAGTCGGAAAACCTCATCGTGGTGGAAGAAGACCAACAGGGTGTTCTCATCCACCCGGACGACCGGGTGGTTCCCGACCCTGGCGAGAACGTCGAAGCCGATGAATCGCTACTTGACCGCGTCCGCCAGCGATTTGGCCTCTAATTTTGCTCGTCCCACGGGTGGGGCGCACCCGGTGACCATCGCGGCGGCGACTCTCCGACTGTAGAGTACGCTTGGTCCCCGACCGCAGAGTGTGACTGTTTTACCCACAGACGCCAAACGGGGGTGTAATGACACTCGTCGCTTCGATTCACGAAGCCCACGGTGCGACGTTCGAGACACGCGGCGGCGTCGAAGTCGTGCGCCACTACGGCCGCCCCGAGCGGACACATCGCGCAGTCCGAAACGGCGTCGGCGTCATCGAACACGGCTACGGCGTCGTCGTCGTCGAAGGCGACGACCGAATCGAGTACGTCGACAACGCCGTCACGAACACTGTCCCGACCGAAGACGGTCAGGGGACCTACGCGCTGCTTCTCGACCCCGACGGACGTATCGAGTCGGAGATGTACATCTACAACGCTGGCGAGCGTCTACTTTTGTTTACCCCGCCGGACCGCGCCGAACCCCTCGTCGAGGAGTGGCGCTCGAAGACCTTCCTCCAGCGCGTCCGCATCCGCGACGCCTCCGACGAGTTCGGCGTCTTCGGCGTCCACGGCGCGATGGCGACAGAGAAGGTGGCGAGCGTCCTCGCAAACGCGGGCGCGCCCGAACCCGAACTCACGTTCGTCCGCGGGTCTATCGGCGGTGAGTTCGGCGTGACAGTCGTCGCCTCCGACAACCCGACCGGCGAGGAGGGCTACGACATCATCTGCCGCGCGAAGGACGCAGAAGACGTGTTCGAGGCCCTCTTGCACTACGGCAACCCCGCAATCCCAGTCGGCTACGAAGCGTGGGACACGCTTACCGCCGAGGCGGGCACCCCGCTTTTCGAGACGGAACTCCGCGGGCGCGTCCCGAACGTCGTCGGCGTCCGCAACGCAGTCGACTTCGACAAGGGCTGTTTCGTCGGCCAAGAGGTCGTCTCGAAGGTCGAAAACCGCGGCCAACCCTCGCGTCGTCTCGTCGGCTTCAGCGCCGAAGGCCTCCCCGAGTCGGGTGCCGAGGTGTTCGCCGGGAACGACAGCGTCGGCGAGGTGACTCGCGCCGTCGAGAGTCCGATGCGCGAGGAGCCAATCGGCTTCGCACTCGTCGAGTACGGCCTCGACACCGACGACCTGACGGTCAAGGTTGATAGCGAGCGCGTGGCGGCAACCCGTGAGACGCTTCCGTTCGTAGAAGGCGGCGCTCGGTCGCTTCGGATTCCGACCTATCCAGAGTCGTAACCGACGACGTGAGCGACCCGCGGCCCGGGTCGCCTCAGAACAGTTTCTTCAGGTGTTCCCGCGAGAAGAACGAACTCGGCTTGTCCATGTGGACGCCGATTTCGCCAGACAGCGTTCGGAGACCGACGTGCTGGAGCCACTCGGGGAACGAGTAGCACTTCCGAACGAGGTGGCCGAGTCGAATCTCCGTTGAGAGCGTGTCGCGCCACGCCTCCTCGTAGTCGGCGAGGGTCGCCGGTTCGTCGGGGTCGATGGCATCGGCGGCGTGGTCCGCCGCGGTCATCCCGTAGAGGATGCCGCCGCCGGTGAATGGTTTGGTCTGGGCGGCCGCGTCGCCGATGAGGAACGCGCGGTCGGTCGTCGTCTGCTCCGGCGGGCCGATAGGAATCGCGCCCGAACAGAAGTGTTCGGTCTCTACGTCGTAGGTATTCGTGAGCGCGTTGAACATCTCGGTGACTTCAGCGCCCGGCGGAGCGGCGAGTCCGTACTCGACGCCCGCGTCACCGCGAGGGATGCGCCACGCGAAGAATCGAGGGACGGTGAGGTGTACGTCCACGAAGTCGCCGTCGTCCGGGTCGGGGTCGAACGCGAGGACGCCGTGGAGGGTTTCGGTCGGTTCGGGGAGGTCCAGCGAGCGGCGGACGCGCGAGGTTGGACCGTCGCATCCGGCGACCATCTTCGCCTCGAACGTGACCGTCCCGGCCTCGCCAGCGACGCTCGCGGTCAGTCGAACCCGGTCGTCGAGTTCGTCGATGCTGGTGACGGTGTGGCCCTCGCGCACGTCCGCACCGGCCTCACGGGCGCAGTCGGCGAGCGTCCGGTCGAGTTCGACGCGGTCGATGACGTTCGAGACTTCCGTCTGTTTGTAGAAGGGGTAGGCCTTCGAGTTCGGACCACCAACGTGGAAGTCGGCTCCATAGATGCGGTTCTGAAAGAGGTGGTCGCGCGCGTCGTCGGGGACGTAGTCCCAGATATCGGTGCTGACGTGGCCCGAGCACGCGAGCGGCGTCCCCACCTCGCCTTTCTCCAGCGCGAGGACGTCGTACCCCGACTCGGCGGCACGGCGGGCAAACCGCGCGCCAGCGGGACCAACGCCGACCACGGCGAAATCGTACATAGTCGGGCGTGGAACTGCCGCGGCAAGAATCTTCTCGCTTCAGTCGCGCGAATGTCCGGGAGATGTCGGACAGATGTAGAGACCTCGAACTCACTCGACGACCGCAAGCCCCGCCGTAGTCGTCCGTTCCCCGTGCCACGGAACCTCCAGTCGCGCCCACGAGTCGCCGAAGTCGGTTGTCCGGTAGATTCCACGGTCGTTTACGGCGTAGCACTCACCGGCGGTCGCTCCGGTGTCCAGCACCGCCCGCGTGGTACCGCTCCCGGTCGGCAACCCAGTGTCGTCGAGTCGTGTCCACGGACGCTCCCCCCGTCGGCGGTATAGATACGCCTCCGCCGACCCGATGGAGTGCGCTCGCCTCGGCCCCCGTGCGGACGTGAGCAGAACTGACTCGGGGTCGCCGGGGTCCACAGCGACGCTCCAGCAGTAGCTGTGTCGAAGGCCGTCCGTGGGCGTGTGCCACGTCTCGCCGCCGTCGTCGCTCTCGGCGTAGCCGTCGCCCGCAGCGACCCAGACGCGACCCGGTCTGTCCATGTGCGTCGCCATCGAGTGCACGTCCCGCTTCGACGACGGGACGCGGTCCTGCCACGTCTCGCCACCATCGGAGGAGGTTACGAGCGCTCCCGCTTCGATGGCGATGAAGAGGCGGGTCGGGTCGCACGGGTCGACCTCAATCCACCGGGCGTGGTGGGTGTGGGGTCGCGGTGGGAACGCCCACGACGAGGCGGAGGGTAGGTCGGTAAGCGGTGGCAACTCTGTCCACGTCTCGCCGCCGTCCGTCGAGCGAAACACCGCCGACGGCTCCGTTCCAGCGTAGACGACTTCTGGGTCGTGCGGTGAGACGGCGAGGCTCGTCACCGATTCGAGAAGAACGTCCCTGCCGACTGGGTGCCACGTGTCCCCGCCGTCCGCCGTTCGGAAGAGGCCGCGGTCGAACGTCCCGCAGAACGCCCGCTCGGGAGTACGAGCGTCGGCGGCGATGCATTCGAGTCTCCGGTCTTCGAGTCTGCGACGCGCCGTGGGCGAATCCGGTGACCCGGAGACCGACAGTACCGCACCGTCCGCTGCCGCGTAGAGTCGCATACAAGACGTAGGGACCGAATCGAGAAAAGTTCGGGCAGGGGTATCGGCTCCGAACGAAGTCAGAATTCGACGGCTCCAATCGCCAAGTCAGTGCCACACACCGGACACTCAAAGGTCTGCTCGTAGCGTGCACACTGTTCGTGAATCCTTCGCCCACACTCATCACAGTACACGTATTCGTCTGCCTCGATGGTCGTGTGGCACGTCGTACATCGGCTTCCTATAAGCATTGCTTATTTTCTCCCCTATTTACATTACACACGTGAATTTCGTAAGCGTTTCCTACCACTTTGTGACCGCCCCTCCGACAGAGACATTCAGAACCCCGCACCAGCTGCACTCGACCGTGCCACCAAACCAACGAAAACGTCGGTGAGAACGGAGTACAGAACGGACGTCGAGAAAAGAGTTAGTCGTCGTTCGGGACTTTCGCTGGCTTGCGGCGGTCCGAGCGCGGTCCTTCTTTGTCCACGTCGGGGAGGTAGTCGCGGAGGTACCGACCCGTGTGTGAGTCGGGGTTATCGGCGACTTCCTCGGGCGTCCCGCTGGCGACGACAGTGCCGCCGTGTTCGCCGCCCTCGGGACCGAGGTCGATGATGTAGTCGGCGTTCTTCACGAGGTCGAGTTCGTGTTCGACCACGAGGGCGGTGTTGCCGTTGTCCACGAGGCGCTGGAGCACCTCGATAAGCTTTCGTTCGTCTTCCTTGTGGAGGCCCGTCGTCGGTTCGTCGAGCAGGTAGAGCGTGTCTCCAGTCTGCTTCTTGCCGAGTTCTTCGGCGAGTTTGACGCGCTGGGCTTCGCCGCCGGAGAGCGTCGTCGAGGGCTGGCCGAGTTGCATGTAGCCGAGGCCCACGTCGTGAAGCAGTTGGAGGCGACGACGAATCTGCGAGTTCGCCTCGAAAAAGTCGAGGGCTTCGTCGACTTCCATGTCGAGTACTTCGGCGATGGTCTTGCCCTTGTAGGTCACGTCGAGCGTCTCGGCGTTGTAGCGCTTGCCGTGACACTCCTCACAGGGAACGTACACGTCCGAGAGGAAGTTCATCTCGATTTTGACGTTGCCCTGTCCCTTACAGGCCTCACACCGCCCGCCCTTGACGTTGAAGGAAAACCGGCCTTTCTCGTAGCCCCGCTGCTTGGAGAGTTTCGTCTCGGCGAAGAGTTCGCGCACGTAGTCGAAGACGCCCGTGTAGGTGGCGGGGTTCGACCGCGGCGTGCGACCGATGGGAGACTGGTCGATGAGGCGCACCGTCTCGATTTCGTCGTAGCCCTCGATGGCGTCGTGTTCGCCGGGGTCGACGGAGGTGTTGTCGTTCATCGTCCGGGCGAGTCCCTTGTAGAGAATCTCGTGCATCAGCGTGGACTTGCCGGACCCGGAGACGCCGGTGATGGCCGTGAACGTGCCGAGCGGAATCGGCACGTCGAGGTCCTTCAGGTTGTGCTGTCGAGCGCCGCGAACGACGAGTTCGCCGTCGCCCTCGCGCCGCGTCTCGGGGACGTCGATGTCCTTGCGGCCGGCGAGATAGTCTGCCGTGATGGAGTTGTCGGCCGCGACGATGTCGTCGAAGTCGCCCTGCGCGACGATTTGGCCGCCGCGCTTGCCCGGGCCGGGACCCATGTCGATAATCTCGTCGGCCCGGCGCATCGTCTCCTCGTCGTGTTCGACGACGATGAGCGTGTTACCGAGGTCGCGGAGGCCTTCGAGCGTGTTCAGCAGTTTGTCGTTGTCGCGCTGGTGCAGGCCAATCGATGGCTCGTCGAGGACGTAGAGGACGCCCACGAGGCCGGACCCGACCTGCGTGGCGAGACGGATACGCTGTGACTCGCCACCGGAGAGAGTCGCGGCTTCGCGGTCCAGCGTGAGGTAGTCCAGACCGACTTCCGTCATGAAGCCGAGGCGGGCGCGAATCTCCTTGAGAATCTCCTGTGCGATGGTGCGCTCGCGCTCGGAGAGGTCGGCTTCCAGACCCTCGAAGTGGTCGAGCGCGTCGGCGATGCTCAGGCGATTGACCTCGGGGAGCGTCGTGCCGCCGACGCGGACGTGCCGCGACTGCTCTTTGAGGCGCGACCCGTTGCACTCGGGGCAGGTCGTGACGGCCATGTACTCCTCGATGTGGTCGCGCGTGCGGTCGGAGTCCGTCTCGACGTGTCGGCGTTCGAGGTTGCCGACGACGCCCTCGAAGGGGTGTTCCTTGTGTCGCGTGCCGTTTTTCGTCGTCCACTCGAACACCACGTCTTCGGTGGTCCCGAAGAGGAAGGCGTCCTGAATCTCTTCGTCGAGGTCCTCGAACGGGGTGTCCACGCTGACGCCGAAGTGGTCGGCGACGTTATCGAGTTGTCGTCGATAGTAGGTCCGGTTGTAACTCCACGGTTCGAAGACGTGCTTGAGCGGTTTCGAGGGGTCGGTGACGACGAGGTCGGGGTCGACCTCCTTGGCCTTGCCGAGACCCTCACACTCGGGACACGCGCCGTGGGGGCTGTTGAACGAGAACGAGCGCGTCTCGATTTCTGAAAAGCGGAACGACGAGTTCGGGTTGCCGAGTTCCTCGGAGAACTCGACGACGAGTCGGTCGTCGCCGTCGCCCGCGAGCGACCCGGTCGAACGGGTGTTCGACGCAAAGGGCGGGTCTTCCGGCGGGTCGGGGACGATGAGTTTCAGGACGCCGTCGGCTTCGTCAAGCGCCGTCTCGACAGAGTCGGCGATGCGCGAGCGCGACTCGGGTGCGACCTTCACGCGGTCGACGATAACGTCGATGGTGTGGTCGTAGTTCTTGTCGAGTTCGGGCGTCTCGAAAGAGAGGTCGTACTCCTCGCCGTCGACTTCGACGCGAGCGTACCCCTCGGAGACGAGGTCCGAAAAGAGGTCCTTGAACTCGCCTTTCTGGTCGCGGACGACCGGCGCGGCGACCTTCGCGCGCGTCCCCTCGGGGAGTTCGAGAATCTGTTCGACCATGTCCTGTGCGGACTGTTCGCCGACTTCCTCGCCCGTGATGGGGTCGTACTGCGTGCCGACCCGCGCGTAGAGGAGACGGAGATAGTCGTGCAGTTCGGTGACGGTCCCGACGGTCGAGCGGGGGTTGTTCGCCCCGTTCTTCTGGTCGATAGAGATTGCGGGCGATAGCCCCTCGACGGCTTCGACTTTCGGCTTGTCCATCTGCCCGAGGAAGTTGCGGGCGTACGCCGACAGCGACTCGATGTAGCGGCGCTGCCCCTCGGCGTAGACGGTGTCGAACGCGAGAGAGGATTTGCCCGACCCCGACAGGCCGGTGACGACGGTGAACGTCTCGCGGGGGATGCGGACGTCGAGGTCCTTGAGGTTGTGCTCTTCGGCACCACGAACCTCGATGTAGTCCTTGCTCATTCGAAGCATCCTACGGACGAGGGGACCGAATAGGCATCGATTCGGGTCATCTGAACCGGAAGTTTGTCGGAGCGTTCAACCGGCGTTTTCGGGGCGTACGACCACGAGCGACGCCGGTGGGAAATACATCGGCTCGGACGACTCGGGGACAGCAGACGTTAAAAGAGATGATGCGGGAACGTGCCCCGCAGAAGAACGGTGTTACCGGCTGTTGAGTTTGCTGCGCGCGATGTTCACGCCAGTCGGCGTGATGATGAGTTGGTCGTCGCCCTTCTGGACGATGTCACCGTCGACTTCGTGGGCGACCTGTCGGAGGTCGTCGATGATGTGTTCCATCGTGTTGTCCGAGGTCGTATGCCGCGTGATGTCGGCGATAACGAGGTCGCCGTCGTAGACGGCGTCTTTGATGGCGATAACGTCCTGCTGACCACCGATTTCCGCGATATGGACCGAAATGTCGGCCTCTCCGCGGGCGGTGTCAAAATCGTCGAGGTCGAGTTCGACGTAGTCCTCGGTCGAACGGGAGCCCCCGCCACCGAGAATTTTGCTCATGATGCCCATAGGTTGTACACCGTCACGACGAGGTTAGTTCTTACGTCAGACGTATGTCCATATTCCGAGAGTTCACCACTCGAAAACTGTCTCGGTAAACGTACTATCCAGTGGCGTCGGTCGGTTCTGACACGGTCGAATCGAGGGCGTACCGCGGGGGACGGCCTCAGACGCTGAACTCGAACAGGTCGTCGCCGACGTGGTGGATGGACTCGATGACCTTTCCGGAGTCGCCGACGAGGTCTGTGCCGTCTTCGAGGGCGCGGCCGATTGCGAGCACCTTTCCGTGGGTCTCTTCGGCGATGGCGACGAGGTCGCCCGTGGAGATAGACTCGTCTGCTTCGGTGATGCCGGGACGCATCACGTCGGCCCCGCTGGAGACGAACGAGACGGCACCGGCGTCCACGGTGACGACGTGCTTCGTCGGCGGGAACTCGTTTGCGCCCTTGACGGTCAAGAACGGTTCCTCGTCGATGTAGACGACGAGGGGTTCACCGTCGACGAGGACGAGGTCGAAGTCGGTATCGGACAGCTCGACGCCCTCGAAGGCGTCGCCGTCGACATCGACGCCGAGGTTGGCTTCGATAGATTCCTGTAACGCGGAGATTTCGTCGCTCCGGAGGTGGTGGCGAGACTTGACTTTCATATCCGGTGGTGGACGCTGGGTGCCGATAAATCGACCGCTCCGCGACGAACACGCGACGAACCCGCGGTGAGCGGGACTGCAGTGGGTAGTGTCGAACCCACAGTGAACAGTGTCGAACCCACAGTGAACAGTGTCGAACCCACAGTGAACAGTGTCGAACCCGCAGTGGGCAGTGTCGGGGTTGCAGTGGGTGATATCGTGAGACCGGACTGCCCGTCACACGCCCGTCAGACAGTGCGGAACAACTGATAAGTAGCGGTACGTCCACCAATTTAGTATGTGGCGCTCCCGGAGTAGCCGGGACCGGAAGACTGTCGTATGCATCGCGTGCGGCGATTCGGTCCTTCGGTCGGCGGCGCGCGAGTACGACAAAGAGGGGAACCGTTGGGAACGACACGGTAAGCGCTTCGAGCACCTCTGTAAGTCCTGTTACCGGAACCTCTGTCACCAGCCCCGAGCAGGTCTCGAAGCACTACTCGTCGATATCGAAGAACACGGCGTCTCGAACGAGGAGTTCCTGCACCGGTATTACGACGCCGTCAAGACTGAGTACGAATCCGCCGAGGAACGCGAGCGGTAGTCCCCGCCTCGTCGTCGGCACCCTCCGGGAGGAGGTGACGTCCTCGGAGACGCACATACCTCCGGAGACGTACTGAACGCCTATCGGCAGGCACACACCCCGACGGAGAGCGGTGTCGCTCGTTCTCGATATCACACCGCCCCCGACACGCATTTCTCCCTGCCCCGTTTAGACGAGGCTATGTCAGACGACTCGCAGGCGTACGCCGGTACCGCCGAAGGGCAAGGACCGGTCGAAATCGACGCCGAGCTCGCGCGACACCTCCAGAACAAGCGCGAGGAGTTGTTCGAGGAGTTCGAAATTCGCGACAAGTTCCCGCCCGAAGTCCTCTCGGAAGCGCGCGCCCGCACGGAAGGTGTGGACGAAGAGATTCAAGAGGAACTGGAACATCGTCAGGACCTCCGGGACCTGACGACGTGGACGACAGACCCCATCGACGCACAGGATTTCGACGACGCCCTGAGCATCCGAGAGAACGAGGAGACGTACACGCTATGGGTCCACATCGCCGACGTGACCCACTACGTCCACCCCGAATCGGAGATGTGGGCCGAGGCGGTCAAGCGCGGCAACACCGTCTACATGCCCGCCTACACCATCCACATGCTCCCGCCGGCCCTCGCCGAAACCGTGTGTTCTCTCGTCCCCAACGAGGACCGACTGGCGCACACCGTCGAGATGGAAGTCAAGAAGGACACCCTCTCGTTCGAATCTATCGACATCTACAAGTCCGTCATCCACTCCGACGAGCGACTCACCTACACGCAGTGTGAGAACCGCCTCGACAACCCGGACCTCCCGCTTCACGAGGAGAACGCGCTGGTGTTCGACCTCGCGGACCAACTGCACGAACAGCGGAAGGAAGACGGCTCGCTCGTTCTCAACCCGAGCCGTGACCGCGCCCACACCATCATCGAAGAGTGCATGCTGAAGGCCAACAAGGCCGTCACGCACGAACTGATGTGGAACCGCGGCGTCGAGGCGATGTACCGCGTCCACCCCCAGCCGACCCCAGACCAGTGGGACAAGGCGCTCCGTGAGATTACCGAACTCGACGGCGTGAGCATCCAGTCCACGTCGTGGGACGAACCCCGGAAGGCCGTCAACGACGCCCTCGAAAGTGCAAACTCCCGCACGCTCAACAAGATTCAGCGCGCCGTGCTGAAGGTCATGCCCCGTGCGAAGTACATGAACGACCCCTTCGGCGGCCACTACGCACTCAACTTCGACATCTACGGGCACTTTACCTCGCCCATCCGCCGGCTGTCGGACCTTATCAACCACTGGATTGTCCACGAAAACGACGTGCCCGAAGACCTCGTGGAACTCTGTGACCGCGCCTCGGACCGCCAGAAGGACGCCGAGACGGCCGAACGGCTCTACAAGCAGTTCCTCCAGGAGGTTGGTCTCGACCCCTACGCCGTCAACAACCGTGGCATCGTCACTGTCGACGATGATGGCGAGGTCATCGACGAGAACGGCTTCCCACCGAGTGAGTAAGCACTGAACGGTCCACCGCTAAGCGCGACGCCGCGCTGGCTTACTGTTTGTGAGTGAAAAGCAGCACGTCGCCGTCGTGCTGGGTCACACAGAGGTCGAGCATCATGCTCAGTTCGAGACTGTTGTAGTCGTCTTCGCAGACCACGAGGTCGTCGAACGGCTTCTCGCAGGCCGGACAAGCGATGGCCACGGTGTTCTGATAGGTGGTGACACCACCGCTGGACTCGTATGGCGTGAGCGACGACCGAAGTTCGTCGAGTTCTTCGTCGTTCATTGGTCTGGTTGATGTGCGAAGTGAGTCGGTATAATTCTTCACGGTCGGACATACTCGCCATCGAGTCCGCACGTCCATCGAAAGTGCGGGTGAATCCACTCTAATTCCGACGCGTTCGCTTCAACCCACGCCGCCGGGTCGCTCAACTGCCGCGAGAGGACTTCAGCGTCTTTTTCGTGTGTTCCCTCCCGGTCGAAAGGGACCGATTCGAGCGTGCGCGATGCGGGATTGAAAAAGACCGCCCGCTCGGTGTCGTCCACGAGTGCGACCAGTCGCGACCCCGACGCGTCTTTCTTGAGGAGCGCCTGCGCCATGCGGTGTTGGTGGACGCCGCGACGCGTCTCCCGAAGGGTCGAAACGACATCTCGGAAGACGTCGGTTGGGTCCGACGGAGGGGTGCCGTGGCCTGTTTCCATACTGCCCCGGTTGCAGGGGAGGCTAAAGAGGGTCCGCCAAGGGCGGAGTGAAAGTGATGGATTCGGTGGAAGTAGAACTCGCGAGGCTCACACGCGACGGCTGGGTGCGGTCTCCAACTGGTCGAGTTTCACTCGTGCGTGCTCGACCAGCAGTTCGGCGAACTCCCGATCGTACTCGTCGAACGCGCCGACTTCGCTGAACACGGCCTGAAACGTTCCGAAGCGACCGATTGGAACGGTAATCGCCGAGCGATAGTCGTCGTCCGCGATCTTGGTGTCGGCCGCCTGCAGGTCGTCGACGATGATGGTCTCCTGGCGGTTGTACGCTCGGACTGCGAAGGTGTCGTCCGAATCGAGCGGCGTCTTCTCGAAGTAGCCAGCCTCCTCGGAGTTGAACTTCCACGCTTCCTGAATCAGGTAGCCGTCCCGTTCGATGTCGACCGCGACGAGGTCGAAATCCAGCGTGTTCTCGGCCGTCTCGACGAGCGTCTCGTAGACGGTCTGTGCGTCCGTCGACTGCTCTATCTTCTGTGCCGCGGTGTGGAGTGCAGTCAGTGTCCGCTCTCGTTCCTTGCGCTCTGTGATGTCGACTGCGGCCCCGGCCGTCGCAAACGCCTCGCCATCCTCGTCGAAAAGTGGCGTGATTCGAACGAGGAACACCCGCTGTCCGGTCGCCGTCTCGATTTCCTCCTCGATTTCGACGAGTTCGCCGCTGGAGAGGACGCGCTGGTCGACCTCCCTGAGTCGACTGACCGTGTCCGCGTCGAACACGTCTCCGACGTCGACTCCGACGAGGTCCACTTCGTCGTCGATGTCGAACAACTCTCGGTAGTTCTGGTTTGCCAAGAGAAACCGGCTGTCGGTATCCCGCATCCAGAGCGCGGCGTAGACGCTGTCGAGAACGCCCTGTAGCTGTCTGGTCTGCGTCTGCAGTTTTCGTTCGCGCTCTTTGCGCTCGGTGATGTCCTGAAAGTAGACGTAGACGCCGTCTCGGTCCTCGGTGGGGAAGATTCGCTCTTCGATCCACCGCCCCCTGTTGATGTCCGACAGCGCCTCGATTGTCCGTGGTTCGCCGGTTTCGAGGACCTCCTCGTAGCCCT
Source organism: Haloferax sp. S1W (assembly GCF_044593955.1). Taxonomy (GTDB): domain Archaea; phylum Halobacteriota; class Halobacteria; order Halobacteriales; family Haloferacaceae; genus Haloferax. Next base: position 2,130,048 of record NZ_CP172595.1, read on the forward strand.
CGATAGACACGTTGGAGTTCTCTTCTGCGATATCCTCTCGGTAGTTTATTCCGAGAAGTTGTTCGCGCGAGAGACCCGTCAGTTCCACCGTCTGCTCGTTTACGTCCGTGACCGTGAGGTCGGCGTCCATCTCGACGAAGCCGTCGGTGATTCGAGTGAGCGTCTGCCGGCGGCGGCGATTGGCGCGCTCGGACCGCCGCCGGGCCCGATACTGTGCGACGATGTTTGTGATTCGGTTGGCGAGAACGGTGTACTGTCCGGTCCCGACCTCCTTTTGGATGTAGTCGGTTGCACCGGCCGAAATCGCGTCGGCGGCGACCTCTTCGGAGCCCTTGCCGGTAAAGAGGATGAACGGCAGTTCCGCGTGCTCCGCGCGGACCGCTTCGAGGAACTCGATTCCATTCCGGCCGGGCATGTCGTAGTCGCTGACGATGCAGTCGAAGTCCGCCTCCGAGAGCAATCGGAGCCCCTCACGTGTGTCAGTTGCCGATTTTACGCTGAGTTGGGGGTTCTCACGCTCGAGTAACGTCGCAGTGAGCTCCGTGAATCCGGGGTCATCGTCAACGTGCAACACACGAATCGGGCCATCCATGCTACCTGCTCTTCTAAGTTGGAGACTATAGTAATTCTCCCATAATTTCAGGAAAATTCTAACGAACGCATTTCTGCCGCGTTTCTTGTCAAACAAACAGCTGGTTTTGGTGGGTCGGAGAACTCACTTTGGGAGGAGAGTGAGAGAAATAACGTGCTGAAGAGCGCGGGTGTCTCTTTCTCACATCACAATGCCAGCGGCTCTACTCAGTCTTCTTCGTAGAGAGGCGATTCACGGCAGCGACTAACCCATTCGTCCAAGAATGTGTCGTGGTTCAGAACACGGCCAGCGAAATCGGCGATGGCCGTCACATCTTCTTCATAACACCAGTTCACACATTCTCGGTACAGGTCGGTACTCAATTCTTCTCGGTCAGGTTCAGGAACCACATCCAGCGCGGTTTCGCCACTCAGATATGCAAGGAATGCTCGTGTGTGCCCATCCGAGAGCACTAGCTCGTTATCAAGCGTTAAGACCGGAATCGGCTCATACGTCGGGTCGTCAAAATCGAACCACTCTATTGCTCGTTGCAGTTTCGCTGCGTCGAGATAGAGTTGACTTGGTTGTGCCTCATCAACTGGGATTGAGAATGACGTATTTTCGACACACCACACACGGCCTTAATTTCCCTGCTTTTGTAGACGACCGACCAGTGGAGCGAAGCGTGTGCCAGCACCCGTGATAGGTACTGGACTAAATGCCAGACAGGGGCAGGTATCCAACCACTAGGTAGCAATAAACTCTTTTTGGTTCGTATAGAGTTTACCAATGCACCTCTTGGTTTCGCCGATATCGGACGGACAGGCGAGACGCACGGCGCTTCGGAGACGAAGACGAAACTGCTGTTCGTCGTCGTTGGGTCACTGGTCGTTCTCTACCTCGTCGCTCCGTTGGTGCATCTCCTGTGCGGTTCCGATATGCCGTACTACGCTCGCAGCGTAAAATGGCAGATATGGCGGAGAGTTGCTCCCTTTCAGCCATTGCGAAATTGTCAGACCCTGCCAAAATGTCAGTAGATGGCTATTTATTTCTCACCATCGTACAATGTTAACGAACCTCAATATAGAGAACGGCAAAGCCCGTCACTTGAGGACTAAATATGGCGAAACCACGATTCACCAACCGCCGAACAGTACTCAAAACAGTCGGTGCAGGGATAGTAGGGAGCATGGCAGCCGTCGGGACAACGGCTGCTGGCGGCCATACGTTCGCTAGACAACTCAACACCGTCCGGAAATCGACCAGGAAGTACCGAGACGTCGATGTCGCCAAAGCCGATGGCTACGGGTTCTTCGGGATTGTCCCCCATGCAGGGATTGTCTACGAAAACCTGTCAGATTACTTGGTAGACTTCGATGACGCGGGAGACCTCCAGCACACGGATCCTCCCGCCCTATTGTTCTATGCGCCATCAGAAGATGTCGAAGACCAAGACGACGTAGACGACTCCAACATCATTCTTGCGGGCGTCGAGTGGTTGGTTTCCGGCCGACACGAGCAAGCCCCCGCCAATATCTTCGATGACGAAAATTCCGCCCGAGCCTTGAAGGTCACTGAGGAAGAGGGGTGGCATCCAGCACCAGATCCGAATTTAAACTTCACGGGGCTTCATGCCTGGGTTCACATGGCGAATCCGAAAGGCGTGTTTACCCGAGATCATCCCATTATGATCGAGCGGTTAACAGACTGACCCTGCTCACTCTTGTTTGAGCGGGGTCAGTTCTGGTGTCAAAATCAGTCTCCTACTGGTTAGCTTCTTCTAACTGTTCCTGTGCTGGTAGGACTCGTAGAGCCAGCACTTGACCTGCATGCAATGGATCAAACGACGCTTCACGAGGATATCGGGGGGTTCGCTCCCTGATTGGTCGACTGAAGAACGTCTGCATCCCCGATGGGGGTGAGGTTCTCAACGATGATTGAGGCGTTGTCACAGACGGTTGACCTGCCGTTGTGGCTCGTCTTGGCGTCGACTGGGTATCATCGGGTGTTCGCAGTCGCCAAGCAAAAGAGATAGCCCATCAGGACTCTGTTGAAATCCCCAATTGATGATGTTTTTTCGAGGCCGTGCTGAATAGAGGGCGCTTGTCCTGCAGCGCTATGAGCGGTCAGGGTTGACCATGTGATAGAGAAGTTCGTAGTTTCCAACCCCTAATTCCTCACTGTCTTCGAGAACATCGTCCATGACTTCCTTGTGTTCCTCGTCAATATCGTGTGCGGACTCGTCGAACGATTCGTAGACCTCACGGAGGTCCTTGGCTTCCATGAAGTAGACGAGATAATCGCCATCGTCCGCGTGTTCGAGAAACGCTGCTTCGGTCACCATCCCCTCCGATTGAAACGTTTCGACGACCTCATCTTCCCGCTCTTGGACTTCACTCATCCATTCGATGAGCCGGTCTGTCTTCCCATCCTCAACTTTCTGCTTGGTCAGTACTACCTCGGTCATACGATTTGTGTGAGAATCCAGCGTAATAAACTCAACCTCTATATGTGCCACGTCAATCCTGTCACACTCTGGGGAGTTCGGCAGAAAGCCGCCAAGCGACTTGTTGGCGGCCTCGAAACAGCCAAGCCCCCAGAAAACCCGCCTCCGACGACGCTCCGACCGACGTACCGACAGCTAACGAATAGTTGCGTACGAGAGACTGTGCGACTGGAATCTTAGTTAGTGAATTGGTGGTGGCCGGTCCGAGTCGAGATTCATCGGCTATCGACCCCCGTAGTCTCGGCGTCACCAACAAGTCGCTTGGCGAGGTCGGACCGGCCATTGACCAGCGGTTCAGTTGACCGCGAGAGATAACATCCTAAAACAGACGTCTCTCGTTTCATCGATTCGATCAAACAACCGAGGTGGACTCGCGGGGTCCCCGTGAGCAGAGCGAACGGGGGCAAGCGAGTCCATTGACTACAGTGAACGTAGTGAACGGAAGGAAATGGACTCGCGGGGGTCCATTCTCGAACGGTTTTCGCACCCCTTTCTACGGATATTCTCACCATTTGGTCACCTCCCGGATGAGGCGACGACGAACCGCCATCTTCTCGCGCTCACTCCGTTTGTCGTAGTGTTTATCGAGGATATCCTCGGTGACATCCATCCGCTCGCTGGCGATCTCCTTCGGGATGCCGTCGTTCAGCGACCGCGAGATAGCACCCTTCCGCAGCGGGTGGGCTGACACCGACGACGGACACTGACTCGAGGCGTTCTTTCCGGTGTTCGCGATGCACTCGTTCGGGTCACGGTCATGCGGACAGTAGTTCGCGTACATGCACGGCTTGGTGACCATGTAGATCGTGTTCCGAATCGCCGTCTTGCTCAGTCGCATCCCCGAGTGTCCCGAAGTCACCAGCGGCCTTCGGCCGTAGTCGTCGACAACCTCCGCACGCTCGTGTGCGATGTAGTCCTCGAGGACAGAGCCAATCGACGGGTGGAGCGAAACGTCGCGCTCACCGCGGTGACCGTTCTTCAGCGTGGTTCCTTGGTCCGGTCGGTGACGTAGCTCGAGTGCTGGCTCGTCGGCGTCGAAGTCGTCAACGTCCAGACTGTGGAGACCACCGAGACGCATCCCGGTGTGCCACAGCGTCATGAAAATCACGTGGTCGCGGGACGCGTAGCGGAACTTCTCGAGATACTCGAGAACCTCGTTAGCCCGATCAGTCCGAAGGACAGCCTCGTTCGTCTCGTCCTGGTCGGTGAGGTTCGGCATCGGAACGTCCTCACGAAGGCCCTGCTTGCAGGCGTCGATAGACGCCCAGAAGTCGAGTGCAACCCGGAGCGTCGCCAAGTGGTTCTTCAGCGTGACCGGCTTGACCTCACCGCGACGGCGCTTGTAGAACCGGAACAGGTCGCGGCCGGTCAGGTCGTTCAGGTTGTCGAGTTCGACATCGCGGCAGTAGTCGAGAAACGGACGAAGCCGGTAGTGCTTGTTCTCGATGGTGTGCTCGCGGTCGATGCCCTCACGACTCTCGAGATACCACTCGACGCCCTCCTCGGGGGCGAGTGGTTCGAGTTCGTCGCTCATGCTTCCACCACCGTCAGGTCAACCGTCGCACCCGCCTGGTCGCGGTGTTCGCGGAGCTTCGCACCGCAGCCCCCGCAGTTCCAAATCTCGTCGTCTACGGGCGTGAGTTTCTCGACGCATTCGCAGGCCGGGCAGTCGAAGATGACGAAGAGACTCATTGCCCTTCCTCCAGCTCCGCGCACTTCCGGCAGACACTCAGGCGAGTCTCAGCGTCCACGCCGACCGCCGCGCGCACGCGAGAAATCGCGCACAGGCACTCGTCGCCCTTATCAAACTGTGCCACATCGGTTATTGTGCGGGGCTTCGGCCCCGCAATCGTTGTTTCCGTCATGGTTACGTGACGGAACCCTCCTGAGTGCGGTGCTGGTTCCACCGCACTCAGGGCCTACAAAAATCATCTCCAGCCGACGGTATCTCTCGCGGCCCCGTACATGTTAGTATTCCTTAGCTTTGCATAAATGCTGCGGTCAGAGCATAAAGTAAGATTCTTTGTAAAAATCCAATAGCCAGTAATGATAGTAGCGAGCTACGCATATATGCACAGAAGATGAGGAAATCTGCATCGTGGATGACCATCTGGGATGACCGGATTCTCGAGTATATCGACGAAAACGGGTCAGCGAGTCCTGTCCAGTTAGACGAGTCCGGCTACTTCCAAGTCTCTCGGTCTCAGATTTCACGCCGACTACGGCGGCTGAAAGAGAAAGGGATGCTCCAGCACCTCGGTAACGGCGTCTACATCATCACGGCGATTGGTGAGGACTATCTCGAGGGAGAACTGAACGCCGAGAAGCTCAACGACGAAAACAGAGAGGAGGGCGCTGCGTCTGCGTAGCCAGTGACATGAGAAAATCTGGAGACTGGATGACGATCTGGGACGATAGAATCCTCGAGTATCTCGACGAGAACAACTGGGGGTCTCCAGAGTCTATTTACGGGGAACTTGGCGACGAGACGACGCTACGACAAGTAAGAGAGCGGTGTCGCGTTCTGTGCCACGCTGGATTGGCAGCACCGCTTATCGACCACGCGAGTGCAGATGTGTTCGAGATTACCGGGTGGGGGCAGCTGTATCTCGAGGGAAAGGTGAATGCCGGGTTGATTCGGCCGCTCCCGAAGCCGAGACCGCCGGATAAGGTAAGACCGGGTTACTGGGCAGGGTTCGTTTGACTCAATTTTTACTTCCACCTTGGTCACCAACATTTGATTAGTAATTGAGTATTACACTCTGTAAGGAGAGATATTTCACATGTCTATGGAGAAAAACACGCAAACACCTCTAGCAACCGAAGACACGTACACCGGAATGATATATTGGATAGCTGTTCCGGATGGGTATAAAATCAATAAACAAAATCTACGAGAGCATCTGAATGACCGTATATTCACAGAGGACATTACTGAAAGTGTTGAAGAAGGCACTGAGATTCCGGACGTATTCAAGCAAGACGGTCGCATTGTCCAGCGAACCAGTGTCGAGAATGCGAAGGCTGTAAGCACTCCGTATGGCGAAGTCATTGTAGCCGACATCCAAATGGATGACCGAGGGACAGTGACCTACCGCGGAGATAAAATATTGACAATGGATGCGGCAGACGCTCGTCTCTTGGTTTTTGATACTGACGGAGTGTATTATTTGATTGTTGTTTCCCGCCGTTCTGTTGCACAGGCAGTCACACAGATGCTCAGGAGGCAGTACAGCCAATTGGGCCCTTCAATCAGTGATACGAGATTGGATCATCGATCATTGAAGCAAATCCAAGAAGATCTTGATGCGGGACTGATGGATACAATCATCTCAGACTTCCCTCAAGAGGAATTGACAAATATCGAGATTCGTGGAAGAGGATTTGAGAATAATCCAGACTACGAGCGTCACCAAAGCAAAGGACAGCTGCAAAACCACATGTTCCAGACGGAAAAGTTGGTTCCAGGAAAGGAGAAAACCATCCGGATTGCAAATGATGGACTAGTCAGGATCTACTCTAAGGCACGCTTGGATACATATCTACGACTGCTGACTGAATTTGTTCTGCCAAATATTCATCGTGACCGTAAAGGAGAATCGTCTCTTAAAACATTCGAGAACCCAGATGGAAACTCAATCTTTGAACGGGAGAGAGATTAGAAGATATGGGAATTATTAGCTGGCTACTGACCGCACAAACGTTCGCAGGAGTTCTACTAGTCGTTGGCTTCTGGATATTCACGCGAATGTTTGATTACTTCTTAGAGTGGGCAATCGGTAAAAAGGTAGTTGGTCCTCTAAAACGTAAAATAACATGGTATCTGAAGTCATCACTGACTAAATTTTCACCAATCGATGCCACATTCGAGATATCCTATAATCCTCGTGGAGACTACACTGTCTCTCAAATCCAAACCCATCTAGAGGAAGTACGCAGTCTAATTGAGCGAGAAAGCTACGAACGAATCTCGTGTAGGACTATCCACTGGAATGGACTCAGCGGAGAGTCGTCCGCTAAGCACATCGACTCAAAACATGGCTATAGCTTGGATATCAATCTTAAAGAGAGCCAAGAAGATTTGATTCAGAGTCCGGACAAGGATACCAGTGATCGAATTGTTCGCGAGATTAACTTCAAGATTACATTCAAATTTGCACTTCCAGAAGTAGAGTCAGAACTCCCAAATCTTGGAGTGTTTGTTAGATTACTAGAAAGCAGCCTCAATGACGTGTTCAACGGAAATGCTAGCCCTGCCAGGATAATCCTGAACCCTGTTGAGAATGATCTAACGCTGGATGAGTGGATTCACAAGGAAGGATTCGACATGAGTGTTAGACTCGCTGGACAGAAAGGAAATACAAAGAAGACTGAGGTTGAGTTCTTCCAAAATCACGTTACTGTTCACCCACCATACTATGAGATGGATAGTGAAGTCACTCGCTACGTGAAGATGCTGGTAATGCACTATTATTTGCTGAATAAGAGTTGGCGGAAAATTTTGGCCAACCGGTTTGCTTGAGGAGGGGGAGGTTATATCAATCCCTAATTAATATTCTGTAGTAGATATGTTAGTGGCGGAAATCAAAGCTGATACGCTAAAAACAGCACTCATCCCAGCTCGTATACTCCATACTGAGTGTCTTTTTGTGGCTTCAGAGACCCAGCTCGAGATCCGAGTTGACGATCCAGCGAATATCGCTTCAGCTCAAATAATACTCAACGAGGGTGCGTTCGAATCTTTCAGGTCGTCCGGATATGAGATTGGGGTAGACATCTCCAAATTACAAAAGATTCTGAAGCTCGTCGATAACGAATCGGTGTTGAAGCTTGAACTCGATCTTGAAGAGTGGATACTCAGAGTTGAAGCGGAGGGGCAAGATTATAAACTCGGATTAGTTCGGAGAGAGCTTCTTGACGATGAGATACCAGATATTGATGTGAATTATACGACAAAGGTGATTATCCCTGGAGACGAGTTTGTTCAGGCGGTTACAGCTGCTGACCAATTCTCTGAAGAGATAACTTTCTATATTAGGGAAGATGAGAGGGCGCTTGTTATACGTGGCAAAGGCGACATTGACATGACAAAGCGAAAAATCGGGGAAGATTCGCTAGAAGAGATCGAGGTTGGGCCAGCGCATAACACATACGGATTAAACTACTTGGGAGGACTAACCGACGCGATAGAAGACGATGTCTCGGTTCATATGAGGATGGCAACCAGTGAGAGACCGTTAGAGCTGAAATTCACATTCGCAAAAGGACATGGAGAAGTAGAATTCAACATTGCACCACGCCTTAGGGGTAGGTGATTCAGAATTCTTCTGTACTGATTCGTTCTTAATTCTACCGCCACTGACTCTCCAAACTCGTCCGATACCGCATCCTCAACACTGACGTGTTACAACAGTCCTTGACCGTCTGCGGGGGATACGCATCTCGAACGTTCTCGAGGTTCTCGTAGCTCTCGATCAAGTGGGTGAGTGCCGCGTCGATCACGTCGCTCCGCGGTGGGTCGTCCGACGCATCTCGCGCCACGATCTCGCTCGCTCTGTCGAACAACAGCTGCCGTTCGTCGGTGAGCTTCAGGCTCGTTCGCGTGGTCATTTATGAATCATCGTATGCACCGGGGGTCGGTTTGCGCGTTTCTCGAGTGAGTGAACGCCGATTCTTCTTATACTCCGGGTGACCCATGACCGCGACCGCGTTGCTCACCCGCTCGAGCTGGTCCGAATCTATGCACGGTGACCGTCGCTGACGACGGTGAAGGTGCATACATCGAGGATGGCGTATACATTCGCGAGCTACCCCGTGGGGGCGGAGGAGGAGAACCTCTTGTACAGTTTTCCGCTTCTGAGGTGACTCGATAACCCGAGTCACAGTTTTGTTCAACTCCGATCTACAGGATTTCATCAGATGGCAAAAAGGCGTTACACAACTAAACGAATTGGTGGGATGAATTGGGAAGTCCATCTAAAAGGGAATGAAGCTGATCTTAACATATTGACTGAAGTATTCGAAAGCGATCCCCTTGTCACAAAGGAGGGTGATCGATACATTCTCAAGACTTCAAAATTAGAAGGTGTAGAAGATTCTGAACCCGCCTTTGAGATCGCAGAGAACACTCTTGAGATTATGAGTGGTGTAATGAAACTGAACCAAGACGCCTTCGAACCTGTGTCCATAGTGTCTCTCATATCAAGTGATGGTCAGAAAGTCGTGAGCCACTTAACGGTATTACGACACCGTGGTAGTGCGGAATTTAGAGAACAGATGGGTTTACCGAGCTGGGAAGAAGATGCAGTATTCGATACAAATCGACTGATTACTTTGGCTGATTCAGATAAGTCGGTTCATGAGTTTCTGAAACGGTGGGCACGTGGTGATACTTGGGAGAATATGTACAAGATCCTTGAGCATATTGAGGAGGATATGAGTGGGGAAAGAATACATGACTTGGGGTGGATAAAAAAGGTGAATTACGATGATTTCAAAGGCACTGCAAACTCATACAGTGTGATTGGCTTAGAAGCCCGGCATGGTTCATATAAGGATGGGCCAAATCAACCGATGTCAAAACCCGATGCTAAGGCCTTAATTCAGACAGTATGTTCAGAATGGCTATCTAAAAAATGGGAACAACATAACCAGAAATGAATAGTAGCTATCTAATAAAATCGGGGATCTCTGCTATACCTCCGTCCGTCACATCTCTGACCACGTACACACCCTCTCCAAGCCGCTGGACGTGCATCTGTTTCCCATCTGGAGCCTCACCGTCCTCGAGAACACCGTCCATCTCGAGTTCGTCCTTATCCAACGCGATCAACGGCGTTCCGTCGTGATTCCGAAGTTTTCTGAACATCGTCACTGCCGTCGGCCACCCGCCTATACTTAATCATTAGGGCGTGAGTAGAACCCCGATAGGATTCAGTACGCAATTCTCAGGGATTCCTAGGTATTATTGCACATCGGGTGGCCGCGGTCGGTGTAATGTCAAAAATGGAATTCGACCCGGTAGACGCGGCCCTAACGGTCGCGATGATGGTCTCCGGGTTCATCATGACCGGCATCGCCACCTTCCAGCTCTTCGACGTGGGGTTCACCGACGTAATCTGGAGTTCGGGAAACATCGAAATCACCGTCGCCTACGCGATCTCCGTCGCGTCCTTCGTCGGGATCGTCGCCACAAACGAGAACACCGACTTCTCGAGTCTGAAAGACGACGCCGAGCGTCTCGACGAGTACTACATGTACTCGGTCTTCGCCACGGTCGGTCTCTTCGCAGGCTGGTTACTCGTCGGTGACGTGGCGTCGTTCTTCCAGAGTTCCGACCTCTGGGGACTCGTATACGTCGGTGTCACGACTACCGCGTCCTTCGCCGTGGGGTGGATGTTGTAATGGCGCTCCTCGACGACGTGGACCTCGACATCGAGACACTCGCTTCCGTCGGTGCGGGCGTTGGGGCTGCCAACTGGGGCGCTCAGGAACTGCTTTCGACCAACTTCCTCGCTGACCTTCTCGGGACGAATGTCGGTCTCGGCTACATCGCCGTCGGTGCAGCTGGCGTCGTAGTCATCACCGAGCGTCTCGGGGTGACTGAGGTGTTCGACTGAGCCATGATTCAGCTCGCAACGACCTACACGGCCGTCGGACTCTCCACGGCCGCCGCCTACCTCGCCGGGGTTCACGGTGAGACTGCGCCTGCGCTGGCTCTCGCGCTGGTCGCGCTCGTCTTCATCGCACTCCGTGTGTCGATGATGGACCTCGGCTTTGGTCACATCCTCGACGACGCGCCAACCGAGGTCAAGGTCATAAGCCGACGAGTTGCCGCGCTCGCACTCGTCGGAATGCTCGTCACGTCCTCGGCGACTGCTCCGGCGGCTGCCACGTCGATATGGGGTGACGAGTGTTCGACACTCGACTCGTTCATCTACGACGTGATGACGTTCCAGAACGTCAACGAGGACCCTGACCATCCCTGTTCGACCCAGTATCAGGTGAGTCAGGCGGTCTCTGAGCTTCAACAGACGGATGCAAATCAGACGAAAGTCGATATGTTCGCCGCCGCAACCGCTCAAGACGAACAGAAGGAACAGGGCTTGGTTACTACGGAAAACTATCTCCAAGATACCGAATCCACTGCGTGGATGAAAGCGCAAGTCGCCATCGCTGAAGCGTACACTAACGGCGCTACGAAGGCGGAAGCGAAGGTTGCGGCGAGAGAAGCTATCGCCGCGTACTATTCGACCAAGAGTGTCAACCTCATCAACTCGTGGAATACGTCGCTGATAGCCGCGAAGGCTATCTCCGACCGCTCGGCGATGGAGGACGGTATTTCGCGGGGCGATGTGATGGCTCTCGGGAGGGCTGGTGGCCCTTGGCGTAACGATTCAACCGGAACCTCTCGCTTAACCGGCAGTGACACTGCGACCACCGTCACGTTACCCAACGGGTCTTCCTCTGATGTGTACGCTCTCGAAGTGTACGCAAAATGGGATGACTGGGGCTTCGAGGGCAACAGAACGTTTGCTCTCAACAGTTCCTCGCCAACCTATCAAAAATCCAACACCGGAGACACGATAACGCTCAGTTACATCTGGGTATGGGCACCAAACTCGAATTACAACCATCAAGAGTACCTGAATCAAACTCGGTACAACACACTCTTCACCGCGATTCAGGCGCAAAATGATGCGCTGCAGGCTGAGGCGGACCACTTCGTTGATGCGACATGGACCGATTTCGAATCGGGGCGAATCAACGCCTCGGACGTAATCTCGGGTCACACTGCGATGTTCGAGTACGGTGTCCGCAGCGCCAACGAGAGCGAAGGGCTGTACCGCTCGACGGCAGCGCTCGCGCTGATGGGCTTCGACACGCCCTCGCTGAACTCTTCGGGGATGATGAACGTGACGTACAACGGCGTCACCTATCAGGGCCTCGTGCTTGCTCGCAACGCACCCGGCGGCGCGTGGCAGGCAAACACGACGTACAACGCCTCGAACATCACTGGTCCGGTGTTCATGGCGACTGTAGACGGTGAGAAAGTGGACTTCACTGGTGAGTTCACTATCACCGAGATGACCGCAAAGGATGGGACCGAAGTCCAGAGCCAGAATACAACGACATACGTCTACAAGACGGCGAACACCACTGAACTGCTCGAAATGCAGCAGCAACTCACCGAACTCCGCCAAGAAATCGAAGAGCGTGAGGCCACGGTCGGAGGTGGTGGGGGAGGCTTGGACCTCGGCAATCTTACTGGCGAAACGAAGGCCATCATCGTCCTCATCGCTGTCGCCGTTATCGTCGTCTTCCGCGGGTAGCACCGGCACTCGAACTTCCTCTTTCGGACCATGCGCAAAACGCTCATCACACTCATCATGCTCATCACAGTCGCATCGCCCGCGCTCGGTGGTACAGTCGTCGCCACCGACTCGACGAACAACTCCACGACGACAGCCGCGCCCTCGACGACGGTCGGGGAAACTGTCAGCTATGACTTGACCCCGACCGCCCGAATCACTCGGTGGGAAGTCGATGAAAACGGCACCTTCCGAGTCACGATCAAGGCGGAGCTGCCGACCATCATCCAGATCTCCGATACTGCGGCTGTCGTGAAATCCATGAGCGAAGGCTCCGGCGCTCGGTCAGTCGAGATACCGAGTCGAAGGTACAGTCTCACTCCCGGAACCACGACCCTCCGGTTCGACGGGATGGTCTTCGACGATGCGAGTGCAATCACCGTCGGGTCAACTGGCAACGCGGTCCTCCTCCGGAGTGACTCGATGCGTACCGGAGGAAACCCACCCGTCGAGTGGGGAACCGCGAACGCGCTCGTCGGTGGGGCAGCCATCGTCTCGGCCGCCGGAACGTATCGCTACGTCAAGCGGAAGCGTGAAGAACAACAGATGACCGCGGAGCGTACGCTATGAGCCTCTCAGGACGCGACCTCCTGGTGTTCGGAGGTATCGGTGCAGCAGCGGTCTCCACAGGGAGTGTCGAACTCCCCGCGTGGTGGGGTGTCGCTGGCGGTGGACTCCTCATGGCGGGTATCGCCGCGGTCATCGCGAGCGGGAAGATCGACGACCTGATTCCCGACCCACCGACCGTGACGCTCGTCGTCATCAACGCCAAGGAAACGTCTCGAGTCGAGACGTGGGAACTCTCGATGGACAAGTACGCCGAACTCCAGGTCAAAGCGGGGACGCTCAACCCGCTGTCTGAGAGCCTCGGCGAGGCCTACGAGTGCTACCACTACAATCCGGATTCGAACGTCGCTGTCGGGACGTGGCGCGAGTCTCGACCCCACTCGGAGATTGTCGGTCATCACGAGATCGGCGAGGCGCTCAACATCATCACCGAACTGGTGAACCACCTCGAACCACAAGCTCAGTACGGCAAGTACGTCCGCGACAACCTGGTGAGCATCGTCCGGCGTCTCGACCGAGAGCGGGCGGCCGCACAGAACGCCGCCCTCGAGGGCCACCTTGCCCCGTCGATGGGTGGCCTCACTATCGACGACGTTCTCCGCGACGAGGTTCCAGACGAACTCCTCCCCTCTCGCCTGAAGAACGACGACATCCAGGAGGAATCTGACGAGTGGGCCAACGGTATGGACCTCATCATCGAAGACGACGCTGGTGAGGCGCTCGAGCCGGTCGGTGAGCTTCGGAACGACGGGGGTCCGGCATGACCTTGACCATCATCCCGAGTTCCGACGAACTCTACGACCAGCCGACTCGGATGATTCTCCGGTGGACGGCACTCCGAGGTTCAGCGTTCGCGATGTTCTACGCGCTCTATCGCGCGGAGATCTGGCCGACGCTCACTGACGCGGCAGGCATCGCGTGGCTCGTCATCCTCCTCGTGAGCTTCCCGCTCGTCATCCAGCTCATGTACCGTCTCCTCAACTGGTGGGACACGAGACAGTATCCGCTGGAGGGAGATGCATGAGTAGTCGTCGTGGTGACCAAACCGTCTACGCGGCCGCACAGGGCCGCTCGTTCCTCCGCGGTGAACTCGAGGGGAAAGACCCCGAGTACATCCGCCGCTTCGCCGGTCTCGTCGACGACGAGCACACGCTGAACGTCCTCAACTACTACTGCTCGCTGTGGGAGGACCGCGCGACCGACTTCCTCGATACGCGCATGGCCGAGATTATCCTCTCGTCGGCATCGACGAATGCGGTCAACACGGCCTACGAGTACGGGAACGTCTCTGTCCTCCAGGGCATGGTCGGGCTGGTGAACAACTCCAAGTCGGGCGACGAGGGCCTCACGCGGATGGCCCGAATGCTCACCGACGAGGGTGCAATCGCGGCTGTTCTCGGACCACCGGGAGCTGGTAAGACCGCGATGACACTCGACGTGGCGCGTATCTGGAAGGCACTCACCGGCGGCAAGGTCGTCACCAACATCAAGTGGGACGGCGGGACGCACATCGAAGGCGCTCGCTCGATGCTCGACGAGATGGCGAACTTCGATGGTCCGGTACTCGCCGTTATCGACGAGGGCAGCCAGTCGCTCACGTCTCGAGGGGCAGAGGCAGCACAGGCAGACAGATTCGCCAAGGCGCTCAAGTACGTCCGAAAGAAGGAATCGGGCGACAGATACGCCAAGCGCGGCAGCGTCCTGATCGTCGGCCACACCCGCGCGGACACCGCGAAGGACCTCCGCAGACTCTACTCCGCGATCTTCGAGAAGCCCACCCGGTCGGACCCCGGCCGCGTTCGTATCCTCGAGTCGGCCGGAACCACCGACAAGTTCGACGAGGTGGCCGAGTACCGCGGCATCACCGACACCGCCGAATCCTACGACGAACACGAAGCGTCGTCGTTCGCCGTCGACCTCGAGGACGAGGGAGACGACGACGAAGATGAGTCTGTGTCCGCCTCGGACGTTGCGAAGCGCGAGGCGATTGCGACGGCCGTGCGTGCTGCTCGCCCGTGGGACGAGTCCAACGGGATGAGCTACCGCGAAATCGGGAAGCGTGACACCTCAGACGACGAGTTCCTCGTTCCGTACTCCTCGTCGTGGGTCGGCGACCGCGTTCGTGAGTGGAAGGAAGGCATGCATCGGGACATCGTGGACACCCCGAAAGAGGAAACTGCATGACGGCGACGACCTCCGAGAGTGTCCACCACCACACACCCCCCGTGGCCGCATACTTACTTACAGCATGGCCCCATTTGGCCGGACCCCGGTGGTCACCCGAACCCCGGATTTCCGCGGTTTTTGGTGTCGGTCAGTTCGAGGAGACGAGAATTCGAGGTGGGTCATAGGTCATGCCGACGAATCGCTCCAAGAAGGCGGCGAGATACGGGGCGCTCGCCGAGCGTGCTGCTCGAGAGCGGTACGGACTGGAGATGGAACACACGAGTTGGTACGACGCGAGGGCGAGCGACGGGACTCCTGTCGAGATCAAGGCGGCGATGCTGAATCGGAGAAGTGGGAAGACCGGACGGTTTCGGGTGTTTGAGGAGTATCATAGGGATCTCGTCTCAAGAGATGGTGTGTACGTATTCGTCGCATACAGAGCAATAGGGAGCGGTATCCAAGTCGTTCGTTCCCGGAGTCTGAGAGCAAAGAATCTACAATTGGAGTTTTACGAATCAGGAGGGCACCGAGATTCAGCCCAAGCAAAAATACCGCCAAGTAAGATATTTAGAGGGTAATAACTTTACAACCTCGGAGCGTGGACTAACAATTATGTGTGAAAGCGAAGAGGGGAGTGAGGAAGATGTCATCCGTGCATCGACATCAACAGTAACTGCAAGTGCATCAAGTGCGACCGTGTCTGTCCTCGTCGGACTGTCAAGCCGACATCTCGAAAATGCAGAAATATTCAAAGATCAGGCTTCAGAAATCGAAGCGATATACCACGACCACGACCATCGGCTAATTCCAAACGACGTGAAGAAACGACATACAGCATTTACGATGAATGCACTAGTCAGCTCAGCTTCTTTCGTTGAAAGCTGGTTCAAAGAGTTCTTATTCAAGATATCAGAAGATGTCGAACGAGCTGAGAAAGGCAACAAGCTGCACTATCCAAACCTTGATTCTAACACCCGTGAGCAGATTTTAACGGCTGATAACCTTGATAAAAGGCTTCGTAAGGCTAGTAGCCCGATCAAGTATAACGTCATATTGGATATTGCGGAGCTAGATGAGTTCGACCGCAATTCTACTCCTCTTGAACAGCTTATTCTGTTAAACTGGATGAGAAATAAACTCGTCCACTACGAACCAAAGTGGCAGGAAGGAGGGATAGAAGATGATCTTGAGAATGTATACGGGTTTGAGGAGAGTCTCCAAGGTAGGTTTGAGCTAAACCCTCTTGCAGCCAGTGGTGATCCGTTTTTCCCAACCCAATGCCTAAGCGCTAGTTGTGCTGACTGGGCTATTCGACATGTAAAAGGATTTAACAGAAACTTCTCAGGGCGGATGGGTATCGAGTATAATCTATAGTGAGTCACCAGCGTCACTGGTGAATTCATCCTTCGCTTCCCCTGCATCACCTGGAACATCGACCACCGAAGCAACCCCCTGTATTTTTTCGCGCCGCAGGCGCGTGCCCTTAGGCACACTTCCTAAGGGGGTCTTCCCACGTAGGGGGAAGATACCCCGTCCGGCGACCTCGGACGATCACCTCGAGGACGAGTCGGAGTCGCCACTAACGCAACTCGGCTTGGGTAGCACCCCGGTGGTATGAAAGTGGAGTTGAAAAAGAAGGGGTTCGAGGTAGTGTTGCCACTCACACGGAGCGGGCTACTCGACGATTCTGGACACCGGAATACTCGTCGTCGTAGCGCCGCCCACGTCCATGACCTCCACCTGAAGCCGACCATTCAGCAACCGATTCGGCATTCGACCAGCCTCGAGCCACGCCTCGTACAGTTCGTCGACGACATCGCTCAGGACTGGTGCCCTACTCTCGCGCGAGTAGAGGCTGTTCCGAGCGAGGAGGCTGTTGATCTTGACCAGGAGTCGATTGTCTCGCGTCTCTGCGAACTCCGCGACGTACCGGTTCATCCACTTCTGGAGTGATGCACCGGCCTTCGCGAGCTGGTTCGGGTCCATGTCGAGAATCGACGCCGCCGCAGCACGGGCGGTTTCGACCTGCGACTGCGCGACCGCGAAGATCTCCCGCAGGTCCTCGTGGAGTTTTTGACTCACGAACCGGACGTTGCCATTGTCCTTCTCCAGGAGGCCGTCGAGCTTCTCCAGGGCACGGTAGACCGTCGAGACGCTGTTGTCAGTCTCTTCTGCGAGTTCCGAGTAGTGCATCTCACCGCCGTCGGTGGCGGTTTTCAGAACTTCGCGTTCTCGTTCGTCCGCCTCCAGGAGCGTCCGGACGAGAATCGAATCCTGTTTCGTCTCCATCTCCGGCGTGGGGTCATCGTACAGCCCAACCTTCCGGTCACTCTCGCGGTTCTGGAAGTGGTCGTCGGCGACGAACCCCGGACCGGGACTCACCGAGAGACCCGCCCACGAAACGACGTTGACGAGGAACTCCTCGAGCTGGCGAGACAGTTCTTCGCGGTCACTCCACCGAACGGTTCGCTTGTTCAGTCGGAGCGAACCTTCCTCGTCCTTCCCGCGCTTGAACAGCACGCCGATCTTCGGGTCTCGCAGCGCGTCGTTCGTCGTCTGGTTGTGGCGGACGTACTCGGGGTGGTAGTGCTTGAGCTGAACGCCGTACTCGAGACCGGGGAGTTCCTGAACCGCCCGCTTCGGCAGTAGTACGCGGTGGTTGTACCCGATGATGTTCTTATTCGAGAGCTTGAACATCGTTTCCGTCCCGAGTTCGGTCGCGTACAGCTCGCGGAGCTTCGAGATGATGCCACCTCGAGAGACGACCTTCGACGAGTGTTCGCGAAGAATCCGGAGGTATCGCTCGTAGGTGTGAATCCGAGAGCTGTCGAGTGGTCGTTTGAAGTATCGCGTATCCCACCACTCTCCGGCTTCCTTCGCGAGCGCTAGGAGGACGTAGCGAAGGACGACCAGGTACTCGTCGGGTTCGAGGTTCGACCCTTGGACGTGGATGTTCACGCCCTCGCTCGGGTGTTCGTCGTTATCGAAGGCGGACGTAATCGGTTCGCCCGTCTCGACGTGTTTCATCCCGGCGAACCGCGGCCGAACGTGGAAGTGGGCCTTCCGTTGACCATGACCCGACCAGTGAATCCGAGGTTCGTACATCCCGTACTCGCCGTCGGTCTCGATACCGAAGTCCGCGCGAGGGTCGATCTTCCCCCGCTTGTAGGTGAGGCGGATGTGCGCGCCCTCAGACGTGTCGTCAGGGCCGGTCGGAAGTTCGACATCCAGCTCGGCGTGGCCGTCGAAGTGCGAGATGAGGAGCTTCGAGAGCGCCCAGTAGGGACTCATGCGGTTCGCTCCGAAGTTGAGATGCGCACCCAGTTCGTGGGGTGTCGTCGCGATCAACCCCGTCGCGAAGCGACTTTCGTTCACTCGCCCACCTCCCCAACGAGATCACGGCCACAGTGGTCACACCGGAAGATGCAGTCGCTCACCGGCGATCACCTCCGTAAGCGATGCAGACCTCCTGACCGAACCAGTCAGTGATAGACTGCGAGGAGTAGCCACAGATGTCGCAAACGGAGACACCAACGACGGACCCACGCCGCCATCGGTGTTCTCCCTCGTCACAGGGGCCGTCCTGCGTCCGCTGTCGGAGTTCGTCGAGGACGATGCGGCGATGATCGTAGTCGTCGTCAGCGCGCCACGAGACCAGCCAGACGGTCGTCTCAGTGGCGTCAGAACTGATCTTCGCGAGGACTTCACGCGCACCGGCCGATTGAAGATACTCCGCGAATCGGGTCTCGAAGTTGGTCGAACGCCACGAGACTGCGAGCGCGTCGTCAATGCCGTCACTCTCGGCAGCCTCTTCGACACGGCGACGGGCGTTCTCGAGTGATTCGGGCGGTGCAAGGTGCGGAAGCGTCCGTTCGACGATGCTCTCGGCCCCCTCGGGGACATCGCGGACGATGGCGAAGACGCGATGACCGTCTCCAGGAACGACTTCACCGTTCGCGAGCGCCGTGAAGTAGGTCCCCCGGACGCTCACTGTCCCTCCACCTCCTTCGGGGCGAAGACACGAGACCACGCAAATTGTGCGTAGCTCGACCGCGTTTTCCGTGAGACCCACGAAAATTCGAACTCGTCGACAAGACTCGCGGGAACGACCTTCGCGGCGATGATGTCCCTCTCGGGCGTGGGCGCACAGACCGCGAAGAGGTAGACGCCGCCTTCCTCGAGGAGATGCTCGTGCTGGTTCTCCCGAATCAGGAAGCGACCACGACGCTGGTTCTCGCCGTAGACGACCATCGCGCTCTTGATCTCGACGACAGTCCCGACTTCGAGGAGACAGAGACCGACGAACGGCAGGTCTCGACTCGGGGAGAGTAACGAGACCGTGACCGCATCGTAGTGTTCCTCAACATCGTCGGAAACGTGCCGCAGCTCGGGGTATCGCTGGAGAACGGCGGACTCGACGGTATCGCCCGCACGTTTCGACGCCGCGATAGCCATCAGGACCACCCCTCAGGCTGCCCACCGTGACGACCGAGTGCGTACTGTGGGTCTGGAATCCGAACCTCGAGACCGGCAGCACTCCCGCGGTGGAGACGAACGAGTGTGTCGCACTCAGGACAGCGGTGAACCCGGTCATCCTCGTCTCCGTAGACGCGACGGAAGTTCGACGAGACGTGAGCGCCACAGTTCAGACACCCACTCGTCTTCTCGTCGAACGAGAGGGTCATCACGCCGACCACCCCCGGTTTCCATCGAGTGAATGAGGATACGACGTGAACTCGAGAGTGTCCCGCGAACAGAATCCGATTTTCGGGGCTGCCGCTCCTACATAAAGCGGAACAGAGAACGGCGGGTAGAAGACGCCTCTCGGCAGTCTACGTTCCTTAGTGTGCGGTAGTAACGAAAGTGGACTCGCGGGGATTTGAACCCCGGGCCTCTTCCTTGCGAAGGAAGCGATCTGCCACTGATCTACGAGCCCTCACTCCCACGGAGTCGTGGGATACACTTATACCCTATGTTTCTTGTCCGGGCGGGCATGCGATAGCATCTCGTTCCGTCTGGCGATTCGTTCGTACGGCTTCCGACGAGTCGCTGTCACCTGTCTCCGAATGGTCGACGCGCAGACGCCACGCTCACGTCTGTGGTGTGGCTGTCGGCGTGCCGAAGCGGAAGTGCGGTGACACGCGCCTTAGCGCTGTGAACCAGCTCGGAGGCAGAGTCCTCCGGACGCGCGCCTCGACAGCCGCGAATGTGACGGACGGCCCGTCACGTCACGGACGGTGTGTCCACGAAGGACAGACCGTGTTCAGTCTTCGAGGACGATCTCGATGCTGACGTCGTTCGGAACCTGGACGCGCATCAGTTGACGCAGCGCACGTTCGTCTGCATCGAGGTCGATGAGACGCTTGTGGACGCGCATTTCCCAGTGTTCCCACGTCGCAGTCCCCTCGCCGTCAGGCGATTTGCGGGCGGGGACTTCGAGCGTCTTCGTCGGCAGCGGGATCGGCCCGCTGAGGTTGACGCCCGTCTTGTTCGCGATTTCGCGGACGTCGTCGCAGATGTCGTCGAGGTCTTCCGGACTCGTGCCGGCGAGCCGAACGCGTGCCTGTTGCATCGTTACCGCTCGTTGACCTCGAGCACCTTGCCGGCCGCGATGGTCTGACCCATGTCACGGACAGCGAAGCTGCCGAGTTCCGGAATCTCGGACGACGGCTCGATGCTGAGAGGCTTCTGCGGACGGACGGTCACGATGGCAGCGTCGCCGGACTTGATGAAGTCCGGGTTCTCCTCAGCGACCTCACCCGACGCGGGGTCGAGCTTCTGGTCGATGGACTCGATGGTACACGCGACCTGCGCCGTGTGGGCGTGGAAGACCGGCGTGTAACCAGCCGTGATGACCGAGGGGTGCTGCATGACGACGACCTGCGCCTGGAAGGTCTCGGCGACCTTCGGCGGGTTGTCGGCCGGGCCACAGACGTCGCCGCGGCGGATGTCGTCCTTGCCGACGCCACGGACGTTGAATCCGACGTTGTCGCCGGGGCCCGCGCCATCGACTTCTTCGTGGTGCATCTCGACGGTCTTGACCTCGCCGCCGACGTCAGAGGGCTGGAAGCTCACGTTGTCGCCGGGGTTGAGGGTACCCGTCTCGATACGTCCGACAGGGACGGTACCGATACCGGAGATAGTGTAAACGTCCTGGATGGGCAGGCGCAGCGGCGCGTCCGTCGGCGGCTGCGGTGCCGGCAGGTTGTTGAGGGCCTCGAGGAGGATGTCGCCATCGTACCAGGAGGTGTTGTCGGACTTCTCGGCGATGTTGTCGCCCTCGAAGGCCGAAATCGGCACGTAGGTCGCGTCGTCGGAGTTGAAGCGGACCTGGTTGAGGAGGTTTCCGACCTGCTCTTTGACTTCGTTGTAGGTGTCTTCGCTGTAGTCGACGACGTCCATCTTGTTGACCGCGATGATGAGTTCGCCGATACCGAGGGTGCGGGCGAGGAAGACGTGCTCGCGGGTCTGAGGTGCGACACCGTCGTCAGCAGCGACGACGAGAACCGCGTTGTCAGCCTGCGAGGCACCCGTGATCATGTTCTTGACGAAGTCACGGTGGCCAGGACAGTCGACGATGGTGAAGTAGAATTCATCCGTGTCGAATTCCTGGTGGGCGATGTCGATGGTGACACCGCGCTCGCGCTCTTCTGCGAGGTTGTCCATGACGTAGGCGAATTCGAATCCGCCCTTGCCCTTCTCCTCGGCCTCTTCTCGGTGCTGCTCGATGACGTGTTCCGGGACGGAACCGGTCTCGAACAGGAGTCGGCCGACGAGCGTACTCTTACCGTGGTCGACGTGGCCGATGATGGCCAGGTTCTGGTGGGGTTTGTCGCTCATTGATATATTCACGCGCTAAGGCGCTCTGTGGGGAGTGTTTTCGCTGAAACCCCTAAAACGATTTCGATACGCTCTACGGGCCGTCTAACCGTCGTACTGCGATTTGCGGAACCATACCACAGTGGTTCGGAAGACGAATCGCTCATCGGCTGAACGACGAGAAGATGGTCCGAGTGGGCCTGAGACGCGGTTATTCCAGCCGCGAAACGTCAGACAGCACGGCGGTCGCCGTCTCCGGACCACCCGCACCGCGGCCGCTGATGTTCAGTTGGCCCGCGTGGGTCGTCTCCAACTGAACGATGTTTTGCGTGCCCGTGACCGAGAGCGCGGAGCCTTGTGGCACCAACCGCGGCGCGACGCGCACGCCCGAAGCGGTCGCCTCGCCGATGAGCCGAACCGTCCGACCGTCTTCCGCGGCGAGGTCGAGCGCCGACCCCGGAACGTTCCGGATGCCCTCGACGTCGGCGTCGTCGAGTCGATACTCCGCGTCGCCGTCACTCAGGACGTTGGCGAGGATGACGAACTTCAGCGCGGCGTCGATGCCGTCCACGTCGAACGAGGGGTCGGCCTCCGCGACACCGAGGTCTTGGGCCTCCGCGAGGACGTGTTCGTAGTCGAGTCCCTCGGCAGCCATCCGCGAGAGGATGAAGTTTGCCGTCCCGTTGAGGACGCCGCGCGCGGCAGTGACGTGGCCAGGGCCGAGGTCCGAGATGGTCGAGAGGACCGGAATCGCGCCGCCGACGGCGGCCTCGAACTGCACAGTTCCCTCGCTTTCTGCTTCGAGCGCGCGGAGGTCGCCGTAGCGTTCTGCGACCGGCCCTTTGTTCGCCAACACGACGTGGCGGTCGTCCGCGAGCGCGCGCTCGACGTGCGAAAAGCCCGGTTCCGCGTCGCCGAGCGTGGTCGGCGTGGCCTCGATGAGTACGTCGTAGTCGGTATCGAACACGGCGTCGAGGTCGCCGTCACCGACGATTCCTTCGCGTTCTTTCCGCGTGCGAACGGTTTCCGGGTCGAGACCCGTCGGGTCGGAGACCGACGACGAGGAGTCCGCGAAGGCGACGACCTCGTGTCCGTAGTCACCCGCGAGGTCGAGGACGGAGCCACCGACCGCACCCGCACCGAGGATGGCGAGGTTGAGGCTCATGCCGACTCCTCCGTGAGAGGTTCGACGACATGCAAGTCTTTCTCGGCCGCAATGTCGCGAACGACCGCAAGTGCTTCGCTGGTCTTTCCAGACCGCGTCGCAAGGCGCAGGCGGGCGCTGGATGGCTCTTGGGTCCCCGATGGAGCGGAAAGAGAGACATCCGTCACGGTCGCAACTGCGCGGTCTTCGATGCTGTGGAGCGTATCGGAGAGGTCCGTGTCTACGAGGTCACCGATGAGGATGAGAGACACCGTCTCTCCGAAATGTTCCGCACCGGCGCGGATGACGTTGATACCGGCGTCTCGGAGTGCATCCACGATTGTATTGAATCGGTCCGGCGGACACTCCAGGTCGACTTCGACCGGGATATGTCCGCGCGGCGTCAGATTCCCCCGCTCGTGGAAGATGGAAAGCAAGTTACCGCCGTTTTCGGCGATGGGCTGAAGCGCAGAGAGGAGTTGACCGGGCTCGTCCACGAGTTCGAGTCGAATCGTGTGCGGTTGGGGAAGCTCCCCGCTGCCGTCGGTCTCGGCGTCGCTGCCAGCATCCTGTGCGCTCATCGTCCCACCCCCATGGGCCGCCCCGACAGTGTTGTGGGCGACGCGTTGCTCTGCCGTGGTTTCGCGTCGAAGCGCCAGGTGTCGGGATACGTGCCCGTACGCATATGTGACCGTCATTCGGCCATGGGGTATAAGCCTTCGTAGCCGTCACGGTTTGCCGATGTTGATTCCGTGGTGGCAATTCACATGGTCGAATGTGTGAGTCTGTCGCGTCCATTCGATGGGCGGTCGATGTGTCTTGACGGGCCATGTTCCCCCCAATATTATGGTCTTTATTACCCTCAATTAAGAGAATACTATTCTGATTAGTAAATTGATAACAAATCCGTTCTCCGTCGATATTCACACGCTGTCAGTTGCCACACCAATCGGTGAGTCGGAAACGGCAGCGAAGACCGATGACCAAACAAAGAGACACAGATGACCTCGACCTCAGTGACGACGAACTGATAGAGGTTTTAAAGAATCACGGAATGAACCGCCGGACGCTGATGAAAGTATTCGGCGTCGGTGCGGCAGTATCGGCGCTCGGTGGGACGGCGACAGCGAGTGCGAACCGCGGAGCCCGAATCGACGATGTGTACGGCGCACCGTACGCGGCGGGCGAGAACGTCCCCTCGGGGCTTGTCGACCACGTCGTCGGACTCCACGTCCACGAGGGGGATATCCACGAAGGGTTCCCAGTCGACCCCGAATCCGGGGCGGAAATTCCGGCGGAGTTCTTCTTCGACCCGGTGGGGTTGCACGTGAACCCCGGAGACGTTGTCGAGTTCACCGTTCACGACGGACTCCACACGGTGACATCGTTCCATCCGAAGTACGAGGGCCTTCCGAACCGGGTGCCAACCTCGAACGCCTTCACCTCGCCACCGGTCGTCGATGACGACTCGTGGCTCTACCGGTTCACGAAGCAGGGCGTCTACGACATCAACTGCCTTCCCCACCTCGGTCTCGGAATGGTTGCTCGAATCATCGTCTCCGGTGACGGGAACGTCCCGTCGGACACCTACGGGCCACTTCCGATTCCGAACGCCGGAACCGTGCTGGGCGCACCCGAGTTGACTCCAGCGAACATCGTGAGCGAAGGGTCGGTTGCGTGGGCAGACCTGACACTCTGATCGAGGGGAAAACAGGACGAATGAGTTCGTCCGTGTACCCCTTCGAAGCGCGTACCGCCGCACTCTGAACTGCGTGTTCGTCACACCGCCGATTTAATTGACAATATACGTATCATTTTGGAACCAGAGATTCGACACACGGCTCCTATTCAGAATTTCGTTAACAGACACACCTCTAGCTAATATGTAATAACTAAATCATAATTATGGCCCGGGCAGTCGTACTGATTGGGGAATACTCCCCCGAGAGCCACGCGCCCAGCACGAAAGACGACGCGGCGACAACTCGAAGGCGGCACGAAGACAGAGCGAACGGCACTCCGGACAACACCCGGAGCGAAGACCTGGCTATCGGCCATCCGCGGGGAGCCATTCGAAAGTGGAGACGACCAATGACACACGACATTACACGACGAACCGCACTCAAGACGCTCGGCGTCGGTCTCGGCACGCTCGGCGTGGTCGGCGGAACCGCGTCTGCGCACGCCGGTCCGCACACGCTTTTCACCTACGACCCCACAGCCGGTGAGTTCCCGGAGAACATCGCCATCGACAGGCGCGGGAGAAAGTACGTGAGCTTCACGCCTCTCGGTGAGATTCGGACGATTTCACCGGATAATCAGACCCAGTCGACGCTTGCGACGTTCGACACCGGTACCGGAATCGGCGTCATCGGCGTCGAAGTGACCCCAAAGGGAACGCTCTACGCCTGCCTTATCACCCTGAACTCGGCCGGAAGCGACACCCACGGCATCTGGCAGATTCCTCGCGGCGAAGACCCGTCACTCTTCGCCGCGTTAGACCCCGAAACGCTCCCCAACGACATCCTGCTCGACGGCCACTCGCTGCTCGTCACCGACTCCATTGGCGGTGCGGTGCTGCGAGTGAGCGAGGGGTCCGTCTCCGAGTGGGTGTCCGACCCGCTGCTGGAAGGAACCGGGGCCGTCGGATTCGGCTTCCCAATCGGCGCAAACGGAATCGCCCGCGGAAGCGACGGAACGGTCTACGTGGCGAACACGGAGAAAGGCCACATCGTCGCGATTCCCACGAACCCAGACGGCAGTGCTGGGACACCCGAGTTGTTCGTCGCGGACGAACGACTATTCGCGTCGGACGGGATCGCAATCGACGTCCACGACAACGTCTACGTCGGCGTAATCGGGCAGAATACGGTCGTCAAGGTGGGACACGACCGGCGTATCGAAACGCTCGCGACGGCTGCCGACGGACTCGACAACCCTTCAGACGTGACCTTCGGAACGTCCCGCGGCGAGCAAAAGACGCTTTTCATCACGAACTTCGCGCTGCTGTCGATGCAGTCGCCCAGTCTGATGACACTCGACGTGGGAACGCCCGGGCGACCGATTCACCCCTGACGGTCGGGCCGGAGAAGGGGCCGACGAAACGCAGCGCCGTCGCTGCGGGATAAGTACGCAAAAAAGCGCGGTCGAGCGCTTTTAGATGTAGTCGATAGCCTGCGAAAGCTCGAGCTTCATGCCCTTGCGCTCGCGAATCTCCATAATCTTCTCGCGCTGGAGGTTGTCCGAGAGCACGCGGAAGCCGGCGTTCTCCGTGTTCCAGGAGGCGCGGCCTTCCGTGGCGGAGCGAACGTCCGAGGAGAAGCCAATCATCTCTTCGACGGGTGCGATACCCTCGATGACCATGAGGTCACCTTCCTGATACATGTCGTCGACGCGGCCGCGGCGACCCTGAATCTCGCCGGAGGCCGAGCCCATGTAGTCGGACGGAACGTCGATGCGGACGTTCTGGATGGGTTCGAGGAGCTTCACCTGACCCGCGATGAGCGAGCGGTGGACCGCGTCACGCGTCGCAGGGATGACCTGCGCGGGACCACGGTGGATGGTGTCCTCGTGGAGCTTCGCGTCGTGGAGACGGAGGAGCGTACCCTGAACGGGTTCCGCGGCGAGCGGACCATCGTCGAGCGCCTCTTCGAGACCCTCGATGACGAGTTCCATCGTCTCGTTGAGGTGCTGGATACCCTTCGTGTCGTCGATGAGGATGTTCGTCCCGTGGATGTGTTCGACGTTCTGGGACGTGTCCTTGTCCATGCCGGCTTCCTGCAGTGCCTCACGGCGCTCCAGTTCGGGCATGTCCATCGAGATTTCGCCGAGCTTGATGGAGTCGACGATGTCCTGCGAGAGGGGTTCCGCCGTGATGTAGAACTTGTTGTGGCGGTTCGGGGAGACACCCTCGACTTCGTGGGAGGAGCCTTGGACCTGCTCGCGGTAGACAACAATCGGCTCACCGGTGCGGACCGGGATGCCCTGGTTGTCGCGGATACGCTGCGTGATGACTTCGAGGTGGAGTTCACCCTGACCGGAGATCAGGTGCTCGCCCGTGTCCTCGTTAATCTCGATGCGGATGGTCGGGTCTTCCTTTGCGACCTGCTGGAGCGTCTCGATGAGCTTCGGCAGGTCGTCCATGCGCTCTGCCTCGACGGACTTCGTGATGACAGGCTCGGAGATGTGCTCGATGGACTCGAACGGCGTCATCTCGACCGAGGAGACGGTGGAACCCGCGATAGCGTCACGGAGACCCGTGACGGCTGCGATGTTCCCTGCGGGGACGCCGCGGTCGAGTTCCTCGCGCTCGCCACCCATGAAGACACCGACGGACTGGACGCGGTTCTTGCCCGCGGTACCGGAGACGTACAGCTCCTGACCCTTGCGGATGGTACCGGAGAAGAGGCGGCCGGTCGCGATTTCGCCCGCGTGGGGGTCCATCGAGATGTCCGTCGCCATGAAGACGACTTCGCCTTCGTCGTCGACTTCGCGCATCTGCCGTGCGAGTTCGGATTCGGAGTCGCCGCGCCAGACCGTCGGGATACGACGGGGCTGCGCGTCGAGGGGGTTGGGGAAGTGCTCCGCGACCATGTCGAGAACGACGTCCGAAAGCGGCGTGCGCTCGTGGAGTTCCTGACGGTTGCTCGCGCGTTCGAGGTCGATGATGTCGGCGAAGGAGATACCCGTCGCTTCCATCGACGGCATCGAGACACCCCACTTGTAGAGGGCGGAACCGAAGGCGACGGTACCGTCTTCGACGGAGACCGTCCAGTCGTAGTCCTTCTCTTTGGTCATGCCGCGGATGAGTTCGTTAACGTCGGAGATGACGTCGACGAGACGCTGCTGCATCTCCTCGGGACCTTCCTGCAGCTCGTTGATGAGGCGGTCGACCTTGTTGATGAACAGGGCCGGCTTGACACCCTCGCGGAGTGCCTGACGCAGCACCGTCTCGGTCTGCGGCATGGCACCCTCGACGGCGTCGACGACGACGAGCGCACCGTCGACGGCGCGCATCGCGCGTGTCACGTCGCCACCGAAGTCGACGTGGCCAGGCGTGTCGATGAGGTTGATGAGGTGGTTCTCATCATCGTACTCGTGCGTCATCGAGACGTTTGCTGCGTCGATGGTGATACCGCGTTCCTGTTCGTCCTCTTTCGTGTCCATCGCGAGCTGTTGGCCGGCAGTCTCGTCAGAGATCATGCCTGCACCCGCGAGGAGGTTGTCCGAAAGGGTCGTCTTCCCGTGGTCGACGTGAGCTGCGATGGCGATGTTCCGGATCTGCTCCGGCTTGTCCATCAGCTTCTCACATTCTTGGACGATTTTCTTTCGTCGGCCCATTATACAGAGGTCTACCGGAAGGAGGGTCAAAAGAGTAGTGTTTTGTCCGAGCGGATTCGGCCTTGTCAGGCATCCTACTGCCGGGGTATGAGCATTTTTGTCACGATAGTCACGCCGTCCGACGGGTCGACCGCCTCGGCGCAAGAGTCATGTTCTGTGGTACCATTACTCACGTACGAATGGACCTCCGTGTACTCGGAGGCGCACCAGCAGACCCGTTCTTGAGCGCCGCCGACCTGTTCGAAACCGAATTCCACCTCGACTACCCAGTCTTCGTGCGCGTGCACGACGACCCGGATTCCCGAACGTGGGCCGCCCACTATACGGACCGGCACGTCCTCAACATCTCGCGGAAGGCCGCGACGAGTGCGATGGCCCGAGAGTTCGCGCTTCACGAACTCTCCCACATGGCTCTCAACGAGGAGGGCCACGCGTCGCACTACCAGTCAACCCGGGAAGCGGTGTTTCTCGCGCTCGCCGGGCGGACAGTCGAGCGC
The DNA here is from genome assembly GCF_044593955.1 of Haloferax sp. S1W. Classification (GTDB taxonomy): domain Archaea; phylum Halobacteriota; class Halobacteria; order Halobacteriales; family Haloferacaceae; genus Haloferax. The sequence goes on from NZ_CP172595.1 coordinate 2,159,029, forward strand.
CGCAAGCTCGCCCACTGCTACCAGATTGCGAATCACTGCAAGGACATCTACGCCGACGACCTGACGCTCAGCGTCGCGCCTGCGGAGAAACTCGTGCAGTTCCTCGAATCGCAGTTGGCGACCGCACTCGCCGACCGCCCCCGCGGAACCGACCGCCCCGGAACGCGCCTCGTCACCGGCGGGGCGGACCCGGAGATTACCGCGGTGAACGCCGCGTTCGCGCTCGCGCTCGTCGAGCGCCACGACCTCATCTCACCCGACCACCGGCTGTACGACCTCGCGCACGCGGCGGCCGACGACGCACCAGAAATCTCGCTTCCCACCTTCAAAGAGCACTTCCGAACGCTCGCCACCGACCCTTCGAAAAGCGAGTACCGCCGAACGCTCGTCGACGTGGTGAAAAACTACGTCGTCGGGCCGAACATGGCCGCAGACTAACCTCGGAGACCCCGTTTCGGTCGCCTCCCGCTACTCAGACGCCGGGACGACACGCAAGATTCGGTCGTCGTTCGGCCGCGGGTACTCCACGCTGTCGCTCCGAGTCCGCCCGTCGCGGTTCGATGTCGAGACCAAGAGCGACCCGTCCGGCGCTTGCGTCACGTCGCGAATACGGCCCAGTTCGTTTTCGAGTCGTGCGTGCGCGACGGCGTCGTATTGGTCGTCCATCCACGGCGCGTTGTAGGTCGTTCCCGAGGCCGTACCGGGGAGACTCTCTCCCGCCGGAACGAGCGTGACGACGTTGAGCCGTTGTGACCGCAATCCGCCGACGACGAGACGATTCCGGAATCCGTCGAGCGACCCGGTGTAGAACGTACATCCCGGCGGTGCCCACGTCTTCGAACCGGTGTTGACAACCGGGCGCGCGAACGACGAGTCGGTGTATCCCCCCGCTCCGCGTTTCGTCGGGTCCATGGTCCCCCACCCGTAGTTTGCGCCCGCCACGAGCCTGTTTATCTCGTCCGCTCCGCCCGGCCCGTGTTCAGTAATGAGCGTCGTCCCGTCTGGAAGCCAGGTGAGTCCCTGCGGATTTCGGTGGCCGATGGTGTAGAGTCGGGGGTCGGCTTCGGGGCCGAAGTCGGGGTTGTCAGCCGGGGCGGTGCCGTCCGGTTCGAGGCGCAAGACCGACCCTGCGAGGTTCGTGGGGTCGGCGGCGTTTTCTTCTGCTGCCGCGTCGCCGGTCGTCATCCAGAGGTAGTTCGACGGGCCAAACGCGAGTCGACTCCCGTTGTGAACGCGCGCACCGGGAATCCCGTCGATGAGTACCGTTTCGGTCTTCGCTGGGTCGTCCGCAGTCACGTCGAAAGCCACCAGCCGGTTTCGAGGCCCATCATCCGTGTCGGAGGTGTAGACGGCGTAGACGACGGGGACGTCAGGATACCGGGGATGGACAGCAAGGCCCATCAGCCCGCCTTCGCCGCCCGCAGCCCACCACCCGCCCTCGTCGCCGTGTGCGACTGCACTGGCATCGACGACATCGTTGGCCTCGAACGACGCTTCCAGCGTACCGGCGCTGTATCTGAGAATCCGACCCGGTCGCTCGGAGACGAACAGGTCGCCGTTGGGTGCGAAGGTAACTTCCCACGGAATCGCGAGGTTCTCGACGACCGGTTCGACGCTGAGGCCTGTCGGCGGTGGCGACGACGGGGGTTCCCACGATGTCTCGCTCGTTCCCGACTCGTGAGCGACCGACAGGTCGTACCGCTCTGTGACCGGCGGCACGGGGGTTGCAGTCGCGGTCGTTGCTGTCGTCGTTCGTTCGGTGGTCGTCGCTGTCGGAGTGTCGGTCAACGTGGAACCAGTCGAGAGTTCGCCGCGCAGACAGCCAGCGAGCGAGCCGAGACCGAGGGTAGCGAGAAGCGAGCGACGCGAGAATCGTCGAGACATATCACACCCGTATCGGCTAGAGATGATACGTTTTGTGACACTGTCGAAAAGACGAAGCTCGTCTGACCACCCGATGGACGAGCGCCCGAGAGTGCCGCCGCTCGCCGGAAAGAAAACGAAGAGAGAAAAGAGAGATTACCGGGCCGCTTCTGCGACGCGCTCTTTCTCTTCTTTCTGCGAGATAGCGTACGCCTGGACGTCGTAGTCAGCGGCACCGATGAGCTGCTGTGCGAGCGCTTCGGCGGCGCTGGTCTTGGACTTGTACGAGCCGCTGAGGGTACCCTGTGCGATGAACTTCAGGGCCTGGTCGACACGGCGCTGGGGCGCAACGTCGACAGCCTGCGGGACCGAGATGCCACCGTACTTGAGGCGGACGGTCTCCTCACGGGGGCCGGCGTTCTCGACAGCAGTGACGAGGATCTGAACGGGGTTCTCGTCGGTCTGGTCGGCGATGATGTCGAACGCATCGCGGACGATTTTCATCGTCTTCTGCTTGTGGCCCGTGTTGTCTTCCGTCTGCATCAGACGGTTGATGAGGCGCTCGACGATGCTGATTTCGGACTTCTTGAACTGCTTCGAGGCGTGACGACCCATCGTGTGGGCGATGGGCGTCGCCTTGATGTAGCGGCTCATTCCGGGAGCGCTGTACTCGATTTCGGAAACGTCCCATTCGCCGAACAGAAGCGCGTTCTGCTTTGCTTCGTCGCTGCTGGCGGGGGACTCGGGTTCGGGGGCGTCGCTTTCAGACATTTTATCGCACCGGCTTCTCTGCGTTTCCGCGGACGAGTTCGATCATCGACACGCCGTTGACCTTCTCGACCTTGTAGTTGACACCGGAAAGGTCACCCATCGCGCGACCCTTCGCACCACCGATACCGGCGATGGTGACTTCGTCGTGCTCGTCGATGAAGGAGATTGCACCGTCACCAGGACAGAACGCAGTGACCTGCTTTCCGTTCTTGATGAGCTGCACACGGACACACTTTCGGATTGCCGAGTTCGGCTGCTTTGCTTCGATTCCGACCTTCTCGAGGACGATACCGCGGCCCTGTGGGGCACCTTCGAGGGGGTCAGACTTCTTGCCGAGTCCGCGCTCGCGTCGTGCGTAGCCCGAGTCGGACCAGCGGCGCTTCTGCCGGTCCTTCTTGAGCTTCCGCGCGGCGTATTTGCCGTTTGCCATAGTGGACGTGGTTTCCATATGGAGCTACTTAAGCCTCCCTTTTCGAATGCGACGAGACGGGTTCAGCTCCGATTAGCGACCCCTAAGGACGAATCTGAGGCCGTTTCGCTAATTCAAACGACGGGCGCACGCTTGCGAAGAGGGACTGAAGTGACCGGAGAAGTTGTCGTTGCCACCTCGTGTGTCAGCCGTCGACGAGGTCGATATCGAGGTGGCCGCTGACCTCTTGCCCGGACGCCGGACCGAGGGTCAACCCCTCCGCGTCGAAGCGACGTTTCACCCGTCGCCTGAACTTGGACCGAACGTCGACGAGGTCTACGTCCATCGGCGACTGAACCCAGAACTCCGCTCGAATCCCAACGCTGTTGTCGGTGAACTCGATGATTCTGGCGGTGGGTTCGGGGTCGTCCAAAATTCGGTCGTCCTCGCGGACCGTCTCGACGAGTTCGCGCAACGCCAGTTCCGCGTCGTCGTGGTAGGCGATGTCGACGCGCTCGGTGATGCGGTATTGCTCCCGGCCGTATGGCCTTTTGAGGACGTTCGTCGCCAGTTCCGTGTTTGGGACGGTAACCGTCTCGTTATTGATGGTTCGCACGCGCGTGACCCGGAAGTCCACCGCTTCGATGACGCCCTCACCGCTGGGCCACGATATCCAGTCGCCGACGTTGAAGTCGGGGTCGGCGACCAGAAAGAGACCGCTGATGAGCGCGCCGATAACCTCCTGCCCGGCGACGCCCACCACCAGCGTCAGCGCGGCGATGATGAGCGCACCGTTGGTCAACACTGCCCCGTACCCGGCTCCGACGACGCCCGCCAGCGCCGCCACCACGACGACGAACGCGTGCGTGTACGACTGTGCCGCCGTCTGTAACGTCGGGTTATTCCGGTTGCGCGAACTGACGGCCCTCGTGACGCCCGGCACGAGAAGGAGCCTCCCGAACAGGTAGACCACGAGCGACCCGACGACGAACCCGAGTGCCGTACCCGCAACGACCTCATAGCCACCAGACACGCCGAGGTCAATCTGTGTGGGAACGCCAACAGCGCTCGGAGCGGAACGGACGGCCGCGCTCGCGCCATCTGAGAGCATGCCTACTCCGGCGGGCGCGGCCACCAAAAACGTATGGTCGAGTGACAAACAGCGTTCCAGTCCGACGGTGAGGTGTCGGAGCGGCGACCCCGGCTACGTCAACTGGATGTCGTCGATGTCGTAGTGCCGACGCGCCAGCGTCCGGGCGGTGTCGATGGTCTTCCCGCCGGACCCGATAGCGACGCCGCGGTCCTCATCTGCGACTTCGACGTACGCGACGGTGTCGTTCTGCCGCGAAATCGTCACGTGACGGACTGCGGCCGGAGCGAGGGCGCTCGCGACGAACGCCTCGGGCGTGTCGGCGTCTTCGACCAGTTCGACGGTGCGCCCGATTTGGCGCTCGACTTCCTGTACTGTCCGCCCGCCCGGGCCGATTGCCGTCGCCATGTCGCCCGCGGCGACGAGAAAGACGACCCGGTCGTCGAAGACGAGACAGTCGTGCGCCGTCGCACCGGTTTCGTCCTCGAAGAGAACGACGAACTGGCGTGCCGCATCCGACAGCGTGACTTTCATCGTCAGTCGTCGGACGGTTCGGGTGCCGCGCTGGCCTTGACGTCGTCAGCGTCGAGCGACCCCATGCGGAGGTCCACGTCGCCGGTACCGATAGCAATCGGCTTGCCGACGATGACGTTCTCGATGACGCCGTCGAGGTCATCTTCTTCGCCGTGGATGGCAGCGTCGAGCAGGTGGTTGACCGTCACCTCGAATGCTGCACGTGCGAGGACGGATTCCTTCGACCCGGAGATACCGTGGCGACCGATGGACTCGATTTCGCCGTTGTTGGTCATGATGTCCGCGACCAGCATCAGGTGTCGGATGTTCACGTCGTCGAGACCCTGCTCTTTGAGCGTGTTCATCGTCTCGTCGATGATGGCTTCGCGGGCCGCCTCGATGCCGAGTTGCTTGTGCACCTCGTGGATGTTGTTCGAGGTGGTGCGGGAGGCATCGACGCCCTCGATGGAGAGCACGTCGCCGAAGGCCGACCCCTCGGTGTAGAGGACGAACTCCTCTTCGTCGGTGTCGTCGTTCTGCTCCTTGCGGATGACGACGCGAGAGACCTCTTCGATACCTTTGAAGACGATGTCGCGGAGTTCCTCGACGAGTTGGAGAAGCCGACGGTAACTCGGACTCTCGGGACCGAACTCGATGATGGTCCCCTGCCGACGCGTCTTGACGCCGAGGGCGTCTTCGATGGTGTCGGCGATTTCGCTGGCGATGACGCCCACGTCGTCGTAGGTCGGCCAGCGCTCTTGGAGCGTCTCCTCGTTGAGGTTGATTTGGACGACCATGTCGGCGACGTTCGTCGAGATGTCACCGAGGGCGAGAATCTTCGTCGATTCGATGTCCCAGACGACCTGATGGGCCAAGTCGCGGTCCATCGCGTACTCGTCTTCGAGGTGGACTGTCATCATCGGCGTGTCCGGGGTCTTCCGGGCGTCCACCAGTTCGATGAGACGGGGAAGCCCCTGTGTCACGTCGATTTCTGCGACGCCCGCGAAGTGGAACGTGTTCATCGTCATCTGCGTTCCCGGTTCACCGATGGACTGTGCGGACACCGTCCCGACGGGGTCGAGCGCGTCGACGCGCGTCTCGCGGTAGCGCGCCGCGACCGCTTTGGTGATTTCTGTCGTCTGCTCGGTCGTGACGCCCTCGCGGTCGTCTATCGTCTGGTAAACCTGCGCCTTCAGGCGTCGAGGGATGTCGGCCGCCTCGACGATATCGACGGTGTCGGCGTCGACGTGCTCGTATTCGGATTCGGGTTCGTGTTCAGTCATCGGATTCCACCTCCGCACGGGCCGTGACGCCGTGCTCGGAGAGGTTCGTCTTCGGTGCGCGCTCGCCAAGGAACCGCTCTTTCTCTTCGTCGGAGTTGAACTCCGCTTCGACGACGCGGTCCGCGATGGCATCAACGTCGATAGGCGTGTCTTCGCTCGACGAAACCTTCACCGGACTCGTACCGTCCTCACCGAACTCGAACTGGACGATGGTGCCCGAGGTGTCTCGGACGGAGCCGTCGTACTGCGCTTCGAGTTCGGACAGGGCGTTGATGAGACGACGCTGCAGATACCCGGACTTCGAGGTACGAACTGCAGTGTCGACAAGCCCCTCGCGGCCACCCATCGCGTGGAAGAAGAACTCACGCGGGGTGAGACCGGCACAGTAGGAGTTCTCGACGAAGCCGTGGGCCTCTGCCGAGAGGTCACCTTTCTGGTAGTGGCTCAGGGTACGCTCTTCGTACCCGCGGTTGATGCGCTCGCCACGAACTGCCTGCTGACCGACACAGCCGGCCATCTGCGTCAGGTTGAGCATGGACGCACGCGCACCGGACTTGGACATCACGACTGCCGGGTTGTCCTCTGCGAAGTGGTCCTCTGCGATTTCCCCAGCAGAGTCACGCGCCTTGCCGAGACGCTGCATAATCTTCATTTCGAGCGTCTCGTCGACCGAGCGGCCCGGCAGGGACTCGAGTTCGCCCGCCTCGTAAATCTCGATGAGTTCCTGAATCTTGTCGTAGGCGGCGTCGATGGCTTCGTCGACCTGCGCGGTCGCTTCGTCCGGAATCGACTCGTCGTCGATACCGATAGACAGCCCGAAGTGCATGATGGCACGCATCGCCAGCGAGGCAATCTCGTTGATGAAGATGCGCGAGCGGGTCTTCGAGTAGTCCTTCGCGAGCACGTCGACAATCTCGCCACCGAAGGCACCGACGGCGTCTTCGTCGATGGTTCCCTCGACGAGTTGGCCGTCCTCGATGACGACGGTGTCGCCGACCTTCGAGGTGAACTCCATGTTCAGGTCGTCGGGGAGGAGTTCGGAGAAGATCTGCTGGCCCGTCCAGTACGGGGTGCCGTCGTCTTCGCCTGCGGGTTCAGGGAGCGTGTCCACGCGCGTCGCGCGAAGCAGGTCGAGCGCCTGCGTCTCGACGAACTTCGGATTGTCGTGCGTGAGCAGATAGGTGCCCGAAATGTGGTCCTGAATGGCCCCGATGATGTTTTCACCGAAGCGCGGCGAGAGAATCTGCTCTTGGACGCGCATGAGGACGCGCGCCTCGGCACGGGCCTCCTCGTTCTGGAGGGCGTGCATGTTCATCTCGTCGCCGTCGAAGTCTGCGTTGTACGGCGGACAGACAACGGTGTTCAGGCGGAACGTCTTGTACGGCATCACGACGACTTCGTGCGCCATGATGGACATCCGGTGCAGCGACGGCTGTCGGTTGAAGATGACGATGTCACCGTCGACGAGGTGGCGGTTGACCTCCCAGCCGACTTCGACTTTCTCTGCGAGTTCCTCGCAGTTCTTTTCTGTCACCTTGAGGCGTCGGCCGTCGGGACGACGGACGTAGTTCGCACCGGGGTGGCCCTCGGGTCCGTTGCGGACGTACTGACGAGCCTCGTCGATGTTGCGGTCGGTGACGTTCATCGTCTGTGTCATCTCCGTCGCGACGCGGTCCGGAACACCGACCTCGTTGAGCGAGAGGGTCGGGTCCGGCGAGATGACGGTACGCGCGGAGAAGTTGACACGCTTACCCGAAAGCGAGCCACGGAAGCGCCCTTCCTTCCCCTTCAGGCGCTGGCTGAGCGTCTTGAGGGGTCGGCCGGAGCGGTGGCGTGCCGGGGGCGTCCCCGAAATCTCGTTGTCGATGAACGTGGTGACGTGGTACTGAAGCAGTTCCCACAGGTCCTCGATAATCAGCTGCGGCGCACCAGCCTCGCGGTTCTCCATGAACCGCTGGTTGATGCGGATGATGTCGACGAGCTTGTGAGTCAGGTCGTCCTCGGAGCGCTGACCGTTGTCGAGCGTAATGGACGGCCGAGCGGTGACCGGCGGGACGGGGAGGACGGTCAGAATCATCCACTCGGGACGCGACCGCGAGGGGTCGATACCGAGCGTGACGAGGTCCTCGTCCGGGATGTCCTCGAACCAGTCGCGGATGTCCGAGGGCATCAGCTTGTTCATGTCCTCTTCGGTCAGGTCGATGCCGAGGGCCTTCTCCAGCGCCTTTCGGTCGTCGCCGACGGGGCGGAACTCACCGGCGAGCACCTGATTGATGCGCTCTGCCGGGAGGTCAGCCTGCTCGGCGAGGTCGACCGGCGAGATGCCATTGTCGTCCTCGTCGTCGGGGTCCGGCTGCATCGCGGAGGCGATGCGCTCGGAGAAGTCCCCGGCAAGCACGTTCTGGACCTCGTAGTAGGTCGTCGGCTTTTCGTGTTTGATGTCGTGCTGTGGCGAGTCGCAGTGCGGGCAGCGGTGGGCCTTTCGGGCCTGCCGGACTGCCGACTTCATCACGTCGCTCCAGTCGTCGCCGAGTTCCTTCGTGCGACCGAGTCTGTCGCGGTAGTCCGCTGCTTCTTCCTGCGTGAGCGCGAGGCGACCGCACTCGCGGCAGGTCGAACGGAGGAGGCGACGGATGAGCTTCGTGAAACCGACGTGGATGACGGGTGCGGCCAGTTCGATGTGACCGAAGTGCCCGTTACACGACCCCGAGTGCTGGCCGCAGGTGCGGCACTGCAGACCGGGGTCGATGACGCCCAGACGCGGGTCCATGAGACCCATGTCGATGGGGTAACCGTCGTCGTCGTAGGTGTCCGCGGTGATGACCTTCGTCGCGGACATGTCTCGGTACGTCTCCGGGTCCATCAACCCGAACTGGATGCTTCCGATTTCTTTGGGTGTCTGAATTGACATGTGTAGTTAGACCGCGTCCTTCAGTTCGATTCGTGGGCGTACACCGAGTGCGACCATCTCGTCGAGCAGCAGCTTGAACGCGTAGCTGATGTCGATTTCGTGGATGTTGTCCTCGTCGCCCGTGACCGGGTCGTAGATGCGGCGCTGGTCGCGGTCCTCGACGGCGACCATGCCGGTGTCCGCGGAGATGTAGACGCTCTCCTTGTCGGAGGAGTCGAGCAGACGCTCTTGCAGCACCATCGCCGCGCCGTGCCCGATGACGGTGTCACGCTCCATCTCACCGAGACGAAGCCCACCCTCGCGGGCGCGACCCTCGGTGGGCTGGCGGGTGAGAACCTGCACGGGACCGCGCGAGCGGGCGTGCAGCTTGTTGCTCACCATGTGGTACAGCTTGTGGTAGAAGATGATGCCGACGAAAATCTCGGCTTCGACCTTCTCGCCGGTGACGCCGGAGTACATGACCTCCTTGCCGGAGGACATGTAGCCGCGTTCTTCCAGCGCAGACCGGAGTTCGTTCTCGGACTCGCCCTGGAAGGCGGTCCCGTCGACGCGCCGACCTTCGAGCGCACCGACCTTGCCGCCGAGCATCTCCAGCACGTGACCGACCGTCATGCGCGACGGCAGTGCGTGCGGGTTGATGATGAGGTCCGGCACGACGCCGTCTGCGGTAAAGGGCATGTCTTCCTGCGGAGCCAAGTGGCCCACGACACCCTTCTGCCCGTGACGGGATGCGAACTTGTCACCGAGTTCCGGAACGCGCTGGTCGCGGACGGAAACCTTGGCGAGTTTCGAGCCGTCTTCACCCTCCATCAGGGTGACCGTGTCGACGACACCGGACTCACCGGAGCGCATCGTGACGGAGGTCTCGCGGCGCTTCTGCGGCGAGAGACCGGCCATGTCGTCGGGTTCTTCGAGGAACCGCGGCGGCGACGTCTTGCCGAGGAGCACGGAGTTCTCGTCGACGACCGTTTCGGGATTGACGAGGCCGTCTTCGTCGAGGTGCGAGTAGGCGTCTTCACCGCGCGCACCGCGCACGTCCTGCGACGGAATTTCGAAGCGGTCTTCCTGTCCACCGGGGTACCGGCGCTCTTCGCCTTCGTAGGTCCGGAAGAAGTGCGAGCGGGAAAGGGCGCGTTCGACAGACCCCTTGTTCATGACGAGCGCGTCCTCGATGTTGAACCCCTCGTAGGACATCACGGCGACGACGAAGTTCTGTGCGGCCGGGCGCTCGTCGAACCCAATCTGCTCTGTGGTCTGGGTCTTGACCATCGAGAGCTGCGGGTAGTGAAGAAGATGTTGTCGGGTGTCGGGACGGATTCGGTAGTTTGCCGCCGGAAGCCCCAGCGACTGCTTCATCATCCCTGCACCCATCGTAATACGCGGCGAGGCGTTGTGTTCCGGGTACGGAATCATCCCGGCACCGATACCGAAGATGAGCTGTGGGTCGATTTCGAGGTGCGTGTGGTCTTCGTTCAGTTCGTCTTCGTCGACGGCGACGTAGATGTCCTCTTCTTCCTCGGCGTCGATGAACTCGACCAGACCGCGCTCGACGAGGTCGTTGAAATCAAGTTCGTTGTTATCGAGGGCCTCGACGTGTTCGTCACCGAGCAGCGGTTCACCGTCTTCGACGACGATGAGCGGCCGACGGGCGCGGCCGGCGTCGGCGTTGATGATGACTTCGCGGGTGCGCTCCTTGACGGAGACGTTCACCATCTGGCTGACGTCGCCGCGGCGACGCGCCTCGCGAATCTGTGCCGCGAGCTGTTCGGGGTCGGGGTGCGTCCCGACGAGACTACCGTTGACGTATACTTTCGCTTCTCGCTGTGCCTGAGCCATGTTAGTCGTCTGCGGGTGTGGCGTCGACGCTGTCGATGCCGGGGATTCCCTCGACACCCATCGACGCAAGTTCTCGCTTCAGTGCCTGTTCGTCTTCGACGTTCTGGGAGAGTTCCATCGCCTGCGCGAAGTTCTTCACCAGTCCACAGTTCGGTCCCTCGGGGGTCTCGGAGGGACAGATGCGACCCCACTGGGTCGCGTGCAGGTCGCGTGCCTCGAAGTGGGGCTGCGAACGCGACAGCGGACTGCGGAGGCGACGCAGGTGAGACAGCACACCCATGTAGTCGGTCCGGTCGACGAGCTGGGAGACGCCGGAGCGTCCACCCACCCAGTTCCCCGTCGCAATCGGGTGTTCGAGACGCTCGGTGAGCACGTCAGAACGGACGACGGTGTTCACCGTGAGGTTGCGGTTACGCATATTGGCGCGTTCGAGCTGGTACTTCACGTCACGTGCCAGCTTGTTGAGCGCCGTCCGGAACAGGTCCTTCATCAGGTCGCCGGAGACCTTGAGGCGCTTGTTGGCGTAGTGGTCCTTGTCGTCGGAGTCGCGACGACCGAGTGCGAGTTCGAAACACGCCTCGGCCATCCGGCAGAGGTAGTACGCCTTGTTCATGCGCACTTCCTCTTCCTCTGCGCCCTCTTCGTGGAGGTGCGGCAGGAGGTAGCGGTCGATGACGTAGTTGGCACGCTTGAGCTGGTAGTTCTTCCCCTGTCCACCAGCGACGCGCTTGCCGAGCGCCTCGATGGCCTGTTCTTGGGTCTGCACGTCGGCCTCCTCGAGGTTCTCGAGCATGAACTTCACAATCTCCGGGTCCTCGGAGACGCGATGGACGATTTCCTCGTCAGATTCGAGACCGAGCGCGCGCACGAGCGTGACGAAGTTGACGCTCCCGGAGACAGATGGGAACGACACTTCGAGAAGCCCCTCACGGTTGCGCTCACAGAGAACGAGCGCGCGGTACCCGCGGCGCTGACTGAACGTCTTTGCGACCTGAATCTCGTCGCCGTACTTCGTGTCGTACTCGGCGAGAATCTTGTTCGGAGCCAGGTCCTCCGAGGTCATGAGGACGCGCTCGGAACCGTTGACGATGAAGTAGCCACCGGGGTCGACGGGGTCTTCGCCGATTTCGACGAGGTCCGCGTCGGTGAGTTCGGCGATGTTACACTTCGAGGAGCCGACCATGATGGGCATTCGTCCCACCTTCGTCTCGGCGGTGTCGACGACGACTTCCTCTTCTTCTTCGCCGCCGCGAACGATGGACATCTCCATGAACACGGGGGCGGAGTAAGTGATGTTACGCAGGCGTGCTTCCTGCGGGAAGAGAAGCTCTTCAGAGCCGTCGGCCTCGCGAACTCGTGGGGTCTCGACGCGGACGCCACCGAGTTCGACGTAGACCGGCTCTTCGCCCTCCTTGTCACCGATGTCCGTCTCGATGGTGGCTTTCTCTTCGACGACCTGCGCCATCCCGCGTTCGAGGAACGCGTTGAACGAGCGGAAGTGATGTTCAGCGAGCCGTTCTTCAGAGAAGTACTTGCGAGAAACCTCGCGTCGCGCTTGTCGATTCATTCGATCACCAATCGATATACGACCGCCTTGTCGGTCGTCCGCGAATTCCGAACGATCTTGATGACATCGCCGGGCTCCGCGTCGTCAGGGAGCGCCGGGTCCTTGCGCTTGATCTTCGGCAGGTTCGTCTTCTCGACGTTGTACTCCTGCAACACGCTCTCGACTTCCTCGTCGTCGAGAACCGTGTGCTCCGGAACCAGTTTGTGTTGGCTTACGTCTACCATGTATGGTGCTGCTGGGTGCTGGAAGAAGCTGTCACGGGATACTACGGCAGATTTTGGGGGCCATCCATTTAACACTTCCCAACTCGAGCGAAGAAAGGCGGGGCTACCGGAGGTCACGCACTGCCGATGCGCGAATCGTCACGTATTGGCATGGGAAATCCCGATATAAATGTCTTCGGGGCAAGAATCGCGGTACCGCGGGCCAAGGCCAGAACAGATGGTAAGTCTTATCTATAAACCTCGGCTACGAATGATTGCAGACGGAGGGCCCGGGTGGTGTAGTGGCCCATCATACGACCCTGTCACGGTCGTGACGCGGGTTCAAATCCCGCCTCGGGCGCTCTCCGTATCTCAATTCCACTTTGCCCGGATGGTGTAGTGGCCCATCATACGACCCTGTCACGGTCGTGACCCGGGTTCAAATCCCGGTCCGGGCGCTTCTCTCATTTCCAACCGTCGAGCGAGGCGTCTCGTCGCCGAGCGGCTGGTTGGGATGTGTAAACTCCGACAGAGGGATTTGAATCAGGGAGCGAAGCGAGCGGTAGCGAGTGAGGTTCAAATCCCAACGAGACTGTATATCGTCACCACGCTGACAGTCACAAACCACCTACCGACCCCACGGCAGATTACCCAACAATCCCACCGACAGCAGCCCCAATCGCAACCCCGACCAACGCCGCCAGCAACGTCCCGAAAGCGTACCGGGCGGCCGTCTGGTAGTCGCCCACGTCAACGAGTTCGGCGACGCCGACCGCGAAGGACGAAAAGGTCGTGAACGCGCCGCAGAACCCCGTCCCGGCGAGGGTCGCCGCCGCGTCGCCTACGGGCGCAGTGACGATGAATCCCAGCGCGATGCTCCCGAGGACGTTGACGGTGAACGTACTCCACTTGCCGACGAGTTGCTGGTCGACGACGTGGCGGGAGGTTGCCCCGGCCATGCCGCCGATGCCGACGAGTACAGTCGAAGTGAGCGAAAGGCTCACTGTCTCCTCCCGAGTGCGATACCGGCCCCGGCAGCGACGAAGCCGAGGACGTAGTTCGCGCCGATGTTGAGTACGCCACCAGTCATCGAGAGCCCGGCCGTCTGGACGGCGAAGGTGCTGTAGGTCGTAAACGAGGAGAGGAGCCCCGAACCGAGGAGCCACTGGGCTCGCCGCGACGAGACGGTGGTGATGAACGCTCCGAGGACGAAGCTCCCGAGGACGTTCACCGCAAGCGTCCCGCCGGTGCCGGGGATGGCGACGCCGACGAGATAGCGGAGCGTCGCGCCGAGAAACCCACCGGCGGCGACGAGCGCCAGTTCCGAGCGGTCCATACCAACCCTGACCCGGGGGGACTACTCCATGGTTTCGGAAGCGTCACGGGACGGGACGGCAGCAGGTGTCGCGCCGTGAGACGGGACGGCAGTGGGCGTCGAACCTCCATCGGGGGTGTCGCGCTCGCGGATGCGCACGTCGTGAACGGATTCGGTCGTGTCGTCGACGACGAGCGCACAGCCCAGTTCTCGGGGGAGGCGAGATTCGAGGTTTGAGTCGAGATACGTCGGGTCGGCGGCGGCCATCGCCGACACGTCCGGTCCGGCGGTGAGTCGGTGAGCGATTCGGAGGTCGGCTTGCGAGACGGCGACATCGGGAAGCGCCGAGGGCCGCTGGGTTGCGAGGACGAGTCCGACACCGGGTGCACGCCCACGCGTGAGAATCGTTCGAAGCGCCGGTTCTGCTACGCCGTCGACGAACGCGTGCGCTTCGTCCACGAGGAGCCACGGGAGGTAGTCTACGCTATCTGCAACGCGTGCCTCGTACAGGCCGCGGGCGACGACGCGAACGACGGCGCTCGCGGGGCGTTCGTCCATCGCGGAGAGGTCGAGTACATCCGGAGACGGCCCGCAGAGGTCGGAGACGGCCAGCCCTTCGGGGTCGAACACCCCCCACGAGTCAGCGAGTGCGAGGTGATTCGTGGCAGCCCGTCGCGTGGCGGCCGTCGCATCGGCGTCAGCGACTGCCGACTGCATCTCGTCGAGTGAGTCGGCCTCGGCAGCGACTCGCCAGACGAGTGACCCGACCGGGCCAGTCGAGTCGAGTCCGAGTAAGTCGGGCCACGCACTGGGTGGGAGGGCGTCCGCCCGAATCCTCGGTGCGTGGTGGACCGTCCCGCCAACTGGGTCCGCGGCGAGACCCGAGAAGACGCCCATCGGGTCCACGACGACGGGTGAGACACCCTCAGCGCGGGCCAGTCCTTCGGCGACGACACCGAGCGTGTGTGACTTGCCGCTTCCGCGTTTGCCAACGACGACAGCAGCGTGCGGGCGGTTTACGTCGAGTCCGACGGGTGCGCCAGTGCTTCCGTCGCGGGCGCGATATGTCCCGAGGGTGCAGACTGGCCCGCTGGCGTCTGGGTCGCGGCCAATAACGTGCATGGGGTGGCGTGGTCCCGGCTTCCGACTTGAACCTCCGGACGAGGGTTTATATACGAAACCGCGGCCAGACGGCCCATGCTCGATGCATTCCGGTCAGACACACGCGCTATCGAAGGACTCCCAGTTCGTCTCGTCGTCGCTCTCGTCGTCGGCGTCGCCAGCATGAGCGTCATGCTCAACATGCTCTCTGGAGTGCAGGGACTCGCCACCTCGGAACTCAACGTAAAACCAAGTCCCGATGTCGTCGAACCGGGCACCCACGACATCACGTTCACCGTCGTCGACCACGAAGGCAACCCGGTCGAGGGGGCGACCGTCATCGTGAAATCCGGGACCGCCGAACTCGACGGCGTTGTCGCGGAGAAGACGGGCGGTGACGGGACGGCGACAGCGACAGTCGAAGCCGAACTCAGCGCGAACAGAGAAGACGGCACGCTCGTCGTGGACGTAAAGCCGCCTGCTGGAAGTTCGTTCGTGGACCGGCGCGAGAACACGGCGATTCTGGTCGTCAGGCAGGAGACCTAATCTGCGGCGTGCGCTACCAAAAGAGCGCTGTCGAGGGTTTCGCCGCCGCTTCGATGCTCGTCTCGGCGTCGATAGCCGGGACGAGTACCGTCGCACGCGTCCCCAGTTGGTCCCCATCGGCTGGCTCGATTTGAAACGACCCGCCGTACCGGGTGACAATCCAGTTCACGAGCCACAGCCCCATGCTACTGCCGTGGTCTAACTCCGTCTCGTGTCCCATTCGGACGAACGACGTCTCGCTCGGTGAGATGCCGTCGCCGTTGTCGAGGACTTCGATTCGAATCTGGTCGCCTGCGTCGGTGACCGATATCGACACGTGTGCCGAATCGGTCGGGTGGTGCGAAATCGCGTTCG
Organism: Haloferax sp. S1W; assembly: GCF_044593955.1. GTDB lineage: Archaea > Halobacteriota > Halobacteria > Halobacteriales > Haloferacaceae > Haloferax. The sequence goes on from NZ_CP172595.1 coordinate 2,174,791, forward strand.
TCACGAGTTCCGAGAGCGCTCGTCCGAGTTCGCTCCCGGCGCAGATACTTCGGTCGGACTGCACGTCGATGGTGACCGTCGCGTGAGGTGACGACTGCGCGTGCTCCTCGACGATACGAGTCAAGAGCGTCTCCGGGTCGAGGCGACAGGGGTCGCGTTCTCGATGCGCGTACCGCTTTAGTTCCCGAGCGCGTTCGCTCAACTGAACCAAATCGTGGCTGCGCTCGCGGATTCGGGAGACGGCTACGGACGCCATCTCCGGGTCGTCCAAGAGGTCGGCGTTCCCGAGAATGACGTTCATACTGTTTCGTAAGTTGTGCCTGAGCACCCGGTTGAGCAACTCGACGAGGCGGACAGTCCGCTTTTCTTCGGTGACGTTTTCGTGGAATCCGACGTAGTGAGTCACCTCGCCGGACTCGTCGCTGACTGGGCTAATCGATGTGCGACACCAGAGTGGGGTTTCGTCCCGTCGAGTGACGAGCAGGTCGAATACGCTGGAGTCACCCGTCGCCAGCACCTCACTAATGTCGGCGATGTCCACAGGACCGACACTCTCGGCGAAGAAGGTGCGATACGGATGCCCCAGAATCTCGTCGCGTGAGTAACCAGTCAACGCTTCGAACGCCTCGTTGGCGTAGGTGATGACGAACGCTGGGTCCGCGGCTTCGGCAATCGTGATGCCGACAGCCGTGTCTTCGAGCGCCCGGTGTTGCAGTCGGAGTTCGCGCTCTTGTTCGACGCGTTTCGTGATGTCGCGGGCGACGCCCTGAATCAGTTGAATCTCGCCCTCGCTGTAGACGGGGCGAGCGTTGATTTCTAAACGAACGGTCCCCTCGATTTTCCGCTCGAATTCGATTTCGAGGTGTTCGACGGGGTCACCGTCGAGCAGTTGGTCGAACGCCGCGATAGTCCGCGGTAGCGACGACTCACAGGTGTAGTTGATAAACGAGGTTCCGACCAGTTCCTCGCGGGTGTAGCCAGTGATTCGTTCGGCTGACGACGAGGCATAGGTGAACACGCCATGGCTGTCGGTTCGATAAATCACGTCGAACGTCGTCTCGGTAATCTCTTCGAACGTTTTGCGCTCGGTTTCGAGGCGTCTGTTCTGGTCTGCGAGTGTCCGCTGGTAGGCGCGTCGTTCGAGTGCCTGCGAAATCAGTTGCCCGACGAGTTCGACCAACAACCCTTCGGACTCGGAGAACGACTCGTTCCGCGTCGTCGAATCCCCGAAACAGACGGTCCCGTACACCTCGTCGTCGACGACTACCTTGGTGCCGATGTAGCAGCCAAGTTCGAAGGTGTCGAACGCCTCCGAGGGGATGGCTGGCGACGCCGCTGCGTCTTGGACGCTCAACGTTCCCGATAGTTGTATCGTCCGCCGACAGTAGGCCTGTTCCAGCGGGCACGACTCACCGGGCTGGAGGAGTTCGTGCGAACCGATAGCCTGCAGTATTCGCTGTTCGCCGTCCCCGATTCGGGTCAGAAAGCCGTATTCGACACCGAGAGAGTCGGCAGTGAATTCGAGCGCCGTCTGTACGGACGCCTCGAAATCGAGTTCGTCGTCTGCGAACGTCGCGTAAATTCGCTCGCGGATGGAGGTACTATCTCGCGCCATGGGAGTTCGAACAATCCGGGGTACCTGTCGTTTGAACCACGACTCTGCTTGAGACGTAGTCGTGTCGCGAAATAACGTTGTCTCCCGTCCGAGAATGTTGGGTACGGGCTACCGCTCTGGATGCGTTGGTGCACCGAATCCGCCGCGGACGAGCGGTTTGGCGATGTGTCGGCGAGCACAGGGTGGCACCTCGTACCACCCGATTTCGAGGGTTCGGTCGACGGGCTGGTCGACCTTTCCGGGGGCGTCGGTCCCGCAGTCGCGACAGCGGTACCCCTGATTGCGACCGGCGCTCTTCATCGTCCGCCCGCAGTCGGGACAAACCGGTGTCGCAGGCTCCGTCTGCACGAGGTCACGGACGGCGAACTTCTCCAATTTGAGCGTCCCGTCTGAGACTTCTCCGCAGACGGTAAGTCGGTCACCCACTCTGAGCGAGCGCACGTGGTCGCGGAAGCGCTTCGTCGGTTCGAAGGCGGCCACCGTAACCGTCGCGTCGTCGTCCGAGAGGTCGAAAAAGACGTGGCCACCGGTTCGCGTCTCCGGTTCAGAAGCGACGGTGCCCGTGACGCGATACGCCCGCCCGTCCCGGAGGTCCGACAGCGACCCGTCTCGGAGGTGCGCATCAGTCCCCTGATTGGTGACAAACGTCGCCGAGCGGTCCACGGGTTCCGAGACGATGTCAGCAGCGACCGAGCGGACCGCGTCGGGGTCGTCGCCGCGGATACCGTGGAGAATCGGTCCCGGTGCGTTCGGGACGCAAACAGCCTCACCTTCGACGCGGTCGACCGTATCCCACGCGGTCGGGTAGCCTGCGTCGGCGGCCTCGAACACCGAATCGAAGTCGACCTCGCGGGGCGTCCCGCAGCGGTGGAACTCGCGGTAGGAGATGTGTTCGTGCGTCCACTCGTCGAAGGCGGCCCACGCGCCAACGGCGGCGAGAGCACCGATTCGGCCTCGGCCACCGTGCCAGCCTTGGCTCAGGAACCCGGATTCGGTCGCAAGTTCGACGGCGCGGTCGGTGTCGTGGAAGTCGCGGACGGCGTCGCGGGCGAACTCCTCGACGGCGGTCGAGACGGTCTCGGGCGACCCCGGCGCGACGACCAGTCCCGGACTCGTCCGGTCGTCGTCGACGACGGCCCAGCGTTCGAGTTCCGCCCGCGCAACGTCGAAGGCGGTCCCGGCAGGAACGTCGGTGTGGATAGCCAACGCGGCGTTGCCGCGAGTCTTGTGTTCGACCGCAGGGTTGAGTCTGATGAGTAGCAATCGCTCTACAGACCCACCTTCCTGTTCGATGGCCTCGGCGACGAGCGTCGCGAGGTACGTCGTACACATCCCGAGCGTCCGGGAGTCGGTGTCGTCGAGGCCGATGACGGTCATCGTCGAAGGTAGCCGAAGCGCGAAGTAACGCCTTTCGGGTCGTCTGTGACTATATAAATGTCGTCGAAAAGCAGGAGAATTTCGGGGCATCGGGGCCACGTCCGGGGAAAACGCTTTATGGGCCGAATCGCTTATTGCCCCCTATGTCCCGGTCAGCGCTGGTTGGCAACATCGCCGCGATGCTCCAAGATGCTGGGTTCGTCGTGAGCGACCGGATTGCCATCCGGCCCAAGAGCTTCGACCTCGCCGCACGCAGAGGTGAGGACCTGTTGCTCCTCAAGATACTCGGGAACATCGACGCCTTCGACGGCATCACCGGTTCCGAGATGCGACGCCTCGGGTCGTACCTCGATGCGACCCCCGTCGTCGTCGGACTTCGCACTCGCGACGAGGACCTGAAGCCGGGTGTCGTCTACTTCCGCCACGGCGTCCCGGTGCTGAATCCCGACACCGCGATGGACCTGTTCGTAGAGGGTGTCCCGCCGCTCATCTACGCAGCCCCCGGCGGCCTGTACGTGAGCATCGACGGCGACATCCTCTCCGAAGAGCGGCAAGAACGCGGCTGGAGCCTCGGCCGTCTCGCGAAGGAACTCGGCGTCTCGCGCCGCACCGTCTCGAAGTACGAAGACGGGATGAACGCGAGCATCGAGGTGGCCATCCAACTCGAAGAGCTGTTCGACCGTCCCTTCTCCAACCCGGTCGATGTCTTGACGGGTGCCGAGGAGGTCCGCGATGCGGAGCCGACGCCCGACGACCCGGCGGCCGACCCCGACGACGAACACGTCGTCTCCGTCCTCACGCAGGCGGGCTTTACCGTCCATCCGACCTCCCGAGCGCCGTTCAAGGCGGTGAGCGAGGACTCCGGCCGCCGGAAGCACACGAACGTCCTCACCGGCCACTCGTCGTTCACGCGGAGCGCCGAAAAGCGCGCACAAATCATGTCCTCGCTGGGCGAGATTACGCGCACTCGCTCTGTGTACTTCGTCGAGGAGAAACAAAAGCGCGAGTCGGTCGATGGCACCGGCATCGTCAGTTGCGACGAACTGGCCGCCATCGACGACCCCGACAAGATTCGCGACCTGATTCGCGAGCGCGCCCGCGACCCCGCCGAAATCTGACGACAGAGAACCCTCGTCGCTGGAGCGCTACCTCCGGTATTATCGTGTCTGCTCGCGTACCCACGGGTATGGCGAAGTCGGAGAAGACACCAACCCGTGAGCAAGTCGCACTGCTCGCGACGGCGGTGCAGCAGGGAGTAGACTCGTGGCCCGACGTGGAGCAGACGACGATGTTCGGGTGTCCGTCGTTCCGGGCCAACGGGACGCTCTTCGCCGTCGTCTCGGAGCAGGGGGTGTCGCTCACGTCGTTGCCGCGCGAGGAGCGGGCGGAACTGGCGGCGCAGCAGCAGGTCGTTCCGTTCGAGGCAAACGGCCGCCTCGTCGGGTCGTGGGCGACGGTCCACATCGACCCGAGTCACGTCGGCGACCTCGAAGACGCGATTCGGGCAAGCTACGAGGCGGCGCGGGACCGGAAATCGAAGTGAGAAGGAGGGCGATTCGGCTTCCGAGTGGGCGAGTTACGCTGCCGAGCCGTAGGTCTCTTCGAGGTACTCGACGATATCGCTCGACTCGGGCATTCCCGTGACGCCGTTGGCCTCGTCGACGAGGACGGGAACGCCGGTCTGGCCGCTAATTTCTTTCACTTCGGTTCGCTCCGGGTGTGCGCGGGGAACTTCCACGGAGTCGTATTCTACGTCGAGTTCGGCGAGTTTGTTCTTAACCTTCGTACAGAACGGACAGCCCGGCAGTTCGTAGAGCGTGAGATTCGACATCACCGCCTGCTATGGAGTCCGGTATAAAAAGACCGGCGGAGATGTGTGCCGCCGGTGCAAACCGAAGTGAGAAGACGAGACCGTCGCCTCAGACCTGCGCCTGAAGCATGCCGGAGGTCCGGACGACGAAGTAGACGACGAACAGGACGGCGAGGACCCACTGGCCCGCGCTGATGTCGTCGTAGTCGCCAGCGGCGACCTTCACGAGCGGGTACGAGACGATGCCCGCGGCGATGCCGTAGGCGATGGAGTACGTGAAGGGCATGATGAGGATGGTCATCCCGGCCGGAATCGTGTTGGTGATGTCGTCCCACTCGATGTCGACGACGTTCTGGAGCATCACGACGCCGATGACGACGAGCGCGATGTGCGAGGCGTAGAGGGGGATTGCCGTCGCAATCGGGACGAACGCGAGCGAGCAGAGAAAGAGGATGGCGACGACGAGGGCGGTGAGACCCGTGCGGCCACCCTCTTCGACGCCGGTCGCGGATTCGATGTAGGTCGTGACCGTCGACGTGCCAATCATGGCACCAACGGTGGTACCGACCGCGTCAGCCATGAGCGGCTTGTCGATGTCCGGGAGGTCACCGTTGTCGTCGAGGAAACCAGCGACCTGCCCGACGCCGACGAGCGTCCCGGCGGTGTCGAAGAAGTCCACAAAGAAGAACGTGAAGATGATGAGGGCGAAACTGAACGCTTCGACGTTTCCGAATCCGGAGACGAAGGCTCCGACCAGCGGCGTCACGTCGTAGGTTGCGGTCGACGAACCAGCGACGAGGCCAGCCTCGGGAGAGACGAAGCCGAAGAAGGTGAGTGCCCATCCGATTACGGTCGTGATGATGATGCCGAGGATAATCGACCCGGGGATGCCCGTCGCGTAGAGAGCGAACGTGATGAACAGGCCGACGATAGAGACGATGGCGACCGGATTCGAGGCGAGGTCGCCGAGGGTGATGAGTGTCGCCACGTCGTCGACGACGATACCCATCGCCTGGAGGCCGATGATGGTCAAGAAGAGGCCGATACCGGTTCCCACGGCCATCTTGACCGGTTGGGGGAATATCTTGATGATGGCTTCACGCGCGCCCACGGCGGTGAGAGCGATGAAGAGCAGTCCCTCGACGAAGACGGCGGCGAGCGCCGTCTGCCACGGGATACCCAGCGCGCCGACGACGGTGAACGCGAAGAACGCGTTCAGGCCGAGACCGGGTGCCTGCGCGAATGGTCGATTGGCGTAGAACGCCATCGTCAGTGTCGCGATGGCCGCCGCGACGATGGTGACGACGGCGAGCATCGACTGCACCTCACCGAAGGTGTAGCCCGTGATGGCGATGCCATCGATGCCGGGAATATCCGGGTTTTCTGCGAGAATCGACGGGTTGACGACGACGATATAGGACATCGTCAGGAACGTCGTGATACCCGCCAGAATCTCGGTCCTCACCGAGGACCCGTGGTTATGCACGTCGAAGTAATTTGCGAGGGATTCAGTGAGCCCCATAATGCACGACTAAGCATACCCACGATTGCACACATAAGCATTACCATCGACACGTTCGAAAATACACATACCCGTGCATTATACGGGTGTTTTTTTGGGACACACCCGCACGTGCATGACTATTTGCGACAACAGTGTGTCAGAATACAATCCAGTTGTATTACTCAGTTATTAGAGAGGGACGAACCGAATCGCGGTAACGACTCCCTATTCGAAGACGCTGAGCGCGCCGATTGGCGCGTCCGTGAGTTCACCAGCGCGGGAGGTTCCTTCGTCGCCAACGGCGATAAGGGCGAAGACGCCTGCGATATTGGCGTCGGCTTGCAGCGCGATGTCCAAGAGGAGTTCCTGTGTCTCGCCGGAGCGGATGAGGTCGTCGACGACGAGGACGCGTTCGCCCGCGTCGATGGCGCTCGCGGGGAGGTAGTAGGTCAGTTCGATACCGGAGGCGAGGCGCTGCCGGGACTCGATAAAGTCCTCGACGGCGGTCTCTTTCGATTTCTTCGCGTACGCGAGGCGTGCGCCGAAGTAACTCGCCATGGCGGCACCGAGGGTGATGCCGTCGGTCGCGGCCGTAAGAACCACGTCCGGGCGCTCGAATCCGAGGGTGTTCGCCGCGACGGGCGCGACGAGGTCGAGGAACGACTGGTCGAAGACGACATCGGAGTTGTCGACGTAGCCCTCGTCGTCGAATCGGACGCGGGCTTCGAGTTCGTCCGCGAGTGCATCGCGGCCGACGCCTTCGACGACCTCGCGTGCGCGCTCGACGCCGGGCAGGACGTGCCCGTTGACGTAGCGATTAAGGTCGCCAGCCGGGAGTCCAGTCAGTTCGGCGAGTTCGTCGTAGGTCCGGGTCTCTTTGAGCATCCGGAGCACCGACACCGCCTGTAACTGGAGTGCGGCCTTCTCTGCTCTGTTCATGCCTTCGCCCTCGTACTTGCACAAAAATGAATATTTCGATTGTCGTCCGGGCGCGAATTACTCACATGCGTGTATCGACCCAACAGTCGAACGCGTGTCTCGACTCAGCGACCGGCGTCCGCGAGGAGGTCCTCAGCGGTGAGAAGCGACTGGAGTTCGATATCGTGCTCAGCGAGCAGTTCGTCCGCGCCCTCTTGGCGGTCGACGACGACGATGACGCGGTCGACGACCGCGCCGGCGTCACGAAGGGCTTCGACGGCATCGACGGCACTCTGGCCGGTCGTTGCGATGTCTTCGAGGACGACGACTTCCTCGCCTTCTTCCAGCGCACCTTCGATGCGCTTGGCCGTGCCGTACTCCTTGGCCTTCTTTCGGGCGATGACGTAGGGTTTCTCCGTTTCGACAGCCGTCGCGGCGACGAGCGGAACTGCACCGAGCGCGACGCCCGCGAGTTTCTCGTCGTCTTCGACGAGTTCGGCGAACGCCTCGGCGATGAGTTTCAGACACCGGGGGTCGGTCTCGAAGAGGTACTTGTCGACGTAGTAGTCGCTGGTGCCGCCGTGGGAGAGTTCGAACTCGCCGAACTGGACCGCGTCGGCGTCACGAAGCGCCGCGATGAGTTCTGTGTTCGCCATCTTGTTTGAACAGGAACGAGCAGGGCGCTTAAGCGGGTTGGTTCGGGGCGATGCGAGGGACAAAGGGCAGCCGAAGCGCTACCGTTCGCCCACTTTCTTCGTCACCCGGAACTCGTGAGGTGGGTCGAGAATACCGGCGACAGTACCCATCGAGTGGACAGTGGTCACGACCGGTGCGAGCGGCACCGCCAGTGCCCACGCGAGTTTACTGCGACCATAATACACCACGCCGCGGAGATACCAAAACAGTGTGAGCACCGCCAGCCCCAACGACGTGAGCGTAAAGAGACTGGTCGCCGCGATGCCGACACCGAGCACGGACAGCGGGATGACGATGACTGTCACGACCGGCGAGAGTGCCCACGCGTAGTTTCGGAGTCGAGTCAGCACCTGATAGCCGACGGGGAGGTTCGCCGAAGCTTCGAGATTCCCGGCCGCCCACCGACGGCGTTGCTCCAGAATCTCGCGGAGCGTCGGCGGCGCTTCGTTGGCGCACGTCGCCGTCGCGAGTTCGAACGAGAAGTCGTCGAGTTGCTGTGCGGCCGCCCAGACGAAGGCGGTGTCCTCGACCAGCGTCTCGCGGTCCCACGTCACCTCGTTTTCGACAGCCCGGCGGACTGCAATACCGCCGCCCCACGCGAAAAGCGGAATCGAGAGGCGCGCGAACGCCCGCTGTTCTATCTGCACGCCCATCCGGTACACGTCCGCGAGGTACGAGAAGACAGAACCGGTCCGACGGGGACGCTCTCGAAGTTGCACGACGTCGGCGTCCGGAAGTCCGCCGAAGGACTCCACGATGCTGTCTTCGTCCAGATAGAGGACGTACTCGCGGCTACACGGTAGGTGTTGGCGCGCCCATTCGATAGCGCGGCCCTTCCTGACGGCGTCGGCGTCGAAGCCGTCGGGGACGACGTGAACCGACGCGCCGTCTACTGCAATCTCCCGTTCGGCGACGACGTGTACGTCGTCGAAGTCCGCAGGGAGTGAGTCGACGGTGGCCTGGACGACATCCGCGGCGTCGACGGTCAGAATTCGAACTTGAACGTCGTCGGGGCCGTAGACTGGTTCGGGCGGTTCGTATCCCGCGCCGACGACGTAGGTGAGAACGACCCAGATGAGGGCGGTCCCGGTGAACAGAACCGTCGTGCCCAACAGGAACAGTTCAGACAGCGCGAGCCAATCGACGACACCGAGCGGGAGCCACGGTGCGAGCGTCGCAACGACCGCGAGCAACGTGACCACGCCGCCAGCGAGTAGCGAGATGCGTTCGGTCTTCATCTACGCGAGTCGCTGCCGCTGGACGCCTATCAATAGAGAACTCCGTCAGGCCATGTTCGGCCGATTTACGCCCAATTAACCGCGTTTTTATGGCATCTACGCGGTCGAAGCGCCGTTTATGGGGTCGATACGTTGGCGTCCTCGGACGGGGTCTGCTTTCGGACTCGAACCACGTCTTCGGCGACTGCGCGCGCACCTGTTCAGGGGGTGAACACAGTACACGCTAAGTCCGCCTACCAGGGTTCGTTCTTCAGTCCCAAGAGATACGCGCCGACGTTGGTGCCGACGTGGAGAATCGGCGTCATCACGAGGACGACACCGAGAACGGGCAGGGTGAACGTCGCCGAGAACCATCCGGGTGCGGCGACGAAGGCAAGGACGAGCGCGCCGACCACGAAGTCGAGTTGGTCGAGTCCGGGGAACGCTGCGCCGCGTTCACGGCCGGACCGGCGCTTGAGGAACGAGGCTCCGATATCACCGAGCATCGCGCCGAGGGAGAGTCCGAACCCGGCGGCCAGCGGGAACACGGGGAGGTCGAACCCGGTTGTCGAGGAGACGGTCGGGACGAGCGCGTTGAGGACGATGGCGAGGAGCGTCCCCGCGAGCGTGCCTGCGGCGGTACCGCGCCAGGTCTTGCCGTCACCGAGGAGGCGTCGACCCCCCATCATCCGACCACCGTCTATCGGTCGGCCGCCGCCAGCGAGGACGGCGGCGTTGTTGGGAACGTACGCGGGCAACATCGCCCAGAACGCAGTAACGACGAGAGAGACGACCATACGAGTGCGTGAGAATCCAGGGGTGTAAGTTCCGACGGTTTCGCTCAGAGTGTACCGGCGGTGTCCGCCGATTACGCGGCGAGAGGGATGATAACCCTGAAGACTCAACGCTGGCAATCTTTGCGTATGATTCCCCCCATCGCGAGCAAGTTCGTCGCTGGCGAGACACCGGCGGAAGCGCTCGGTCACGCCCAAAAAATGAACGACGACAGCGTGGCGGTCATTCTAAACCTGCTGGGCGAGCACTACCACGAACGCGGCCCGGCCGACGAAGACGCCGACGCCTACGTGCAACTCGCCGAGGACATCGCGAACAGCGACCTCGACGCCTGCGTCTCTATCAAGCCGTCGCAAATCGGTCTCGACATCAGTGACGAGGTGTTCGCAGAGAACTACCGCCGAATCGCCGAGTCGGCGGGCGACCACGACGTGTTCCTGTGGTGTGACATGGAAGACCACGAGACCACGGACGCGACGCTGGATTCGTTCGAAGAACTCGCTCGCGAGTTCGAGGGTGGGATGGGTCTGTGCGTGCAGGCGAACCTGAAGCGCACGCCCGACGACCTCGAACGCCTCGCGGACGTGCCGGGGAAGATTCGACTGGTGAAAGGCGCATACGACGAACCCGCCGACATCGCCCACAAGAAGAAAGAGAAAGTCGACGAGGTGTACAAGGAACTGCTCGCGTACCTCTTTCGGGAGTACACCGGCAGCATCGCGGTCGGCAGTCACGACCCCGAGATGATTTCGTACGCTCGCGAACTCGGCGAAGAGTTCGAGACCGACTACGAGATACAGATGCTCATGGGCGTGCGCGAAGACGCACAGCGGAAACTCGCGTCCGAGGGCGTCGAAGTGTGGCAGTACGCTCCTTACGGCGACAAGTGGTTCCAGTACTTCTACCGCCGCGTGCGCGAGCGCAAAGAAAATGCGCTGTTCGCAATTCGCGCTGTGCTCGGAATCTAACGCGGAGCGGACAGCACCACGGCGGACCCAGTGTTTCGATTCGGGCCGTGTCGTCACGACTCGCACTAGAAATCCCCTTAAGCCCGCGGGTTCACGTACCTCGTATCAATGTCCTCGTGGAGACGCGACTTCGCCAGCGGTCTCGTGGTCCTCGTTCCGCTGATTGTCATTCTGTACGTGCTGTCCATCCTCTACAGCAGCATCGTCAAGATACCGGGTGTTGCAACCCTGCTGGAGTTTCAGGGCTATTTCAGCTTTTTGTCCGAGGTCTTCGGCTTCTTCATCGCCATCATCATCTTCCTGCTTTTGGTCCTCTCGGTCGGCTACCTCATGCGGACTACCGCTGGTCGCCTCATCGAAGCTGGCCTCGACGCGTCGATGAACAAGGTCCCCCTCGTTCGTATCGTCTACAACGCATCTAAACTCGCAGTCGAAACCGCCCTCACCGGAACCGAAGACCTCCAGAAGCCGGTTCGTCTCGAAACGTGGCCGGGAATCCGGATGACCGCGTTCAAGACGGGCAAGAAGACGGCCGACGGCAAGGAAGTCATCTTCATGCCGACCGCACCGAACATCACCACCGGGTTCGTGATGGAAGTCGACCCCGACGACATCGAAGAGACCGGTGAGCGGGTCGAAGAAGCACTCACGCGCGTCCTCTCGGCCGGATTCGCCGAACAAGACCACGTCGACGAGTACACTATCGAAGTCACCGAAGAAGGCGAATAGTCGCAGGCGACTGCACTCTCGGAGTCGCGTCACACCGGCGACGGAACGCCGCCGCTCACGGTGTGGCGTCCGAAAAATCTGTTTTCGAAGGCTTACTGCTCGTCGACGTAGGTGAACCACTCTTCGTGGTCGTCGGTGCGACGCTCCACGAGGTCGAAGAAGGCCTTCTGGAGTTCCTCCGTGACGGGGCCGCGGGTTCCCTCGCCGATGACGACGTTGTCCACTTTACGGATTGGCGTGACTTCGGCGGCGCTGCCGGTGAAGAACAGTTCGTCGGCGGTGTGGAGTTCGCCGCGGCTGATGATGGCGTTGTCGTCCACTTCGTAGCCGCGCTCGCGGGCGAGGGTGATGACGGTATCGCGGGTGATGCCGTCGAGGATGCTCTGGGAGAGACCGGGGGTGTAGAGCTTCCCGTCGCGGACCATGAAGATGTTCTCGCCGGGGCCTTCGGCGACGTTGCCCTCCTTGTTCAGGACGATAGCCTCGACGTAGCCGTTGCGACGCGCCTCCTCACCGGCGAGAAGGGAGTTCACGTAAAGCCCGGTCGTCTTCGCGTTCGTCGGAATCTGGCTAGAGGCGTGCTTGCGCCACGACGAGACCATCACGTCGACGCCGTTTTCGAGTGCTTCCTCGCCGAGGTAGGCACCCCACGGCCACGCCGCGATGGCGACGTCCGTCGGGTTGTCCTTGGGGCTCACGCCGAGCGAGTCGTAGCCGTAGTACGCGATGGGGCGGATGTAACATCCGTCGAGGTCGTTGCGCCGGATGACTTCCAGCGTCGCCTCGGTGAGTTCTGCAGGCTCGTACGGGATGTCCATGTTGTACGGCTTCGCGGAGTTGTAGAGGCGTTCGAGGTGCTCCTCCCAGCGGAAGATAGCCGGGCCGCGCTCGGTGTCGTAGGCGCGAACGCCCTCGAAAATTCCCGTGCCGTAGTGGAGTCCGTGCGTGAGGACGTGAATCTGTGCGTCCTCCCAGTCCACGTATTCGCCGTTCATCCAAATCGTGGACACGTCCATATCGTCGAATCCCATGTACAGGCCTTCGGGGGCCCCCCTCTAAAATCATGACGAACCGGCCACAGCGTCCCAGACGGTTTTTGGCTGTGTGCTGCCACATCTCAGTATGACTCTCGAATCCGTCGTCGTCACGGGCGGGACGGGTAACATTGGACCGACAGTCATCGACCACCTTCGCGACCACGGGTACACAGTCACCAACCTCAGTCGCAGCGGCGGGTCCGACCGCGCCGACCACGACTACCGAGTGAGCGCGCTGAATTCTGGCGACCTCACTGCGACACTCGCTGCGGTCGATGCCGACGCCGTCGTCCACCTCGGAGCCATCTCGACGCCGACCCACGACCCCGGTCACCGCGTCTTCGAGAGCAACGTCCAATCGGCGTACGTCGTCCTCGAATCGGCGGCGGCCCTCGACATCGAAAAGGTCGCGCTGGCGTCGAGCATGAGCGCTATCGGCGGGAGTTTCGAACCCGACCCCGCGCGAATCGACTACCTGCCCGTAGACGAAGCACACCGAGCAACGCCTTCGAATCCCTACGGACTCGGCAAGTACGTCGCCGAGGAGACGGCCGCGGGATTCGCCCGACGTGATGACGCGCCGACGACGATTGCCAGCCTCCGGTTCCCGTGGATGCCGAGCAAGGAGGACGCGCGACAGACTTTCGCCGAGCGCGACCGGACGCCCGCCGGTCTTCGTGAATCGGGTGTCTTCCATACGGTGCGAAACACGCTCTTTGCGTACCTCGGCCGCGACGACGCCGCGAGACTCGTCCGCCGGGCTCTCGAAGCCGACTTCGAAGGCCACGAGGTCTTCTGGGCGGCCGCTGCCGACACCTCGACGACCACTGAGTCGGCCAAGATTGCGCGCGAAGTGTACCCCGATGCCGAGGTTCGCGGCGACCTCTCGGGACACGAGTCGCTCGTCTCGACAGCGAAAGCGGCGCGGCTACTCGGGTGGAACCCGGAGTGGTCGTGGCGGGACGAATCCTGAGGACAGAAACGAGTTAGGAGAGGTCCGAAAGCAGGCGGTCGCCGTCGACGAATGCCAAGTCGTGTCGCACCGCGTACTCGCGGGCGTCCGCCTTCGAGAGGGCCGCGCCGGTTTCGTCGTCGAGCATCTCGCAGACCACGACGGCCGGTGGGAGCGTGGCTTCGTCGGCGAGTGCGAGGCCGAGTTCGGTGTGGCCCTGCCGGTCTTCGAGGAGATTGGGCGCGCCGCGAAGCAGATGGACGTGACCGGGCGCGCGGAACTCGCCACCGAAGTCGTCGGCACCGTAGTCGCCCGCCCGCGCCAACTCGGCCACGGGGGCGAGTCGCGAGATGGTCATCGCCCGGTCGCGGTCGGTGATTCCGGTAAAGGAGTCGCGGTGGTTCACGGTGAACGAGAACGACGAGCGCGAGTCGTACGCGAGGTCGTGAGCGGCCGCGGCCGGGTGGTCGAGAACGTCGTCCATGAACGGCAGGCCCAACGTCTCTGCCACGTCGTTCGGTAGTGCGACGCAGACGAGGCCACCGGCGTCGTTGCGCATGCGGGCGACCTCGGCCGGGGTAACCGCTCCTGCGGGGTAGACGAGGTCCGTCTCGCCCTCGCGGTCGTCGAAGTCGTGGACGAGAACCGGCTCACCCGCCCGGAACGACTTCACGACACGCTCCGTCGGGCCGAGGTCGGTTTCGGCGGTGCGACTCATTCGGAATCAACCTCCTCGACGCGGACCGTGACGGTGTCACCGTCTTCCAATTCGAGTTCGTCGCGGAGTTTGTCCGGGGCGATGATTTCCAGTTGGGACTCGTCGTGGTGCGTCCGCTCGGGGACGATGATGTGGACCGGTTCGTACGTCTCGTCGTCCGCTTCGACGACGGCGGCGTAGCAGGTTGCGGGTCCGAAGGTTCGTTCTTCGTCTTCCCACCCGTCGATTGGGACGGCATCGAGCGCAGACATTCCGGCGCGAGTGCGGGTTGCGTCGTCGCTGAGTCGGACGTTCAGAGTCCCCGGGAAGGGTTCGTAGCCGAGTCGCTCGGTGAACTGCTCCATGTATCCCGGAAGCGAGATGTAGTGACGACCCTCGCCCATTCCACCCGTTACTTCGCCTTCGAGGACGACTACCGAAGGCGTCTCGAAGATGCGACGGTAGTCGGCGTACTCGCGGCGGAGCGCGGATTCACCGGCCTCGGTAATCGTTATCCACTGGCCGTCGGAGACGACCTCTCGGTCGACGTAGTCACCTTCTTCGAGGCGTTGCAGGCGGCGGGAGGCAGTCTGGTTAGAGACGCCCAGCCTGTCCGCGAGACCGGAGCAAGAGACCTTGACCGGTTCCGAACGACCGCCGTCGAGAGCAACGAGTTTCAGCGTGGCCAACTCGTCGTACCCGACCTCGCTGGTGACTACCGATTCTGACATACACGTGGCTTCGAACGCTCCTCCCATAAGCGTACCGTATATGAGATACGTTCCAAAAATGAGATGGGTGGCGTGCCGACCAGTTCGTAGTCTGACTTTCGGATACCGAGTGGTAAGTCCGTCGGTCGGTCCAGCAAATCGAGAATCAGGCGAGGCGGTCGAAACGAACCCATCGCTTCGGGGTGATAAATGAGGAACGGTGGGGTGGGTGGAGGGTGGATTGGATGGGTGAGAGTGGGGAAAGCGTGCGGGAGACACACGCCGAGGGCATCGGGAAGCGGGACCTGACGAGGCTCAGAGACTCGAGGCCTTGCGTTCAGCACTCACCTGTGAGACGCCAGCGTTCGCTGAACAGTTCGGGCAGGCGAAGACGCGTCCTTTGTCGTCACCGAACACTCGGATGAAGTTGCTCGATACGAACGCGTCGCAGTAGTTGCATCGACTCATGGTTGGTGGGTGGCAGGTGTCTCCTGCCTCGTTTACATTATTGTTCGGTGGCAGGATACCAGTGATACCTAACTAGTGTGGTAGTCCACAGTGGCGGGTCGTGACAGTCGGCAGTCAGGGTTCTGAGTGGGCGCGGTCGCTCCCGGCGACGGTTCGGAAAGGCCTTTAGCCGTCTGCCGAGAACCCGTTTGCATGTTCAGACAGTTCCGTGAGGAGGTCGAAGCGGCGCTCTCTGCGGCGCTCTCGTCGCTCGACCTTCCGGGCGACGACCTCGGGGTCGAGGAGCCACCTGAAGACGTACCAGCGACACTCGCATCCAGCGTGGCGTTCCGACTCGCCGGTGTCGTCGGTGCCGCCCCGCCGAAGGTCGCCGCAGACATCGCCGAGGAAATCTCCGTCGAAGGGTACGACTACCTCGGCGCAGTCGACACCCAGGGCCCGTACGTGAACTTCCACGTGACGGACACCTACTACGACGACACGCTCACCGCCGCGGCCGAGGACGGCGAGTACGGCCGTCTCCCCGCGACTGGCGACAGTGTCGTCGTCGAACACACGAGTGCGAACCCGACCGGTCCGGTCCACGTCGGCCGCGCCCGCAACCCCATCGTCGGCGACGCCGTCGCCAACCTGCTCGACTTCGCGGGCAACGATGTCGAACGTCACTACTACGTGAACGACGCCGGTCGCCAGATGGCCGTCTTCACGTGGGCCTACGAGACGTTCGACGAAGCGGACCTCGACAGCGAACCCGACCGCGACCGCATCGAGTACGACCTCGTGCGCTACTACCAGAAGGGCAACGCCTTCCTCGAAGAAGCCGACCCCGACGAAGTCGAGGCCGCGGAAGCCGAGATTACGGAGATTCTCCAAGGTATCGAAGCGGGCGACGAAGCGGTCTACGCCCGCGTCGAGAACGTCGTCGATCAAGTCCTCGGCGGCATGCGAGAGTGTCTCGCCCGCCTCCCCGCGGAGTTCGACGCGTTCGTCAAGGAGACGCGCTTCATGTTCGACGGGAGCACCCGTGACCTCGCTGAGCGCCTCAAGGAGACCGACCACGCCGTCTACGAGGAAGACGCGTGGCAACTCGAACTCGACGAGTACGGCATCGAGAAGAACCTCGTGTTCCTCCGGTCGGACGGCACATCGCTGTATACGACGCGCGACCTCGCCCACCACGAGTGGAAGTTCGAGAACTACGACCGCGCCGTGACCGTCCTCGGTGAGGACCACAAACTGCAGGCTGGCCAACTTCGCGCCGCGCTCGACTTGCTGGGTGACGACACCGACAAACTGGAGAACGTTATCTTCTCGTGGGTCAACCTTCCCGGCGGCCTCGGGATGTCCACCCGCGAAGGGACCGGCGTCATGCTCGACGACCTGCTCGACGAATCCATCGCCCGCGCCCGCGAGGAAGTCGAGACGCGCATGGAAGACCGCATCCGCAACGACGACCTCGACGATGACGACATCGAGCGCATTGCTCGGCAGGTCGGCATCGGCGCGGTCCGCTACGACATCGTCTCCAAACAGCCCACCAAGGCCATCACCTTCGAGTGGGACCAGGCGCTCAACTTCGAGGCCCAGTCCGCGCCGTATATCCAGTACGTCCACGCGCGCTGTTGCGGTATCACAGACGAAGCGTCCGCCGCCGGTCTCGACGCCAGCGAAATCGACCCGTCTGTCCTCGACACCGAGGCCGAACGCGACCTGCTGCGCGTCATCGCTCGGTTCCCCGCCGTCATCGAGGAGGCGGCAGACGACCTCGAGCCCCACGCCATCGCAACGTTCGCCCGCGAGTTCGCCGAAGTGTTCAACCGGTTCTACCGCGAGTGCCCGGTCCTTTCGGCCGACGACGAAGAAGTCGCTTCCGCACGGCTCGCGCTCGTCGAAGCGTCGAAACACACGGTTGCCAACGCGCTCTCCATCATCGGGGTCGAAGCTCCCGAATCGATGTAACGGCGGCCGCAAACAGCGATTTTTCTGTTTTCGCTAGAAGAGAAGTGGGAGTGCCACTGTTCCCGAGATAAGCGACCCGCCGACCGAGAAGACGGCCGCGGCACCGCCGCCGAGGGCGAGAAGCAGGAACAACACGACCCACCAGAACGGAATGGACTGTGATTCTGTCATACGGGATTTCGGCCGACCCGATTAATAGGCCTTCCCGTTTAGCCGAGGAACCGACTGAAGAAGCCTTTCTTGTCCTTTTTGTCGCTGTCGTCGTCGAGTGAGTCGATTTCTTCGACCAGCGACGTGGTGTAGACACCTTCCTCTTCTTCTTCTTCTGTCGTATCGGTGTCGTCGTCGTCCTCCGAGTCCGGTTCCGCTTCGGCGACGAGCGGTTCGTCGTCACCGTCGCCCGACGGGTCCTGAACGAGCGGTTCGCTCGGCTTGTCGGTGGCGTTGTCAGGCGTGCGGGACGCAGGGGTCTCCGGCGTCTCGCGGGGTTGTGTGGGCTGTGCCTCGTCACGTGCAGGCTGTCCTTCGTCACGTGCAGGCTGTCCCTCGTCCCGTGCGGGTTCAGTGTCGTTACCGGACGCGAACGGAACCTGCGACTCGGGAGTCGTCTCGGGGTCGTCTTCGACGTGTTCCTCTTCGACCGGTGCGACGATGATGTCGTCTTCGACAACTGGCTCGGGAGCGTCTGGCGAGTCTGCCGTCTGCCCAGAGTCCACCTGGGGTTCAGAATCGTTCGATGGCCGGGACTGGGAATCCGACTGCTGGGATTGCGCGCCCGAAGGCTGGGGTTGCGCATCCGACTGCCGGGGGTGCGTCTCCGGCGACTGGTCACGCTTCTGGGATGGCTGCTCGGAGGAGCGCGCTGGTTCCGCGGGCGAGTCCCGGCGTTTCGATGCAGTGTCGGACTTCTTGTTCAGCACCGACTCAGCCGCCTCTTTCGACGCCTCGACGAGCGATTCGGAGTCGGTAGCGGCCGCGTCGGCGGCAAGCGGGTCATCTTCCGGCGACTCGGATGCGGCCGGGTCGGCCTCGGCCGCGAGCGGGTCTTCGGCGGCGTCGCCTGCGAGTGGGTCTTCGGCGGCGTCGCCTGCAAGCGGGTCTTCGTCTCCTGTCTCCCCTGCAAGCGGGTCCGCCGTGGTCGCGTCCCCTACAACCGAGTCGTCCTCGGCCGCGTCAGGGGCGAGCGGGTCCGCAGCCGAGTCGGGTGCGAGTGGTTCCTCGGCCGTCTCGTCAGCGACCGGTGCATCCGCATCCGCGTCCGGTGCGAGTGAGTCTTCCGCAGTATCTGGAGCAGATGGGTCTTCACCCGCCGGTTCCACAGTGTCCGTCGGGCCACTGGGTTCGGGCGAGTCGGCGTCGGTCCCGGACGGAGTGGGGGACGACAACTCGGACTCCGACGTGTCCGTCGTTTCAGTCGCGGACTGGTGTGTGGGTTCGGAGTCGGCTTCGGGTTCACCCGTAGATTCCGGTTCAGCCGGGGTGTCGCCATCGGATTCAGCCGCTTCGGGGTCGGCTGTCGCATCCGACTCCGTGGAGACGACGCGCATCGAATCCGACTCTCGCACGTCCTGCTCGGACGCGTCGACAGTGTCGTCCTCGTCGGCGTCCGCTTCGGCCCCATCGGGGACCGGAACCGGCTTGCCGGTGAGCGCCTCCGCGAGGGCACGGTAGCCTGCGGCCGAGATACTCTCGGGGGAGCGACGGACGACGGGCGTCTGGCTGTCGAGTGCCTCACGGATGGCGGCGTCCTCGGGGACGACAGCGACGATACCGGCGTCGAGAATCGACGCGACTTCCTCGGCGTTCGGATTCGACTGGTCGACGCGGGTGAGAACCGCACCGATGATAGACGCGCCGATGCGTTCGGCGAGTTGCCGTGTCTTCTCGGTGTCGCCGAGGGCTTCGCGTTCCGTCGTCGAGACGAGCAACACGTCGTCGGCGAACTTCAGCGGGACGAACGTGTCGTTGCTCAGGCCCGCCCCGGTGTCGACGATGATGATATCGTAGTGGTCGAGACCGTCGACTACCGCTTCGAGTCCTTTCGCGTCCGTGCGGGCGAACGCCTCCAGCGCGCTCGACCCGGGGATAACGTCGAGGCCCGCTGGTCCCTCGTAGACTGCCGACTCGATGTCGGCCTCGTCAGTGAGTACGTCGTGGAGGGTCGCCCCATCGGGGTCGACGCCGAGGGCACCAGCGAGATTCGGCATCCCGAGGTCGCCGTCGACGACGATGACCTCGTGACCGGCCATCGCGAGGACGGTCCCGAGGTTGGCTGTCGTCGTCGTTTTTCCAACCCCGCCTTTCGCGCTGGCAATTGCGTACACCCGTGCCATGATTCCAACGTCGGAATCCAACCGGGACAACCACATAAATGTTCTCCGAGCGCGGTATGTCATGGGTCGAGACATCATCCCACATGGACAGTCAAAGGTTACTTAGCCGCTGGCGGGACTATGTGGAGTGATGAGTAGCGACGCCGAGGAGGCGAGTGAAGACCGCCGAAAGTACGAGTTCAAGAAGGTCATCGAGGACCTCAAACAGTACGAAGGCTCCGGAACCCAGCTCGTCACCATCTACATCCCCGAAGACAAGCAGATTTCTGACGTGGTAGAACACGTCATCACAGAACACAGCGAAGCGTCCAACATCAAGTCCAAGCAGACCCGGACGAACGTGCAGGACGCCCTGACGAGTATCAAAGACCGCCTTCGATACTACAGCAACTTCCCCCCGGACAATGGCATCGTCATGTTCTCCGGTGCCGTCGACTCCGGCGGTGGCCAGACCGACATGGTCACGAAGGTGCTCGAGAGTCCGCCGGAACCCATCCAATCGTTCCGGTATCACTGTGACTCGGACTTCCTCACCGGTCCCCTCGAGGACATGCTCATGGACAAGGGCCTGTTCGGCCTCGTCGTCCTCGACCGCCGTGAGGCCAACGTCGGGTGGCTGAAAGGCAAGCGCGTCGAACCGGTCAAGAGCGCCTCGTCGCTCGTCCCCGGCAAGCAGCGTAAAGGTGGTCAGTCCGCCCAGCGTTTCGCCCGTCTGCGCCTCGAAGCCATCGACAACTTCTATCAGGAAGTCGCTGGGATGGCCAACGACCTGTTCGTCCCCAAACGTCACGAGATGGACGGCATCCTCGTTGGCGGTCCGTCGCCGACGAAAGACGAGTTCCTCGACGGAGACTACCTCCACCACGAACTGCAGGACCTCGTCGTTGGCAAGTTCGACGTCGCCTACACCGACGAGTCGGGGCTCTACGACATCGTCGACGCTGGACAGGACGTGCTGGCCGACCAAGAGGTCATCAAGGACAAAAAGCAGATGGAGGAGTTCTTCGAGAAACTCCACCGCGGCAACGAGTCCACCTACGGGTTCGAGCCGACGCGGAAGAACCTCGTGATGGGCTCTGTCGACCGACTGCTCATCTCCGAGGACCTCCGCAAGGACGTCGTCATCTACGACTGCAACGGCAACGAAGAGTACGAACTCATCGACCACCGACACAACACGCCGACCCACGAGTGTGACGACGGCACCGAAATCGAAGCCGAGTCCCGCGAGGACGTTATCGAGTTCCTGATGGACATCGCCGACCAGCGCGGCACGGAGACGAAGTTCATCAGTACCGACTTCGAGAAGGGCGAACAGCTCTACGACGCGTTCGGTGGTATCGCCGGTATTCTCCGGTACTCCACCGGCGTCTAAGCGCATTCTCCTCGGCGTCTTCGCGCACGAGTGCGAGAGACGTATTCAGTAGCGTCACCGAAGAGCCCCCGCTCTGTCGGTCAGTAGCCACCCAAATTACACAGAGAGCGACCGCTCAGGAGACCATCCCCGAAGCGCAACTGCTGGACTCGGTCAGAAGAACGCGGTGAGTTGACTACGGCGACGTTCGAGGTCGACGTGTGCGTCAGGGAAGCCGTGTGCGAGTCTGTCGAGCGCGAGATGCACGTCCACGCCCGACTCCTCGGCATATTCGAGACACTCGACGATTCCGGAGCGGTTGAGCGCCAACGAATCGAGCAGGCCGAGCGCGACTGCGAGCGCCGCGCCGCCGTCACCGTTCGGGATGACGTCGACGAGTTGATTCGTCTCGTCGGCTTGTGCCCCCGCTACGTTGGCTGGGGAGACGTGCAGGCAATCGCCGCACAGCGCGATGATATCGGTCGATTCGGGAGCGTAGGTCCGCAGGTCTTCGGGAACGACGTACCGGACTGTCGCACCACCACACTCGGGACAGGCCATACCACTAGCTACGCGGTTACGTGACGAAAAGTGGTCGGTGGGGCGACCGAGAAATTCTTAGAGAGAGTCCGCAGTTAGTTCGCAGCGGCTGCTTCAGCGGCCTGTTCGGCCTCTCGGGCTTCCTTTTCTTCTTCTTCCTTCTTGGCTTTAATCTTCTTGAGGCGGAAGATTTCCTCACGTTCCTGCTCTTCGAGTTTCTGCTCGATGTACTCCTGATTCTCGTAGAGTTCGGGGAGCAGTTTGAATTCGAGCGCGTTGACACGGCGCTTCGTCGTCTCGATTTCTTCGAGCATCTTCTTCATCGCCGTCTCGACTTCGGCGGCGAGGATGATGGATTCGAGCAGTTCCTCGTAGGCGTCTGCGGCCTCGTCGATGCGGGCGGAGGAGCCGAGAAGACCGTAGCCACGCTGGTCGAGACTCTTCCTGACGCGCGAGGACTCGATTTGCGGGACGACGACGCCCATGATGTTCTTCGACTGCGTCGTAATCTCCGGGTACTCCTTTAGCGCCGCGGCGGCACCGCGGACCGTCACGTCACCCTCCATGGCGCGAGCCATGTTGATCTTGTTCTGGGCACGCTCGTAGTCGGCGTTGAGGTTCGCCCGCACGTCCTGTGCCTGGTCGAGGATGTCCATGAACTCCATGATGAGGCCGTCCCGCTTCTGTTCGAGCGTGTCGTGACCCCGCTCAGAGAGTTCGATGCGATCTTCGATCGCCATCAGGTTCTTGCGGGTCGGCTTGACGTCTTCGGCCATCTTTGGCGAGGGTTGTTCGTCTGGGGTGTTAATCTTTTACTGTCTGGCCCGCTGGCAAGGGTGAAAACAGGGGAGACGGCGACTGCCATGGACTCATTCCTGACGAATTTATAACACGTCCGCCACAAAATCCGGAATCCGCTATGGAATTTCACTCTCGAAGAAGCGCGTGACCAACTTTCGCTCGGCGGCGCGAAGGTGCTGGTGGTACGTCGGCCGGGAAATGTCCATCGCCTCGGCGAGTTCGTCGCCAGTGACGCCGTGTGGCCAGTCGAAAAAGCCACCGAGGTACGCGAGTTGAAGCGCAGTTCGCTGTCTGTCGGTGAGTTCCGCGCCGACGCTCGCGGCGAACTCGCGTTGTGTCTGTGGGGGCACCGCGCGGTCCCTGATTGCGCGAAGTTCGACACCCTGTGCGACCGCTTTCAGGTCGTCGAGGAGCGACCGACCGAGCGCGCGGTCCGGCACAGCGACCGTGAATCGGGACCCGTCGGAGTCGGCTTCGAGGTCCGAGACACGGCCGCTGGCGTCCGCCACGAGGTGCAAAAGCGAGTCGGACGAGAGTACGACTTCGTAGAGACCGGCGTCGTCACCGCGGGGGAGTCTCGATACCCTGACGATGCCGTCTGCGGGTGACTCGGCGGTTCCCCTCTCGTCGAGACCGTCGTCCACCGTCGGGGGCGTCGTGGAGACGAAGAGACTGACCGTGCCGTCGTCGTGCGGAACCGACCCCTCGTATTCGAGTCGGCACCCCCACGAGGTTGCGAGTTCGACCAGCGGTTGCTTCGGGTCCGACACCTCGATTTCGAGTTCGAGGATTTCGTTCGACATGAGCGTCCGCCGACTTTCGAACGCGTCGATGGCCGCGCCGACCGCTCTTCCGAGCGTCCCGAAGACGACCTGCACGTATTCGTCAACCGCTTCGGTCGCGTACACACTCAACACCCCGTACATGGTGTCGCGGTGGACGAGCGGGATGGCGACGATAGAGTCGAACGGGAGAGACGAATCGCCGTGTATGTCCCCTTCGGTGTTCCCCCGCGACTGTACGTCTCCGGTCGTCGCGGCCCGTGCCGTCGGGTCGGTGTCGTCGTCGCGGTCGATTCGAAGGCCCGAGAGCGTCGCCGACGCCGCACCGGCCCACACGTTCGGGACGATTTCCTTCGGCGAGAGGTCTACGTCGCCAATCCACGCCGCCTCGAACGACGGGGACGCGGCGACTTTCTCACACACCGTCGTTTCGAGTTCTGCGCGCGTCTCGGCGCGAACCAGCACCCCCGTCACGTCTTCGAGGAGCCCTTCGATGTGGTCGACGAGAGTCTGGAGTCGCGCCCGCTCTTCTTCGACGCGTGCGGCGTACTGCTCTGCGGCCTGTTCGGCGCGGACGCGCTCTGTGATATCCGTCTGGAACCCGACGTAGTGGGTCACGGACCCGTCGGGACCGGTCAGCGGCGCGATATCCACGCGGTTCCAGAATGTTCCGCCGTCTCGTCGGTAGTTCAAGAGTTCGACCGATGCCGACTCCTCCGCGTCGATTGCCCGCCGGAGTTCGGCGACGCGCTCTCGATTCGTCTTGTCGCCCTGCAAGTACCGGCAGTTTCGACCCAACGCCTCTTCGACGGCGTACCCCGTCATCGACTCGAAGGCGTCGTTGGCGTAGACGAGCGGGTGGTCCGGAAGCGACCCGTCCGAGAGAGTGATTCCGACGGGCGCTTCGTCCATCGCCCGCTCTTTGAGGTCTTCTGTGATTCGGTCTGTCACCTCGGCGCGTCGATTGTGCCACGCGACGACGCTCTCGACGCGTGCTCCCAGTCGGTCGAAGAGATTCGAGTCCACGACCGGAACGACATCGTCGGCACCGGCGTCGAGTGCCTCCCCCGGCGAGAGGTCGGCGTCGGGACGAACCAGCACGACGATGGGTGTCGCAGAATCGCTGACGGACGAGATGTCCGCCGCAGCGGCCGCGTCGAGGACGACACAATCGACAGTCCCCTCTGAGAGGCGTCGTTCGACACCCTCGACAGATGAGACGGCTTCGACGGCGAACGACGAGAGTTCGCGCTCGACTCGCGGCCTGATGTCGTCCCCGACGAACGTGAGGACGCGGGACTGCGACGCAGCGATTGACATACTCCATACAGACCCCCGCCACACAAGGAACCTCGCTCTGGCCGGTTGTGGGGCGCTGCACTCGCAAGCACGCACCGATACACCTGACTCGCAGACCACACGCCGACCAGTGCAGTCGCTGTCGGGTGTCGCGTCCGAAAGAAAGAATTCGAAGTTGCCGAGTTAGGCTTCCGCTTCGACCGCTTCGGCGTCTTCGCGGTAGTAGTCCTCGATGAGGTCTTCGTCGATACGGTTGAGTTCGGACTTCGGCAGCATCGAGAGCAAGTCCCAACCGATGTCGAGCGTCTCGTCGATGGTGCGGTTCGTGTCGAAGCCCTGGTCGACGAACTCGTCTTCGAAGCGCTCGGCGAAGTCGAGGTACTTGTTGTCACGCTCGGACAGTGCCTCGCGACCGACAATGTTCACGAGGTCGCGAAGGTCTTCACCCTCTGCGTACGCCGCGTACATCTGGTCGGACACGTCGGCGTGGTCCTCACGGGTGAGGCCCTCGCCGATACCGTCGTCCATCAGGCGCGAGAGGGACGGAAGCGGGTTAATCGGCGGGCGGATGCCCTGCGAGTTGAGGTCGCGGTCGATGTAGATCTGACCCTCGGTAATGTAGCCGGTCAGGTCAGGAATCGGGTGCGTGTCGTCGTCACCCGGCATCGTGAGGATGGGAATCTGGGTGACAGACCCTTCGCGACCCTCGATACGACCTGCGCGCTCGTAGAGCTGCGCAAGGTCAGTGTACATGTAACCCGGGTAGCCACGGCGACCGGGGACCTCTTCGCGAGCCGCACCGATTTCGCGGAGCGCCTCACAGTAGTTGGTCATGTCGGTCAGGATGACGAGGACGTGGTAGTCCTTGTCGAACGCGAGGTACTCGGCGGTCGTCAGGGCGAGACGCGGCGTGACCGTCCGCTCGACTGCGGGGTCGTCCGCGAGGTTCGTGAAGACGACGGAGCGCTCGAGTGCGCCCGTGCGCTCGAAGTCCTGCATGAACTCGTTCGCCTCTTCCTGCGTGATACCCATCGCGCCGAAGACCACAGCGAATTCGGACTCTTCGTCGCCTTCCTCTTCGAGCACGGTCGCCTGACGGGCGACCTGCAGTGCGAGGTCGTTGTGGGGAAGCCCCGACGCGGAGAAGATGGGGAGCTTCTGTCCACGAACGAGGGTGTTCATACCGTCGATGGCGGAGACGCCAGTCTGGATGAACTCCTCGGGGTACTCGCGGGAGTAGGGGTTGATTGCTGCGCCGACGATGTCACGGCGCTCGTCGGGGACGATTTCCGGGCCGCCGTCGATTGGCTGGCCGGAACCGTCGAGCACGCGACCGAGGAGGTCCTCGGTCACGGGCATCTTGAGCGTCTCGCCGAGGAACTTGACGGACGCGTTTCGGTCGATACCGGTGGTTCCTTCGAACACCTGAATCGCGACAAGGCCCTCACTCGATTCGAGGACCTGTCCACGCTTGGTCTCGCCTTGCGGCGTCTCGATTTCGACGATTTCGTCGTAACCGATCGGCTCGTCAACCTCGGCGAACACCAGCGGGCCGCTGATTTCGGTGATAGTCTGGTATTCCTTCATGATCTCAGTACAGCTCGCGGAGTTGCTCGGTGATCTCTTCTTTGAGGTCCTCGATGTACGCCTCCCAGTCTTCCTGCACACCGATACGGTTCAGACGGGGAGCCGCTTCGATGGACTGGATTTCCTCGACGGGGATGCCGGCTTCGAGCGCCTTGAATGCCTCGTCGTTGAAGGTGTGGATGGCGGTGAGGATACCGTAGGTCTTCTCGGGCTCACAGTACGTGTCCGTCGGGTGGAACGCGTTCTGCTGCAGGTACGCCTCGCGGAGGTAGCGAGCGACCTCGAGGGTCAGCTGCTGGTCCGCCGGCAGGGCGTCCTTACCGACGAGTTGAACGATTTCCTGAAGCTCGCTCTCCTCGTCGAGCACGTCGACCGCCCACTGTCGCTCTTCGGGCCAGTCGTCCTCGACGTTCTCGACGAACCACGGGTCGAGCTGGTCCTGGTAGAGCGAGTAGGACTCGTTCCAGTTGATAGCCGGGAAGTGACGACGCTCTGCGAGGTCTGCGTCGAGTGCCCAGAAGGTCTTCACGATACGCAGCGTGTTCTGCGTAACCGGCTCAGAGAAGTCGCCGCCCGGCGGCGACACTGCACCGATGACGGAAACGGACCCTTCCTGACCGTTGATGGTCGTGAAGTACCCTGCGCGCTCGTAGAACTGGGAGAGACGCGCGGCGAGGTACGCGGGGTACCCCTCTTCGCCGGGCATCTCTTCGAGACGCGAGGAAATCTCGCGCATGGCCTCTGCCCACCGCGAGGTGGAGTCGGCCATGAGTGCCACGTCGTACCCCATGTCGCGGTAGTACTCCGCGATGGTGATACCGGTGTAGATACAGGACTCACGGGCCGCCACGGGCATGTTGGACGTGTTCGCGATGAGCGATGTCCGCGCCATGAGCGGGTTCCCGGTCTTCGGGTCGTCGAGTTCCGGGAAGTCCTCGATAACTTCGGTCATCTCGTTTCCGCGCTCACCACAGCCGACGTAGACGACGATGTCCGCGTCAGCCCACTTGGCGAGTTGGTGCTGCGTAACCGTCTTCCCGGACCCGAACGGCCCCGGAATCGCGGCCGTCCCACCCTTTGCGATGGGGAACAGCCCGTCGAGGATACGCTGCCCGGAGACGAGCGGTTCGCGGGGCGTCTTCTTCTCTTGCGAGGGACGCGCACGGCGAACCGGCCACTCCTGGTGCATCGTGACCTCTTCGCCGTTGTCGAGTTCGACGACGGTCTCCGTGACGGAGAACTCGCCTGCTTCGGCGGCGACGACTTCGCCACCGTCGAAATCCGGCGGGACCATGACCTTGTGTTCGATGGTCACGGTTTCGGGAACGGTACCCACGACGTCACCGGGGGCGACTTCGTCGCCTTCGGAGACGCTGGGTTCGAACTCCCACTTCTTCTCCATGTCGATACCGGGTGCGTCAACACCACGGTCGAGGAACGGGGAGCCCATCTTGGCCTCCAGCACGTCCAGCGGGCGCTGGACACCGTCGTAGATGGCGTCCAGCATCCCGGGACCGAGGTCGACGGTCAGCGGTTCACCCGTGTTCTCGACGGGTTCGCCCGGAGCGACGCCCGAAGTTTCCTCGTACACCTGAATGGTCGTGAGGTCGCCCTCGATTTCGATAACCTCGCCCATCAGCCCTTCGTCGCCGACGTACACAACGTCGTTCATACGGGCGTCAAGGTCACGGGCGGTCACGACCGGACCACTCACGCTTGCGATGATGCCGTCCTCGCGAACGGAATCTTGTGTTGCCTGACTCATGTTTATTATTCGTCCATCAGATCGATACCGATAGCTCTCTTGATCTGGTCGCGGAGGCCGCTTGCGCCGCCGGACCCGCCGAGCGTCACGAGCGTTGGCTCGATACTCCGCTCGACCGACTGGCGCGCGTTACGCGAGAGGTAGTCGAGGTCGTCTTCGTGCATCACGATGATGCCAACGTCCTCGTCTTCCAGCGTTCGCGTCACGGCCTCGTCGAGTGCTTCGTCCTTTGCTTCGTTCGGGACGTTCTCGAACTTGCGGACGCCCGCAAGCCGAAAGCCCGTGGTGAAGTCGGGACTGCCGATAACTGCGATTTCCTGGCTCATTGGATAACCAGTTCCTCCTCGATTTCGTCGGGGCTAAGCCCGGCCTCGCGGCCACGGGCAATCGCCCGGATGTTGTCGACTTCGCGTTCCTTGGCGAGGATGTACGAGAGGACCGGCGTGACAGACAGCGGGAAGACGTACCCGAGCGTGTCGGCGTATTCGAGCAGCGCCGAATCGAGGGCGCGCTCGAAGCCGATGAGACTGTCTGCCTCCTCGAGGTCGGAAAGTGCGTCGTCGAGGCGGTCACCGTACCGACTCTCCGCGATCTTCGAAACCAGTTCGCTCGTGTTGGTCGCCAGCGTCGCAATCTCCGATTCCCGGAAGAGGGTGCCGCCCTCGATGAAGTAATCTACGGGGTCGAGGTCGGCGCCACTGCGGGCGATACGGAGCGCGTTGCGGGCGTTCCGGAAGTCGATTTCCGCTTCGAGGAACTCGAGGTACTGCTTCGTCTCCTCTCCGATGACCAGCCCTTCGAGCAGTTGCTCGTAGAAGGCTCGGTCGACGGCGTTTTCGAGGGGGACGAGGACGCCAACGTCTTCGTAGTCGTCGTAGGCGGCCTCGAGACCGTCACCGAAGATGGTCCCCGAGAGGAGTTCGACGATTTCCTCGATTTCCTGCACCTCGAGGAGGCGCGAGAGGAAGCTCTCGTCGAACTCACCGGCGCGGATGAGGTCGGATTCGACCTCGTCGCGAGCGATGTCGGAGTAGATACCACGGATGATGGTCTTGACGTTCCACGCGTCGAACTTCCGGAGGTACCGGGCGATGAGGTCGTACAGCCGACCGCCGGCCCAGTCGAGGATGTCGTTGAACTGCTTCGCCATGTTGGCGTTCAGCGCGTACTCGATAAGGTCGACGCCCGAGAAGCGACTTCCCAGCGCGTTGATCTCCGTCTCGTACTCCGACTCCTCCATGAACCGGGCGATTTCGGCCGGGCCCATGCGGACCAGCTTGCGGTACTCTTCGTCCCCGAAGAGGGCGCTGCGTCTCGCTCGTACCCGAGCGATGACGTACTCCGGATTCGAGCCGCCAGCAGCGCTCATTGGTCGTCGAACAGTCGCGCACTCACTTCCTTCAGGTTGTCCTCCCAGACTGAATCGAGGACCGAGTCGAAGGTGTTGTTCACCCGAACGCGCGAATTCGTGCCCTCGACCACGACGCCACCGAGGCAGTCGCGCTCACCGGACACTTCGTATCCGTCGTAGTCGGCAAGGATGTCTTCGAGCAGGTCGGCGTCGTCGGCGCGACCGTAGACGTGGACTTCGTCCTCGTCTTCGAATTCGACCGATGCAGCGTCGAGGAGCGTTCGAGTCAGCTCCTCGCGTCGGTCGCCTTCGAGGTCGGCGAGTTCGCTTTCGACCTGTTCACGAACGCGCTGAAGCACGTCGCGGCGGGCGCTCAGTCGAGCCTGCTTGGCTTCGAGCTTCGCGCTGGAGAGCGCCTGTTCGCGCTCTCGTTCGAGTTGCCGTTCGACGGCCTCCTCGCGCTCTTCGATGAGCGCTTCGGCTTCCGCCTCAGCCTCCGAACGGATCTCGTCGGCTCGTTCTTCGCCGGCCTCTGTGATTTCCTCCGCACGTGCGCGGGCTTCGTCTCGGATGTCCTCAACGACGTTGTCCAAACTCATGATGGGAAAGGAGGGGGTGTTTAGACCAGGAAGACAACGACCAGCGCGAGAATGACGAGGGTCTCGGGAAGAACGGTGAGGATCAGCCCGTTGACGAAGAGACTCTCGTCCTCGGCGATGGCACCCATGGCAGCGGAACCGATGCCACGCTCAGCGTAACCTGCGCCGAAGGCGGCGAGACCGACGGCGAGGGCCGCGGCGGCCGTGGGTTCAATTGCGGGGGAGGAAGCTGCTTCACTCTGCAGTGCAGTCATGAGGGGTTCGATTGCTTCAATCATTGTATGTTCTTAAGTACCGGTTTGTCGTCTCCGAACGTTCGTATGTGTTGCAAGCCGTGTCATAAAGGTTCCCAAAACAATCGGCCGAAATCCGGGTACTCGGGCGTTAGGAAGCACACTTCCGGGTAAAGCTATCGCTCTCCGAGTACAATCAAAGAGAGTTTCACCGCGGGAGGACAGTTAGTCCTCGGTGGTGAAGTTCCGTTCGTAGCCGAACGGTTCGTATTCGCGGCCGCCGCCCTCGAAGAACTTGCCGAAGAACTCGACGTACTCGAGACGCACGGCCTGCAGGCCGGCGCTCGTGACACCGAGTGCGAGGACGAGTGCGTGACCGAGCACGAGGACGAGGAGGCCACCGACCAGACCCGCCGCACCGGAGTGCATCAGGCCGGGGAACATGATGGCTTCTGCGCCGTATTCGTGGATGATGTACTCGGGACCGTGGCCGAGCATGAAGTGGAACTCGCCGTGGTGGACGTACGCGCCGAAGAACAGCAGGTTGACCGTGAAGGCCATCCCGGCCTTCGCGAGCAGCACTGCCGCGATACGGGTGTACGACAGGACGTTGACGAGCACGTTCAGGAACTCGACCGCCTCGATGGGTTCACCGAGGATGAGGAAGACCAGACCGACGAAGAAAACACCGAGTCCGGCCCACCCGACGATGGCGGGGAAGCCCGAGAAGCCGAGCGGGATGACCCCGTCGGCGGCGAACGTGGTGTACAGGAAGTCCGGCGGCGTGTCGCCGAGCGCGCGGCTGAAGATCCAGACCCACAGCCCGTTCAGCATGAGGAGCCACGAAGCGCTCTCGAGGACTGCGTGCTTCAGGTCGTGCAGCTGGAAGTTCTCGATGAGGTCGAAGAGCCACCCGATGTTCAGGTGGATAATACCGACGACGACGCTCACAACGAGCCAGCCGAGTGCCCACTCGACGCCGGCCGGGGACAGACCCTTCTCGATGGGGGCGTGTTCGAGGCCGACGACACCGTGCCAGAAGTACTCGGTGATGAGGTGCAGTCCGAAGAGTTCGCCGTACAGGATACCGAACAGCGCGGTGAACAGACCGGCCGCGATGGTGATCCCGCCCATGCTCTTGAACGCTTCACTGTCGAAGTTCGCGTAGAGGAAGTACCCGATGGCGGTGTACAGGATACCATATCCGAGGTCACCAATCATGAACCCGAAGAACGCCGGGAACGTGAGGAACAGGATGATGGTCGGGTCGAACTCGTAGTAGTTCGGCCGGTTGACAGCCTGTACGAGGAGTTCGAACGGCTTGACCGCACCACTGTTGTTCTGGATGACCGGCGGTTCGTCGTTGGCCATCGTGACCGTGCCGCCGTCGGCGACAGTCGGCTGTCCGCCAGTGTCGCTCTCGGGGACACCTTCACGGACGTGGTCGTGACCGTCGCGTGTGAACTGGGCGCGCTCGATTTCCTCGACATCGATGCTCTCGCCGACGACGTTCTTCAGTTCGGTCGCGAACCGATTGTACCGCTCGGTGGGGATCCACCCTTCGGCGACGAAGGCGTTCTCCGTCGTCGCGAACGAAAGCGGCGCTTCGGTCTTCTGCACGTCGATAGCGAGTCGTTCCTCCGCGGCGAGCAGGAACTCGCCCTCTTCGACCTTCAGGTCGTTGAGTTCGGAGTTGACCGTGTTGAGCTTCGACTCGAACTTGCGCTTTTTCTGTTCGAGGTCGCGAACGTGGTCTTCGGGACTTCCTTCGGCGTCCGGAACCTCGAACGACGCGAACTCGCTGCCGACGAGCGCGTCCGAGAGCGCCGTCTCCGAGGCGTCCTCCGTAGGACGGGCGAAGACAGCGAGGGTCTGTTGACCGGTGAAGATTTCGAACGTGTCGATGTCGGAAGCGTCGACGACCGCTCGCTCGACCTGGTCGACCTTTCCCTCACCGACGGCGACCTGAAGGGAGTCGTACCCAGACAGGAGGTCGAGGTCGATTCCGAGGTCGACGAACGGTTCCATCGCGTCGATTTCGTCTTCGATGGCACCGAGTTTGTTCTTCAGTTCGGAGCGCCGGTCGTCGAGTTCGTTGACGCGCTCGCGAATCTCTTCGAGCGGTTCACCGAGCGCGTCGTCGGGGACGATGCGCTGGCGACCGGCGTCGGCTTCGGTGACGCCCAGGATGCTCTTGAGCGAGCGAATGGTGACGAGTTTGTCGGAGGCGCCCTCCGCACCCTTGATTGGGGTACCCGTCTCGAAACCGAACTCCTCCTGCCACGACCCATCGTACTCGGTGACGTGCAGCAGTTGGAGGTCGTGGACAGTCTCGATGACCTCGGACATGACGCCCTTGGAACCGGTCACCGAGACCTTGCTCATCTGCTCAGGTCTGAGCATCCACCGCCTCCTCGAATTGGCCGATGGCGTACTCGACCGCATCGTCGATGCGCTCTTCCGCCTCGGCTACTAGTTCGTCCCGTGCCGATTCGCCTTCTTCGAGGATTCGTTCTCGCTCTTTCTCGATTTCCTTACGCCCCTCCGCCAAGCGTTCAGATTCGAGTTCGTCGGCCTCCTGCTCGGCCTCCGAGCGGATCTCGTCCGCCTCGCGGCGCGCCTCCGCGACGAGATCTTCACGTTCCGCCTCGGCCTCTTCGATGATGTCGTCGGCCTCCTGCTCGGCCGATTTTATTTTCTCGAGAACCTCTTGTCTCGGCATACTCGTATCACAGGAACGTTGCACGAGCGCTGTATAAGGTGTTTGCGGAACAGTGCCGAGAGATGATGGGAAAATGGGTTGCGTCCGGGCTTCGACGGGCTCGAACCGCGCGGTGAATCCGCACCGTTATCATCAGTGAGTCCTAATCCCGGCGCGATGGGAGTCCTCGAAAACAAAACTCGGGCGCGCCTGTTTTACAAGTACCTCTCGAAGGTGTACGACCAGGTGAACCCGTTCATCTGGAACGAGGAGATGCGCGACGAGACGCTCGAACTGCTCGGCATCCAACAGGGCGACCGCGTCCTCGACGTTGGGTGTGGAACTGGCTTCGGGACCGAAGGCCTACTCCGCTACACGGACGACGTTCACGGACTCGACCAGAGCATCCACCAGATGCAAAAGGCGTGGAAGAAGTTCGGCAAGAACGACCAAGTTCGGTTCTACCGCGGGGACGCCGAGCGATTGCCGTTCGCCGACAACTCGTTCGACGTTATCTGGTCGTCCGGGTCCATCGAATACTGGCCGAACCCGGTTACTGCGCTCGAAGAGTTCCGCCGCGTCGTCAAGCCCGGCAATAAGGTTCTCGTCGTCGGTCCCGACGACCCGAAGAGCAGCCTCTTCCAGAAGCTCGCCGACGCAATCATGCTCTTCTACGACGAGGAGGAGGCCGACCGGATGTTCGAAGCGGCCGGGTTCGTCGACATCGAACACCACATCCTCCAGCGACAACCCGGCAGCCCACGTGCTATCGTCACCATCGCGCGCGCTCCCGAAGAATAAGGGTCGCTGTCTCAACTCACAGGGTCGCTGTCTCAACTCACCGTACTGTTGCTCGAACCACCGCGACAGGCGTTTCTTCTTCGTAAACCCGAACGACGACCCGAGCGCCGGGCGTCGGTGTGGGCGCGTTCGTTCCCGCGAGTTCGAACTGCGCCGTCTCGCCGACGGTCCACGTCCCGTCAGCAGCCGTATTGAACGGCCCGCTGGGTCCCGGTCGAAAGCCCGCCGCCGAGAAGAACGGGACGGGTGGCTGATGTCGCAGCTCTTCGCCATCTATCGAAACTCGGAGCTGGATATTCGAGACGTGCAGCGGTGCGCCCGCTTCGTGCGTCAGTGTAAACACGTTCCCCGTCACCGACAGCGAGAGCATCGTTGGGTGGTCGGGAGACGGTGTCGACTCCGCCACGTCGAACGCGGCGGCACCGACCACGCCCGCAACGATGACGACGATACCGACCAGAAGGACGCCACCAATCAGGACGGTCGACCCACGAGTGTCGGACGAGAGCTGCCGAAGCATCGAGGCGGGATGGTCCCGTCACCGGATAAGAAGGTTCGGGTGAAACGAAACGACAGACGTGAAGAGAGCGCTCTCCGTCGGTCGCGATAGCGGAATTATCCGTCAAACTGCGGTGTGGCCGTCCCACTGGGGGTGACATCACTGGCTGGCGTCGTGGTCGTCTCGTTCGTCTTCGTCGTGTTGGTCAAGAGGTGCGGTACCGGCGTCGGGGAGACGGTGAGAACGACCGCTGCGTTACCCTTGATGACCGTGATGGTGAACCGGCTTCCGGGCGAGACAGTCCAAATCGTCCCATCAGCTCCGGTTCGACCGAGGAGCGAGCTCTCGCGACTGGCTTCCAACCCGATGGTCACGTTCGCATCGACAGGGTCGCCCGTCTCGGTCTCGGTCAACTGGATTCGAAGCGGGCCACCGGGGTACGTGCGGTTGACAGACAGGTTGAGTCCGTCCTTGACCTCAGTCGCCATCGTACCGTTGGAGATTGTGTCGAGGGGGCGAATCTGTGCCTCCTTGAACACCTTGGCGCTCCCACTGTCGACGTAAGCGAACAACTGTCCACGGTCGTGGTTGACCCGAACCAGATAGCTGTTTCCGGCCCCGACTACGTCGGCACCGTTTTGCGTCGCCCGACTGTCCCAGACGTAGGGGTAGTTCTCCGCGACTTTGTCCAGCGCCTCGGTCGGCGTGACACCGCTTTCGTCGCGGTTACGCAGGTCGCTCCGGTAGGCCTCCCGGATGTACGTGTCGTCCGTGATAACACTGAGAACGAGGCCGTCTTCGCTCGTACGTACGAAGAACCTCGTCGGGGTTTCGGCCCCCGTGAGAACGGAAACCGCCTGTTCGCGGACGGGACCAGTGAACGTATCTAGTTCTCGTTCCAGCGCGGCGAGTCGACCGGGGTCAACTGAGAAGTCGGGCGTCTGCGCCGAAATTTCGCGAAGCTCGATGCGGCGCTCGTTGAGTTCGCGTGCCTCGGCGTCGATACGGGCGAGTTCGACGAGTAATTCTCGCGCAGAGATACCGCCCGAGTTGTACGCCTCGATGGCGTTACGCTGCGCGCTCTGGAGCGCGATGGCCCGCTGTTCGATTTGGTTTATCTCGCCGAGAATTAACTGTTGGCGAACGCCGTCGTCGCTAGCCGACCTGATGCGTTCGATAGACGAGAGCGTCTGGATTTGAGTTCCCGCCCGGAGTCCGGCGAAGTCGAGCGACGGGCCGAGGTCGACGTGTTGTAAATCAACCGTCGAACGCACCACCGACGACGCCGGAATGTCGAGGACACGAATCGTCCCGTTCGACGATGTCTGGACCTGTGCGGCCGTATCGCCGAGCGCGTCCGCCGGGGGCGAACCTGCCTGTGGGCCGACCGCGCCGAGGACTGGTGAAGCCACCAGTACGAAAGCGAGGACGAGCGGGAGGACCTTCATCGCCGTGAGGGTACACGACGGCGGTACTAAAATGACCCTCTTACGGCCCGCATTCTG
This sequence comes from Haloferax sp. S1W, assembly GCF_044593955.1. GTDB lineage: Archaea > Halobacteriota > Halobacteria > Halobacteriales > Haloferacaceae > Haloferax. The sequence continues at coordinate 2,210,393 of NZ_CP172595.1, forward strand.
CGGTCCGGTCGGCGCGGTTACAGTATCCGGTCGATGGAAAGCGTTTTCATCGCCGGACGAAACGGTTTTACATATATGCGGAGCGCCGCCGTTATCGTCGTCCTCCTCGCTCTCGTCGCCGGAGTCTCGACACCGTTTGCGGCGGCCGAGCCTCTCGGTCCCGCACAACACGATGCCGGTACAGCGGCGGCCCTCGGAAGCGGACCAGTCCTCGCACAGCAGTCGACTGTCGAACGGACGCCGCTGACCGAAATTATCGTCGAACTACGCGACGACCGGGCCGCCGAGTGGCGTATCGAGATGCGGTATACGCTCGAAACGGAGAACGATACAGCGGCGTTCGAACAGTTCGCGAGCGACTTCGAAAGCGGAACGGCGAACGTCGGCTTCGACGAACCGCTTTTCGAACGGATCAGCACGAAGGCGTCGGCGGAGACGGGGCGACAGATGTCGATAGAGAACACGACGCGGCGTGGCTTCGTCGAGAACGAGACGGGCGTGCTGGTACTGTCGTTCACGTGGACGAACTTCCTCGAACAGACCGACGACGGTCTCCGACTTGGTGACGCTTTTTCGACCGGTGATGACCAACTGTGGCTCACATCGGTTCGGGCGAACCAGAACCTCACCATCCAGACGCCGCCCGGATACGCGGTCAACAGCACGAATATCCCGCTCGAGAACAACTCCGTCGTCATCGAAGGCCCACGGACCTTCGAATCGACCGAAGAGTTGCGCGTAAGCTACCGTCCGACGGGCGCAACGGGACCGGCCCCGCTGCGGTGGGACTTCATCATTGGCGGCCTCGTCGCTGTCGCGCTCATCGGCATCACAGTGGTCGCGTTCAGCCGGAGACGACCGACTGGAACCAACGGTGGGAACGACGTGTCGGTCAATTCGACGCCCAGCAGTCCGGAGACTGCCGCACCGACCCACGAACCATCTCCGGTCCCCGAACAGCCTGCCGACGACGTTGAAGACGAAGGCGAGACCGAAGACGAGGTCGACCTCGACCTTCTGTCCGACGAAGAGCGCGTGGAGCTGCTTCTCGAACGCAACGGCGGCCGGATGAAGCAGGCGAACATCGTCAAAGAGACGGGCTGGTCCGACGCGAAAGTCTCACAACTCCTGTCGGCGATGGCCGACAACGACCGCGTCGAGAAGCTCAGACTCGGGCGCGAGAACCTCATTTCGCTTCCTGACGAGGACGAGCACGAAGAGTAATCAGCGGACGGCGGCGGTCCCGGGCGCGGGGCGAAAACGTTTACTCGCCCCCTTCAATAGTGAACGTTGATGAAAGTTCTCGTAACCGTCAAGGAGGTCGCAGAGGTCGAAGAGGACTTCGAACTCGACGGTCTTCGCATCGCGGAACAGTACCTCGACTACGATCTCAACGAGTGGGACGAGTACGCGGTCGAAGAGGCGGTCCAAATCGCCGAGGAGAACGACGATATCGAAGTCGTCAGCGTGACCATCGGCCCGGAGCGGTCCGAAGAGACCATCCGGATGGCGCTCGCGAAGGGTGTCGACCGCGCGATTCGCGTGTGGGACGACGCGCTCGAAGACGTGGACCTGCTCGACGTGGGTGCGAAGACGCGCCTGCTCTCGGCCGTCGTCGAGGAAGAAGAACCGGACCTCGTTCTCTCGGGTGTGCAGGCGAACGACGACAGTTTCGGCGCGACGGGCGTCTCGCTGGCGTCCGCCATCGACTTCGAGTGGGCCGCGGTCGTCAACGACCTCGACCTCGACATCGACGGCGCTGTCGCACACGTCCGCCGCGAACTCGAAGGTGGCGTCGAGGAGCTGACGGACGTCGACCTTCCGGCAGTCCTCAGCATCCAGACCGGTATCAACGAACCCCGCTACGCCAGTCTGCGTGGGATTCGACAGGCTCAGTCGAAGGAGATCAAGCCCCTGTCGCTTGATGACCTCGGTCTCGACGCGTCTGCTGTCGACTCCAAACTCGTCCTGACCGACATGTACGAGCCCGAGACGGAGTCCGACGCCGTCTACTTCGAGGGTGACGCCGGGGAGCAAGCAGCCGAACTTGCGACCGTCCTTCGCGAGAAGGGGGTGGGTGCCCAATGAGCGACGTTCTCGCAATCACCGAGCACCGCCGCGGTGAACTCCGCGACGTGTCGTTCGAACTCGTCACCGCCGCCAGCGACCTCGCCTCGCAGTCGGGCGGCGACCTGCACCTCGCAGTCATCGGCGGCGATGTAGACGGCTTCGCCGAGGAGCTCTCGCTGGACGGCGTCGACGCCATCCACACCGTTTCCGAGGGCGACGAGTTCAACCACGACGTGTACGTGCAGGCCGTCACGGCGCTGTACGAGGAACTCGACCCGACGTACGTCCTGATGGGCAACACCGTCAACGGGCTGGACTACGCGCCCGCCGTCGCGGAGCAACTCGACATCCCGCTCGCCACCGACGCCATCGGGATGGAGAACGAAGGCAGCCTCACTGTCACCCGTGAGATGTACGCCTCGAAAGTCGAATCGACCGTCGAAGTCGACGCCGACAAAGCCGCCGTCACCATCCGCCCCGGCGAGTGGGACGCCGCGGAAGCAGCGGGCGAACCCGCCGTCGAGGCGTTCGACTTCGCACTCGATGAGTCTCGCGTGCGCTCGCGCGTGACTGGATTCGAAGAGGTCGGTGCCGGCGATGTCGACATCGCGGACGCGGACGTACTCGTCTCCGTCGGCCGCGGTATCGAGGACGAAGAGAACATCGAACTCGTACAGGAACTCGCCGACGCGCTCGATGCGACCCTGTCGTCTTCGCGCCCCATCGTCGACAACGGCTGGCTCCCGAAGGACCGGCAGGTTGGCCAGTCCGGGAAGGTCGTCACGCCGAAGGTGTACCTCGCAATCGGTATCTCCGGTGCTGTCCAGCACGTCGCTGGCATGAAAGGCGCTGAGAACATCATCGCCATCAACACCGACCCCGACGCGCCCATCTTCGACATCGCCGACTACGGTATCGTTGGCGACCTGTTCGACGTAGTGCCGGAACTCATCGAGCAGTTCGAGTAGACTCACTCTCTCACTTTTTGGTCCAGATTTTTGCGGCCGCGAACCCGTGAGCGGCCGGGAAATGGTGGTCGCACCTCAAATCACGTCGTTCTTTTTCGGTCAGAAACCGACCGCCCACGGGCGAGTCCGCACACAGTTTCCGGAAATCCGGTACGTACTTCCCTACCCAACCCTACGAACCGACAATGGAATACCTGGAGCGCCGGGTCACGATGGTAAACGACCGCCTCGAAGAGGTCGTCTCGGCGGTCGAGCCGTCGGAACTCGCCGACCAACTGGACCACGTCGCTCTGGCGGGGGGCAAGCGCGTTCGCCCCGCCGTCACCATCCTTGCGTGCGAGGCCATCGGTGGTGCCCCCGAAGATGCCGTCGACTTCGCCGTCGGCATCGAACTCGTCCACAACGCTTCGCTCGTCATCGACGACATCATCGACCGCTCCGATATCCGCCGCGGGACGCCGAGTGCGTGGGCCGAGTACGGATACGGGCCGGCTATCACCGCCTCGGACGGCCTGCTCGGGGAGGCCTTCGCCCTTCTCTCGTCGAGCGACCGGGCCATGCAAATCGTCGCCGAGTCGATGGTCGAACTGGGTGAAGGCGAGGCGACCGAAATCGTCGCCATCCCGTCGAACGAAGACGAGTACATGGAACTCGCTCGGCGGAAGACGGGCGCGCTCTTCCGCGCTGCCGCCGAGTTAGGTGCTGTGGCCGCCCGCGCCGACGCACACGTCGTAGAGGCCTTCGGCGACTATGCAGAGCAAGTCGGCGTCGCCTTCCAGATTCGAGACGACGTACTCGACGCGACGGCCGACGCGGAAGAACTGGGCAAACCGACCGGACAGGACGCCGAGATGGGTCGCCCCTCACTGGTTCAGGTGACGAACCTGACGCCCGAAGAGGCGAACCGACGAGCGCGAAATCGGGCGGACGCCGCGCTCCAAGCCCTCAAATCGTCCGGTGTCGGTGACTCGGAGTCGCTCGACTATCTCCGCGACCTGGCCGAGTTCGTCGTCGTCCGCGAACGGTAGTCGCAGTTTCTCTCGTCTCTTAAGCTGGTTGTTCGCCCTCGGGGGCCGTCGGATAGCGGGATTCGGCCACTGCGAAGGTAAGCGTACTCAGCACACCGAGGAGCGTGCCGACCGTGAGCGCGACTGCGAGACCGGGGAGGTCGAACGTCTGGACGCCGGGGACGCCCACCGGGAGGAAGAACCCGGAGAGCGCGTACAGGACGAGCGCGATGGCGCTCACGTAGAACGGCGCGTTGAGGTAGCGCCACTTGAATCGCTCGTGGAGGTACTCGTCTGTCACCTGCCCGAGACTGCTCGTGATTCCGGCGGCGGCGAACCACTCGACTGCACCGTGGACGAGCGCCGCGAGAATCAATCCGGGTGCGGGGTCGCCGCCGACGGCCTCCGTGGTGGACTGAAGCAGTTCGATACCGCGGACGCCGCCGACGACGAGAAGCGCAGCGGCAGCGACGTAGGTGATGATGGTCACGCGTCCGGCGTAGAGTACGTTGCGGGCGCGGTTGGCCGCGTCGTCGACGGCGGACTCCAGCCCAAGGCCGCGGAACAGCGTGTACAGGCCGAGGAGGGCGGAGATGAGACCGAGGACGACGGCACCCGGAACGTCGAAGAAACTCGCGATGGTGACGAAGGGATAGATGAGAAGCAGGATGCCGAGGGGGACGAGGATGGTCCCGCGGGTCTCCGGGTCGGCAAGCACCTGCTTCATCGTGTAGTACATCGATTCGAGGTTCTGTGCCTGCCTGACGACGACCCGGCGAACCCCGTCGATGGGGACGCGAGAGCGAATGACCGGCAGGACAGACTCGTCCTGTGCGCCGTCGGTGATGACGATGGCGTGAACCGACTCGCCGGTCGAGAGACTTGCGAGGACGGTGTCTATCTCCTCGCCGATGGCGCGGTTGGCCTTCACGTCGCTGCCTTCGAGTCCGGTGACGGCAGCGACTTCGACCTCCTCGTCTTCCTCGTCGAGGAGTTGGTCGTGGACGCGAATCCCCTGAAAGAGGACGTTCACGTCCGAGTCCTCGGGGTCGGCGGTGGCAAGGGCGACCGCCGCGTCCTCGACGTTCTGTCGGCCGACGACGGGCGTATCGAGTCCCGTCTTGCGGCCGAGGTCGTCGTCGAGGTCGACACAGAGGACCAAGAGCATTGGTGGCACCTATGCCGTGGGGATATATCTGTTTTCGGGGACTGTCTGACGACGGCGGACTTGTTAGTCGTCGGCGGTGACGCTTGTCGCCTCGACGCGGCGGTCGAGGAAGTCCGCGAGCAGTTCGAACGTCCGAATCTTCTGGTCGATGTCCGAGGAGGCGTGTCCTTCCTCGCCGAGTTCCTCGTACTCGTAGTCGACGCCCTCCTCGTAGCCGTGTCCGTCGAGTGCGTCACGGAACAGGCGGGCCTGCGAGACGGGGACGCGACGGTCGTTGACGCCGTGGAGCATGAACATCGGCGCATCGACGTTCTCGACGTGCGTTATCGGCGAGCGCTCAGTGTACAGGTCGGGGTTCTCGTCGGGGGTACCGAGGTTGACCTCCATGAGTTCGGTTCGGAAGTGCGGCATCGTGGTCTCGTACATCTCGTGGAGGTCAGTCAGGCCAATCCACGCGATGCTCGCGGCGTACAGGTCGGGATACTGCACCGCCTGCCAGTACGCCGAGTACCCGCCGTAGGAGCCACCGAAGACAACGACGCGGTCCTCGTCTATCCAGTCGTAGGTGTCGAGGACGTGTTCGACTGCCGTGGCGACATCGCCCTGCTCTGCGCCGCCCCAGTCATCGTACAGTTCCTCGACGAACTCGCGTCCGCGACCGGTCGAACCGCGGTAGTTGACCTGCAAGACGGAAAAGCCACACTGGACCAGAAACTGTGTGTAGAGGTCGAATGACTTGCTGTCGCGCCACCGCGGGCCGCCGTGCGGATTCACGATGAGCGGCGACGGACGCTCATCGGAGTCGTAGAAGAGCGCCCCAATTTCCAGTTCGTCGTAGGGGTCGTGTTCGACGGCCTTCGCGGGCGTCTCCGGCACACCGTCCGACTTGAATCGGAAGTACTCGGCGTCCGCGAAGTCGTCGGTGGAGAAGTCGCCGTGGTCGGCCTCCAAGAGCGTCTCGTGGTCGTCGGTTGTGATGTCGTAGGCCAGCAGTTCCGTTCGACGCGTCGGTGTCGTGTGGGAGACCAACACGCGATTGCCGGAGAGACGACGCTCGCTCGACTGACCGAAGGAAGCGACACCCTCCGGGAGGTCCAGTTCGCGGGACGACCCGGATTCGATGTCGTAGACCACCGGGACCGTCGCGGCGCGGCGCGTTCGGGTCGCTAGAATTTGCTGCCCGTCGTCGAGGAACGAGACGGGAGTCTCTACGTGGTCGCCATCACCGACCCACGTCACCTCGTCGGTCGTGAGGTCGTAGACACCGCAGCGATTCAGGTCAGGCGTGTTGTCCGAGACGAGTAGTCGGTCGCCTTCTGGGCCCCAATCGACGGGCAGGGACTCAGCGCCCGTCTCGCCGGTGTCGAGGTTCCGCGGGTTCGACCCGTCGATGTCGGCGACGTATACGTCGAAGTTGGTGTCGTCGTCGGATTCGTTCGTCCCGTACGCGATGCGGTTGCAGTCGGGAGAGAGAATCGCACCCCACACCGCTCGGTCGTAGTCGGTGAGTTTCGTCGTCTCGTCGGTCGAGAGGTCGTGTCGATAGAGGTTCATCTGCCCGTCGCGCGAGGACCCGAAGAGAAGCGTCTCGCCGTCTGACCCCACGTCGGAGAGCGTCGCCTGTCCATCCATCTCGATGACCGGTTCGACACCTCCCTCGCGGTCGATGGCATAGATATCGTTCTGCTCGTCGCCGTCGTCGTCGAGGTGGAAGAACACGCGGTTACCGTTTGCGCCCCACGCGACGGGCCAGCGAGCGTTCCGCGGGACTTCGCCGTCGCTCCACTGTTCGAGGTCACCGGTCTCGGCGTCGAGGACGTGGAGTTCGTTTCGACCCGTCCCGTCGTAGTAGAGGGCGATTTCGTCGCCGTCGGGGGAGGCTGTGGGGTGGGCGACCGTCGGCAGACTCGCCAACCGTTCGAGGACGGATTTATCGGTATTTTCTGACATATGGTTCACAAATTCGGGGTGTCCCTTAATCTCATCCATCTATGGCGAACGTGGGCACACCACTCGAACCGCGTTTCGCACGGTTTTTGCCCGTGGGACGAATATCGTGTGTTCAACGAATGATCTCGAAGGGCTGCGAGCAGTGCGCCATGGGAGGAAAGATGGTGCTGTTCGTCTACGGGTACTGCGACCAGCGTGATTGTTTCTACTGCCCGCTCGGCGAGAATCGAAAGAACGTCACGGACGTATACGCCAACGAGCGGAAAGTCGAGTCTGATTCGGACGTTATCGAGGAGGCAAAGCGCATGGACGCGCTCGGCTCTTCTATCACGGGCGGCGAACCGCAGGAAGCACTCGACAAGACCTGTCACTACATCTCGCTTCTGAAAGACGAGTTCGGCGAGGACCACCACACCCACCTCTACACGGGCATCACCGGCGGCCGGGAGAACATGCGCCGCCTCGCGGAGGCTGGACTCGACGAGATTCGCTTCCACCCGCCGCTCGAACTCTGGGGCGATATGCACGGCACTGAGTGGGAGGATATCCTCTACATCGCTCGCGAGGAGGGCCTCACGCCCGCGTTCGAGATTCCGGGCATCCGCGCCGAACAGGAGTTCCTCGACTTCCTCGACGAGGGCGCAGCGGAGTTCTGCAACGTCAACGAGTTCGAGATGTCCGACGGGAACTACCGCCGGATGCAACAGGAGGGCTACGAACTCCAAGAGGGCCACATGTCTGCTGTCGACGGCTCGAAGCAGGCTATCCTCGACGAGATGGGCGACCACGAGCGCGTCTACTTCTGTACCTCCGTGTTCAAAGACGCCGCCCAGCACAGAAACCGCCTCAAACGGATGGCACAGAACCTCCGCCGTCCCTTCGACGAAGTGACCGAAGACGGCACCCTCGTCTACGGCAAGACCTACACCCCGGCCGAGCGGTTCGCCGAACTCGGCGTTCCCGAGGAGTTCTACACGGTCAAGACGAACCACGTCGAAGTCGCGTGGTGGCTCCTCGAAGAGATGATAGAAGACGGCGACGTCGACGAGGGCGAAATCGTCGAGCAGTACCCGACGTTCGATGGGACTGTGGTCGAGCGCACGCCGTTAGCCTGAATTTTCACCCCGGATTTTACCGCTCCCGCGTAATCGCGGCGAACAGACTCGGCGCGAGCACGAGCGCCGCGGCCGTCGCCGTCGTGGGGGCAAGCGGAAGTTGCATCGCGAGGCCGAACCACGCGACTGCGACGCCAGCGAGTACCCCGCCAACGATACCGAGACGGCGCTGGCGGTGAGTCGGTCGAAAGCCGCGAGCGTCGGCGTAGAGCGCACCGGAGAGTCCAACGACCAGACCGACGATGGCACTGAGAGTGCCGAGAAGTGGTGCGAAGGCGAGAAACACCGCGCCCACGGCGGCAGTCACCACGAGCGTCTGAACCGGCGACAAGGGGTTGACATCGGCACCGAACCGCGTGGCGTAGGCGGCGGGCGGGAGCGTGACGACGAGACTGGCGGCGAGTCCCGAGAGGACGTCGTTGGGACGTTCGACGGCGGCGGCGAGGAGGGTCACGACCCCGAGGACGGTACCGAACGCAAGGACGGGACGGGGTGGGAGTGCCTCGCTCGGGTCTTCGGAGCGGACGACGCCGAAAACGGCGAAGGGGTAACAGACGACCACGCCGGTGAGAATCGGGCGGAACAGTTCGCCGGTGAGGACGGCACCGGAGACGGCCGCCGAAAGGCCGAGAAACACACCGACAAGGAGGGCGAACTCGGGGACGCGTTCTGTCATGTCGCGGGGTTGGTGCGAACGGCAGAAAGGGTTTTGGGGCCGAGATACGGTCGAAAAACGGGTTTGAGGGGGTGACGAGCTACCCGCAAGGGTTTAGGGTGCCCCAAGTGTACCTCCGCACATGTCGGACTGTCCACTGGCGGACGAATGCCCCAGTTTCTCGGAGCGAATCAACGGGATGGGGTGTCAATACTACGGCGACCGCGGCGGCGCGGAGTGGTGTGACCACTACGAGCGGCCCATCTACGAACTGAAGCAGCAACCGGTCAAGCCCGGAGAGGAAGTCATCGTCACCGTCGAGGACATCCACGAGAGCGGTGCTGGCGTCGGTCGAACCGAAGACGGCTTCATCGTCTTCGTCGATGGCCTGCTCCCCGATGCACGGGCTGTGGTCCGAATCGACCAAGTGAAGGGAAGTCACGCCCGCGCGAAGAAAGTCATCGAGCGCCTCCCGATGGACCCCGAAGAAGCCGAGGAGACGGTTGACACGGGTGAAGACGAGGATTCGGACGAGACGCGAAGCATGCCGAAGCGACCGGAAGCACTCGGAAGTCGGGACAACTTCTGGGGCGAGTAACCCCACTCTGGCAGCGACTTCCAGTGGACAGACAGCCTGCTGTATCTTTTTGACCCCTCCGTCCGACCCCGACGTATGAGCGACGGACGCGACGACGAGACGGTCCCGGATGTCGACGAATTGCTCGACCGGGCGGGCTTCGACCCCGAAACGAGCGTCCTTACTCGCCGACAGGCCGAGGTGCTCGCACTCCGCGAGCAGGGTGTTCGACAATCGACTATCGCCGAGTTCCTCGGCACGTCGCGGGCGAACGTCTCCAGCATCGAAGCGAGCGCCCGCAGCAACGTCGAGAAGGCACGCGAGACGGTGACATTCGTAGACGCCCTCACCGCGCCGGTTCGTATCGAAGTCACGGCCGGAAGCGACCTCTACGACGTGCCGAAACGCGTCTACGACGCCTGCGACGACGCGGGCGTGAAGGTGAACCACACTGCGCCGGACCTGATGAAAATCGTCTCAGACGCTGCGGGCGACGCCGTAGAGGGTCGAGAGGTCAAAGAGACGCTCTTCATCGGCGTCACAAGCGACGGTCGCGTCCGGGTTAGAAAGCACGCCGAGACGGTCTAACTGGCGCGTTCCCACACCATCTCTGCTGCAACACCTACGTTTTTCCGGGGACCGCTCGTCCCCACGTCCATGCATCTCGGAATCGACGGAGATACTGTTATCGTGACGGCGAGTTCCGCCGGTCTCGGGCGGGCGAGCGCCGAGGCACTGGTTGACGAAGGTGCGAACGTAGTTATCTGCGGCCGAGACGCAGACCGCCTCGACGCGACCGAACGCGAGTTGAGCGACCTCGATGGGTCTGTCGTCGGCGTCGAGACGGACATCACGAACAGGGAAGACATCGACGCGCTCGTCGAGGCGGCCGTCGAAACGTTCGGCGGCGTCGACCACGTCGTCACCTCGGCGGGCGGTGTCCCACCGGGTGGGTTCGCCGATACGACCGAAGAAGAGTGGTACGGCGCGTTCGACATGCTCGTCATGAGCGCCGTCTGGACGGTCAAAGCGGCCCGTCCACATCTCGAAGCGAGCGACGCCGGGACCATCACCTGCATCACCTCTACGACGGTCAAGGAAGTCTCCGACGACCTCATCCTCTCGAACGCGGTTCGGCGCGGCGTCATCGGCCTCGTGAAGTCGCTCTCGCGGGAACTCGCCCCGAGCGTTCGAGTGAATGCTGTCCTCCCGGCCGCACACGAGACGAGTCGCATCGAAGAGTTAGTGGAGGCCGGTGTCGAGCGCGGCGACCACGACACCTACGAAGCGGGCCTGCAATCGTGGGCCGACGATATCCCGCTCGGGAGAATCGGCGACCCGCGCGAACTCGGCGACGTGGTTGCGTTCCTCGCCAGTAATCGGGCGAGTTTCGTCACGGGTGCGTGTGTGCCCGTCGACGGTGGGCGGCTTGCGAGCGACTAACGGGCAGTTAGGTGTCACTAACGGGCAGTTCCGAAAGCCTACGCGCGCTCTGTCTCGCGGGCCCGGTCTTCGACATCCTCCATCGACTCCGTCTCCAGTAGTCGTTCGAGTTTGCGCTCGAACTGCTCGTCGGTGAGTTCGCCTCGCGCGTATCGGTCGCGGAGCGTGTCAAGCGCGTCTTGTGACGTCGAATCCGGCTGGTCGTCACTCTCCGCAGCGCTCGTCTGCTCGTCCGTCCAGGCGGATTCGTCGTCGGCGTCCGAAGACGAGTCGCCGTCAGTGAGCAAGTCCACGAGGGGGAGAACGGCGATATATCCGAACAAGAGCGCCGGAAGCCACCAGTCGTAGCCCAAAAAGAGCGCAGAGAGCCACGTACCGGTGACGAGAATCGCCGTGATATCTGTCGCCTTGTGCAGAATGCTCCTGCCCATTGAGCGAGCCATATAAACTGACAACCGAGCAGCAATAGTAAAGCTATCCGATACGAACGCCCCGAGCGCGCTCTGGGCTCGTTAGAACTGGTCTCTGTCCTTCAGTTGTGAGACGACTTCCCGAACCCGCTGTGCCTGTGCTTTCGGTACGACGAGGACTCGGTCGTCCCACGCGACCACCGCGAGGTCGGAGACGCCAACCAGCGAGACGTTCGCTCCGTCGGTGGCGACGACGTTGTCTGCGGCATCGACGACTATCGGGTCGTCACCGAGTGCGACGTTCCCCGCGTCGTCGGCGTCGAGGACGCGGGCGAGTGCATCCCACGCGCCCACGTCGTCCCACTCGAAGTCGACGGGCACGACCGACGCGTCGGCGGCGCGCTCCATCACCGCGTAGTCGATGCTAAGCGGGTCGACAGAGTCGAATCCGGCTTCGACCGTTCCGGCATCGAGGGCTTCGACGAGGGATTCGAGCGGCGAGTCGCGGGCGGCCGCGAGGAGAGCGTCGGGCGTCCACGCGAACATCCCAGCGTTCCAGAGGTAGCCCTGTTCGACGTACCGTTCGGCGGTGTCCGCGTCCGGTTTCTCGTGGAACGTCGCGAGGTCGGCGTAGTCGCCGTGGGACGCGCCGGGTTCGATGTATCCGTAACCGGTGTCGGGACGGGTAGGTTCGACGCCGAAGGCGACGAGTGAGTCGGTCTCGGCCGCGACGCGAGCGCCGCGAGCCATCGCCTCGGAGAAGCCGTCGCCGACGTGGTGGTCGCTCGGGAGGACGACCACGACGGGGTTGGTGTACAGTTCTGCGATTCGGTGGGTCGCGTAGACGAGGGCCGGACCAGTGTCCTTCGCGGCGGGTTCGACGACAACCTCCGCGTCGGGTGCGTGGTCGGCGATGTCGTCGGCGAACTCCGTGCGGGTAGAGACGACGACGTGGTCGGCGAAGTCGGCCCGGGAGACGGTCGCTGAGAGCAGAGACTGGTCACCCCCGAGCGGGAGGAACTGCTTGGGGCGGTCGCTTCGACTGGCGGGATAGAGTCGCGTTCCGGTACCACCGGCGAGGACGAGTGCAACGAGCGGGCGGTCCATATCGGCAGGTCGAGACGCAGGGTGAAAATCCTACCACGTCTCGACGATGCCTTCGCGGACATCTTCGACACACCCCTGACAGTCGGGGTGGTCGGGGTCGAAGCAGGCGGGGCGGCCCTCAGCGTCGATGGCGACGGCGCGCCGCTCGACGTGGCGGCGGCAGACGATTTTCGCGCGCCCCTCGCCGTCTTTGGGAAGCGAGTCGACGGCGTCAGACGACGAGCGGCCGTCCCGGTAGGCGCGTTTGACCTCCTCGTAGCGCTTGCCTGCGGTCCGGGCGGCGCTTCGGATGATGCTTTCGAGGCGGTCGTCCATGGAACAGGGTGCGTGCCCCGGCCGTATCAATTCCTCGCTCGTCGGTGCCCGGAGCCGACACTCGCGGACGACGAGGGTGTCGCGCTCACGGGATTGGGGTTTCACTTTCACTCCGCCTCAGACATTTTTATATGAATACGCATCCAAGCTGCGTATGCCTCCCAATGGAAACCAAGGTGGAGGCGAGGTAGACCATGACTGATCTGCGAACCCATGCAGCAGAGATAGCTGAACAGTTTTCGGACCATCTAGACGTGTCCGTCGACGATGTCGAAGAGCGACTCGAGAGTCTCGTTAACGAGTACCGCGTTCCCGTCGACGAGGCACGGCGGAGTGTCGTCAACAGTTACCTCGACGAGGCCGACATCGACCGCGACGAACTCGGCGGCGGTGCCGGTGGCAACGAGGAGACGTTGCTCAACGACATCGACGAGGACGAACAGTGGGTCGACGTGCGCGCGAAGGTCGTCGAACTCTGGGAGCCCCGGAGCGAGGCCATCGCACAGGTCGGCTTGCTCGGCGACGAATCCGGGCGGATGAAGTTCGTCTCCTTCACCACGTCGGAACTCCCCGAACTCGAAGCAGGCAAATCGTACGCTCTCGGCAACGTCGTCACCGACGAGTACCAGGGCAACTTCTCCGTGAAGCTCAACCGGACGACGAGCATCACGGAACTCGACGAAGAGATCGAAGTCGGCGACGACTCGACGAGCGTCGAGGGGGCGCTTGTGGACATCCAGTCCGGCAGCGGTCTCATCAAGCGCTGTCCCGAGGAGGACTGTACGCGCGTCCTCCAGAACGGTCGGTGTTCCGAACACGGCAACGTCGAAGGCGAGTTCGACCTCCGTATCAAGGCCGTCATCGACGACGGCAACGAGGTCCACGAGGTCATCTTCAACCGCGAGATGACCGAGGAACTGACGGGCATCGAGCTGGATGCGGCGAAGCAGATGGCCATGGACGCCCTCGACACCACCATCGTCGAAGAGGAGATGCGCGGCGACCTCGTCGGCGTCTACTACCGGGTCACGGGGCCGACCCTCGGCCGATACGTTCTCGCGAACGAAGTCGAACGGCTCTCTGACCCCGCGGACGTCGAAGAACTGCTCATCAAAGCGAGGTCGATGTAAATGAGTTCTAACGAGATTCCAACCCGAGAAGTTGCCCGGCGCGTCTTCGCACAGGAGTTCAACGACGCCGGTTACACGTTCAAAGAGTCCGACGACGAGCGCGCGCCCGTCTATCTCCTCCTCCCGACGGGCGAAAGTGCCAATCGCATCTTCCTCGTCGGCACCCTCACCGAGAAAGACGACGTGGGCGAGGACAACGAGTACTGGCGTGGTCGCATCGTCGACCCGACGGGGACGTTCTTCGTCTACGCCGGGCAGTACCAGCCCGAGGCCGCAAGCGCGCTCCGCGACCTCGAACCACCGGCCTACGTCGCCGTCGTCGGTAAGCCGCGGACCTACGAGACGGACGATGGCTCTATCAACGTCTCCGTCCGACCGGAGTCCATCACCGAAGTCGACGCCGCGACGCGCGACCGCTGGGTCTCCGAGACGGCAGCGCGAACGCTCGACCGAATCGAGGCGTTCGACGACGAGGGCAACGAGTACGCCCTGATGTCGCGTGAGAACTACGACCTGCCCGTCGACGAGTACAAGCAGGCCTCGATTGCCGCGCTGGAAAGCCTCGAAGGGTCCGACGAACTGGACTAGCGCCCACGCGACTCCCGCATTATTTTCGACTGGAACCGGCGTACACCCCCTCGTCTGACGAAATATTAAGTGGCCAGACGACGGACCGACGAATATCATGGGCAACAAAAACAAGACCATCTCGTTTCGCGTCAACGAAGACGCGTTCGAGACCCTTCGGGAGATAGCTGAAGAGCGGGACATCTCCCTGTCTGCCGTTTTCCGCGACTACGTGGACACGCTAGTTGCCCACGACGGTCAGGTGGAAGCCGTCCCCACGCACGAACTCGACCGCCTCCGCGAAGGCGACGACGATGACACACACGAGTCGTTCCCCCCGACCGTCGAAGTACCGAAGAGTTTCATCCGCGAACACGAGCGCCTCGAACTGGAGGCCGAACACCTCCGCGAGCAGCTCGAAGAGCACAAAGGCTACGTAAACCATCTTCGGGAGCAACTGGAACGTGACCACGGCGACGTAGAGGAGGTTATCCAACTCGAAGACCTCGACACGTCGGGCGACGAACCGCCGTTCAAACTCGGGTAACGAACGCGTTCGGACGGACAGCTACCTAGCGCGGGCCGACGAGGTCTTTCTTCGCGCGCCGCGCTTCGTCGAGCATTTCCCTGTCTCCTTCCACGTCGGCGAGCGCTTCGACTGATTCGAGCGTCCGGACCGAGTTGTCGAGGAACGACAGCACGTCGCCGGGGTAGGCGTAGACCATGTACTCGTCGCTCATCACGTCCACGATGGCGTCGGGGCCAAGGCCCTGCGCCCGAAGTTCGAGGAGGTAATTGATGAACTTGCGTTCTGGGTAGCCGGTGTAGATGTCGTCCGAGTTCTCGCAGTCGAGGAAGTCCTGTGCGAAATCCAAGAGCCGGTCACGGGTCGCGTCGTCGACTTTCGAGAGGCCCTCGCCCGAGTAGAGGACTTCGAGGGTTGCACCGCTGAAGACGCGCTTCGGGATGTTCGTATCCAGTTGCGAGACGATTTGGCGGTGGTTCTTGAGGTAGATTTTGTCCGTGATAGCCACGCGTAGACGTTCCTTTGGTGGTGACGAGCAAAAGATTCCCGGTGGAGAGTGTGCGGGTCTGAGACGCACTGCCCCCGAGTCGTAACGTATTTTAATCGTAGCGAATTACAGATGGATGCAGCGTGTCCGGGTTGGGGTAGTGGACTATCCTTCAGCCTTGTGGAGGCTGAGACGCGGGTTCAATTCTCGCACCTGGACCTTTTCTACAAATTTCGTTCGGTGAGCGCCGCGTAGCGTGTGCGAACCCACACCGAAATTTGGTGTGAAGTCTGACGGAGAAAATTGAACCAGCGAGCAACTTGTTGCGAGCGAGGTTCACGCGAGCGAAGCGAGCGTGAGTACGTGAGGCGAAGCCTCACGGCGTTCAATTCTCGCACCTGAACCGTCTTCAGGTTCGCACCCGTGTGAAAGAAACGCGACGGGATTGCTACTCGGTCGTGACCGTCGTGTGGGTGTGGACCATCGTCGCGCGGTGGGTTCCCGTCCCAACTTGGAAGTGTATCTTGTGGTCGCCCGGTTCGTACTCGTCACCGAGCTGCGCTGCGAGGTCAAGGCGTCCGCTCGTCGACCCATCACCGAAGTGGACGTGGTGTGCGTCGCTCGGAATGACATCGCCGACCGGGACGTGATCAGCGTCGATGATCGCGTGGAGGTGCCCGGCGTTGGAAGTAATCCCTTCACTGGATGGTTCGATGGTGTAGTTCTCGGCGGTGACTTCCCACTCGACGACGCTCCCATCAACACTCGTATCGAGGCTGAGACTCGCGTCGTCACTGACGGTGACTTCGACAGTCTCGACCAAGTCCATCGCCTTGTGTACGCCATCACCGACCTGCAGGTGAAGCGTGTGGTCACCCGGTTCGAGTTCGAGGACACCGTCCGTCTGACCGCTTCCGTAGTGGATGTGCGAGTCGTCGCTGGGGATGACTTCGCCCGGAGTCACGGGGTCGGTGTCGACCAGGATGTGATAGTGGCCAGCACCGTCGTTGACCGCACCCGACTGCTCGATGGTGACGCCATCCGCGGCGGCGTTCCATTGCACATACGTACTGGTGAGTTCCGACTCCGCGGACGGCACCTCGAACGAGATGCTGGCGTCGGCACCGACACCGTTCATGTACGTCTCGGATTCAGCAGTAGTCGTCGTCTCTTCAGACTTGGTCGTCGTCTTGTGTCCCTCCGTCGTCGTCCCGTTGGCTTCAGTCCCGCCACTCTCTGCTTGGCTGCCAGTACAACCCGCGAGACCGACAGCGACTGCACTTGAAATCGTTCCGACGAACGTCCGTCTCGAGACGTTACTACCCATAGACATGTTTTGCATTTTCTTATTCCAAGTTTCTAACTATAATGTTGTGGATTGGTTATTTATACAAAATAATTGAATATACCTAACCTATATTTGGAATGTATCCGGTCTGTGAGAGACAATCCCAAGCCACTACGGGGAGGCGCACGCTGCGAATAGCGAAGTCGGTGGTAACCGCCGGGTGAGCCACCTCAGCCAACCTATCTAATCACCCCAGCCAATCTATCCAATCACCTCAGCCAACCTATCTAATTTTTCACGACAGACCTCCATCAACAAGCAATGACCGGGTCGAACGGTGAAACGGAACTCCTCAATCTCACCCTCGAGGTATGGCATCCCGACTGTTGGGGCATCATCTCTACGGACGAGGCGGGGAGTGGCCTCATCGGTCATGGTGCGGCGGTCGACGACACCTCGGCGTACGAGCGCTGTACGATTTATGGCGATTCGCGCGAGCACGTCACGCAGGCAATCGAAGTCGCACACGAAGTCTCGTTCATCAACCACATCGAACCGATAGGGACGGCCGCGAGCGAAGACGCGCTCGCGTCGCCAATGGGCCACGCCGCACAGGACGTGTTCATCGAATACGACGTGGATGAGGGCATCGGGTCGGCGTTCTTGACGCGGGGGGTGCTCGTCGATAGCTCCTATCGAATCGAAGACGGCGTCGAGACGTGGAACCTGCTGGCGCACACGTCTCGGTCGTCGCTCGGGCGACTGCTCGACGAAATTCGGGAGGAACGCGACGCGGAAATCTCGGTCACGAAAATCGCCCCGGCGTCCGAACCCGTCCGGCCGCCGTCGGTGGGAGAGCCAACGCTTCTCACCCCGCGGCAACGCGAGGCGGTGGCTATTGCGAAGCGGTACGGCTACTACAACTGGCCACGGGAGGCGACGGCGAAGGAACTGGCCGACGAACTCGGCGTGTCGAAAGCGACGTTCCTCGAACACCTCCGAAAGGCGGAAGCGAAACTCATCGGAAAGCAGTAGACGACGAACGACTTCTCGGTTGGTTCCGGGTGTCCCTTCTATGGAAGGGTCCCGCTGATGTGGTGATGTGCGCTCGTGTCGTGTATGCCAGAAAGCAAGGACACGAACACCAGTGATGAACCGCGAACGATTGGCATCCTCGGCGGAATGAGCGGCAAATCGACCGTCGAGTACTACCGCCTCATCGACGACGCGGTCAACGAAATCTACGGCGGGCACCACGCCGGCGATATCCTGATTCGGAGCGTCAACTTCGCCGACATTGAGGGGTTCATCCAGGGCGAACAGTGGGACGAAGCGGGGTCGTACCTCGCCGATGCCGCGCAGGACCTCGAAGCGGGCGGTGCTGACTTCGTCATCATGGCCACCAACACGATGCACAAAGTCGCGCCGGCTATCACCGACGCGCTTTCTATCCCCTTCGTCCACATCGTCGATGCGGCCGCCGACGTGATTCTGGACGCCGGAATCGACACTGTCGGCGTCCTCGGAACCTCGGTAACGATGGAAGACCCATTCTACCGAGCGCGATTCGCTCAGCGCGGCATCGATATCGTCGTCCCCGACGAGGAGGACCGCGAGGACGTGGACCGAATCGTCTTCGAGGAGTTAACCAAAGGCGAGATTCGGGACGAATCCCGTGACCGCTACCTCGAAGTCGTCGACGAACTCGTCGCTGACGGCGCGGAGGGTATCGTTCTCGGATGTACGGAAATCGAGCAACTCATCGACCAGTCTGACAGACCCGAGGTGCCGTTTTTCGACACCACCGCGCTCCACGCCGAACGCGCCGTCGACGAGAGTCTCAGCGTCGATATCGAAGTGAAGTAACAGTCGCCTCGCTGTGTGCGGGTCCCACCTGCAGGAAAAAAGAGGCAGTCAGATGTCGACTGCCAGTCCGCGGATGTCGCTTGCGGACAGTTCGGTGTCGTGTGTGTTCATCGCGTGTTCCCTGACGAACTCTACAAGTTCATCTTCGTTCTCCGATTGGATTTGGAAATCACAATCGTAGCCCGCGTCTCGGCAAACGATTCGCTTCGTCATTTCTGTGTCACCACCACATTCGTGGCACGCTACCATACGCCACGTGGTAGAATAATCGTTGTGTCCCTGTGCGCGCCGGTCGCATCGGACCACAGGGCCGTCAACGGAGTTGCGCCAACCCAGACTCGTTGATTGGCATCGCATCGAGCGACCCGCGACTGCGGATGATGTTGAAGGCGGTCACGAGGTCGGACCGAGAGACCAGCCCCACGAGGTCACCCTCCTCGTCGACGACCGGAAGGCGACCGACGCTGTGTTCCTGCATGAGGGCGATGGCGTCCATCGCGTCCGCGTCGGGACCGATGGTTGCGAGTTCGTCACTCATGATGTCGTCGACGCGGTAAGCGTCGCGTTCGACTTCCCTGACGCCCCGAGCGTCGTCGAGCGTGACCATACCGATGAGGTCGCCATTTCTGAGGACTGGGTAGCCCGTGTGGCGCTCGACGAACATGCGTTCGAGGAGTTCCGAGACGGACGTTTGCTCGTCGACGACATCGAGGTTCTCGCTCCCAGTCATAATGTCCCGAACGACCACATCCTCAAACGTCGCCTTGAGGACGGTCTGTTGGGCTTCGCCCGACGCGCCCATGTAGATGAAGAAGGCGAGGGCGACGAGAAAGAGGTTGAAGAACAACCCGAAGAGTCCGAGGAGGAAAGCAAACACCTTCCCAACTTCGGCGGCCATCTGGGTCGCCTTCGCGTGAGGGCGGTTGCGTGCGAGAAGCGCGCGGAGGACGCGTCCGCCGTCCATTGGGAACCCGGGAAGCATGTTGAAGACGGCCAGCGAGACGTTCATCAACGCGAGGTAGCCGAAGACGAACTGCACAGCACCCAATGATTCGGGGAGGACGAGGAACCCGAGGTACGCGACGACGCCGATGAGAACAGAAACGATGGGCCCAGCGATGGCGATGGTGAACTCCTGTTTCCAGTCTTCTGGAATCTCCTTGAAGCGAGCGACACCGCCGAAGAGCCACAGCGTAATCGACTCGATTTCGTAGCCGTAGCGCATGGCGACGAGCGAGTGACCGAACTCGTGGAGCAAGACGCCGCCGAACAGTCCGATGGCGGCGGCGGACCCGAGTATCCACTGCATCGACCCAGTCGTGAGAACCTCGCCGTCGATAGTGGTCCCGAAGAGGTCGTTGATGACGACAGTCAGGTTCGCCACGTCCGCCCCGATGAGCCACGCGAAAAGCGGGAGGACCAGGAGGAAGGTGAGGTCGAGCCGAATCGGGATACCGAAGGCGCTACCAATGCGGATTCCTCGCATACCCGTACTTACCATGGGAAGGTCTTAAGTCGTCAGGCTGGTGGGAACGGGGGAAGGCTTACGCGGCCCGGCGATACACGGAGAGATATGAGCGATTCCCGACCTGAACCAGTGGTCAAGCGAGGCGACGACATCGAGTACGAGTCTGTCGGTGCCGCCGACGGCATGCACAAGGGCGTGCTCATTTCCGATGCCGACGACGCACCGCACTTCGCACTCCGGCGGTTCGTCCTCGAACCCGGCGCGTCGGTGCCGAGCCACACCAACGAGGTCGAACACGAGCAGTACGTCCTCTCCGGTCGTTACACCGTCGGCATCGACGGTGAAGAGTACGAAGTCGAAGCGGGCGACTCGCTTCTCATTCCGGCGGGCGTGCCCCACTGGTACCGAAATGACGCCGACGAAGAGGGGTCGTTCATCTGTGTGGTACCGAACGGTGACGACACCATCGAAGTCGTCGACGAGGAGTGACGGCAACGCCTCGGCCCACACGAGGGCCGACACGCAGACGAATCCCTGAAATACCACGTCTCCGTACGACCCATCGTGTCTCAACAGGTCACCCGTGTCGATACGCTGTTTCTCCACCAGACAGGCGACGACTATCTCGTCGTCGTCCGTCGGGATGGAAAGCGGGTGCTCCGCGGAAAACTCGAACTGAAGCAGACGAATGCGGGGCCCCGGCCGCTTCGCTTCCTCGTGGTCCAGAAAGGTGCCGAAGAGCCACGCGACCCGAGCCAATTTGTCGAACTCGCTCGCTCGGCCTCGCGCATTCGCATCTCGCAGCAGACCCCCAGTGCGGGCCGTGAGGAACTCAAGGCGATGCTCGACGGGTACCAACTCGAATCCCTCGTCGTGCGGACCTGTCGTCGCTGTGCAATCAACGGACGCTACTCGCCCATCACCGACGACACGGCCATCAAAGCCGAACACGAGGACATCTGCCGCGACTGCGCGGTGCAGGAACTCGAACAGGAACTCTCGTACAGTGGCGGTCTCACCCGAGCGGCGCAGGACCGTCTCGAAGAACTCCTCTACGAGACGCAGGACCTCACGCGCATCACGAACCTCCTGCAGGGCGAACTCGACCCCGACCTGACGAAGTTCGACACCATCAGCGCAACCACCGAAGATGTCGACCTCGTCGATACGGCCGACCTCGACGTCCATCCAAACCTGAAGTCGATGCTGGCAGACCGGTTCGAAACCCTGCTGCCGGTCCAGAGCCTCGCCGTCTCCAACGGCGTCCTCGACGGCGACGACCAACTTGTCGTGAGTGCCACGGCGACCGGGAAGACCCTTATCGGCGAACTCGCCGGTATCGACCGGATGCTGAAGGGGAAGGGCAAGATGCTCTTTCTCGTTCCGCTGGTCGCGCTCGCAAACCAGAAACACGAGGACTTCAAAGAGCGCTACGGCCACCTCGGCAAGGTTACTATCCGCGTCGGTGCGAGTCGCATCAACGACGACGGCAACCGGTTCGACCCGAACGCCGACGTTATCGTCGGCACCTACGAGGGTATCGACCACGCCCTCCGAACGGGCAAAGACCTCGGCGACATCGGGACCGTCGTCATCGACGAGGTTCACACCCTCAAAGAAGAAGAACGCGGCCACCGCCTCGACGGGATGATTTCCCGTCTCAAGTACTACTGCAATCAGCGGGCAAAACAGCGCGACAACTACAATGGGGCGCAGTGGATTTACCTCTCTGCAACCGTCGGCAACCCGGACTGGTTGGCCCAGAACCTGCGGGCGAAACTCATCGAGTACGAAGACCGCCCGGTTCCCATCGAGCGCCACGTCACCTTCGCCGACGGCCAAGAGAAACCGCGAATCGAAAACCGCCTCGTGAAACGGGCGTTCGACACCAAGTCCTCGAAGGGCTACCGCGGCCAGACGATTATCTTCACTAACTCGCGTCGTCGCTGCCACGAGGTTGCGCGCAAACTGGAGTACAACGCCGCGCCGTACCACGCCGGGTTGGACTACAAGCAACGCAAGCGCGTGGAGCGTCAGTTCGCCGACCAGGACCTCGCGGCAGTCGTGACCACCGCCGCCCTCGCCGCCGGTGTCGACTTCCCGGCGTCACAGGTCATCTTCGACACGCTTGCGATGGGTATCGAATGGCTCTCCGTACAGGAGTTCAGCCAGATGCTCGGGCGGGCAGGCCGTCCGGACTACCACGACAAAGGGACGGTCTACCTCCTCGTCGAACCCGACACCAGCTATCACAACACGATGGAGATGACCGAAGACGAGGTGGCGTTCAAACTCCTGAAAGGCGAGATGGAAGAAGTTCGAACCGTCTACGACGAGTCCGCCGCCGTCGAAGAGACGCTGGCGAACATCGTCGTCGGCGGGAAGAAGGCCAAAGCGCTCAACGACCGGATGCTCGGCGAGTTGCCCACGACGCACGCCGTCGGGAAACTCATCGAGTGGGAGTTCATTGACGGCCTCGAACCGACGCCGCTCGGCCGGGCGATAACGAGACAGTTCCTCTCGCCAAGCGATGCCTTCCGCATTCTCGACGGTATCCGAAACGGTCTCAGCCCCTACGACATCGTCGCCGACCTCGAACTGGCAGACGAGGGACGATAAGGGGGAGCGCAACGGCAGCCAGAAACGGACATTCCGAATCCCGCACCCTTTTCGGCAGTCAGTGCGTCGATATCCGCGTGGTAGCGATAACTCCGAGTATCGTGGTCATCTCTGCCATCATCCTCCTCGCGCTGGTGTTCTTCGTGGCGGAGCCGGTGCCGGTGGACGTGACGGCTATCGGCGTGATGGTGACGCTGATGTTGGTCCACCCAGTGTCCGAATCACTCGCCTCACTCGGCATGCTCGACGCACCAATCGTCTTCTTCGAGTCGTATCCGGGTGATGCGCTCTCGGGCTTTGCCAATACGGCGACGCTGACCGTACTGGCGATGTTCATCCTGAGCGAGGGCGTCCAGCGAACCGGTATCATCCAGATACTCGGTGCGAAGATATCGGAATTCACGGGCGACAATGAATTGAAGCAACTCGGCGCGACGATCGGTGTCGTCGGCCCAATCTCCGGGTTCATCAACAACACCGCCGCCGTTGCTATCTTGCTCCCGATGGTCACAGACCTCGCAGAGCGCGGGAAAACGTCGCCGTCGAAACTGCTGTTGCCGCTCTCGTACGCCTCGATGTTCGGCGGGATGTTGACGGTCATCGGAACCTCGACGAACATCCTCGCCAGCGACGTCTACTCCCGTATCACCGGCGAGGCCGCCTTCTCGATGTTCGAATTCACGGCGCTCGGGGCTGTCGTCATGGTCGTCGGCACCGCCTACCTCCTCACCGTCGGTCGGCGACTCACCCCCGCGCGAATCGAACCGCGGAGCGACCTGACCGAGGAGTTCGAGATGGCCGAATACCTGACCGAAGTCGTCGTCAGGGCGGACTCACCGGTCGTCGGCCAGCAGGTACAGGCCGCACTCGTCGGGACGGATTTCGATGTCGACCTCTTGCAGTTGATTCGCGGCGATAGCGTCTTCCTCGAACCGCTCGGCCCGAAGGAGATTCAGCCCGGAGACGTGTTCACCCTGCGGACCGACCGCAACACGCTCGTCGAACTGCTCGACGTGGAGGGACTCGACCTCGTTCCCGTGACGGTCACAGAAGACGAACTCGAACTCGCAGACGAGGGACAGAACCTCGTCGAAATCGTCGTCGCGCCGGGGTCTTCGCTCGTCGGCGAATCGCTCGCTTCCGCGAGTTTCCGCCAGCGGTACAACGCGACCGTACTCGCGCTCCGCCGTGGTGGCGAACTCATCCGCCGCCGGATGGACAACCTCCCGCTTCGCGTCGGTGACACGCTGCTCATTCAGGGGACGTTCGATAGCATCGAGCGCCTCGACAACAACCGGGACTTCATCGTCGCACAGGAAATCGAGCGCCACGACTACCGCGAGTCGAAGATTCCCATCGCCGTCGGCATCGTCGCGGGCGTCGTCGCCCTCGCGGCACTCGATTTCGTCTCCATCGTCGTCTCGGCCCTCATGGGGTCGCTTGCGATGGTCGCAACGAAGTGTCTCCGCCCGCCCGAACTGTACGACGCGGTCCAGTGGGACGTTATCTTCCTCCTCGCGGGGGTTATCCCGCTCGGCATCGCCATGGAGAACTCTGGTGCCGCCGCCCTCCTCGCCGAGATGGTCGTGATGTCAGGTGATTTCCTCCCGCTTCTCGGCGTGCTCGGCGTCTTCTACTTCGTGACGGCGCTGTTGACGAACATCATCTCGAACAACGCGAGCGTCGTGCTCATGATTCCGGTCGCTATCGAGGCGGCGACGACGTTGGGTGCGCGGCCGTTCTCGTTCGTCCTCGCGGTCATGTTCGCCGCCTCGACGGCGTTCATGACGCCCGTGGGCTACCAGACGAACCTGTTCGTCTACGGTCCGGGAGGCTACAAGTTCACCGACTACATCCGCGTTGGCGGCCCGCTACAGTTGGTTCTCGGCATTGTGACGACCTTCGGGGTGGCGTATTTCTTCCCGCTCACCTGAAAATCGAGGAACGAAACCCTTTACTCCGAGACGGGGAGAGACGTATATGCGGGACCGTGGGTTAGCCTGGTATACTTCGGGCCTTGGGTGCCCGTGACCCCGGTTCAAATCCGGGCGGTCCCACTCTTTGTGCGAAGAACAACGTGATGAGCCAAAGAGTGACAACCGTCCGGATTTGAGCCAAGGAGTGGAGCGAAGCGGAACGACTGAGGTTCAACATCCGGGTGGTCCCATACTCATTAAGGCAGAGTCGGCGACTCTTGCCGGCATTTTCGGCCGTTTGGGGTGGTCGGCGTGTCGCCCGTTCCTTCCCGACTTCCTGGGCTTCGGCGATGCCCGGCGACCGGGGGTGGCCGCGCGTCGCTTAGCATGTGTGGCTAACCCACCTGAACAAAATACACCGCACAGCTACGCACGCAGAACAGCGGACGCGCCGGTTCCTTGGGCCGCGCGAAAAATCTCGGGGACTCTGCTGGAATTATCGGCCAGTGCCAGACTGTCGAAACGGTGCCGAGTACAGTTGCTATAGGTACCTACGCTTGTGCCTGTACTACTTCTCGACAGGATTCGATGAATTTCACTAAGCCCCGACCGACATCTCGTGAAACACTAATGAGAATCGTTTCTGACTCTGTGTATGGGAGTTGAATCACGCACGCATTCTCATGGTAATAAAGGAGAGCGCGTCGTTCACCGATAGGTTTGTTTTCGATGGCAGGGGACATAGACGGGTCTTCAAGACGAATCGGTCTACGACCGCCGCGTACGTATCACTGGAATACTTCTGTTGCAGGTCGTCCCGGAGGTAGACGACTTCCCAACTGTCTTCGTTCATGACGACGACTGTCCGAAGTCCGTCACCTGCCCGCTCATGGACGTACTCAATAAGCCGCTCAACGGTGCCCCCAACCATACCATAAGTACAATCCTATCCTTTGAAAATATACTGGCGGAGTCATGTTTCCCTGCAACAAAAACAAAGGTTCGATTTTTATTGGTGACAGAGTTGCCCTCCTTCTTAGCGGCCGTTTCATCTCGGAGTGCCCAGATTGACATCCTTGAGAGCCGATGGCGGTAACGAACTACAGCAATCCGCCGCTGGTTGCCTCCTCGAACTCACCTATTTCGACCATCGGGTACTCGTGAGCAGTTCTCGGAGGTTCCATTTTGACGCAGGGTTCCTCAGCGAGCACGGCGTAGCGTGTGCGAAAGCAACCCACGATTTCGCTCGGAATCCCCGATGAACGGCAAGAACACTTTTGAGACGCGCCGGAATCCGTTCGACTACGGTGACAATTCAACCACTCGACATCCTCGGCGGTATCATGTTTCTCGTCGGCGTGCTGATTCTGACCGGGATGGTCACACCCGCTGTCGTCGCGAGTCAGCGACTCGAAACGGGAGCGATGCTGATGGTGCTTGGGACCGCCGCTGTCGCGGGACCGCGCGCATACCGGGACGCACTCGACAGAACGGAGTAACGTTCGCAGAGCAAAGCTGAATGTCCGAGCGACTGTAGAGACCTCAATCGGCAGGGAGAGGGTCTATTACTTACCCATCTCCGAGTACCATTGTAACACCCACCATGGGAGGTGGTTACTATTACACAACGCTTACCACTGACTTGTCTATGTCTTCGCACGGGATATCGCGGGCATACAAGCACAGCACGACTGGCGAACAGGCGGCGAGTACGGAGCGTGAGACAGTCACCCCGGTGGCGACCGGCGCGAGCGCCGACATCGCGGTCGGGTACTCGGCCGGCGTACGGCGGAAGTGGCGGAGGACAAAGCGATGACGAAGACAGTCGTGCTGGGCGTCATCGGGTCGGACGCCCACGTCGTCGGCATCACGATTTTAGAGCACGCGCTGTCGGCCGCCGGGTTCGACGTACACAATCTGGGCGTCCAGACCACCCAAGCGGAGTTCGTCGAGGCGGCGCTCGACCACGACGCCGACGCAGTGCTCGTCTCGTCGCTCTACGGACACGCCAAACAGGACTGTCAGGGCTTTACTGAGCGACTCGAAGAGGCGGGGAGCGACGCGCTCACGTACGTCGGCGGCAATCTCGCCGTCGGACAGGACGACTTCGAGCAGACGAGAACGACGTTCCGCGAGATGGGCTTCGACCGGGTGTTCGACTCCGAGACGAACCCCGAAGACGCCATCGAGGCGCTTCGGCGGGACCTTCGGATTTCGCAGTCGAAGTCGGAAGAGACGGGAGTGCGGTCCTGATGGTCCGAGACACGCGACTCCCCGTTTCCGCCGTCGAAGAGATTCACGAGGAGGTGCGTTCACACTGGCCGACGGGCGAGGACGTCGACTTCGAGGAGGCAATCGAGTATTATCGCACGCTCCCGCGGTCGAAACGGTTCGCAACCGTCCTCGAATCGGCGCAGCGACCGCTCTTACAACCGCGTGCCGGGGTGCCGTGTCTGTCGGACCAAATCGACCTGCTGTGCCACCTCGAAACCGAGGGGCAGGCTGACCTCCTGCCGACGACCATCGACTCGTACACCCGCGACAACGAGTACGCGAAAGCCCAAGAAGGACTGGAGAAAGCCCGAAATTCGGGGGCGGACACGCTCAACGGGTTCCCGGCCGTGAACCACGGCGTCGAAGGATGTCGTCGCCTCGTCGAGGCCGTCGATTCTCCCGTGGAAGTTCGCCACGGGACGCCCGACGCACGCCTGCTGGCGGCGGTGACGTTCGCCGGTGGGTTCCAGAGCTTCGAGGGCGGAGCCATCTCGTACAACATTCCGTACACGAAGCGCCGCGACCTCGAAGAGACGATTGAACACTGGCAGTTCGTGGACCGTCTCGCCGGACTCTACACCGAGTTCGGCGTGGAAATCAACCGCGAACCATTTGGCCCGCTCACGGGGACGCTCGTCCCGCCGTGTATCGCGATTACGGTCATGCTCGTCGAGGGACTGCTCGCTGCCACACAGGGCGTCCGCTCGCTCACACTCGGCTACGGACAGGTCGGCAATCTCGTACAGGACGTTGCCGCGCTCCAGGCGCTCCGAGAACTCGGTGAATCGTACCTCCCCGACGACGTGACGCTCACCACCGTCTTCCACGAGTGGATGGGTGGCTTCCCGCCGGACGAGGCCCGCGCAAACGGCGTTATCGCCCTTGGCGCGGCCACGGCCGCGATTGCCCGACCGGACAAGGTAATCACGAAATCGCCGCAGGAGTTCCAGGGCGTGCCGACAAAAGAGGCCAACGCCGCCGGACTCCGCACTACCAGACAACTTATTGATATGATGTGCGAGCAAACGCTCACACTCGATGGCGTCGACGAAGAACAGCAACTCATCGAACGCGAGGTTCGATGCCTGATGGACACGGTCGTCGAGCACGGTGACGGCGACATCGCACAGGGAGTCGTCGCCGCCTTCGACTCGGGGGCACTCGACGTTCCGTTCGCGCCGAGCAACGCGGCCAAGAGCGCGGTGCTTCCCGCCCGCGACGACGACGGACGCGTTCGCATCTTCGACTTCGGTGACCTCGCCCTCGACGACGACATCCGCGAGATTCACGCCGCCAGACTGGACCAGCGCGCAGCGACCGAAGACCGAGCCTGCTCGTTCCAGATGGTCGCCGACGACGTCGACGCGATTAGCGACGGGAAACTCATCGGTCGCCCACAGGAGGATGACCGATGAAAATCGAGTCGATACGCGCAATTCCGGGCGTCTCGGGGTTCTTCTTCGACGACCAGCGAGCTATCAAGGCGGGTGCCGAGACAGACGGCTTTTCTTACCACGGCAACCCCGTCACGCCCGGATTCGAGCGCATCCGCGAGGCGGGCGAGTCGCTTATGGTCGAGGTCAAACTCACAGACGGAACCGTCGTTACCGGCGACTGCTGCGCTGTCCAATACTCCGGCGTCGGTGGTCGCGACCCCCTCTTTCGGGCGTCCGAGTACCGGCCGACTGTCGAGGGTCCAGTTGCCGATGCACTCGTTGGACGCGACGCGGCGACCTTCGCAGATAATGCGACAATAATCGAGACGCTTGCACCCGATTCCAACAACGGCGACCGCCTCCACACGGCGATTCGATACGGTGTCTCGCAGGCGCTCCTCGCGGCCGCAGCGCGCGCCCGACAGACGACGCGGTTCGACGTGCTTGCGACTGTACTCGGAACCGACCCCGCAACCGAGCCGATTCCGGTCTTTGGGCAATCGGGCGACGCGAGGCGCGTAAACGCCGAGAAAATGCTCATCAAGGGCGTTCCTGTCTTGCCGCACGGCCTGTTCAACAGCCTCGAAACGGTCGGCGCGGACGGGCAGCGCCTCGTCTCGTATCTGAACTGGCTGTCCGAGCGCACTGCCGAACTCGGCCCAGATGGGTACGCGCCGCGGTTCCACGTGGACGTGTACGGTACGCTCGGCGACCTGTTCGGCGACCCCTACGACCGCGCCGCCGTCACCGACTACTTCCGCGATCTCGCTGAGGCCGCCGCCCCCTACCCACTGCAAATAGAGGGACCGATGGACGCAGCGGGGAGGTCCGCCCAGATTCACGCAATGGCGGAGCTACGCGACGGACTGGCGGACGCGGGCGTCCCCGTCGACATCGTTGCCGACGAGTGGTGCAACACGTTCGACGATGTCCGCGCGTTCGTCGATGCGGGCGCGGCGGACGTTGTGCAGGTCAAAACGCCCGACCTCGGCGGCATCCAGCGAAGCGGGGCGGCTGTCACGTACTGCGAGGGAACCGATACCCGCGCGTATCTCGGCGGCACCTGCAACGAAACCGTCACGTCGGCGCGGGCCTGCGCGCACGTCGCGCTCGCAACCGACGCCGCCCAAGTCCTCGCCAAGCCCGGCATGGGGTTCGACGAGGGCTTCATGGTCGTCACAAACGAGATGCGGCGGGCGCTCGCGCGGCAGCACGGAGCTGTATCGACCACTGAACAGCAGACATAACCCCGACATCCATGACAGAAGACACCACCGAAGAATCCACCGACACACCCGGAGAATCCGCAGATACACCCGAAGAATCCACACCGTCCCAACAGAACCGACGGCTCGTCAGCGGTTGGCACGGACGCTTCTTCGAAGAGTTCCGCGTCGGCGACATCTACAAACACCCGTTCGGCCGAACCGTCACCGAAACCGACGACGTGTGGCTGACGAACGTGACGATGAACCTCAACCCGATGCACTTCAACGAGGCGTACGCCAGCCAGACAGAGTTCGGCGAACGGCTCGTCAACGGGACGGTCGTCATCGCACTCGCGGTCGGAATGAGCGTCATCGACGTGACCATGAACGCGACGGCGAACCTCGGCTACGACAAGGTCAAACACCACGCGCCAGTCTATCACGGCGATACGATATTCGCCGAATCGGAGGTTCTCAAGACCCGTCTGAGCGAGTCGCGAGACCACGTCGGTCTCGTCACGACGGAGCTTCGCGCGTACAACCAAGACGGTGACCTCGTGTTGTCGCTCGAACGAACCGCGATGGTCCTGAAACGCGAGTCCGCCCAGCCGAGTCCCGAGACGCCGCCCGGCTGGCTGGAGGGAATCGGAACCCAACCGGAGGACGTGAACTGACATGGCCGACGAAAATCGCACCCAAACCACCGAGAACCGAATTGACGGGTCGGTCCCCGTGCAGGATGCCGAAACCCTCGCGGCGTCGATTCCGGCGGACGCAACCCTCGCAGTCAGCGGATTCGGGAGCGTCGGCTACCCGAAAGCCGTACCGCTCGCGCTCGCCGAGAGCGACCGCGACCTCTCGTTGACCATCGTCAGCGGCGGCAGCGTCGGCGAGGAGATAGACACACGACTCGTCGAAGCGGGTGCCATCGAGCGCCGGTACCCCTATCAGGCCACGCCGGAGGCCCGTGCGGCGATTAACGAGGGGAAAATCGCATTCCACGACAGCCACATCTCTCGCTTGAGCGACGAAATCGAACTCGGCCAGCACGTCGATGTCGATATCGCGGTGGTCGAAGCAGTCGCCGTGGGAGACGACTGGTTCGTTCCCTCGCTGTCTATCGGACCAACCCCGGCGTACGTCGCCGCCGCAGACCGTCTCATCGTCGAGGTCAACGATTCGCTCCCGCGGGACCTCGAAGCGATACACGACATCTACCGCCCGGCGCGGCCGCCCAACCGCAAACCGATTCCGCTGACACATCCCGGCGAGCGAATTGGAACCTCGCGAATCGAGTTCCCGAGCGAGAAACTCATCGGCGTCACGAGGACCGACCGCCAAGACACCTCGTACACGTTCCGCGAACCGACCGACGACGACCGAGCTATCGCGGCGAACCTCCTCGAATTTCTGGCCGACGAGGTGCGCGACAATCCGGTGTTCGACGAGTCGATTCAACTCCAGTTCGGCGTTGGAAGCCTGGGGAACGCGCTCATGGGCGCGCTCGACGACTTCGATTTCGGCGACCGAGAGGTCAACTACTACGGCGAAGTGATACAGGATGGCCTGCTGGACCTGCTCGACGACGGACTGCTCAACGCGGCGAGTGCAACGTCACTCGCACTGTCCGAAGACGGGCAAGAACGACTCTGTAGTGACATCGACCGCTACGCAGAGAACGTCGTCCTCCGGCCGTCGGACATCTCCAACAACCCGGCACTGGTCAATCGGTTCGGCGTCGTCGGCGTGAACAGCGCCCTCGAAGTCGACCTCTATGGACACGTTAATTCGACGCACCTCGGCGGGACGCACCTGATGAACGGCATCGGCGGGAGCGGCGACTTCAACCGCAACGCGCTCGTCCCGATTGTCGCCCTGTCATCCACCGCAAAGGGTGGAGCTATCTCGCGCATCGTGCCGATGGTTCCGCACGTCGACCACACCGAGCAAGATATCTCGGTCGTGATTACGGAACAGGGCGTCGCTGATTTACGCGGCTGCTCGCCGCGCGAACGGGCCGAAGAACTGGTCGAACAGTGTGCGCACCCCGACTATCGAGCTGACCTCCGGCGCTACCGAGAACGGGCGGAAGACGAAGGCGGGCACATCCCACACGACCTCGAACGGGCCTTCAAGTGGCAGTCTGACGAGTGACGCGTCAACTTGGGCAGAACAGATCAAGGTGACTCCACCTCACACCTCGAATCCGCTCGGTCCATCGTCGCCCAAGAGACCCGCACAGAGGTCCGAACGACCGTCTTCCGACGCCCACCGCGTCGCCCGCGACGTATTCGTGAGGGCGGCGTCGGCGAATTCGTTCCACGTCGCTTCCGCCGGCGACCCGACCGGACAGCAGGTAACGATAATCGACCCGGGACGCATCCGTGCTGCTGCCGTCGCCAGTTCGGCTCTGAGGATGGCGTTCGGAACGTCGCTGAAGAACAGGCCGGTGCTGTCGCCGAGGACCGACGGGAGTTCAGACTTCGAATCACCGAGGCGCAACTCCCACCGATTGCGGAGTCGATGCGGGACGAGCCATCCGATTTCGGGGTCTTCGAGGTCGGCAGGCAACACGGAAGTGTCGCCGATGTCGATGGAGACGAGTTGCCCGCGGGTGTTGTGGTCGAGGGCAGACAGCATGTACGCCGAACTCAACCCACCGCGAACGCCGGTTTCGACCACCAGTGCCGGACGAACTAACCGGGTCAGTACGTAGAGAATATCCCGCCAGTTGTGATAGAACACGGCCGGTCCGGTCGCGGTTCTGCGGAAGGGTGTCGTAATCTCCGCTCGAAACTGTTCGTCGCCCGCCAGTCGAAGCCACGCGTCGGTGATGTCGCTCCGAGACGCGTCGATTCCGAGTCCCGAGATGAACGCGATGAGTTCGTTCGGAGACGGTGGCGATTCGAACTGGTATTTCGGGAGCAGTTGGCCAGACCCGCGCGACGAGAGGTACTGGTACGCCGTCGTCGGACTCGAAATGGTACGCCGTCGTCGGACTCGAAATCGCCTTCCATGCGGCGCTTGTCACACCGTGTTGCCTGATTGGGTCCATGATTCGGCGGGGGAGTAACGCCGTGGCCACCCGCTGGCGACGGTGTCTCATTTTCGTCACTGACGCGTAGAAACGTGTTAGCTACGCACATGCCAACACGGTAAGACAACACCTTCTCCTAGGCGTTGTGGGCGTAAGCCATAGCAGCGGACAGCACAGAAAGTCACATCCACCGTACCTCAATTACCCTGGCTTCCAGAAACTGTGTGACTACCGGGTGCTTTCTGGCACCGAGCACGCCAATAGATGGGTGTTTAATAGTTTGATAATATAGATACATTTAAAACATATCATTCTAATTGGTGTTTTCATGGATGATAATAATTCATTGACACGTCGGTCGGTTCTCGGGAAAATCGGTGCCGCATCCGGAACAGTCGGGATGCTCTCGTCGGTAGGTGTTCAGAACGTTATTGCGAAGAAGGGGAACGAGACGAATTCCCGGAAAATCGTGTCGAGTCCTGAAATAGAACACATCGAAGAACACCTCCAGCAGTACACGCCAGGGAATTCACCGGTTAACTACAAACACAACAAGGCGACTTCCCGGCGGGTTTCTTTCGAAAAGAAGAATGATGACCTAGTTGCAACCGAGATACCGACCCGAGTAGGCTCGCTAGCACACATCCAGTACGGAGACTTCTCGCGTTCGCTTTTTTTCGTCGAACCGAATGCACTCGGCGCTGACGTTCCGGTCGACAAACGTATGGGACAAGCCCAGGGAGGCACGAAAAAGAACACCGCGGGCGAAAAGGGAGGCACCATCTGGATCGAAGGACGAAAAGACCACGCCATTACCTTTCGGACGGCCAACAACGCCGAACTGACAAAGGTTCGGGAGACGACCGGATTAGAGAACATTCAAGCATTTACCCACTCTGAGACGGATAACCTGCTGGTGTTCGAGCAACAGGAATTTGCCGAGAAGGCTACGAAGAGTAGCATCGCGACCAGCCAGAAAGACAGCTCTGGCACGGCAGTCGGGGACGAGAAAGTCACAGTTTACAAAGCGAGCACCCAGAATGGAGACTCGATTACCCACGAGTTTACCTCGATTGAAGTCGACAAATCTGCGGAGATCAACAAAGGTGGGTTCGCAGATAGCGCCAAGGGAGGTGTATCCACCGCCGACTCCGGAGGAGACTGGTGTTCGAATAAGAAAGAGTACTGCGCGGTAAGCGGGTACGCATGCTTACAGGAGCTCGCAATCTGTAGCCTCTGTGTGTCGACGTGCGGTATCAGTGTCGTCGCGTGGCCTGCCGTTGCAGTCTGTCTGGCTTGCTACCTCCTTACGTGTGGAACGTCCGCGCTCCCGCAGGTAGGGTCCTGCGTCGCTGCACTCGACTGCATCCGCGAAGCCGTCAACGACGGATTGTACGACCTTCCATCCTGGATGGACTTCCCTGACTGGTACACTAACCCGGCTGGCGTCGATCTCTGCTGATCGATTGTCGACCGCGACCGCGAGCGGTTCGTCAACGCCAACTGCCGAAACGAAGACGAGTTATCGCAGCTACCAATTCGAGACAGAGCACAGATAGAAACTGAATTCTGTCAGGTCGTGTACTAGAAAGGCATGGACTTGAGCCGACTCATCTGGTACACGATGCCGCTCGCGGTCGTTGCAGCAGCCATCGCCTCCAGTACGCTCGCAGAGAGGTATGTCGTGAAGCGTCTCCGGAGCAACCTCGCGGTGAAACTAACGAGATTTCTGGCCGTCAGTGGAGCCGTCATCGGTACGCTCCTTTTTTATATGGTTGTCGTCGGGTACTTTACCAACCAGTGAGCCGGGCCGTCGCGTTCGAGTCGCTCTCGTTTCGCTCGCTCTCGTTCGACTGTTGGATGACGTATCGCTGGCCGACCATCGGGTCCATGAGGCTATCGACCGGGGCGCGGTCGTCGCGGAGAATCGGCACGTCGTCGGTCGGTTCGTTGTTTCGGTACGACGAGACCTCGGCCGCGAGGTAGATACCGATATCGCGCTCTCGATTCCGCGCCTGCAACTCGTTGCGCGTGACGAGCGTCGAGTTCTTCGTCGCCACCACCTCGATGTTCTGGACGACGACGCTGCCCGCAGTAGTGAAACTGTACACCTGCGGGTAGACCCGGTTTATGGTCTTGTACTCGGCGCGGTAGAACTTCGAGGCGGGACCGCTCGGTGCGGAGATAACGTTCGCAAAGAGGATGCCGTCCTCGTCGAGGCGCTCCGAGGTGAGTCGCATGAACTCCACCGTCGTCAACTCGAACGGAACCCTGTCTTTCCGGTAGGCGTCGAGGACGATGAGGTCGTACGTCTGGTTCGTCTCTCGGAGGTACTCCCGGCCGCCCATCGTGTAGATGTTCAGTCGGTCGGACTCCTCGACGTGGAAGTACTCCTTTGCGACCGAGACAACTTCGGGGTCGATTTCGACCACGTCGACGGTCACGTTGGGATACTTCTCCAGAAACACCCGTGGACCGGTGAATCCGCCGCCGCCGACGAACAACACCCGGTCGATGTCGTCCGAGAGGAGGAACGGCACGTGGAAGTACGAGGTGTAGTCGAAAACGTGTCGCGTCGGGTCGTCGAGGTCCATCGCGCTGTGGGGTTGGCCGTCGAGGTAGAGCGTCCGCGTCCCACCGGCGTCGACGACGCGGAGTTCCTGATACGCGGTCTGGGTGTGGTAGACCGTGGTTCCGCGGTCGTCGAGTCCGATACCACCGGTCACCGCGGCGACGACGAGGATGAGGACGATACCGACGCTCCAGACGGTTTCTCGGGGGCCGACGTTCGGGCGAGCGAGGTAGAGCGCTGTGCCGACGGAGAGACCCCCAAATACCAGTCCGATGTCCACGACGCTCAGCGCGGGGATGAGCAGGTACGTGGTCGCGAACGCGCCGATGATGCTGCCGACGGTGCCCACGGCGTAGACGTGCCCGGAGGCCGCGCCGACATCCGTCTGGTTGGACAGTTCCGCCGCGTAGGGGCTGACGTACCCGAGGAGGTACGTCGGCGGGCCGAAGAGCAGTGTGACCGCTGGAAGCGAGGCGAACCGACTGGGAAGCGGGAGACTGGCTGTCATCTGCAAGAAGAAGTCACCGAGGAGGATGAGACCCGCAATGTAGGCCGCCGTGGCGATGAACACCCAGACGAGCGCGGTGTTCGACGCTTGCGACGCTCGCTTTCCGCCGCGGTGGTAGCCCAGACTCAGCGCCGCGAGGAAGACGCCGATGATGCTCCCCCACGTGTAGATGCTGCTCCCGAACTCCGGGGCGACCATCCGACCGGCGAGAATCTCCAACCCCATGCTGGTGACGCCGGAGACGAACACCGCGAGTTCGGGCCGCGTCAGTCGGACCGACGAGCGGGAGCGCGTCGATGCCATGCTAATAGTTCTAGTGCGGCGAACGTATAAATACGAAAGCGCGGCCAGACCACCCGTGTCGTCGCTGGTCGCCGCCTCGGACCTCGCCCACGCCGCCTACTGCCCGCGGCAACTGTACTACGCACGCCGCGAAGAGACGCGAGCACCGCCGCCCGAAGTCGACGCGATACGAGCGCTCGCCTTCGAGTATCCAACGCTCGCCGATGCGAGTGACGACGAACTCAAAGCGAGGCCGCTGGCGGTCAGTCCGGCAGCATACCGCGCGAACGTTCGGCAGTTGCGAGCGCGAGACGACTGGGATGCGCTGTCGAATCCCGCTGCCCGCGACGTACTCCTCACGGGGAAAGACTGCCGCGGAATCGCACACAAACTCGTCGGCGACCCGCCGGTGCCGTCGCTCGTCTCTCCCGGCGACCCTCCCGAGCGAGGCGTCTGGGAACCGCAGCGCGTCAGGGCTGTCGCGCTCGCAAAGGCGCTGGCGTGGGAGCGCGAGACCGACGTGCCGCGGGCCATCGTGGAGTATCCGGCGACTGGTGTCGCTAGAACAGTCCGTCTCACGACGAGCAACAAGGCGGCCTACCACCGGGCGCTCCGCGTCGCGCGCGAACTCGACTTCGTTCCGCCGCGACTCCGAGACTCAGCGAAGTGCGATGGGTGTTCCTACCGGACCGAATGCGGGGTGAAAACGCGGTCGTTGAAGTCACTTCTGGGGTTCTAACCGCGCCTCGGGCCGCGACCGACGAACTCGGGTCGGCCTACGTCTCTGACTCCAACCACGCCTCGATGTCGTCAGCCATCGCGCCGCGGCGGTGGATGATTCCCTTTCCGGGGTCGACGACCGTACTCTCTGTGCCGGGTGTGGTTCCACCGTCGAGGACGACAGCGACGGCGTCGCGAATCTCGTCGGAGAGTTGCGACGGGGTGGTGATGCTGCCCGTTCCGGAGCGATTGGCGCTCGTTGCTGTCACGGGTGTTTCAGCCGCGCGGAAGAGTTCGAGCGCGAGTTCGTGGTCGGGGACGCGGACACCGACCCGCTCGCGGCCGGAAACGAGGACGTCCGGGAGACTGTCCCGGCGCTCGACGACGACAGTCACCGGCCCGGGAAGGAATCGGCGCATGAAAGCCTCCTCGCGGTCGTCGACTTCGACGTAGTCGAGCGCCGCATCGACATCCGGAAAGCCTGCTGAGAGCGGTTTGTCCCGGTCGCGGCCTTTGATGTCGAAGACGCGTTCGACGGCTTCGGGATTCGTCGCGTCGGCACCCATTCCGTAGACGGTCTCCGTCGGGTAGATGACTGCCTCGCCGTCGCGGATGGCGGCGGCCGCCCGTTGAACGTCGTCGTTCGGCGCGTCGTCACTCATAGCTGAATCGAAGCGAGACGGGCGAAAAAGGGTGACGAAAGCCGGTACCGGCGAGATTGACGGTCGCTTATTCGGCCTCCTCGGAGGTGGATTCGAGGTACTCGACGATGTTCGCCGACTCGGACATCGTGACGCCGGTGTTTTCGTCGACGATGGCGGGGACGGTCCGCTTTCCGGAGACGCGCTTGACCACGTCGCGGTCGGAGTGCATCGGTTCGACGAAGCGCGACTGGTAGTCCAGTCCCTTCGTTCGCGGGTATTCGGACCGCAATGCCGCACCAGCGAGCGAGTTAGTCGCTATCCCCCCGCAGACCGGCGATGCGTCCGAGGGCAACTCTTAATTTCGGTGCCATGCAAGACTTTGTAGTTACATGGGTTTGCCGCTGCTACCAATATTTCCAGCCACGATACTCGCGGCCGCACAGGTCTCGAACCTCCCAGTGGGCGACGACGTAATCACCGCCCTCGGAGTGGCTGCAATCATCGTGCTCATCGGACTCTCGGCGTTCTTTTCTTCCTCCGAGATTGCGATGTTCTCGCTGGCGAAACACCGTGTCGACTCGATGGTCGAAGACGGGGTCCCCGGCGCAGAGCGTGTGAAGGCACTCAAAGACGACCCACATCGACTGCTCGTGACGATTCTGGTCGGCAACAACATCGCCAACATCGCGATGTCGTCCATCTCGACTGGACTCCTCGTGTTTGTCGGCTTCCAGCAGGGCGAAGCCGTCGCCATCGCGACGTTCGGTATCACGGCACTCGTCTTGCTGTTCGGTGAGAGCGCGCCGAAGTCCTACGCGGTCGAAAACACCGAGTCGTGGTCCCTCCGCATCGCACGCCCCCTGAAGTACGCCGAGTTGCTCCTCTTGCCGCTCGTCGTCCTCTTCGACTACCTGACGCGGGTTGTCAACAAGGTAACCGGTGGCCAGACGGCTATCGAGACGACCTACGTCACCCGCGACGAGATTCAGAATCTCATCGAGACGGGCGAACGTGAAGGTGTTATCGAGGAAGAAGAACGCGAGATGCTCGACCGCATCTTCCGCTTTAACTCCACCATCGCCAAGGAGGTCATGACCCCGCGACTCGACATGACCGCCGTCTCCAAGGACGCAACCATCGACGAAGCCATCGAAACCTGTGTCCAAGCCGACCACGAGCGTGTGCCCGTCTACGACGGCAACCTCGACAACGTCATCGGCATCGTCAACATCCGGAACCTCGTCCGCGAGAAGTACTACGGCGAACGCGGTGTCAGTCTCGCCGACATCGTCTCGCCGACGCTCCACGTCCCCGAATCGAAGAACGTCGACGAACTGATGGCCGAGATGCAGGACACTCGGATGCAGATGGTCATCGTCATCGACGAGTTCGGGACCACTGAGGGGCTTATCACCCTCGAAGACATGGTCGAAGAAATCGTCGGCGACATCCTCGAAGGCGACGAAGAAGAACCGTTCGAGGAAGTCGACGAGAACACCTACCTCGTCCGCGGGGAGGTCAACATCGACGAAGTCAACGAGATGCTGGACATCGAACTCCCGGAGGGAGAAGAGTTCGAAACGCTGGCCGGGTTTATCTTCAACCGCGCCGGTCGCCTCGTCGAAGAGGGCGAAGAAATCAGCTACGACGACATCATCATCCGTATCGAGCAGGTCGACAACACGCGTATCATGAAAGCGCGAATCCAGACCAACGCGGGCACCGCAGACGACGACGAAGAAGAAGCGGAAGTCGAACCCGACGCCTAAGCGATTCGGGAGCCTGTTTTTCGGCCCGGCCAGTCAGGTGAGAGCACAGTCGCCGGTCCAACCAGTCACCCCGAGAGGCCGGTCGAGACGAGTATGAATCCGCCGTAGCCGAGAGTAAACGCGAGGACGAGCGACCCCACCCACGCGAGGACGGTGTAGAGCATCTTCCGCCCGGAGACGCCCGCGCCGCTGGCGGCGTAGCCCGACCCGATGATGGCGCTGACGATGATTTCGTTGAACGAGACGGGGACACCGAGGGCGACCGCCGTCTGTGCGATAGCGAACGAGGGAATCATCGCGGCGATAGAGCGGCGCGGTCCGAGCGAGGAGTAATCCTGTGCGAGTGCCTTAATCATCCGCGGCGCGCCCGTCCACGACCCGACGAGGAGGCCGAGTCCGCCACCGACGAGGAGTGCCGGAAGGGGAACGGTCACCACGTCGAGAAGCGGAACCAGCGGGCCGATGGCGAGACCGACCTGTGACCCACCGGCGGAGAACGCGACGAGACCGCCGAGGACGAGCAAGAAGCGCCGTTGGCCTGCGGCCATGTCGAGCGTGACCCAGCGTCCGACGACGGCCGCGGCGGCGACACCGACCGCGAGCATGCTTACGACGAACCAGAGCGTCTCGCTTCCGACGCCGACGGTGACGACCAGTTCCTCGGCCGCAAGGCGGGCGAGCGAGGCGGACTCACCGGGACCGGCGAAGGCCGCGAACTCCATGTTCGCCACGAGAACCCCCACGACGCCCGCGAGCGCCGGAACGGCCCAGACTTCGGAGATGCGTTCCGCACGCAACCCGCGGGCAGTCGCGTAGGCCGCGCTCCCGCCGACGAACGGCGTAAGAACCCACAGCGCGGCGATTTGCTGGTACTTCTCCCACGCCGGGACGCCACCCATGGCGAGACCCACGCCGACGACAGCGCCGGTCACGGTGAACGCCGTGGCGATGGGGTAGCCCGCGAAGACGCCGAGCGCGACGAGGACCGCAGCGATGAGCAGTGCAACGACCGCGGCGGGGGCCGTCAACGAAATGCCGCCGACGAGTTCGTTTCCGACGGCGTTCGTGACGTTTGCGCCCTGAAGAACCGCGCCGCCGAATCCGAGCACGCCGACGATGAAGCCAGCGCGCATCACGGAGATTGCGTTCGCGCCGACGGCCGGAGCGAACGGAGTGGAACCGGACGACCCGGCACCGATAGCCCACGCCATGAACAGACTGGCGAGTGCCGCGACGACGAACGCAACGAGTGCTCCGGTAGCTACCACGGGCAGCCACCTCGGATGCTCGTGGTGCGTCTGTAGAACATCCTATCGTTTCCGGGCGTCGTCGTAGCCCTCGCGCAGTCCGAGCAGCGTCCGTCTGACGAGGAGATACGCGAAGAAGACAAAGAGCAGCATCACCACGAGTAACCCCGTGAACACGGGGTCACCCACAAGAAAGTCGACGATGCCGTCAACGACTAGGAGACTAGTCATGTGGCACGTCTCCGAGGGCGCGAGGTATAGCAATTTCGGCGTGTCGTTCTGCCAGAACATCAACACTCATAGGTAAAACGCGAGTACGCCGAATAGATGGCCGACCTCATCCCCTCCCTTCCCGGTGACTCCGACGACGACCGGGAAGAACGCGACCCCCGGGTCATCGGTCTCGACAGCGAGGAGGCCGACGACTTCCTCGGGGCCATCTCCTCGTCGACAGCCCGGTCGATGCTCTCGACCCTTCACGAGTCGCCTGCGACGCCCTCTGACCTCGCGACAGAAGTCGACACCTCCCTCCAAAACGTACAGTACCACCTCGGCAATCTCTCGGAAGCGGGACTCATCGAAGTCACCGGGACGCGCTACTCCGAGAAGGGCCGTGAGATGAACGTCTACGCCCCCGCCGACCGCGCCCTCGTCGTCGTCGCCGGACGCGATGACGAGACGAAGGGACTCAAGAGTGCCCTCTCGCGGCTTATCGGTGGTGTGGGCGTCCTCGGCATCGGCGCGGCCGTCGTCAACCGACTCGCGAGAACCAGCGGGAACGCGATGTTCACGGCATCCAAGACGAGCGGCGGGTCCGGAGACGCCGATGTCGCCGTCAGCACGGGGAATGAGACGACGACGACGGCTGCGCCTGCGTACGACAGCGAGGGAGCCAACACGACGGGTGGGCAGATAGAGACGACAGCAGATGGCGGTGGATTCAGTGCGTCCGAAGTGACGACTACCGAGTCGGCCGAGGCGACGCGGACAGTGACCGAGGAAGCGACCCGGACGGTTGCGGAAACTGCGACCCGCGTCGCTACTGAAACGCCGACGCCCGCGCCGACTGCGGAACCGGCCGCAACCGAGACGACGACCCAGTACCTCACCGATGCGGCGGTCCAACTCACCAGTTCGTCGTCGGGAGTGGGCGAATTCATCGCGTCGCTCTCACCGGGTGCATTCTTCTTCCTCGGGGGGCTGACGGTACTCGTGGCGTGGATTTCGCTCGGGATAATTCGTAGCTAAAACACCTGTTTTAGCTTACGGAGTGTATTTCATCTCAGCACGCTACTGGATGTGTAGAGGCTACGTTTGGTCCCCGGCGACGGGAGATTCCACCCTCCCAGTTCCGTGCCCCTGCCCCCTGTCGCCCTCCACACGTGGCCTCAGACAGCCCCCCAAAAACAGCCCTGCCCCCGCTGATTCTTTCGGCCCCCTCCGAACCACCCTGCTGACGCCCCTCCTGTCGGTCCCGTTGAAGAAAATGGTCTCTTCTCAGTCCCGCGGGAGAATCCGGAACGTCTCGAATACGTCGCCGTCAGTCGCCACTAACCGCCCACGAAGCCCGCCATCAGGGAGTTCCTCTAGTTCCGCGAATGCCTCGCGGTTGCCCCGCGGTTGGGCGTGACTCCCCGGGTTGAGAAGCGCCACGTCGCCCGCGGTATCGACCGTCGGGCGGTGGCTATGTCCGAAGATAACGGCGTCAGCGCCGCGTTCGCGCCCGAACAGTGAGAGCGCGGTGCCGCCACCACGTCGTGTGTGCGTCATCGCGAACTCGACGCCGCCGTAGGTGAAGTTCCGTGCCGCCGGAATCCGATTGCGAATTTCGGACCCATCGTTGTTGCCGTAGACGGCGAGGAACCGACTTGACTCCTCGATGAAGGCGTCGAGGACGGACTCGCGCATGAAGTCGCCAGCGTGGACGACGAGTTCGGCGTCGCGGACCGCGTCGAGAACGGGGCCGGAGAGTCGGTGGCCGTCTGTGCTGTGGGTGTCGGAAAGGACGACGAGCATGCGACCCCCTATGCAACGGGGACATTGAAACCTACCGACCGCGGCGTGAATGTGGGCGTGTCAACGGCGGAAACACTATCCGGGCGGGCAGAGTGCCCCTCGATATGGCAGGCAGTACGTCAGTCGTCATTGCGGCCCTGTTCGCGAATGGGGCCATCGCTATTCTCAAATTCCTCGGGTTTCTCGCGACTGGGAGTCCCTCCATGCTCTCGGAGACGTACCACTCCATCTCGGACACGGGGAATCAGGTGTTCCTCCTCATCGGGATCCGATACAGTGGGCGCAAAGCGACCCAATCTCACCCATTCGGCTTCGGCAAAGCGCAGTTTTTCTACTCGTTTCTCGTCTCGGTGATGCTCTTCGGCATCGCCGGGTGGGAGTCAGCCAAACACGGCTACGACGCCCTGATGCACCCCGGACACGGCGGCGGTGGCGAAGCGGTGTTGCTCTTCGGGATGGAGGTTCGCCCGGTCTGGGTCAACGCCGCCATCCTCGTCAGTGCCATCGCCTTCGAGAGTTACGCCTTCCTGAAGGCGAACGCCGAACTCCGCCGCCAGATTAACGAATACGAGTGGGACGGACTCGTGCAGGCGTTCCGCGAGACGAGCGACGTGACGACGCTGACGGCCTTTACCGAAGACACCGTCGCCCTCGGCGGTGCAGTCCTCGCCCTCATCGGTATCGGCCTGACGGAACTCACCGGCAACGAGATGTACGATGCCGCGACAGCCCTTCTCATCGGAGTTCTGCTCATGGGCTTCGCGCTCGCGCTCGCGTGGGAGAACAAGCGTCTCCTCATCGGGGAGAGCGTGCCGACGCGAGAAGAACAGCAACTTCGGAAACTCGTTCGAGACCACCCGATGGTCACCCACGTCGATAAGTTCCGTGCGTCCTACGTCGGGCCGGAGAAGTTGCTCGTCACCCTCGACGTGAGCTTCGACTCGAATCTCGACACCAAAGAACTAGACGACTACATCACCGAAATCGAAGAGACGCTCAAAGCGGAAGACGACCGCGTCCACTTCGTCTACATCGAACCCGAACTGTGACCATTGACCTCGTGCAAATCGTCCCCTCGCTCATGTTCGTCGCCGCTGGTGGCTACATGTACAGCCGACCGATGTCCGTGAGAAACTTGGTTTCGCCGCAGGAGTGGAAGGAATCGCCAGAGAAAGCCGAGCAACTCCAACGCGGCTTGGCGAAGGCGGTGGGTGCCGCGCTCGTCTTCGGCGGCGCGGTATGGTTCGTCGTCGCGCTTGCGACTGGCTGAGGCCACCTACCGCGTTTCGACCGCCTTTGCGACCCGCTCGACGGCTTCTTTGACCTCTGCGCGCGACACGTTCAGATTCGTCGTAAACCGGGTGTGGTACTTGCCGAACGGCCCGCCGAGGACATCCACATCGTCGCACAGGCCGACGAACT
Source organism: Haloferax sp. S1W (assembly GCF_044593955.1). Lineage (GTDB taxonomy): Archaea > Halobacteriota > Halobacteria > Halobacteriales > Haloferacaceae > Haloferax. The sequence goes on from NZ_CP172595.1 coordinate 2,254,180, forward strand.
CGTCAGCGGTGAGTCCTGCACCCTCGGAATCGACGACGACGATGTTCGTGTCGGGTGTCGGCACCGACAGCCCCTCGATTGCGTCGAGACCCTCAGCGAGGACGCGGGCGTTCTCGTGGTCGTCGTCGAGGCGTTCGACGTTGTCGAGTGCGACGAGACCGGGTGCGGCGATGATGCCAGCCTGCCGCATCCCGCCGCCGAACTGCTTTCGGACCCGGACGGCCTGTTCGACGAACGCCTCGCTCCCGGCGAGAATCGACCCGACGGGCGCGCCGAGACCCTTCGAGAGACAGAACATCACGGAATCGACGTGTTCGACCATCGCCGCGGGGTTTTCGTCGAGCGCGACACAGGCGTTGAACACGCGGGCACCGTCGAGGTGAACGGGAATATCGAGTTCGTGGGCCGCCTCGGCCGCCGCGTCGATGTCGGCTTTCGGGACGGCGACACCACCGCGGGCGTTGTGCGTGTTTTCGAGACAGAGCAGTCCCGTCCCGGCGACGTGGAGTGATTCTTCGCGTGCGTGCTCGCGTACCTGTTCGAGAGTCGGAACAGCCCGGTCGCCGGCGTCGAACGCGCGGATTTGCAGGTTCGAGAGTTCGGCGAAGCCGCCGACTTCCCACTTGTAGACGTGGGCTTCGGTGTCGACGAGTGCTTCCTGTCCGGGGTCGGTGTGGACGCGAGCGGCGATTTGGTTGCCCATGGTACCGGAGGGGACGAACAACGCGGCCTCCTTACCGACGAGTTCCGCGGCGCGCGCTTCGAGTTCGTTCACCGTCGGGTCGTCGCCATACACGTCGTCGCCGACCTCGGCGTCCCGCGCGGCCTCGCGCATCTCCTCGGAGGGGAGCGTGACCGTATCGCTGCGAAGGTCTATCATCGCACGAAGAGACCGCGCCGAGTGAGAAATAATCGGGGGTCCCCTCGCCGCGACGCCACCACATCGGCAATAGTTGCGCTTCGAAATGTGTTTGGTGTGCGAACACTCACGTCGCGGTATGGACCCGCGCATCCGCGAACACGCTCAGACTATCGTCGACCACTCGACTCGCGTCGAGGAAGGTGACAACGTCGTCGTCTCTGCATCCCCAGTTGCCGAGGACCTCGTGACCGCCATCTGCGAACTCATCGGCGAGCGCGGAGCGTACGTCGTCACCACCGACAGCAACTCTCGCTTCGACCGTGCGTTCCTCCGTGCCTCGGACGGCGAAGAGTTCGAGACGCCGTCGCACCAACTCGCGCTCTTCGAGGAGGCGGACGTGCTCATCAACATCCGCGCCGAGGTCAACGCGACGGAGATGAGCGACGTGGACCCCGAGGTCAACGCCGCGTGGCGGCGGGCCTACCAGCCGATTCAGAAGGAAGCACTCTCGAAGCGCTGGTGTCTCACGCAGTACCCTGCGAAGGGCAGCGCCCAACTCGCGGGCATGAGTACCGAGGAGTACGAGAACTTCGTCTACGACGCCGTCAGCCTCGACTGGGAGAAACAAGAGGAACTGCAGGCGCAGATGGTCGAGATTATGGACGACGCTGAAGAGGTGCGCATCGTCTCGGGCGACGAGACGGACGTGACCATGAGCGTCGCGGGCAACACCACCATCAACGACAAGGGCGAACACAACCTCCCCGGCGGTGAGGTGTTCACCGCCCCCGTAAAGGACTCAGTCAACGGTGAGGTCTACTTCGACCTACCACTGTACCGGCAGGGCCGCGAGGTCTCGGGCGTCCGCGTCACCTTCGAAGACGGCGAAGTCGTCGAGTACTCCGCCGAGCGGAACGAGGAAGTCCTCGACGGCGTCTTCGACACCGACGAAGGTGCGCGCTACCTCGGCGAACTCGGTATCGGCATGAACCGCAGCATCGACCGCTTTAGCTACAACATGCTGTTCGACGAGAAGATGGGCGACACCGTCCACATGGCCGTCGGTTCGGCCTACCCCGAGACGGTCGGCGAGGACAACGAAGCCAACGAGAGCGCCGAACACGTGGACATGATCGTCGATATGTCCGAAGAGTCGCGCATCGAAGTCGACGGAGAAGTCGTCCAGCGCAACGGTACCTTCGTGTTCGAAGACGACTTCTAAGCGGGATTTTCCCCTCCAGATTTTTGCGAGCGGAGCGGAGTGACGAACAGAAACTCAGTGGAAATTCCATTTCCCGCCAGAGTGTGTTAGGTGATGGCACACCATTGTTTCGTTTCCCCGATTCAGCTTCGCAAGTTACCGCCGTCTCCTAGTCTCCAGTCGAAACACTACCCTTTCGAGAGCCGGGGGACGCGAGCGTGCGCCATTCGTCAGACGGGCGTCTTACAGGCGCTCTCGTCCATCATTCTCCAGTCGAAACACTGCCCTTCCGTCTGTAGAGACTCGTGAGTGCTCGATAGTCTCGGGATGCTCGCGAAATCGAGGGCGGTTCCGCGTCTCTACTCGTCGATATCGAGTTCGAACTGCTCGTTTTCCGTGACGGCGTTGAGAACGACCGAGGTGTTGGACTCGCGGATGTCGGCGTCAGTGAGCAGTTTCTTGATCTGCGTGTTCATGCCGTCGGTGTCGCGGAACTTGCCGATGGCGATGATGTCGTAGTCACCGGTGACTTCGTAGACCGAAATCATCTGCTTTTCCTGCTGTAGGCGGTCTGTGATGTCGGGAAGCGCCGACCCCTCGACTTTCAGTTGGATGACGGCGGTCACGTCGTAGCCGAGTGCGTCGTAGTTCACGCGCGGGGTGTAGCCCTCGATGACGCCCTCGTCTTCGAGGTCGCGGAGGTGATTCGAGACGGTCGTGACCGACACGTCGAGTTCTTCGGCGAGGCTTCGCAGACTCGCGCGACCGTCTCCGAGCAGTGCGTTGATGAGCTTGGCGTCGAGGTTTTCGTACGTCATTACATTCAGAAACCCTCCGGGGGCATTAGAATTTTACGAATATCCAATTCTACAGCAGAGTACGGGGAATTGCATTAAGCGGAAAGGTCTTTATACTCCGGGTGTTCGAATCGAGTGTCCAGGAAAATGACGGAAGACAACGCAGTCACCGACGGCGGCCTGAGCGCTGAAGCGCAGGCAGTCATCGACGAAATCGAAGAGAAGAACGTCGACTTCCTCCGCCTCCAGTTCACCGACATTCTCGGCACGGTGAAGAACGTCTCGGTTCCCGCCTCGCAGGCGGAGAAAGCGTTCACGGAAGGTATCTATTTCGACGGCTCGTCCATCGACGGCTTCGTCCGCATCCAGGAGTCGGACATGCGCCTCGAACCCGACCCGTCCACGTTCGCCATCCTCCCGTGGCGGAAGAAGGAAAACAGTGCGGCCGCCCGTCTCATCTGTGACGTGTTCAACACGTCCACAGGCGAACCGTTCAGCGGCGACCCGCGCGGCGTCCTCAAGCGCGCCATCGCTCGCGCTGAGAAGCTGGGCTACGACATCAACGCGGCCCCCGAACCGGAGTTCTTCCTCTTCGAGGAAGACGAAGAAGGTCGCGCGACGACGAAGACGAACGACGCCGGTGGTTACTTCGACCTCGCCCCGAAGGACCTCGCTTCGGACGTGCGCCGTGACATCATCTACGGTCTCGAAAGCATGGGCTTCGACATCGAAGCCTCGCACCACGAAGTCGCCGAAGGCCAGCACGAGATTAACTTCACGTACGACGACGCGCTCTCGACGGCCGACAACGTCGCCACCTTCCGTTCTGTCGTTCGCGCCATCGCGGCCGAACACGACCTCCACGCGACGTTCATGCCCAAGCCCATCGCCCGCATCAACGGGTCGGGCATGCACACGCACATCTCGCTGTTCAAAGACGGCGAGAACGCGTTCCACGACGACAACGACGAGTTCAACCTGAGCGAGACGGCAAAGCAGTTCACCGCGGGTATCCTCGAACACGCGCCCGCCGTGACGGCCGTCGCCAACCCGACGGTTAACTCCTACAAGCGCCTCGTCCCCGGTTACGAGGCACCCGTCTACATCGCGTGGTCCGACCGCAACCGCTCGGCGCTCATCCGCAAGCCGGCCGCCCGCACGCCTGCTGCCTCGCGTGTCGAAGCCCGCTTCCCCGACCCGTCCTGTAACCCGTACCTCGCCCTCGCGGCGCTCATCCACGCTGGTCTCGACGGCATCGAGAAGGGTCTCGACTGCCCCGACCCGGTCCGCGAGAACATCTACGAGTTCGACGAACAGAAGCGCGAAGAGTACGGCATCGAGACGCTTCCGAAGGACCTCGGCGCGGCCGTCGACGCCCTCGAAGAGGACGAAGTCGTCCGGAGCGCACTCGGCGAACACGTCACCGAGAAGTTCATCGAAGCAAAGCGCGAGGAGTTCCAGGACTACCTCGTCTCCGTCTCCGAGTGGGAACTCGACCGCTACCTCGAGAAGTTCTAAGCGCGGCGAACTCTCAGCAGTCTCTTATCTTTTGGGACCCGTCACCGAGAGCGGCAGGGCTGGGCACATAGTCGACCGATGAGAGAACGAGACTGTGAGCATGCGACGCGCTGTGCGCCTCTTGTTCTCAGAATAGCACAAGACACTTACAATATCACGAGACACCAGCGTCCAGTGAGAGTGAACAAAGACGACGTTCGTCGGGCGTACGACGACTTAGCTCCGGTGTACGCGGAACAGCGGACTGGCGACGGCGAAGGGATGGCTATTCTCACCGAGTTTCTCGATTCGCTTCCCGAGTCGCCTCGCGTACTCGACGCGGGGTGCGGACAGGGAACGCCTGTTTTGACTCGGTTGGCTTCCGAAGCGGACCCGGTGGGACTCGACTTCTCGCGCGAGCAGGTCACGCTGGCCGCGGAGAATGTTCCCGACGCCCCACTGGCGCAGGGCGACATGACGGCGCTTCCGTTCGGGACAGACGCCTTCGATGCCGTCGTCGCCTACTGGTCGCTGATTCACGTGCCGATGGACGACCACCAGACGGTCATCGACGAGTTCGCGCGCGTCCTCCGGTCCGGTGGCCGCGTCCTCGTGTGTGAGGGGACGAACGAGTGGGCTGGCGAGAACCCCGACTGGCTCGAAAGCGGTGTTCGGATGGAGTGGAACATCGCTGGCGCAGCCGAGACGCGCGCCCAACTGCAAAACGCGGGATTCGAAGTTACCGACACGTGGGGGGCACCCGAGACGATGAATCCGGACGAGGAAGACGGAGAAGAGACGGGAGACAGCGACGACGACCATCCGTGGACGTTCTTCTCCGCTCGGTTGGAGTCGTAGCCCACCGCCAAATTGGAACTGTAACGAACGCTACTGTTCGACTGACTGCGTGGTCGTCGTGTCGCCACCGAACCGATGCTGTAACCACGGCGCGACGAGGATAAACGCGACGACAGTTCCGGTGGTGAGAATCGCGATTGGAAGCGGCACGTCCAGCGCGTCGGCCGCACCCCAGAGCGTGCCCGCGCCGAGAAGCGACACGAGTGCAGCCGGAAGCGACAGCGTCGGCAACGACTCGTGGTCGGAGAGTCGGGTCCACCCGACGACCCCACCGAGCGACCCCCCAAAGGCGGCCGCGGCGTTCTCCGCGTGGTGAGGTGTGCCGACCGTGAAGACGACGACGAGCGCCACGACACTGAGCCCGGCCGCGAGGGCGAACACGCGGGCCGGGTCGAGGTGGTCGGGGGCGTCGGCGGCGGCAGCGACGGTGAAGACGACTTTCAACACGACGAGACCGAGAAGCGCACCCACGACGACATCGACGCCGTAGTGGACGCCGAGGACGATTCGAGACAGGGAAACCGTGGCGACGATGACCGCGGCCGCGAGGATACGACGCCGACGGTCCCACACGTCGAGGATGACCGCAGCAGCGCCGTAGACGACCGTCGTCCCGAGAGCGTGCCCGCTCGGGAAGCCGAACCCGTCGTCGGTGGTAAAGGAGACGAACAGGTCCGCGAGCGGGGCGGGCCAGTTCGGTGCCGAAGCGATTTCGGCCGTCGGCGGGCGAGGGAGCGCGAAGCCGACTTTGAGCGCCGTCACCAACGAAAGCGAGACAAACGCGAGCGCCACGAACGATGCCGCGGCCCGCCGGGGACGCTTGGAGATTCGGGGACGAGCCAGCCAGTACAGCGACGTGAACGCAACGAAGAAGAACCACTGGTCGCCGAGTTGGGTGACGAGACCGAACAGGAAGACGACGATATCCGGGCCGTCTGCAAGCACCATCTCACCGACGCCGCGTGTCTGCAAGAACATCGGTTAGCTTCGACGCTCGCGAACCGCGTCGACGGCGCGGCCGGGAACACCCAGCGCGTTCAGTCCGATGCCAAAGATGACGAAGAGGACGTACAGTCCCAGCGTCGACAAGAAGATGATGAGCATGGCGACGACCGCGATGAGGTCAGAACTGAGATAGTGGAACGCACCGAGGGTGAGAATCACACCATAGAGGAGGACGAGATACGGACCCCACCCGCGTACTTTACCGCGGCGAACCCGCCGCCGAACGTAGCGTTTCAACTCTGCTTCGAGTTTCGGCTTCTCGACCGTCCGGCCTTCTACGTCGGCCTCGAACGTATCGAGGTCCGCACGGAGTTCCTCGACGCGCGCTTCCAACTCCTGGATGTCGGGGGCACCCTGCGGGGAGGCGGACGAACTGGTGCGCGTCTCGTCGCCAGCGTCGTCGCCCGCCTGTGGGCCATCGGTGTCTCCTCGGTCGTCGCTCATATCCGTACGACCGTCATGTCGGACTCCCGTATGTTGTACCTGCCGGTCCCGGTCGCCGGGTTCCCCCGGCGGGTCGGTCGGTTCCGCGCGCTCCACATCGGCGAGGACGGCGTTGACGACTGCACCAGTCAGAAGGATAATACCCGAGAGGTAGAACCACGTCACGAGGAGTAAGAGCGACCCGAGCGCACCTGCCACCGACGACCCGGCGACGCTGGCGTAGATGCCAAAGACGATGCCGAGAACTGTCCACCCGACGGCAGCGAAGACGGTTCCCGGGATGACCTGTCGCGGTTCGAAGTCGACATCCGGAAAGACGTAGTACAGCGGAAAGAACGCCACACAGAGCGTCAAAAGCAGGATAACCGGCGAGAGCAGTTGGAGGAACGGTATCTGCAAGAACGCGAGGAGGGTAGTCAGTACGGCAACACCAATGGTTCCGAGGCCGATGCTGACGAGTGCGATGGTACCGTCTCGAAATTGGTCGAGGAGGCCGCCCGACTCCGACCCGTAGATGCGAGAGAAGGCGATATCGAGGCCGCGAAAGAGCTTCAACGCTCCCCAGACGGTGAGGCCGAAACTCACCAGCCCGACGCTTCCCTGTCCGGTACGGTCCATGAGGGCTTCTTCGACGAGATCCTGCCCAGTAGGGACGAGATATTGGTTGACCAATCCCTGAAGTTGGGTTTGCAGTGCCTCACCGCCGACGAATGCCGCCAAGACAGCGGCTAACACGAGCAGCGGAACGAGCGAGACGAGCGCGTAGTACGAGATGCTCGCCGCGAGAAAGCTCAGTTCTTTCTCCTGAACCATCTCGACGATGGACCGGGTGACGGAGACGAAAAACCGGATTTGTGCGCTCACACAGTGTCCAGACGACACACAGCGGGAAGAAACTAGCCCGGGTGCGTCGACCTATTCGACGACTTAGGCTTCGGGGTCGAGTTCGGCGGTCGCCTCGCGAATCTCTGCGACCGTTGCGTCGGTCTTGAACGCGGTGCCGTGGTAGTGCGCAGGTGTCGCGTCGAATCCGGCATCGCGGAGGGTGTCGAGGAACTCACCCATCTTCGAAGCGGAGCGGCCCCAGAGTTTGCAGAGGCGGTGCTGGTCGAAGTGCGTCGGCGTGTCGAGTTCGGTGGCGAGCGTATCGAGCATCCCGCGGGCGCGTTTCGCGCTTCCGAAGTCGTCTGTCACCTCGTCGCGGACGGATTCGACGAAGTCGGCCTCGGAGACGGGGCCGAGCCAAATCGGACCGGCTTCGAGGATGCGCGTCGACCCACAATTAGCGCATTCTTCGGGCGGGTGGGCGATGAGTGAGTGTTCGTGTTCGCGGTGGAGACAGTCCTCGCAGTGGTAGACGAATCCGGTCGAATTGAGAAGTTCGTCTGCCTTCGTCGCCCGCTCGTCGAGTTCGAGATACGTTCGCGCGTAGTGGCGCGTCGCGTGCGAGAGAATCGGAACGGCGGCCTTGTCGTAGCGGGCGGCGGTCCGGACCATGGCACCGACGAGAACGCGGAGACCCATTTCGGGGTGATAGTCGGTGTTCTGCGGGACACAGCCGTACTTTCGGATACCACTTTTCTGGTGGGCACCGCAGAGGGGCGCGGTGTCAGTGGCCGTGACGCAGACGAGGTCGCGGGTGTTGGCGAATGCGGGGTCAGCGAATGGAATCGGCGTGCCGAACGGGTCGAGGTCGACCACGTCGAACACCTCGTCGTACATGAGGGCGTTGGCGTTCCGGTGGGCCGCCTCGCCGTCGAAGCCGTTGTGGTCGAGGTTTCGCTGGGCGAGTTCGACCGCATCGGCATCGAGGTCGGCGCAGGTCACGTCGTACCCCTCGGCGGCGGCGCGGACGCCCCGAATCCCCGAGGCGGCCATCGCGTCGAGATACGACTCGGCGCGGGGTTCGCGCTCGCGGAAGGCCCGCAACACGGCCACGGTGACATCCCGATTCAACTCCTGTGTCGGGTTGTAGAAGACATCGTCTCCGGCCCCCTCAGACGCCCCATCCCGGGCTCCGGGTACCTCGACCTCGATGCCTCCCTCGCTGACGTACATACTACTGCGTTCGCCCCCGTGCGGGGAAACCGGTTGCGATGCACTTCGATTCGCGGTGCGAGACAATTTGCGTCGCCGCCGCTCCGCTGGCACCGAATGCGTTTTGACTGCCACCCGCCAAAACGACGACGTGGACACGGTCGAGGACTGGCGAGCGGCGCTCGCGGACGCGGGCAGTCTCTCGCCCCCAATCGTGCAGGCCATCGCGGACGCCCACGGCGACCGCGGTATTCAGGCCATCGAGGCCGTCTCAGAGCGACGCGTGAAGCGCTACCGCGACTTCGACGTGGTCGTCGGCTTCGACGACGAGTACGTGGTCGAAGGCCGCGGCTGCACCTGCAAGGACTCGATTTACAACCTCGACCCCGACGAGGGCGAGCGCTGTTGGCACGTCATCGCAGTCGACATCGCAGACGCCCTCGACGAAGTCGATTACCACGACATGTGGTACTCCGAAGTTCGGGAATTTCTGTAGTCGCCATCGCCCCGAGAACGACTCGCCACCACCGACTACCGAGAACGACTCGCCACCACCGACTACCGAGAATGACTCGCCACCACCGACTACCGAGAACGACCACAACTCTTTCCGAACGTCGCGTCGAACCCACCGCCAACGGATGGCTGACTTCGACCTCTCGATAGACGAAAAGCGCGTGTACGCCGATAAGTCGGGGAAGAAAACCGCCTACGTCGCCGCGAGCGTCGGCATCGTGAGTGTCGACGTGTCCGACGACCTCGTGGGTGGCTTCCGCATCGACCACAAGTGCGGTCCACGGGACATCGCCGGGTCGCCGGGAGAAGTCGCAGTCGCGACTGCCGAGGACGTGCTATTACTCCAAAACGACGACTACCACGAACTCGACTTCGGTGCGGCCGCGGCCGTCGGCTTCCACCAAAATCGCGTCGTCGCCGCCGACGAATCTGGGCGAATCGCCCGCCTCGGCGACGACGGCTGGACCGATATCGGAACCGTCGAGGGAGTGCGAACTATCGATGGGAGCCTCGTCGCGGCCGCCGACGGCGTCTACCGCATCGCCGACGGTGAACTCGTACACGTTGGGCTGGAAGACGTGTCCGACGTATCCGACCCCGCAGGTCGCCTCGGCGGCGCGGAGGGGACCGCCTACGCCGCAGCCGATTCAGGACTCTATAGGCTCGGAAACGGCTGGATGTCGGAGTTCGAGGGGTCAGTGAGCGTCGTCGCGGCGATGCCCGATGGGCGTGCTCACGCGGTCGGCCCAGATGGCGTTCTGTCACTCGAAGACGGCGCGTGGGTCGCCGACCCGATTCCGCTGGACGAGACGGTCGTCGCGCTTGCTCACGACGCGCGAACCACCTACGCGGTGACCGACGCGGGGTCACTCTGCTTGCGGACCGCCGAGTCCGACTGGCGGACACAGGTCCTCGGACTCGACGCGGTTGGTATCGCAGTGCGCTGACACACGGCTGCGCGCAACGAAAAGCGGTTTTACCCCCCACGAGAGACGGACGAGTATGCTCGTACCCGGCGCATCCTCACAGGCTCTCGCGGCCGCCCTCGCCGACGAACTCGGCGAGTCGCTCGCGGCCGTCGAGTACGACCGATTTCCGGACGGCGAGACGCTCGCGGCGGTCCCCGGTTTCGACGCCGACACCGCGACAATCGTCGCCAGCACCGTCAGCAACGACGCTTACATCGAACTGCTTCAGCTCCAGGACGCCGTCCGCGAGGCTGGTGCCACCGAAGTTACGACGGTCATCCCGTACATGGGCTACGCCCGGCAGGACAAGGCGTTCGAAGTCGGCCACCCCATCTCCGCCCGCGCCGTCGCCCGCGCCGTGAGTACGACCACGGACCGCGTCGTTCTCGTCAATCCCCACGAAGACGCTATTTCCGACTTCTTCGACGTTCCCGTGGACATCGTGGACGCCGCCGGTCGCCTCGCCGAACCGCTTCCGACCCTCGACGACCCGCTTTTCCTCTCGCCCGACGCGGGCGCAATCGAGATTGCAGAGACTGTCCGCGACGCCTACGGCGACGGTGAGACCGACTACTTCGAGAAGGTGCGCCACTCCGGAACCGACGTCGAAATCACGCCGAGCGACGCCGACTTCGAGGGTCGCGACGTGGTCATCACCGACGACATCATCGCCACCGGGACGACCATGAGCGAGGCCGTCTCCGTCCTCGCAGACGGCGGTGCAAAGCGCGTCTTCTGTGCGACCGTCCACCCGCTTCTTGCTCGCAACGCTCGCACGAAACTCTGTCGCGCCGGTATCGAGCGCGTCGTCGGCACCGATACTATCGAACGCGACGTGAGTTCGGTCTCTGTCGCCCCCGCCGTCGCCAACGTGCTCGAACGCTAGCGTATCACACACTCTCTCGCAACGATTTTCTTTCCTCCCCTATCTCAAACCTCTATGGGACGCTACGGAAACCTCGATTATCCCCGACTGGCGAAGACTGGTCTCGGCCTCGGATTCGCGCTGTTCCTCTTCGGCGCGATTGGTGCGAAAGCCGCACTCGCCCTGAGCGGGAACGGCCACATCCCCGGCTGGGAGCGCACACTGTTCTTCGACGCCGAATGGCTCGGCATCGCACTCATCCTGTTTTCGCCCATCATCTTCGGCATCGTTCTGCCCCTCACCGAGTAGATGGTCGGCACGGTAACAGCGTAGATGGCCGACCCGCAATTTCCTGACGCCGAAGCGCGCCTCGTCGTCGAGAGCGACTGCACCCGCTGTCCGGCGCTCGTCGAGTGTCGCAACCGAATCTCGTGGGGCGTTGGTCCGGCGGACGCAACGGTCGTCGTTGTAGGCGAGGCCCCCGGCGCGGGCAACCCCAACGCGGACCGTTGGCAGGGCGGCAACTGGACCGGGATGTCCTACACCGCCCAGCACTCCGGCCGCCGCATCCGCGAGACGATGGCCACCGTCGGCTACGAGGAGGGCGTCTTCTACACGAACGCGGTGAAGTGCTTCCCCTCGGACGGCGAGGGGTCGAACCGCGCGCCCAGCGCCGCGGAGAAAGACAACTGTCTGGACCACCTCGTCACCGAACTCGAAGCCATCGACCCCGACGTGGTGATTCCCACTGGTCGGCACGCCACAGAGAGCGTCTTTTCGCTCGACGATATCTCGCTCGGTGGGTTTCTCGAAACCGTCCTCGAACCCGTCGAGAGCGAGCGATTCGGCTACACTATCGTTCCGCTTCTCCACCCCGCCTACCGCGACGTGTGGCTCTCTCGACTCGGCTACGAATTGGACGAGTATTTCGACGAGTTGGCGCGCCTGCTTCCCTGAGTCGAAAGCCCAAGACTCATCACCCACTCGTGTCAACACGCCCGAAAGACGATGCTCGGCGACATCATCGCGGACGTGATTTTCGACCTCATCATCCACCCGATTTGGAAGGGGTTGGAGTTCATCGGTGGCTCACTCAAGCGCAGCGTCTCGAAGGCCGCAACACAGTTCCGACGGGGTGCCGCCGACGCGAAGTCAGACGAGTCGGAGTGAGTGAGCGAGCGAGCGAGGCGACGGGTAACTAACCCCATTCCCAGCGACGACCCCCACACCAACCACCGAACGACGACTCCCATACAATCCACGGGGTGGGACTGAAAGGGGCCGCGGCGAGGACGAAGGCGTCCGACAGAAGGACCGCAGGCCGGAGGCCGAGGACCGCACCGAGGCCCCCGAGTCCTCGCCGCGGGGGCTTTCGAGGTGTTCACGGAATCGCTGATTGCACAGACGCAGAAGCAACAGCCGGCAGCAAAGTGAACCACGTATGAGAATCGGTGGGAACTTTCTTTTCCTCACCAGTCAACATCCCGCCTATGTCCGACTGCATCTTCTGTGCCATCGCCGCGAAGGATATCCACGGCCGAATCGTCCACGAGACCGAACACTCGCTGGCGTTCCTCGACGTGAACCCCCTCGCACCGGGCCATACGCTCGTCGTGCCGAAGGACCACTACGCTCGCCTCGACGACCTCCCCGAGGAAATTTCGGCGGACCTCTGGCGAACCGTCGACGAACTCGTCCCGCGCGTCGAAGCGGCGGTAGACGCCGACGCGACGAACGTCGGCATGAACAACGGCCCGGCCGCCGGACAGGAAGTCGAACACGTCCACGTCCACATCGTCCCGCGGTTCGAAGGCGACGGCGGCAGCCCCATCCACGCCGTCGGCGGCACGCGACCCGACCTCTCCGACGAGGAACTGGACGACATCGAAGCGGCTATCTCGAACTGATACCCAGACGACGTTTTGGATACCGTTAGTACCCACTATCCACAGATTCACCCACCCGACCGAAGGTATTAATCCGAAAACCGGGCCAGTCGCGGTATGACCGTTCCAACCACCGCGGCGCTCGTCGGGACAACCGGCGGCGCTGGTGCGACGCGCCTCACCTTCGAACTCGCGACGGCCCTCGCTGCCGACGGCCGCGACGTGGCCATCCTCGACACGTCGTTCGCCACGCAGGGACTCTCTGATTACGTCGCGGGCGACCTCTCTCCAGACGCGACGGCACTTCTGACTGACGCCGCGGACGAACCGCTCGGGGCCGGACTCGTCGATGTCGATACTGACACCGACGGCCGAGTCGCGGCCTGTCCCGCCGACGCACCGTTCGAGCGACTGGCACGAGCGATGACTTCCGGTGCGGCGCAGGCGTTCGAGGGACGAATCGAGGAGGCGACCGACGAGTTCGACCACGTGCTCGTTGACGCGCCGCTTTTCGCATCGAACCCGGCTATCGGGGCGGCGACGACCTGCGACCACGTGGCGCTCGTCGCACCCGCGACCGACCGCGGAGCGGACGCAGTCGGCCGACTGACGGCACGTGCGTCGGACGTTGGGGCCGACGTTGACGCCGTGATTTCGACGTTCGGCGCGCTCGACGATGCCGACGTGGTCGTTCCCGAGACCGACGCCGGGGGCGTCGCCGACGCGCCAGCGTGGCGAGACGACGCTGAATTCGCTGCGAGCGTCGCCGCCGTGGCGTCCGTTCTCTTCGATATCGACCTCGCCGACGCGCTCGACTCGGGCGGCGTGCTGTCGTCGGTCAGCGAGTTCGTGACGAAGTAGCCACAGACCGCGAACGAGCAGCGAATGGCTGCTCGGATACGGTTACTCAGCCTCCGCGAGCGGCATCGTATAACAGATTGCCGTCCCGTCGAGGACGAGCGTCCCGTCGTCGCGAGTGACCGTCGTCAAGAGTTCGGTGATGGGTTTGTCGTCGCGAACGGCCGTCACCTCGATGCGGCCGGTTATCGTGTCGCCGGGGCGGACGGGCGCGGTGAAGTCCCAGTTGACGTTGAGAAACACCGACCCCGGTCCGGGGAGGTCCTCGGCGACGAGAGCGTTGAGAATCGAACTCGTGACGCCGCCCTGGACGACGATTTCACCGAACTTCGACGCCTCGGCGACCGCGTCGTCGTAGTGCAGCTGGTTGTAGTCGCCGCTCAGTTCCGAGAATAGCTCGATATCTTCCGACGTAATCGTCCGTGAACGCTCGACCGACTGTCCGATTCGGGGAATACCCTGTGGCCAGACCACAGATGCGTTCGCCTTGGTGGATTCCATGGAAAACTGGTTAGAAACCTGAAATTATAGTTGTGCTGGTTGGTGATGTGGAGAAGAGGGGCAGGGCTTGGCGGCGCGAAAACGGGAGGTGGTGGGGGGAGGCGTTTGTGTCCCGCTAGAACTGCAAGTCGGTGACCGAACTCATGGTTTCGGCCAGTGAATCGCGCTTCGCCACGGCTGCATCGCCGTGGTCGGTGAGCGCACCCTCGACTGCTTCGACGAGGGGGTCGATGGGGTCGTGTGTCTCGATGTACGTCGCTAAGGCGAACTCCGACTCGTCGGCGCGAGTAAGCGCGAGCGCGTCGGCGCGCGAGAGTTGTCCGTCGAGCCAGTCGCGGACGATTCGTCGCGCTTCGGGTGCGAGGGGGTTTACACCGGCTTCGCCGCAGCGATGTAGGACCTTCGCTGCCGTCACCGGAGCGACGCCCGCGGCACGTGCGCTGTCACCGACAGTCGTGCCCGACCCGTATGCCTCGACAACCCTCTCCGCTTCCGCGGGCGCACATGGAAGCGCGTCCGCGTGCGTCTCAAATCGCGTACGGAGTGAAACATCGGTGTCGTCCACAGTCGGGACGCGGCGCGAGTGCTGTTCAGTCGTCGTCGTCTCCAGCGCGGCGGCAATGTCCGACAGCCCCATCGAACCATGCTCTCGCGTTTTACAATAAAAGCGTTACCACTTGCTATCAGAATAGATAGCCGAGCGTATCGGTAACCGGTACGTTCTACATCCCTAAACCACCGATTTTGGGGCGATTTGTCCCGTGTTTAAATACTCCTTCGAGACCAATTTTCAATTGTGATGAGTGAAGCACGTTCCACCCAGGGTTGCCCCGAATGCGATGGACACCTCGGCGTCGAAGCCGGCGAAACGGTCTGCGGCGACTGCGGACTGGTCGTCTCGGAGTACCGCATCGACCACGGCCCCGAGTGGCGCTCGTTCGCGGACGACGACCGGAATCCCGCCCGGACGGGTGCACCGCTCACCCGGTCACGTCACGACCGCGGCCTCTCGACTGAAATCGGTCGCTCGACGCGTATCAAGGGTCGCAAGCGTCGTCAGTTTGCGCGCCTCCGTCGTCAGCACAATCGGGCTCGAATTTCGTCGAAGCGCGAGCGGAATCAGGTGTACGCGTTCACGGAGATTCGTCGCCTCACGAGTGCGCTGTCGCTTCCGAACCACATCCGCGAGCAGGCGTGTGCGCTCTTCGAATCAGCGCAGAACGAAAACCTCCTTCGCGGGCGGTCGCTGGAAGGCTTCGCGGCGGCCTGTGTCTACGCCGCCTGCCGCGTCGCGGGTATCGCCCGTAGCGTCGAGGAAGTCTGCGAAGTTGCGAAGGCAACCGAAGCGGAACACCACGCTGCCTACCGGGCGCTGAACCGCGACCTCGGTCTTCCGGTCGCTCCGACGGACCCGACCGAGTACATTCCGCGCTTCGCGACGAAACTCGGCCTCGACCGCGATGTCGAACGCCGCGCCCGCGAGTACGTCGCAGAAGCGCGCGACGAGGGTATCGTCGCGGGCAAGAACCCCTGCGGGGTCGCCGCTGCGTGTCTCTACACTGCTGCGCGCGACGTTGGCGCGGACTGCACGCAAGCCGACGCCGCGGACGTTGCCGATGTGACCGCCGTCACCCTCCGGAAGACGTACGTCGCGCTCCGTGACTGACCGATTCGAACACTCGTCTGAGACGACCGAACAGCCCCACACACGCGAATAGACTGCCTGGACCGCTCGAAAGACGCGACTCGACGAAACGTCAGCTTCTTCTCACCACCGACAGACCGACACCGACGCAGCGAGTTCCCGAACCTGACTACTGACGAGACTGTTCGGTGCACCGAGAACCGCAGGGTCGAACTCCTCGATTGCTTTGCCGAGTCGTGGGTCCGCTGGAATCGCCGTCGTCGGAGCGCCCAGCACGTCGGCGAACGCATCCACGGGCGGTTCGTCAACGACGCGGTTGACAGCGACGGCAGCGAGTCCACACCCGAGTTCGCGGGCGAGTTCGCGCGTCCGAACCGCGTCGGCCAGTGCGTATCGCTTCGGCGACGCGACGAGGAGACAGGCATCGGCGACAGCGAGCGGAACACCCGCATCGGCACGCATCCCGGCCGGACAGTCGACCACGACATCACCATAGGTTGCTTCAACCGTGCGAAGCGTGTCGGCGAGGCGACGAACGTCGGCGGCGCGGGCACCGGCGAGCGTCCGTCCACACGGGAGTATCGTTACCGGACCGTCCTCTCGAACCGCTTCCACTGGGTCGGCACGGCCCGCTAACACGTCGTGAAGGTCGGGACCGGGCGCGTACGGTAGATTCGCCATTCCGAGGTCGGCGTCGACGACGACCGCATCCAGTTCCGCGCCGAGTTCGAACGACAGCGTCGATTTTCCGACCCCACCTTTGCCGGAGACGACGGCGAGAATCATGCCAGCCTCCGGAGCGCCTCGGTATTCGGGTCGGCGTCGGCCGCGCGGTCCGCGAGTGCGGTTGCGCGGGCAGCGAGTTGCCGGAGTTCGGCACGATCAGCATCAAGCGCTTCGAGCGCGGCCGGCCGAACGGTACTCGACGACAGTGTGTCGGCCGCCTCCGCGACAGAGGCTCCGTCGAGGCGCTCTGCGAGTTCGATTCGGCGCTCGACGGTCTGGAGGAACGACCCAAGGTCGTCGGTTGTCTGAGACAGGTCGGGGGATTCCGTGGTATACTGGGACGGGTCGGGAGATTCCGTGGTGTACTGGGACGGGTCGGGAGATTCCGTGGTGTGCCCCGACGGAGACGACTTCACTGCATCCGGCACGGGAGTCTCTACGGTTGACGGACGCTCCGCTTCGAGTGCTGCTGCAACGTCCTCGTCGGTCGGAGAATCGACGTGTTCCGATTCGCTGGTGGTCTCCGCCTCTTTTCCGACAGTTGCGCCACCGAGTTCGGGGGCAGGGACGACATCGGCAGGCGGACGACACGGACCGAGTTCCCGGATAGCGTCGTCGGGCGAGTGTCGCTTCGGCGGCGTCTCCGAGTCTGCGCGGCCGAGTACGTCCACCGACACTGCGTCGTCGGGGGCGGACGAGAGACTGTCGCCGTCTTCGTTGCAACCGGGGCAGGCATACCCAAGTGAAAGCGTCGAATCGGCGGGAACGACGCCCTCAAACCCGGTTTCGTCCCAACCATCTTCGGGAACGCCCGACCGATGGGGTGGTAAGACCGGTCCGTCGAGTCGATTCCGCAGTCGGACCCGCTGGTCGACGGACGTGGTGTTGTCGAATCGGACCGTGACGAGTGCCACGGCGTCGGAGACAGACACGTCGACATCGAAATCCATGGCGGCGATGGCCGCCCCTTCGTATATAAATCGATGCCCGAAGAGGGACAGCAGTGTCTGCTGGTAGATGTGTTCTCAAAGTACCTGCTGGAAGATTCGCTCTCAAACCCGGATGACGGGCACGTCGAGTTCACGCGTAGCAGTTTGGGCATCTGGGAAAATCCGCGTCGTCAAAACAACCGGTGCGCGGAACTCAGCGAGTGTGACCGCTGCGAGCGCGGAGACGACGCTTTCGGGTTGGGGTGTTCCCGAGTCGTCGACCCATTCTGCGAGTTCTCGAACCGCATCGTCGAACTCTGCTCGGAGCACCTCGGCCAGCGACCGTCTGGCTTCTCGGCGGCGGTTGTCCAGCGCGTCTCGGAGACGAAGGCGTTCTTCCCGCGTGTCCCGCGCGCTGCGTGCGTCACGTTCGAGCGCCGAAAGCCGCTGTTCGGCGGCGATGCGCTCTGTCTCGACCTCCGAGAGCGTCGTCGTGGCCTCGACGAGGTCGGATTTGACCGCCGAAGCCGCCTCCTCGTCGTCGGACTCTCGGTGGGCGTTCAACCGACCGCGGAGCGTGGCCACGCGCTCGCGAAGACGGGCCTCGTCGTCGCCTGCCTCGGCGAGTCGGCGACGGGCCGCCCGAAGCGACTCCGCGGCGTCTCCCGCGTCGGTGTCGGCCGCGATATCCGCGAGACGGGCTTCGATTCGGTCGATTTCGTCGTCTACCGGCGTGGTGAGTCCGCGAGAACGTCCGACGGCGGCGAGCACCGGCGTGTGCGAGAAGTTCGGAACCGGAATCACGGCGAGTCGGTCGTGTCCGGGACCGGGTTCGGGACAGTCGATACAGAGTCCGTCGCCGTCGAACGCCGGATTTCGAACTGCGGCGACCACGGTGTCGGCGTCGATGTCGAAGTCAGAGAGGTCGATTCCGCGCCCTCGAACGGTCGTCTCGTCGGGGAGTCGGACCCTCATAGGTCGCGGGTGCGCATCTCATCGGGCGACGGGTGGTCCGTCCCCGACGCGAACTTCCGGTAGGGCGTCGACGGCGACTCACGAGTTTCGTACGCGCTGGCAGCCTCGCGAACCGACTCGGGGACTTCGGCGAACTCGTTGAACGGTTCGGTGCGTTCGAGTTGCACGTCCGCGCCGTGTTTCGCCTGCAAGCGCAGCGCGAGAAACGCCCCCAACTCCGTCTCCTCGAAGAGCGCGGCCCGTCCGAACCGACGGACGACAGTCTCGTCGTGGGTGCGGCAGATGTTTCGCAGCGTCGTTCGCGCCGCCTTCGAGTAAGTCACGACCAGCAGCACGCCCGGTGGGTCACGGAGTCGGAAGAAAAATGGTTCGACAACGGCCCGGCGAAACTCCGAGTGTGGACTTCAGACGCGTTCGACCGAGAAGTCGATGCTGTCGGCTGAATCTGCGGCTTCGGCGAGCAGGTCACGAACGCGCGTGGCGGCTTCCGACTCGGTGGCCGCGAGGACGACAATCCCTTCTGCTCGCTCGTCTCCGACGGCCTTCCACGCGTCGAGCGTGTTGTCGCCGGTGTCCGTCTCGAACTCCGTTGCGAACGTCCGGAGGACGGTTACGACGCGTCGTTCTGTGCTGGCGAGGTCGGACTCACCCGACTCGAAGTCGCGGATGGCGTCCTCGATGTTCCGGAGGGCGGAGATGCGGTCCATCTACGTCGCCCGATACACGTCGCCGCGCGGTTCGTAGATGTCGCCTTTCATCTTGAGCTTCTCCAGTTGGTCGCCGACCGTCTTCTCGTCCATGTTCAACTCGGCGTTGGCGCGCTCGACGACCTCTTCGTGTGGGGCACCCTCTTCGTACTCTTCTTGCATGTTGCGAATGAGTTCGAGCAGGTTCTTGATGCGGTCGCGCTGGGTCTTCGAGCGACCCGTCTCGACGATGTCGGCGTCGAACTCGCCCGTCTCGGGGTCCATCCCGATGTCGCGCAGACACGATTCGACAATGCCGGTGACGCGTTCTGCGTCCTCGGCGGTCACCTTGTCCGAGAGCCGAACGCGGGCCGAGGCCTCCGAGAGGCGAACGAGGGCTTCGAGTTTCCGGGCTGTGACCGGGACTGGTGCGTCCTCGTCGGCCCCGCGGGCGCGGAAGTCCACGTAGAAGTCGCGGATGATGTTCTTCGCCTCCTCGGTCAGCGTCGGGTAGCAAGTCCGCTTGGAGTAGGCGATGTACTTCCGGAGGAGTTCGGCGTCGATGTCGGGGGCGACTTCGTCCGTGACAGAGTTTACCTGCTCTTCGGTGAACTCGGAGTTCGCGACGTTCGTCCGCTGGGTGTTCAACTCACCGGCGTAGTTCGTCTTGATGATGTGTTCTGCGAGTTCGGCGTCGGTGTCTGGGTCGGGGTCGTCTGTGACCGTGAAGATGAGGTCGAAGCGGGAGATGAGCGCCGGTTCGAGGTCGATTTGCTCACCGATGGGTTCGTACTGGTCGAAACGACCGTACTTCGGGTTTGCCGCGCCGAGCAGCGAACATCGCGACTTGAGCGTCGCGTTGATGCCCGCCTTGGAGACCGAAATCTGCTGTTGCTCGAGGCCCTCGTGCATTGCAGAGCGGTCCTCAGAGTTGTGGACGATCATGCCGTTCGCAACGAAGTTGTGGGTTCCTTCGACTGTGAGGTCATATACACGCGTCTCGGCGTCAGCGCTCACAGCAGAGCGCTCAACGCTTTCAACCGAAGCAAGTGAAGTCGTCAGTGGGTCGTCTGTTGACGGTTCGGATTGGATTGTCTTTGTCCCTCCATCAGAAGCAACGAAGGAGTCACTATCTGGGACGTAAACTTGGTCACCTGCTACGAGGTCCTCAGCAGGACGTTCGACTCGTTCTCCCTCCTCGAATACGAAGAACGGGTGGTCCGGGGTCGACGTAAGCTGTTCACCAGACTCAAGAGTCACCTGCGTCAATTCGTCCGGCGCATCATACTCGTGAATCGCTGTGACCGGGCGAGTCACCAGTGTCCCGTCCTCGGCCATCGTCCATGCTTCGGCGTCCACGTTTCGAATCGTCCGACCATTCGGCAATTCTTCAATAGAGCCTGTACGTGCCGCGTCGTGTGCAAGGTCTCTGATGCGTCGGATTCCACCGTCGGCGAGGTGGACAAGCGAATCGCCAGTCACACATCGCATCTTGTCGAGTTCGTCGACGGCCGCAATCCCCTTGTCGGCGAGGACGAGCGCACCCGCTTCGAGTGTCCACTGCTGGCCGTCGCCGAAGTCGTCGCGGACGGCGGCGGCGGTGTTGTGGGTCACGATACCGTTGCCAACGAAATTGTGTGTTTCGGGGACTGTCAAGTCAAACACTTCCCGCTCACCGACAGCCGCCGAATCGATGACGCGGTCCCACCGGAGGTCGGCATCAACTGCCTCACGAATAGCAGATTCCGCATCCCCGAGGTCGACATTCTCGAGAATCTCTTTCGCACGTCCACGCCCCGGATTATCGCCACGAGAGACGTTCGTATGATATGCACCGCCCGCACCATCAGTTGCGACCAATGCTGAGCCGACAGGAATCGTTTCCTCTCGTCGCCGCGCGGCGTTCGTGATTTTATCAAGCGCTTGTTGTTTGGCTTCGACATCGAATCCAATCTCGTCGGCATACCGCTCGATGTTCGAACCATACATCTCCAGGAAGTGCTGGACGTGCTTCGATTCGATTGTGTGACCGTTCGCAAGCTCAGACGTTCCACGCCGGTCGCGCTCACGTCGACGCGCACGAATACCGTACGTCTCCAGCATCAGCTGCACTTGCTCGGCAAGCGGTTCGCTGATAGTAGAAATGAGAATGCTCGATCCGCCGTTTTCACGGACCGAAACGGAGCCGTCAGCATCCATCAGCCCTCGGAGGAATGCGTCAGCGTGCGCCGCCGTCGTCAGTTCGGGTGCGAGTTCCAGATCGACCTTTGGCGTTTCCATTCCGGCGTTTGCGAAGAGCCGTGCAATCGTCGCACTGCTCACCCTGATACACGGTACCCGCTCGGACTGACGCTCAATCTCCGGATGTTTGTCGAACTTGTCGGCAAAGATCGCTTTCGCTCGTTCTAACAGCGCCTCGTCACTGTTCGAAATCCGGACCAGTCCACGGTTACCGCCACGCCGGTCGAGAGAGATATCACCGTCGCCGAAGACAAGCCCGAGGAGGTACATGAGGTCCTCGTCGAACGTCTCCGGAACAGTGATACTGTCCCCGTGACGGATCATTACGCGGTCGAAGTCTATGGCGTCACGGGTCAGTTCGACAGCATCAAGCATCCTATCGAGTTTCGAGAGAGGTATGTGACGGTTCCGGAGGGAATCGTATACGAAGTCCTCTGAGAGGTCGAGCGCGGCTGCTGCGGCCCGTAGGTGGCCGAACCGTCCACATAGTTCGTCTCGAACGAGTTCGATAGACTCCTCAGAGAGTTTCACCTTCTCGGTCGTCAGTTCGAGGAAGTCTCGAACAGGAACTTCAGAACGTTCGAGTTCACCATACTTCGGGACTGCAACAAACTGTCCCGGCTCAATGTCCGAGATATCGACCCACTCGATACCCTGTTTTCCACACGTCAGAACAGGCGTGTTTTCGGACGCTGTGAGCGTCTTTCCGTGTGCGGTCTCGATGCGTCGGCACGGCTTTTTCGGCATACGCCAGACGTGCGAGGATTGTCGCTCGGTCATCTCGCCCGCGTTCCTATCAAACGTCTGTATTCCCACCTGTTTCCCCGCGCTCGTCTCTTCTGATACTGGTTTGGGGTGTTCGTCGAGTGCGACAGTTTCGATTTCGCGGAATCCGTCTTCGGTGTGGATTCGGGTGTCACCAGTCACACAGAGACCAGCAGACGAGGACCCCTTACCAGAGGTGTAGACGGAGCGTGGTGCGATGTGTCTGATATATGACAGCATCTGGGAGTTGTGCGAGACGAGTCCGTTGGAAACGTAGCTGTGGGTTCCTTCGACTTCGAGGTCGTAGACCCACTCTTCTGTGGGTTCGACGCGTTCGATAGAGTCGATTCGCTCCCATCCGATGTCGCCATCGACGAGCGATCGGAGTTCTGAAACACGGTCCGTGACCGACGTTCCGCCGTCTGCGAGGGCATGCGAATCGACGCCGTCGGTCGTTCGAATCGCATCCTCGAACGAGGAGACGACACACGAGAGGCTCTCACGGCTCGGGTTGCGGTCGCCGCGTTCGTAGTGCTGATACGTCGACCTCGGCAGCCCACAATCGGCTTGCGTCAGTCCGAGCGCCTCACGAAGGTCACGAAGCTCGCCGCCAGCCGGCACGACATCGGTGTTGGTGTTGCTCTCGACGGCAGCGTATTCCTCACATGCGACCGATTTTCGCTCGGTGACGAACCCAACCTTCGCGACGTACTTCTCGAAGTCATCGCCGCTGATTCGGAGCCGGTAGCTCCCGTTGTTACGCGGGCGAAGTTGTGAACTGATACCCGACGCGAGCAAGAGAGTCCGGACGTCTTCAAGGAGGCCGCGACTCATCGAGGCGACAGTTATCTCTCGCTGCGTTGCCGAGACGTGACCTTCGCCTTCGATAAATGCACGGACGAACGCCCGTCCAGTTTCGGAACTCGCAGACATCACCGCTTCAGGGATGCGTTGACTGTCGGAGCCTGCGAGAAGTGACGGCGAGAGGTTCGCGAGGAAGCTGACGAACTCTCCCGAGCCGCAGATAACCTCACGAGCGGATTTCCCATCGTGGGGCGACCGCTCGAAAAAATTCAGTCCCAATCGGTCGAAGGCGTCGGCTACGTCGTCCAACACCTCGCGGTCGTTGTTCGTCACAGAGACGAACCCAGTAGCGTCGTCGCGCTGTTCGACGTACCCCTCTGCAACGATGTAGCCAACGAGTCGGGCAAGCCACGGCGTCCACTCGTCCGGCAGGTCGAGACGAACTGCGTTGTACGACTTCGACCGTCGGAAGTCGACCTTGATGTCGTCGGTGCCGGTCGTCGGAAGCGAACTCGGTGCTGCGACGAATTCGCCCTCGGTCAATTCGTCGGCACGAACAGCAGTAGTCATCCCTCCATCGCGGATGAAGAGCGGATGAGAGGGGGTCGCTGTGAGTTCCCGGCCAGTGTTTGTTCGGATACGTAGCAAGTGGTCTGGCGCTTCACGCTTCCAAACTTTCGTCGCTTGCCGAGAGGTCAACGTCCCGTCGGGGGCGAGAGACGGGACCTCGAAGTTCGCGCTGTCCCACACGCCGTCGTCGATTGGTTTCGGGTCATCGAGATTCGACTCGACCAACTCTCGAATCGGCACGTCACGACCATCGGTAAGCGTCACCCGCGTATCGCCGGTGACGCACTTCCCCGTACCGGGGTCCCCTATCAACAGCATATGCAGGTCGCCGCGAATCCGAGAGCCGTCGGGGAGGTGTTTGGTGACGCCCGAGAACAGTTGGAGAATCATGGCGAGTTTCTCCTGTTCGTAGCCGTAGATGGCCGGTGCCACGGAATCGACCATCTTCTCGTAGATGTCGGGTTCGTTCGAGAGTTCGACGATTTCGGCCACGTCGTCGTCGGTAATCTCCATGTCCTCGAACTCCTCGTCTTCGATAGAGAGCGCGATACCCTCCATGTAGTAGTCGAAGACGGGCGTCTTCTCGTTGCCCGAAGTCTGTTGTTCGATGTGGAGGATACCGACGACGGTGACGTGGTCACCGGCGGTGACTTTTCCGGTGACGTCGTCCGCGAGATTGATGTCGATGCTCTGTGGCGTCTCGCCCCCGCGCAGGCCCTCGGGGGATTCTTGGACGCGCAGTTTCTGTGAGTCGACGAAGTTCGACTGGTCGAATTCGATGCGGAACGGCCCCTGTCGTTCACACCCCTGACACTCGTGGGGTTCCTGAAAGCCGCCGTCGCCCTGCGGGATGTAACTCATCGTCCCGCAGCGCTGGCACTCGAAGGCCGCCTCCGTAATCTTCGGGCGCACGTCCGTCGCCTTGCGGACGATTCCTTGGACGGCGATGAGCGTCCCGATGTGGTCGTCGTTGACCCGGATGTTGCGGATGTCGATGGTGTCCGGCAGGTTCTGCATCCGGACGTGTGCCTGTCCGAGTTTGACATCCGCCGGAAGGTCGAACAGTCGCAGTGCCTCCTCCGCGTACTCCTGATACTGCCCGGGTTTCGTGACGTAGTCGTCTGCGAGTTCCGAGTCGAACGTATACAGGTCGTCATAGTCGATGTACAGAGAGCGCTTTTCTTTCGGATACTGCTGGGCCAGTTCACCGATTTTCTCCCGGTAGTAGTTGCGGTAGAACTGGATGAACCGCTCTGTGAGTTCTCGATTTTGAGGGGCCTGCGACATCGCAGATGGGTATGTTCCCAATCGGTTAAGAACCTTCGTCGTCGGACGAGAAGAACAGGTCCGAAGACCTGCGGTTAGAACGAAACGTCCGTCTCGATGTCCTCGGTCGCTTCTTTGAGACCGTCACGGCGTGCCTCGTCGACCAGTCGACCCGAAAGGGCGTCGTCGGTGAGGAGGTCCGCGAAGTCGTCGCGGAAGCGATGGTTCACCCGCGTCGAGCGGAGGTCTGCCTCGGCGACGGGTCGGAACTCGCGGACGAGCGCCACGTCTACGTCGAGCGCGTCGGCAATCGCACCGTCGTCTTTCCCTTCGACCAGCAGTTTGTCGAGACGGTCAATCTCGAAGGGAGCGTCGCGGTCCGCGTCGCGGACAAGGTGCAGGTCGAAGCGGGCGGCCCGGACCGTCTCCGGCGACACGCCGAGTTCGAGCGCGAGGTCGTCGTCGCTGTCGCCGTCGAAGTAGCCCACGACCAGACTGACGAGCGCGTCGTCATCGAAGTCGGTGTCGAAGTCGTAGCGCTCGCGCATCGTGGTCACGAGGTCACGGACGCGTTTGCGAACTGCTTCGGGGTCGTCGACGTTCGCCAGCGACCCGCGGGATTCGGACTGCCGCTCTGTCACGGTGTCCGACCCGGTCGTCTCGACGAAGATATCGCGGAGTTCGGCAGTCTTGTCGTCCATATGGGGGATATGACACCGCGAACGTCTTTAATCGTACTGACGGCTCCCGTACGTACTAGTAACGTCTTGGTGAGAGACGAGACCCCTTGATAGCCCGCCGAATACCGGGGGATTGGACGTGAGAAGTGCCGTAAACCGATATCTTAAACTGTGTTTACGGAACAGCCAGAGGCATGGCAACTGAACACGAGTCGGTCGAACTCGTCGGCGACGAAATCGTCGCTAACGTCGCCCGCGCCGCCCTGTTCGCGGCGCTCATGGGCGCTGGCGCGTTCGTATCGTTCCCCAATCCAATCTCACCCATTCCGGTGACGATGCAGATGCTCGTCGTCTTCCTCGCGGGCATCTTTCTCGGACCCATCTGGGGCGGCACCTCGATTGTCCTGTATCTCGCCGCTGGTGCGCTCGGTGCACCGGTCTTCGCCGGTGGGTCTGCTGGTTTCGGCGCACTCGTCGGGCCAACCGCAGGCTTCCTCTGGTCGTTCCCCATCGCCGCCGCAGTCACGGGAGCCATCGTCCACGGTGGCGCGACGCTCGGAGACTACCGCGTCAGCACCGTCCGTCTCGTCGGCGCGATGGTCGCTGCGACCGCCGTCGTCTACGCACTCGGAACAGTCGGCTTCGCGTTCGTCCAAGATGTCAGCCTCGTCACGTCCTTCGGGGCCGTCGCCGCGGCGTTCATCCCCGCCGAGGCGTTCAAGATTGCTGCCGCCATCGGCATCGTCCGCTCCGACGCAATCGCGGCACACTAATCGATGATACGGGTCGAGGGCCTCGTCCACCGCTACGGCGACACCGTCGCAGTCGACGGTCTCGACCTGACCATCGACGACGGCGAGTGCGTCGTCCTCGCGGGGGCGAACGGGTCCGGCAAAACGACACTCGTCCGCCACTTCAACGGCCTGCTCGAACCCGACGAGGGCACGGTTCACGTCAACGGCATCGAGGTATTCGAGAATCTCGTCGCTGCGCGCACCGCCGTTTCGATGGTGTTCCAGCGCCCCGAGGACCAACTGGTCGCCGCGACCATCGGTGCTGACGTCGCCTTCGGCCCGGAGAACCTCGGTCTCGACCGCGACGAAATCGACCGCCGCGTCAACGACGCGCTCACCGCAGTCAACCTCGATGGTCGCGAGAGCGAGCGCGTGGACGCGCTTTCGGGCGGCGAAGTCGAGCGCCTTGCTATCGCCGGTGCGCTGGCGATGCATCCCGACCACCTCGTCCTCGACGAACCGTTTACCGGCCTCGACGAACCCGCCCGACAGTCGGTCCTCAGTCGTCTCCGCAACCTTCGAGCGTCGGGCACCAGCCTCATCGTCGTCACCCACGACCTGCGCGACGTGAGCGAACTGGCCGACCGAGTGGTCGTCCTCTCCGGCGGCCGGGTCGCCCTCGACGGCGCTCCCGAGGCGGTCGCAGACGACCTCCCAGAACTCGACGTTCGCCCGCCGTGTTGACCTACGAACCGGGTGACTCGCTCGCCCACCGACTCGACCCGCGGACCAAACTCGCCGTGCAGATTTCCTTTGCGGCGGCCGGACTCGCCCACACGACACCGACCGGACTCACCGTCCTCAGCGTCGTGGCCGTCGTGTGCCTCTGGGCCGCGGATACGTCCCCGCTTTCGGCTCTCCACGCGATTCGCTACGCGATTCCGTTTCTCCTCCTCGGTCCCATCATCGAGGCGGCCCAGCTCGGCGCGCCGTGGTTCGACCCCGCGGCGGCCGTTACACCCACGCTCGCCAGTATTCGCATCCTCCTGGTGTTCTTCGTCGCTGCGGCGTACGTCAGAACGACCGCCGTCCGCGAGTCGCGCGCGGCGGTCCAGCGACTCGTCCCCGGGCGGGTCGGAATCGCGTTCGGTATCGGCGTCGCGCTCGTCTTCCGGTTCCTGCCGGTCGTTCGGCGCGACCTGCTCCGCGTCCGCGAGGCAAACCAAGCCCGTCTCGGCGACCAAAGACGAATCGACGAGCGCCTCGCCATCGTCGCGGCCGGCGGCCTTCGGCGGTCATTCGCCCGAGCGGATGCGCTCGCGCTCGCGCTCCGTGCGCGGTGTTTCGCGTGGAACCCCACGCTCCCCGAGATTCGATTGACGCGCCTCGATGCGCCCGCGCTCGCGGTGGCACTGGGCCTCGCCGCCAGCGTCTTCATCTAGGCCGGTTCGTATTTCTGTAAAATTCTCGGCGTCGCACGACAGATTCAACCTCCAAACACGTGGAACGCTGTGAAACTCACCGACGCGAGTCCGATGAGGTGGCAAGATTTAACATCTCGTTCTTCAGTGATTGATTATGGTATTTGCGGCACAAGCGGAGGTCACCCGGGAGACCTTCTGGACGATTAGCCCGGTGGGTGAGGCCCTCTTCTACGGGCTCGCCGCTATCGCCTCCCTCGTGTTCCTATACGGGGTGTACGAACGTGTCGTGCGATACGCTCGCGGCGGGTCGGACCCGTTCGACAGGCTGTCCGACCTTCCGGGGCGGACGATTCGAGCGACGAAAGTGGTGTTCACGAACGAGAAGCAGTTCGACCGCGACTTCTACGCGGGCGTGATGCACTCGTTCATCCTGTGGGGCTTCCTGACGCTCCTCATCGGCACCGCCATCATCGGCTTCGACATCGACATCTGGCGACGCGTGACGGGGAGTTCCTTCTTCGTCGGCGACTTCTACCTCTCGTACTCCTTCGTCATGGACCTCATGGGGCTGCTGTTCGTCGTCGGAATCGGGATGGCGCTCTGGCGGCGCTACGGCGTCCGACACCCGCGTCTCTGGGGGAAGCACACGAGCTTCGAAGACGACGCGTTCATCTGGACGTTGTTCCTGCTCGGCGTCGGCGGCTACCTCATCGAAGGACTCCGCATCGTCGGGACCGAGTTCCCCGACTTCGAGACGGTGAGCTTCGTCGGCTACTTCGTCGCGCTCGTCTTCCAGACCGCGGGGATGACCGCCGAGATGGCGCAGACGCTCTACTGGTTCGGCTGGTGGTCCCACGCGCTGCTCGCGCTCGCGTTCGTCGCGGCCATCCCCTACGCCAAGCCGCTCCACATGCTCACCTCGTTCGCCAACGTCGTCACCGCGGACGAGAAAGCTGGCCTGCGCCTCCCGAAGGTGCCTGCCGACACGCCGCCGGACGAAATTGGCTACGTCTCCGAAGACGACTTCTCGTGGAAGGCGCTTCTCGACTACGACGCGTGTACGAAGTGTGGCCGCTGTGCAGACGCCTGTCCGGCGAAGGCGTCCGGTCGCAACCTCGACCCGCGCGACGTGATTCTCGACCTGAAGACCTACCGCGATTCGCTCGATGCGGGCGGTGAGTCGGTCGATATCGTCGCCGACGGCGGAACCTCGGTCATCGACGCCGAGTCGATGGAGTCCTGTATGGCCTGTATGGCCTGTATGGACACTTGCCCGGTCGACATCGAGCACCTCACGCACTTCACCGAGATGAACCGTCGCCTCACCGAGACGGGCCAGCAGCAAGAACCCGTCCAAGAGGCGATGATGAACATCTTCTCGAACGGCAACGCCTTCGGCGACCCGGAGCGCAAGCGACCCGACTGGACCGACGACCTCGACTTCGAGGTGCCCGACGCCCGCGAGGAGCCCGTCGAGTTCCTCTGGTACGTCGGCGATTACCCGTCCTACGACGAGCGCAACCGCGCCGTCGCACGCTCTCTCGCCCGCATCTTCGAAGAAGCGGGCGTCTCCTACGGCATCCTCTACGAGGACGAACAGCACGACGGCAACGACGTGCGCCGCGTCGGCGAAGAGGGTCTCTACGAGATGCTCGTCGAAGACAACGTCGCCGCGATGGACGACTGCGACTTCGAGAAAATCGTCTGTACGGACCCCCACTCGTACAACACGTTCAAAAACGAGTACCCAGAGATGGACGAGTCGTTCGACTACCCCATCTACCACTACACGCAACTTGTGGAGACGCTTGTGAACGACGGCCGCCTCGGACTCTCCGGGACGGAACTGTCCGCACAGACGGTCACGTATCACGACCCGTGCCACCTCGGCCGGTACAACGGTGAATACGAGGCACCGCGCGAGGTTATCCGTGCGACTGGCGTCCAACTCGCCGAGATGCCCCGCAACCGTGCAGACTCGTTCTGTTGCGGTGGCGGCGGCGGTGGCCTCTGGTTAGACCACGAAGAAGAGTCGAAGCCCTCGGAAGAGCGCCTGCGTGAGGCCCTCGAAGACACCGAGGCCGGAGGCACCGTCGAGCGGTTCGTCGTCGCCTGTCCGATGTGCGCGACGATGTACGAAGACGGCCGCAAGACCGGCGGTTACGAAGAGGACCTCGACGTCGTCGACATCGCGGAACTCATCGTCGAAGCGCTCGACGAAAAAGCCGGTGCGACGAGCGCAGAGACGACACCCGCGTCGGCCGACTGAGCGAGTCGTCGTCGGACATCGTTTTCTCACGTATACCAAAAGTTCAATTATCCAACTCGTCGTTGGTTCGGCATGGGTCTCACCGCTGTCGTCAAGAAGGACTTCCACGACTCCATCCGGTCGTTCTGGCTGTTGTTCACGACGGGACTGTTCGTCCTCTTCGGTATCTGGCTGGCCTCATCACAGTGGATTCCAGTTTTGTATCAGGAAAGCCCGGTCGATGCGAGTACGCTGGCGCTCCTGAACAGTATGCGACAACCGACAGTGTTCATGGTTCCGCTCATCGGCCTCATTCTCGCGTACGACACCATCGTCAGCGAACGAGAAAGCGGGAGTCTGCGACTTCTAATGGGGCTTCCGAACTCACGGGCGGCGGTCGTATTCG
Source organism: Haloferax sp. S1W (assembly GCF_044593955.1). Lineage (GTDB taxonomy): Archaea > Halobacteriota > Halobacteria > Halobacteriales > Haloferacaceae > Haloferax. The sequence continues at coordinate 2,284,574 of NZ_CP172595.1, forward strand.
GGAAGTTTATTGGCCGAACCAGCGTCCTCACCGTGTCGATACTCGTCAGCTACGCAGTTGTCGGACTCATCGCGCTGGCGACGTACGACTCGTTCAACGTCTCCATCTTCGTCACCTACACACTCCTTACAGTCTTCTACGGAGCTGTCTACATCGCCTTCGCGACAGGGTTCTCGGCGGGGATGAAATCGAGAACGCGGGCGTTTGTCGGAGCCGGAGCGCTCTATGCGCTGTTTCTCCTGTTTTGGGACGTGCTGCTTCTCGTGTTGCAGTTAGCCATCTACGGGCAGGACATCCCCGAAGGCGGACTCCCTGACTGGTTCAACTTCATCGGGATGCTCAACCCCTCGACGGCATTCCTGCACGCCGCACAGTCGGTCATCCCCGAGTACAGTGAGATTACGTTCTACCCCGAGGGAAGCGCGTTCTACGTGCAGGACTGGGTCGGATTCGTCATCCTCGTGTGCTGGGGTGTGATTCCACTGCTTATCGGATATTTGCAGTTCGAACGAGAGGATATCCACTAGTCTGAAAAAGTGCGGTTCGGGCGTACCAGCAGCGCCGGCCGGACCAGCAGGACAGCCGGGTTACGCTGCTCGGTCGTCGTCGCTGTCGGTTACTCGCGCTCGTACTCTTTTTTGAACCCGCGGAACTCGGTTCGGTGAGCTTCCTCGTCGGCCAGAAGCGTCACCGCGAGGTCCTCGGTAACGGGGTCGTTCGCCTCCTCGGCCGCGTCGATGAGTGCACGGTACGTCTCGATGGCGTCCTCCTCGGCGGTGAGAACGCCGTTGATGACAGAGAGTACGTCTGTGCTGTCTTCCGGGGGCTGTAGTTCGTGCTGACGCGCTTCGAACGCCGCAGAACCCGGCGGTTTCTCGTCGAGTTGCTTCAGTCGATTGCCGATTTGCTCGGCGTGGGTGAGTTCCTCCTGAATGTCGGTCTTGAGCGACTCTTTGATTTCCTCGGCCCGAACGCCATCGAGGACGATGGAGTTCGTCATGTAGTTCATCACCGTCTCGATTTCGTCTTGGTAAGCGCGCTTCAAGAGCGCGGTCACGTCCTCAGACATGGCGACCCGATATTGCCACGCTGGCAACAAATACCTGTTCGAGGGGGCGAATTCGTTCGGTTCCCAAATACGAATGCAGACAGGAGCCGCAGCCGACGAGTTTCACAGTTGATAATTGAAACGAAAGTGTATTTTCACATCGCTTAATTGTTGTCAAGAAGAGAGACAGTGAGTAGAACTGACAGAGGTGTTTCGCAGGTCGTTTCGACGGTGCTTTTGGTCGGCATCGTTCTCCTTCTCGCAGCGACCGGCTCGGGGTACTTCTTCGAGGCTGCGGAGGGATACACAGAACCGCAAGACGCCCGCGCATTCGGCGAGACGGCGGTCATTCTCGGACCGGAGCATCGGTCGTGGTCCGGGTGGAACTCCGCTGGCGGAGAGACGCGGGGCGACATCGACCGAATCGAAATCGCGTACACGCACGGACCGGTGTTCGAGGGCGACGATATCGGGTCGATTCTCGTGCGGTGGCGCGGCGACGACGGGGCAGGCGGCCACCTCCGGTTCGTCAACCCCAATCGATTCGGTGACGAGACAGAACAGGAGTATCACGACGCGGAAGTCGGCGACTTCTGCACCGGCGACTTCGGCGCTGGAGAGCGCCTCGTTATCCGGATGGTCCACAATCGGTGGCAGACGGCCGGTGAAACCGGGCGTGACGATGTCGGCGTCCAATACGTCGAATCCCACTGGAACGATATCGACACCGGTGACGGACCCCTGTTCAGAACGAACGGCCGCTATCCGGTCGAATACGGGGGCGACAGGCCGATGAAGCCCGGCGACACCGTCGAGGTTCGGTTCTACGGCCCGGAGGACGAGCTTCTTATCTCGAAGACCGAGGCGACAGCCACGGTGTTCGAAGGGACTCCGAGCGAGGCAGATGGTGACGAGTTCGACTGCGAGTGATGACGCCGCGAGTGGGCAGTCAGTCCTCGAACTCGACCAGTTCGACGACGTACCCATCTGGGTCCTTGACGAACGCCGCGCGGGCGTCGACAGCCGGAATGTCAACCGGCGGCTTCACCACATCCGGCGACTCGGCTTCGAGGAGGTCCTCGAAGACGCGGTCCACGTCGTCGACTTCGATGGCGACGTGGTCGATGCCCGCAGGTTCGATACGCTCGGCTGACGAGCGGTCGTACTTCAGTTGGAGTTCCATGTCGGTGTCGTCACTGCCGAGGTAGACGTTCCGCACGCCGTCGAGTTCGAACTCGCCGGTCCGTTCGAGGCCGAGTTCGGCGTAGAAGTCGAGCGTCGAGTCGAGGTCCGAGACGGCAATCGCAGTGTGAATGAGACCCATGGAGAAAACAGGTGAGCGAGCGAGATAACGTCTGGTTTCGCCGTCAACGCTGCCGACGCACGGCCGCAATCGAGGGGTGCGGCGACCCGGCAGCCTCAGTTCCGGCCTTCGCGTCCGGGGTCGACGTCGATAGCGTCGACGGGGCAGATATCGACACAGAGCATGCAGTCGATACACTGGTCTTCGTTCGTCGGTTCGACCTTCATCTCGCTGACGGGGTGGTCGGGCGTGTCGACCCACGTGAACACGTCCACGGGACAGTTTTCGAGACACGCACCGTCGGCGAGACAGATGTCGTAGTCGACGGCGACGTGGGTGCCGTGGATACCGAGTTTCTCCGGCGGTTCGACGGGACCCCAGACAGATACTCCGTTTTCCTCGCCGACTTGCTCGCGATTCTGGTCGAAGTTCGGGTCGATAGCCATTGACGGGGCGTTGTCCGGGCGTGGTACTAAAGCGCCCGCATCGTAGGTGAAAAAATCCCCGACGGAACGGGGTAAGTGAAGTTGGTTGTGTGAACGAAGGGTACTCGTGTGAGTGCCCCCGGACGTCAGCGACGGGTTGCGACGAACGCTGCCGCAACAAGCGCAACGACGGCGAGCGCCGCACCGAAACCGGGGATACCGGTGTCAGTGGACTCTCCGGTCGTGGTCGTCGCCGACTCGTTCGATTCGGTGGTGGTCGTCGTCTGTTCGTCCGTCTGCTCGGACGTCGTTTGCACCGTCGTCGGAGTCGTCTGCGGCGTCTCGTTCAGGTTCTCTTCGACGACGAGCGTTCCGACGGTGACAGCGTCCTGGCTCCCGGCACGCATGAGTTCGAGGTCGTGGTCGATTCCTTCCTGAAGCGCCGTCATCGACTCGTTCGTCGAGACGACCTCGAATTCGTCACCGTCGGAGACAGTGATGTACTCCTGCGGCGAGTCAGCGTCGGACGCAGCATCGACCGACACGACGGTCTCTCCGTCGTCGTTCGCATCGGTGAGTTCGAGCGTCGTGTTGTAGCCGGTTTCGTCCGCCGCAATCAGGAGCTTCGCAGTGCTGTTGGAACCGAACTGAACCGGGATGTCGCCGACACCGTCCGAGGCAGCGTCTGCGGTGACGACGGTCTTCTCGAAGTCGAGTTCCGAGTTTTCATCGTCGGTCGGCGTCTCCGAAATCGGGTCGGTCGCCGAGTCGTTCGACTCGACGACGAGACTCGCCGTGTCCGACGAGTTGTTCATCGACCCGACCTTCAGCGGGTAGTCGCCAGCGTCGAGCAAGTCGGTGATGTTGTCGGTCGTCTGGGTGGCGTTCGACACGGAGTCGTTGCCGACCGCAGAGAGGTACGACGAAGCTTCGACCTGTCCTGCGGTGCTCGTGTTGAGCGCGAGCGTGACGTTGCCGTCACCGTTTTCGTCGGTCGCAGTCGCGTGGACAAGAAAACCGGTGTCTTCACTCCCGATGTGGAAGTCGACCGTCTCGCTCGCGTTGTCCGACGCGTTTAGCGTGATTTCGATTGTATCGCCCTGTTCACCAGTGTACGTGTCGTCTGTGAACTCGTAGTGACCCGACGCGGCCATCACGGGCATCGCCGTGGATGCGAGGACCACGAGGACGGCGGCCGCTGTCACTACGTTGAGTGCGTTGGAGGGTCGCATCACCTGTCGGTTGAGTGACTGCCAACAAAAGAGTTGTCAACTGCCAATCAGTACGTGAGAGTGACACACGATTGGATAGATAACAAGGTTTCTGGGTGCGGCATGACGCCAGACCGGGGTCAAGAGACAAGGTCTGGAGCGTGAATCGCCTCGGGGTCAAGCCCCGGGGCATTCGCCTTGACAGCCTGTAAACGCGGTACTTGTGATGGGAGCGAAAAAGGTGGAGGGCGACCGCTCTCGTTACGCCTGTGCGGACTCGATGTGGTCGAGTACGTGTGTGACGTGGTGGTGGTCTCTGTCGGGCGCCTCGTCTCGATAGGCGCGGAGGGCCTTGACGAGGTAGTCGAGTTCGTCGCTGTCGAAGTCTTCGTCTCCCGCCTCGATGCGTTTGAGCAACTCGACTGGGAGCGTCGGCTCTTCGTCTGCTTCGAGTGCCCGCTCGATAGCTGCGAGCAGGGCAGCGTGGACGACCCACGACTCCTCGCGCGAGAGGTCGAGCGCCGTGGGGCGGTCCTGGGCCGATGTGGTCATTGTGGGGCCTCTATCGTACCGTACGATTGGGAGGATATAAAGGTATGCGTGATGTTGGCACAGTTCACGCACGATTCCGAAAGCGGTTCGGTCCCCCGGTTTAGAGCGTTATTCGAACGCCGGAATACCGGTCAGGTCGGCACCGAGGACGAGCGTGTGAATGTCGTCGGTTCCCTCGTAGGTGTAGACCGTCTCGATGTTCGCCATGTGGCGCATCGGCGAGTAGTCGGTCGTGATGCCGTTCCCGCCGAGCATCTCGCGGGCCGTTCGCGTCACGTCGCGGGCGACGCGCACGTTGTGTCGCTTCGCCATCGAGACGTGCTGGTGTCGCAGGTCGCCGCGCTCTTTGAGTTCCGAGAGGCGGTGGGCTTGCAGTTGGGCGTTCGTAATCTGGGTCGCCATCTCGGCGAGTTTGCCCTGCTGGAGTTGGAAGCGCGCGATTGGGCCGCCGAACTGGTCGCGGTCCTTCGCGTACTGGAGGGCGTCTTCGAACGAGTCGCGGGCCGCACCGATGACGCCCCACGCGATTCCGTAGCGGGCTTGCGTGAGACACGAAAGCGGGCCTTTCATGCCCTCGACACCCGGCAGCACGTTCTCTTCGGGAACTCGAACGTCGTCGAGGCCGATTTCACCGGTCACGGAGGCACGCATCGAGAGTTTGTCCTCGATTTTGTTCGTCGTCACGCCGTCGCGGTCCGTCTCGACGAGGAACCCGCGAACCGGTGAATCCTCGGCGGAGACGTCGCGCGCCCAGACGACGGCCACGTCGGCGATTGGGGAATTCGTAATCCACGTCTTCGAGCCGTTGAGGACGTAGCCATCGGCGTCCTGCTCGGCTTTCGTCTCCATCCCTGCGGGGTTGGACCCGTGCTGGGGTTCTGTCAGTCCGAAACAGCCGACTGCCTCGCCGCTGCCGAGCGCCGGAAGCCACTTTTCTTTCTGTTCTTCGGACCCGAAGGCGTGGATGGGATAGATGACGAGCGACCCCTGCACGCTCGCCATCGAGCGAAGTCCGGAGTCACCCGCTTCGAGTTCCTGCATCAAGAGACCGTAGGCACGGTCGCCGAGGCCCGGAAGGCCGTATCCGTCGAGGTTGGGCGCGTAGAAACCGAGTTCGCCCATCTTCGGAATGAGGTCCATCGGGAACGTCCCTTCCTCGAAGTGCTCGCCGATGTCGGGTTTCACTTGCTCTTCGACGAATCGGCGCGCCTCGTCGCGGACCAGTTTCTCTTCCGACGTCAGGTCCTCCTCCAATCCGAGATAATCCAGCATGATAGACCGTGTGATTGGGTTGGTGAAAAGCGATTCGCTCACACACGACAGGAACGCCGTCTGGGTATTATTCGTGGAAATGTATCAGTTCGAAATATAGCTCGGAGGAATGTGCTGGCTCTCGGCTCCACCCACTCGAAGAAGAGAACACGAGAAAGGACCGAGACGAACCGAAAGCGAGTCAGCGAACTCGGATGACTCAGACCGCCGGTTCGACCGACTCAGATTGGACGCGGCCAACGTAGGTGACGAAGTTGTCGAACAGGCGCTTGGCCCCGCAGGCGGCATCGTAGTTTTCGGGGGTGATGTCGTCGAGGACGGCCTGAATCCGCTCGTCGGGGAGGAAGTCCTTTTCGAGCGCGATGGCCTCGGCGGTCGTCATATCGTACTCGGGGTGGAACTGGACGCCCAGTGCGTGGCCTCGGCGGAAGGCGTGGACCCCGTACTCGTTTTCGGCCAGAAGCTCCGCACCCGGCGGGAGTTCGGTCACGACGTCGCCGTGGGAAGTGAACACCGTAAATCGGTCGCCGATACCCGCAAAGAGGTCGTCGTCGGCCGTGCGCTCGATTTCGCTGTAGCCCAACTCGTAGTCGTCCATGTCCTCGACGGTCCCGCCGAGCGCCGCGGCGAGGACCTGATGGCCGAAACAGACACCGAGAATAGGGAGATTCCGGTCGTCGGCGTCGGCGACCCACGAGACGAGATTCGCAATCCACTCGTCGTCCCAGTAGACCGACGACGACGACCCGGTGACGACGACACCGTCGTAGTCGAAGTGCCCGGGGAGGTGTCCGTCGGTCACGTCGAACTCGACGAGGTCGGCGTCGAGTTCGCGTCTGAAGTTCCGCGGCGTGTTGTCGTCCGCGTGCGATGCGTCGAGGAAGGCCAGTCTCGGTCGGTTCATTGACAGAATACAGTAGATAGGGATGGAAATGCGTTGCGTCTAAGCCGGGTTCTGCCGGGGTTCGTGACGCCCCTCCGTGGGCAGCGCATTCTCTCGAACGCTCGTTCGGTGTCGCTAGGGGAACTCTTCGGACCGCGTCGGTGAGACAGCGCGGGGGTTGAGGGCGTATCGGACGCCATAGTACCCACTGACGACGACGAGTGTGCCGACAGACCAGACGACCTCTGTCGAACTCAGTCCGAGCATGGCGATGCCGAGAACGGCAAACGAGACGACTGCGAGAACACTCCCGCCGGGTGCCCGAAACGCTGGCGAGACATCGGTTCGATAGTACCGAAGTCCGAGGAACGAGAGGATGTTAATCGCGTACGGGACGCCGGTCCCGACGACAGCACCCACGACAAGCAATTGGTAGAAATACTGGGGAACGGTTGCGAGGAGTCCGGCGACACACCCGACAGCGAGGATGCCAACCCACGGAACCTGAAACCGAGAACTCGTCGTTCGAAACACCGACGGAAGGGTTCCGTTCTCTCCAAGCGCGTAGAGAACTCGCCCTGCGCTCAGTATCCCGACGAGCATCGTCGTGAAGATGGCACTGAGTGCACTGAGCGCGAGGAGATACCGTAACCACTCGACACCCATCAGTTCAGTCGCAACCCGGAGTGGTGCGGTTATCGTCACGTCACCCGCAGTGAACCGGCCGAGTGGGACGACACCGTGGACGACGGCGACGAGGGCCGTATAGAGGAGCGTCGTGACAGCCAGCGAGACGACTATCGCCCGAGGAACTGTTTTAGACGGCTCTGTGATCTCTTCTGCCACGGAGGGAATGACTGTCCACGCACCGTAGGACGTGAGCGCGAGTTGGACGGCCGCGAAGAACTTCATCGGCCCACGTACCACACCCGGTTCGTAGTGTCCGAGTTGGACGTGAGACGCGCCGACGCCAAGGAACGTTATCAAGACGGCGAGAACGAGTCCAGTCAGGAGCAGATTCGCCCGACTGGTGACGCCGATACCGAGGAGGTTACTGAGCGTCGCCAACCCGACTGCACCGAGCGCGATGACGACGGTGTCTCCGGCGGCGGGAAGTATCACTGCGAGATAGTCGGGAATCGAGAGCGCAGAAATCGTGATTGCGAGTATCCACCCGACCGTGTATCCGACTCCTTCGAGATAGCTCGCGAACGCCCGGACGTGAGGATTCGGCCCCAGCGTCTCGAATGGGAACACCGCGACTGACCCGGTTTGCGGAAACGCGAGCGTGAGTTCCGCGTAGCAAAGTCCAAGCGCGAGCATCAATACGCCAGCAAGGAACCACGCGCCAATCGACGCGGGACCGACGAGCTGTCCCGTGGTTCCGGGAAAGATAAAGATGGCCGCCCCGGCCATTCCGCCGAGACTCAGGACGATGCAGTCGAGCAACCCTAGACTGTCTTCGAACTCCGACTCCGAGGCGTCCGTCATCGTACTCGCGCTCTCCACTCGGTCTCAGTATCGTCTCCTCCAAACATGTCGTTTCATTGCGACCGCCGCCGTCGCAAATTAGTTATGGTTCTCAGATTTGTTACAGAGTTCGAGAGATTCGCCGACGGAGACTCGTCTCAAGAAGACCACGGGTCCAGAAGCGAAGGGGGTGCAATCAGCAGTCAGTCGTCGAGCGAGTCGAGGAACGTGACGAGCGTGTCGTTGACGATACGCGACTGTTCCACGGTGGCGAGGTGGCGGGCACCGTCTATCTCCTCGAAGCGCCCCTTCGGGAGTTCGTCGGCCAGTTTCCGGCCGCCATCGGCGGGCCAGACCGGGTCGTCGCTCCCGTGAACGACGAGTGTCGGGACCGTCACCTCGTAGAGCGGGTCGGCGTCGTACTCCGCGATTGCGGCAGTCTGTGCCGCCCATGCATCGGGAGCGGCGTCTTCCATCCCGCGCCACTCGACGATTTGGTCCACCACGCCGGGTTGCTCGGCGCGGAACTCGTCGGAGAGCGCAGGCACGAGCGACTCGCGGAGTGCGTCGGGGTCGTTCGGCGCGCCGTAGAGCGGGGCGGGGTCGATATCCACGGTATGCGCGGCGGTGCTACAGAGGGTGAGACTACGAGCGCGCGAGGTCGTCCGGGCGACTTCGAGCGCGACGACCCCGCCGAGACCGAGCCCGACGAGGTGTGCTTTTCTGACGCCCGCGTCCGCGAGGACCGCGACCACGTCGTCGACCAGCGTTTGGACCGAATACGGGCCTGCGGGCGCGTCGGAGCGTCCCGTCCCGCGGAGGTCCATCACCAGACTCTCGTAGGGGCCTGCGACCGCGGCGTGTTGCCATCCCCATTGCCACGCGCCGTAGCCCGCGTCGCCGATAAATGCGACAGTCTCGCCGTCGCCGTCGGTGTCGTAGAAGAGTTCGACACCGTCTGACACTGCGGTAGGCATACTCGTCGCTCCGTCTGGGAGAGACTTAGCAGTTGTTGGCAATGTGATCTACTTTATTCAGTCTGACCGACCTGGACACTGCGGAATCCTTGCCGGTCATTGTCCGTTTGTCAGTGCTCCGACTTCGGCTTTTCTATCTGTTCCTTGACGTTCGTTTCATCTGGAGTGACGGGCTTCACTCGAAGCTCTCCGAAGCCGTACTTCGAGTGGTTCCCGACCCGGGTGAGTCCGGACATCGCGGTCTCCACCGGACGGTCGCCATCGTAGCCGACGACCACGCCGTGATCGACCGTCTCCAACTCGTATACGTCGCCGCCCTCGATGACCTTCTCCAGACGGTGGCGCAGCTGCGCTTCGTCGTCTACGCTCCACCACCACGGCACGTCCACGTTGTTCGCCTTCGGGTACTCCGACCGGAGGACGAACGGCGTCACGAGTTCGAGGATGAACGCCTCGCCGTCTTCGAGACGCGGGTAGTCCAGTGCCTCCAGGTCAACGACCTGCGTGTCTTTCAGCGTGGTCGTCCCGTAGCCATAGTTCCGTTTGCCTCCGAACTGGAGGCCGTCAAGCACGTCCTCGCCGAGGGGCAAAACGTCCGGGGCATCGGCGTGCAAGTAGGCGTTCACGTACCAGCGCGTGGTCTGCTGCTGTTTCCGAGCGTCGTCGGGCCGGCCCATGATCGTCTCGTGAGCCAGCGCGGGCATCCCGCTCTGGAATCGGATGTCGTGGGCGTTCAGCCCGTCGCGGGGTCGGGTATCGAGCAGCCACGGATGGTCGGGGTGCCGGAAGAGGAACAGGTCGTCGTAGCTCTCCACGTCGGGGAGCGACGACCCCATGTACGGGCGAATCCCGCTCTGCGAGTGTTCCTCGGGGAACGTCCCGAACTGCCCCGGCACGAACATCCCGTGGCTGGCGTTGATGTGCTGGTGGACATCGTGCTCCAGCTGCATCCCGAGCGCGTGGTAAATCGCGTTCCCCGAAACGTAGTACGGATGCCCGAGGTAGTCCATGTCGAGTTCCCAATGAACCTGCTGGATGCGGGTCACGCGTTCTCCCTCAGGGTTTCGAGATCCTCGATGTACTGGAGTGAGGTACTCCAACTCCAGATCCGACGGAGGTTCGCATCGAGCACCATGTCGTGCTTGTCGTGATTGACATCGAGCGGGTGCGCGGTCAGGCGCGTCCAGGTGGACGCCCACGACCGCCACGGGCGGCTTCCAAGGCGCGCCCACGGTTGCCCGTCCGCGTCCTCGTCGATTCGAAGCGCGAAGCGGTCGCCCGCGTAGACCGTCCGGTGGGGCACGATCTCCTCGGAATCGTCCACGACCAGGAGGAGATCGGGGAACTCGTGACCGGCGCGGTAGTTGTCCAAGAGCGACGCTACGAGCAGCGTGTGGTACTTCAAGCTCGTATACGGGTAGTAGATGCTCTCGTTGAACCCGCTCGCTACGTCCGACGTGAGCCATGCCCGATGCATCGCCTCGGGGTCGGAGCCTGTCAGCAGGTCGTTGATGGCCTCAGAGAGGCGCGGGCGTGAGAACTCCTCGGGGTCGTAGTGAGAGTCGCCCGTCAGCAGCGAGAGCCGGTAGTGCGTCTCGTGGTTGTCCACCGTCTGTTCGGGCTTCCCGCTGGGCCGTGAGAGCGCCGACGCGTCGCCGTCCGCGCCGTGCGGGACGGTCTGGTTGACCGGGACGCCGTGGAAGGTGTCCGGCGCGTAGTTGTGCGTCTCGCCGTTCAGCTTGTGGGCGTCGTGGCGGTAGGCTGCGACCATCACGTCTTGGCCGCCGTCGCCCTGGAAGTCGCTGAGGGTGGCGTTCTCGGGCATCTACGGCCCCTCCTCGATGCGCTCTTCCAACGCCTCCACGAACGCCGGGCGATACTCTTCGGCCCACTGGTCGTCTTTCTCGTCCATCTTGTTCGTGTTTCCCTTCCCGCGGTCGAAGACGCGCTTCAGTTCGCGCTCCTCGTACAGCGGATTGATGAGGTGGCAATCGACGATCCCCGCGCCGAAGTTGCGAGCGCCGCCGAGCTGGTGCATGAAGTCCGTCTTGTGCCCATCGAGGAAGTCGATCCCCTCGGCGAGCAGGCCGATGAACTCTGGCTTCGTCTCTCGGAAGGAAAGATGCCAGCAGCCGTCCAGATTGGCGACGGCGTCCACTTCGGCGTTCCGCAGCGGTTCGCGGTTGTCCTCCCGGTTGCGGGAGACGATGTTCCGGTTGAGTCGCCGGTAGTGGCCTTCGGCCTGTCCGCGCGTGTAGTCCACGCTGGAACGGACGGGGTTAAACTTGATCGGACGACGCATCACCTTTCCCGGCTGGTTGCCGAAGCCGCCGAAGAGGTCGAAGACCACACAGCCATGGTCTTCTTTCGCGTCTTCGACACATGCGCCCTTCTCGTGGTAGCCGTCATCGAGGTCGCGCTCGTAGACGTCTTCCTTCATGAAGTTCGCGTTGGCCTCGCCGGGATGGCAGGCGGTGCCGTCGTCCTCGGAGACGACGCGCTCCATTCCGTGGCGGAGCCAGCCCGAGAGTGGAAAGGCGGGGATGATGCCGCCGATTTGGTTCTGCGGATCGTCGTCCTCGTAGTTGCCGTTCGAGGCGTGGTGTCTGTTGGTCATGATGCTGTCACCGACCACCAGCAGGTCAGTCTGAATCCGCACGAATACGTCGTGGTCGATGTCTTCAATCATGGTGAGCCAGTTTTGTGACCTGATCACGTTTAAAGGTCAGCGAGTATCGAGTGCGTTCCTCGGCGCGTCGAGAGAGGTGTAAACGACGCCACCCATGTGCTGCTGGCGGATCAGGTCGTTCGTTCCCACCACCGCCTCGGTAATCATCAGTAATCCTCTCGCAGGGGTGTTCTAACTTCTCCAGTTGTGTCTTCGCGTTGGCTTCAAGCGGCTCCCTGCAGTATGGTTTACTGTCATGGTACAGCAGCAGGTAATCCCGCTGCTTCATATCGTCTGACAGCTTCAGTCCGAAGTCTTCATCTGGTTTTAGGGTTGAGTTCTTCATGCCTCGTGTGCTCCACGAAGCGCGAGGTCGGTGCCTTCAACACCGGTCTCATTTTCAGCCATCCCGCGCTTCTCAGCTACATCTCTATTGGCCACCAACTTAGAACTTAGCATTATAGCAAACTATTGGCTATGGTGCAAAGTTAGGTTGCTATGGTGCTAACGTAGAAGTAGATGGTCTCTGAATCACGGTACGTGAGCAAATACCGAGCCATTATGACAACGACTGACCGTGAGAGAATTACCGGTGAGGTTACTGTATCTGATGAAAAACGATACCAGGCAATCCATCGTGTGCGTAGTAGAATCGAAGAGTTGGAGACCGATGTCGATGTTCTCGCGGAACATCACCCAGAACTCCTCGAAGAGCTGCGAGACGTTGTCTGTGTCGAGGAGTGACTGATTACGAGGTGACGCCTCGGGCGAAACATCAGCTCACAGTATTAACCGTAGACTCCTATTCGAGTGAGAAAACGGTCGTTTCTATTTCCAGTCAGAATACGCCGTGATGGATACAAAGCGCATATACAGCACCGACTCGTCGGTGATCGGTCAATGAAGATGCATAGCGTGGAGATGGACTCATCAACATAGGAAGTGTTCAACGAAGGAGAGTGACTGGAAGGGATCGCTGAGAGACTCGGACGATCCGGCCAGTGATACTGGGAACGGATTCTGGGGCACGTGATGGAAACCACCAGTACTGATTGACTGGGTCGGAGGTTGTCGTAGATGGTTGTGTTCGCTGATGAACGGTCCCAACCAAACCTCAGGTGGATTGCCACTGAATTCCGGTCAGGGGATGCAGTGGGTTGTCCCCCAGCACGTCGTATGTCGTGTCCGTGATAGTGAGTGAAGACGCATCTTCGAGGTGGTCAAGCAAGTCCATGCTGTAGCCTCGCTCTTGGGCGTACCGCTCCCGAATGATCCCAAGTACGGTTTCGGGATGTGGTCCAACCTGTTCGAGGTGAGCGCCCGCTTGCAGGTCGCCCGCCTGCACGAGTTCTTCGAAGCGCTCGACGGTTGGTCCTGCCTCGGGCAGCGTCACGAACGCGCCCTTCGTGAACACCACTGTGTCTTCGTCATCGGGAACAGCATCGAGTAGGTCCCAATCGCCATAGAAGTCGAACTCCTCGACGGAGATACGGTCGTCATCTGCGTGCAGTTCGCGGGCCAACTCGACGCCTGCCGTGCTGTACTCACCGCCAACAACCTGTACGTCCGGGAATGCATCGGTGATTGCACCGAGCGTCCAACCCCAGCCACAGCCGAGGTCAAGCACCGTCTCCCCACTATCCAAAACCGGTGAAAGCGCCTCCCTGACAACGGTTCTGTCACGCTTAACGAGCTCAGCGTCGTTAACGAGAAACAGTTCCTCCTCGATGGATACGAGGCTCTGTTCGTTCCGCCCGCTCCCGCGGGTCTGCCGAACGAATTCCTCGTACGACGGAGAGTTCTCCCGATAGGATTCGAGGAGATGTTCGTAGATCTTTTCGTACGTCTCAGTCCCAGTGAACAGGTCCGGGTCACGTGGTGGTTTATCGACCGCACCAAGCAGGTAGGTCGCCCACGACGAGTGAGCCGGGAGCTCGTCCAGCGGGAAGGACTTCATTGTCGTGCACCCCCAGTGGCTGCGAGTGCTCGAATAGCTGTACACCGAATCAGTGATAATTGCATCGCTATCACCACCGTTGGAGAAAAAAGTGGATGCTATCTAGAATCAAAATCCTGGTGATCCGTATTGAAAACACCGATTTGCTTCCATTGGGTGAGAGCTGTTAAACGAATCTCCTGACGCCAACCGAAACCGATAGACGTGGGCCAATCAACAGCTCAGTACCAGTGTGAAGTGAGCGGTTGGTTCACTGATTTCGGTGTGAGAGAAACAGAGTCACTATGCTGCATCAATCCTCTACATCTTCACGCTAGGCAGTACCAATATCAGGACGTTGATTGTATTCCATTGTTTTGCGTAAGGGCGCAGGTGGTTAGTCGGCATGATTAAAATGATGTCAAAAAAATTTTCGGGTAGTGGACGATTCGGATTTCGAACCCGAAAGGACGGAATACACGTTTGATCCGGGAGACAGCGGTGGGGATACCGACGAGTCGCAACTACCCCGGATTGAATCGATCCAGGACTTTCTCAAAGAGGAATACGACTTAATTCACGGCGATCTAGATCCAGAAGAGTCGCGCAGAGACGGGAAGGGGACCTTCATCGAGACCGGCGATCCCGCGTACAAGAATCTGAAGCAACAACTCTTCCAGAATATCATCAGACACGACGATCTGGCCAGTGCCGTCGGAGAGTTGGAGCTCCGAGCTGGCCACGGACACGTCGATGAACTCCCATCGTTCGGACGGAAATTTGTTGTCGATGAGTTGGTCCGCTCATTGTTGCTGGCGAACCTACTCAAAGACGAATCGGTGAATAGCATTACCAAATCATCAAGCGAGGACACCGGAAAGTATGATGATGAGCTGAATCTCTCCGAGCCCGTGACTCAGCCGACGCTGTCTCGGTATCAAGATGATGTCGAAGAACTCTTCCAACCGTACTTTGACCGGCTTCAGGATGACGTAATCGAATTCGTCCAAGGGACAAAACACGAAGAACTCGTACCTGCCCCACCGTCTCTCGCTTCCGATGGTGAAGGCCCACGCGATCTCCAGCTAATCACGCGCGATCTTCGTCAGAAGGCCCTGAAATTCCTTCAGATCAAGCGCTCTAACAACCTCACCCACGAAAAGAACGTGCTGTTCAAACTGCTGGATGTCGCCTGTCTTCATGGGACGAGCATGGAGACTTCGCAGGAAGTGATCGAGGGAAAGCCGTGGCTGTGGGGTAGTGAACCACCCAAGCGCCGCAACTTCGTCACGCACCTCGCCAAGTCCGACCGCCGTGAAATCACGGCGATGTACCTGGCGGCGAACGAGTCGATGATCCAGTTGCTCGAAGAGGAGTACGACTACTTCGGTGACACGGTGGAAGTCGCCATCGACGTGACGCCGTGGCCGTGGTTCGGCACGTACGAGGACGGCGAGATTCCCGAGTGGGTCTCGGGGACGAAGGCTGGTCGCAACTACGCCTACGCGTGGAAGTTCGCTACGCTGGCTCTCGTCGGTACGAACACGCCGATCACGGTCGTGTGGCTTCCGGTGAAGTCGGCCTCGAACCTGGATGGCGTGGTTGATCGGCTGCTGCGGTTCGCTACGGCGAAGTTCGACATCGATTGGGTCTACCTAGACAGCGAGTTCTACCAAGGCGGCGTGGCGACCAAAGTCCGGAGCGAGGCCGACTTCATCATCAAGGGCAAGAAGGGCTCAGACAAGCTTCAGGAGGTCAAAGAGGAGTTCCTCGAAGAAGACAAGGAGTGGGACATGTTCCGGTGGGGCGTCGGCGACGTCAAGGACGAACGCGACTACATGTTCGTGCTGCCGGAAGAGAAGAAATCGCGTCTCCAGAAAGAGGACTTTGACGACCCGACCGACGCGCTGACGCAGTTCTACACCAACCGCGACCCGCGAGAGTTCGCCACCAAGGAGCGAAACGGCGCGGAGGTACTGGCTGAGAAATTCCGCGGAAGATGGGGTGTAGAAACCTCATATCGAGTGATCAAGAACCGGTTTCTACCACAGTCAGGATCAAGCCAGATTGAACACCGGATGTTCCTGTTCGGGTACGCGGTGCTGCTGTACAACATATGGACAGTGGCGAACGCGATTGGTGCCGACCGGGATGACGATCACGACCTCGGAAAGCACGGGAAATACTGGAAGGCGGTCGTGTTCCTGAGTAACATGATTGACGACCCGGCGTCACTCGAAATTGGGGAAGTTCCCGAAGGGGAGTTATCAGAATTCAGTGAGATGATTCGGAAGGATTTTTACCTGAAGTTCAGCCTCTGAAAGAGGTTCCGCCTTCGACCCTCTCGAATTGAATAACATCACCCACATTGCCAACAACTGTTAGTGTGTCGGACTCGCGTCCGGTGACGAACCCCTCACCGCTGACGTTCGCGCTCAGTGATGGAGGCCTCACCGCTGGCGCGTCTGCCACTCGTCCGCCTCGGACCGTTCGACGACGGCATCGAACAGTGACGCGATACTTTGGACTGCCTGTTGGTCCTGTGTGAGCGGGTCGAAAAAGACGATTCCGTAGCCGTCGACGTTGGCGATTCGGGTCGTCAGCACGTGCAGAAACCGGTAGACAGGTTGGAGCTGCGCGTACTGAAACAGGACCGTAAGCGAGTCGAGGACGACACAGATGGACCCATCTCTCTTGTTGTCCCACCGCTCGAGCAGTTTGGTCGCTTGGACACCGATACCAGTCAGGTCTGCTGGTGACGGGACCTTTCCAACCTCCACCGCATCGAACGAGTCGGTGGACCGGGTCTCCGTCGTGACGACGGCGAGTTCCGATGGTTCGAACCCGAGACGGCGCTGCCAACCGTCGGGCGACACCGTCCCACGCGGCGAGAAATCTAGCGCGAGAAGCAGAATGTCAGACCCGTTTACCAGGTCTGCGGTTGGTGCCGACAGTCCGCCGTCGAGAACCAAGACTGTCTGCGTCTCTCCACTACTCAGTCGGTCCACAGATATTGTCACCCCTCTAACGTGAATACGTTCTCAATGACTTGAAACTACGCGCTAGTTGGATATGTATAAAATATTGACAACTCTCCAATCACCCCAAATATGACGGGTGAAAAGGTGACTATGCGGGTTTCCCCAGAATAGAGAGTAAAAGAAAGAAGAGACGTATGTCTTACGCGTTCAACACTGTCCGGAGGATGTCCGGCGCTTCGTCGAGCACGTCGTCCAGCGCATCTACGTCGGGACCGCCACCCTGTGCGAAGTCGGCCGGGCCGCCGCCACCGCCGCCGACCTTCTGGGCGAGTTGGCCGACGACCTGTCCGGCGTTGATGCCCACGTTGTCGGGGACGCCGACGACGAACTGAGCGCTGCCACCGGCGGCAGACCCGAGGACGGCGACCTTCCCTTCTTCGACGAGGGCGTTCGCAGTCGCACGGAGTTCGTCCGCATCACTGTCGAGTCGCTGAATCACGGCGGGCGTGCCGTCGATATCGATGTCGTCGGCACCCGCGGCAGCGCGCGCCTCGGCGAGTTCCGTCTTCAGGCGGTCGATGGTCTTACCGCGTTCCTTCCACTCGGTGAAGAAGCGCTCGGCCGTCTCGGGAACGTCATCGGCGTTCACGTCGAGGACGTCCGCGGCCTCGTAGAGGGAATCTTCGGTGCGCTGGGTCGCCTCGATGGCGGCGTCGCCAGCAGCGAAGACGACGCGTTCGACGCCGTCCTGCACCGGTTCCGTGTTCAGCACTTTGATAGCGCCGATGTCGCCGGTGCGCTTGACGTGGGTGCCACCACACGCCTGCACGTCGCTGCCGACGTGGATGAGGCGAATCTTCTCTCCCGGCGGAATGCCACCCTGATAGAGGTCGAAGCCGTGTTTCTTCTCGGCGTCGCGGCGGTCCGGCCACTCCTGTTTGACCGGGATGTTCCGCATTACTATCTCGTTGGCGACGCGCTCGATTTGCTTGACTTCCTCGCGCGTGATGCGCTCGTAGTGGGTCACGTCGAGGCGCGAGCGGTCGACGCCCTTCGAGGCACCGGCCTGCCGGATGTGGTCGCCGAGGACCGTCCGAATCGCGTGGCCGATGACGTGAGTCGCAGTGTGGTGTCGCATCAGGCGGCGACGACGCTCCACGTCGAGTTGGCCGCGGACGAACTCGCCCTTGCCGGGGACGTCGTCAGTGCGGTGGAGCACCACGTCGCCTTCGATTTGCACGTCAGACACTTCGACCGTCGTGTCGTCGGTCGAGAGCGTCCCGTGGTCGGCGGGTTGGCCACCGCCTTCGGGGTAGAACATCGTCTGGTCGAGGACCACGTCGTAGCCCTCCTCGCGCTCGAACACGTCGAGGACGACTGCTTCGAACTCGGTGCGATCTTGGTCGTCGTAGTAGAGTTTGTCCGTCGCAGGGAGGTCGCCGAGGCGCTCGTCGCGCTCAGAGGTTGCGGCGTCCGCATCGACCTGCTCGTGGCGGTCGGCGACGAGCGAGTAGAAGTCGTCGGGGATGTCGACGGTCGCGCCGCGCTCCTCGGCAATCTCCTGTACCATGTCGGGTTGGATGCCGTGGGAGTCGTACAGTTCGATGAGGTTGTCGACCGGAATCGGTTCGTCCTTGTTGGCGTAGTCGTCGGCGAGTTGCTGGACCTTCCGCGACCCGCGTTCGAGCGTCTTTCTGTACTTGCGTTCCTCGCTGCGGACGATGTCGCGGATGGTGTCGCGGTTCTGGTAGTCCAGTCGCTCGGCCTGCATGTCCACGAGTTCGTCGAGGGGCGCGTCCACGCCGAGGTTGTCGACGAGGCGCTTGGTGCGCCGGAGGACCATCCGTGCGAGGTAGCCCGTGCCGACGTTCGACGGGACGATGCCGTCACCGAACATGTACGCGAGCGTGCGGCAGTGGTCGGCGATGGCGTAGATGTCTTCGAGGGGACGGAGCAGTTCGGTCAGTTCGTCGGCGTCGACGCCGAGTTCGTCGGCGACTTCGGCGCGGGCGGTGGCGAGGTCGTCGATTTCGTCGATGTCGAGGTTCCCCGAGCGCTTCGCCGCGCGGTGGATGAGTTCCTCTTCCGCGTCGGTGTGTTCGATACCGACGTTGTCCTTGAGGAAGTCGATCATGTCGGGGTAGACGGCCTCGTAGACCGTCGGCGTCCCCTGCGACACCCACGTCCACCGTTCGAGTCCGTACCCGGTGTCGACGATGTAGGTGTCCATCGGCGAGTAGGTGTTGCCGTCCTTGAGTTCGTACTCGCCGTCGGGGTCCTGCTTCATCGACATGAAGACGAGGGTGGCGAGTTCGGCACCGCGGTAGAGCACCTCGAAGGCGGGACCGGCGTTGCCGCCGCCGACCCACGGGTCCTCGATGTAGGTGATTTCGGAGATATCCGCGCCGAGGGATTCGAAGAACTCGTCACAGAGACGGACCGTCTCGTCCTTCCAGTAGACTTCGCCCTCGTAGGCGTACTGGTCGCCCGCTTCCTCGCGGGCGTTGAAGGCGTGGTGCGCCATCATCTCGAACGCCATCGTGTGGCGACCCGTCTTGCCGACGTTGTCGATGTCCTGCATGCGGATACAGGGCTGTGAGATGGTCAGCGGGTTCGCGGGCGGCGGCGTCTCACCCGAGGTGACGAGCGGTTGGAAGTCGTAGATAGACGCCTGCGTCAAGAGTACGTCGTCGCGCCAGCGGTTCGCAGCGACCGGATAGGGGTCGATGCGCTCGTGGTCGTGTTCCTCGAAAAACGAGAGGAACTCCTCGCGCATCTCCTCCAGCGTGTACTCCTCATCGAATCCGGGGTTGTCGATGAAGGTGTAGTCGTCCGCTGGCGGTTCGCCGCAGGTCTCTCGGTCAGGGTCACGTGTCCAGAAGTACGCGCCCGTCACGGGACACTGCTTCCGGTAGAAGCCCTCCTCCTCGAAATAGTCGAGGCGGTACTCCGATTCGAGTTCGCTCATTGCCAAAGTCTGGTCTACCGTCGGGTAAAACAGTTCCGGGAAATAGACGCAGACGCCCGATTCCGGCCAAATTCACCCGCACGGGCCGCGTCGTTCTTTTCCCCACGATGCAACCGAGGCGGACAGAACGCACGCCGCAGCAGGGTGCTGACCGCATAACGAGCGTGTGACAACGCCTCCGCGACCCGAGGTATCCGGTAAAAACTCAAAGAAACGTGTGATGGGTGACCAGTGTACGCGGTGTAGTAGAACATGCCGCAATGATTATATATTTTCTATCCGTCATATCGGAGGACCACTGTGCCCGCAATGGAACCGACCATTCTCGTAGAAGAGAATGTCGACTGTAACCTCGGACTCGAAGACGGAGTAAGAGTTACACCCATGAGCGACACGTCGGCGTCGACCGACCCGGCGTGTGTGGTCGTCTCCGACCCCGAAGAGCCGGTTCCGCGGGACGTCCCAGCGATTTTGTACACTGATGTCCCGCCCGAAGAGGTCACGAATCCCAGTCGTTTTGCGGCGTACGTCCGCTGTGGCGACCGTGAAAGCCTCCAGACGCAACTTCGATGGGTCCTCTCCCAAAGGCAACCATCCCGTTCCGCCAGTACGAACGGGGAGTGGGACCGAATCAGACGGCTCTACGAGGGAACGACGGAACTCATCACCGCTGAGTCGGTCGACGAGTTGTACGAACGCGCACTCGGCCTCGCCGGCCACATCCTCGAATTTGACAACAGTTCGTTCATCGTCCACGAGGGCGACGGGATGTACATTCGCGCGAGCGACCACTGTAACCTGGAAGAAAAGGGGCCAATTCCGACCGATAGGGGAATCGTCGGCCAGACGTACCGGCAGGGCGAATCGTTCCTCGTCGGCGACGTACGGAACCACCCCGAAGCGGCACCCGAGGACCCGGCGTATCGCTCGGTCGTGAGCGTCCCGATGGGCGACGAAGGCGTCTTTCAGGCCATCTCGAACGACGTCGGCGCGTACGACGAAACTGACCGACGGATGGCCGAACTGCTCGCCAGATACGTCTCCGAGACGCGGGCCCGCATCGAGTCGGAAGCCGAGATGGCCGCCCGTCGAGAGCAAATCGAACGCCTCCACCACGGCGCAACCGAGTTGGCCACCGCGACGACGCTCGACGAATTGTTCGAACGAACCGTCGAAATTACCGACGACATTCTGGAGTTCGACCTGAGTTACATCGGACGCGTCGAAGACGGCTACATCATCCCGACGGCGATTTCGTCCGGCGAACCCACAGAGGGTGCCGAACGCGTCCCGCTCGAAGACGGCGGTGTGGCCGCAGTGTCGTACACGACGGGAGAAACACACGTCGCAGACGACGTTCGGACCCACCCCGATGCGAAACCCGCCAAGCGACTGTATCGGGCGGTTTTGAGCGTTCCAATCGGTGACTTCGGTGTCTTCCAGGCGGCGTCGTTCGAGACGGGTGCGTTCGACGAGTCCGATGTCGAGTTGGCCGAACTGCTCATGGCCCACGTCTCTGTCACGGCAGACCACATCGATGCGGAGTCGCACCTCCGCGAAGAACGCGACCGGTCGAGCGCCCTGTTCGACCACGTCTCGGACGCGGCCGTCGCCTACGATGTCGCAGACTGTACGGTCTCTGTGCGCGCCGTGAATCAGGCGTTTCAGGAGATGTTCGGCTACGACGCGGACGAAGTCGTCGGAACCGACCTCCTCGGACAGGTCGTTCCGTCGGAAGACGAGATGCGCGACGACGCCGACGAGCGCCTCCCCGAACTCCTCGTCGCGGCGGGCGAGAGTTACCGCGGCGAAGTTCGCCGCTGGACCGACGACGGCATTCGCGAATTCATTCTGAACGTCGTTCCGCTGTCGCCCGGCGAAGAGCGCGGGTCGGGGTACGCAATCTACACCGACATCACCGAGCGGAAGGAGCGCGAAAGCGAGTTAGAGCGGCAAAACGAACGACTCGAAGAGTTCGCCAGCATCGTCAGCCACGACCTGCGGAACCCGCTTTCGATTGCCCGAGGCAATCTCCAACTTGCACAGGAGACCGGCAAAGAATCACGGTTCGACACCGCGATGGAGGCGCTCGACCAGATGGAGACCCTCATCGACGACCTCCTGTCGCTCGCGCGGCGCGGCCAACTCGTCGACGAAACTACACCAGTCGAGGTAGCGAGCGCCGCACGAGCGGCGTGGAAGCGAACCGAGACGGTGGACGCCAAGTTGGCAGTCTCCGAGGGCGTCACAATCGAGGCCGACAGAGCGCGGTTGGTCGAGTTGCTCTGTAACCTGTTCCGAAACGCGGTCGAACACGGCCACGCGGACGTATCTGTCACTGTCGGCGGTCTCGACGGCGGGTTCTACGTCGAAGACGACGGTCCTGGTATCGCCCCGGACCGCCGCGAGGAGGTGTTCGAACCCGGCGAGACGACGGGCGGCGACGGCATCGGCTACGGACTCGCTATCGTCTCGTCTATCGCCGAAGCCCACGGCTGGTCGGTTATCGTCACGTCGGGACGGTCGGGCGGTGCCCGGTTCGAGTTCCGGGCGTGAGAAACGGAACCTGAATTAATTCTCCGAGAGCGCGAGCGACGCGAGCAGTGCTTCGAGTTGCACCTGTTCGTTCGCACCTTCCGAGATTCGGTAGTCGGCCTCGCCGATACGCTCCATGAGGCGGACGGCGGCGCGCTCGTCGAGGTCGAAGTCCCAGACCGAGCGGTGGAGTTGGTCGATGATGTCGCCGCCAGCCATCCCGGTGTCGACGATAAGCGTCTCTAACTGCTTTCGTGCGGCCGTGAACTCACCGTCGATGGCGTTTCGGACCATCTTCTCGATGTCCTCTGGGCGGGCGGTCGAGGTAATCATGTAGACTGCCTCTTCGTCGACGACTTCGCCTGTCGTCGCCGCGGCCTGCAGCGAGTTGATGGCGCGGCGCATGTCGCCGCCAGCGGCGTAGACGAGGGCGTCGAGACCGTCTTCGGTGAGTTCGATACCCTCCGCGTCGGCGATGTCGCGGGTCTGGTCGGCGATGGCGTCGTCACCGAGCGGCG
Source organism: Haloferax sp. S1W (assembly GCF_044593955.1). Classification (GTDB taxonomy): domain Archaea; phylum Halobacteriota; class Halobacteria; order Halobacteriales; family Haloferacaceae; genus Haloferax. The sequence continues at coordinate 2,307,321 of NZ_CP172595.1, forward strand.
AGAAGCGGAAGACCGCACACCGCGACTGGATGGGGTCGATAATCTTCGACGAGTAGTTACACGAGAGGATGAATCGCGTGTTGTCGGAGAACTGCTCCATCGTCCGGCGGAGCGCCGACTGCGCGTCGTTCGTCAGCGAGTCGGCCTCGTCGAGGAAGATGATGCGGTAGTCGTGGCCACCGAAAGACGACCGGGCGAAGCTCTTGATTCGGTCGCGGACCACGTCGATACCGCGCTCGTCGGAGGCGTTGAGTTCGAGGAAGTTACCGCGCCAGTCGTCGCCGTAGATGGCGCGGGCGATGGCCGTCGCGGACGTGGTCTTGCCGACGCCCGCCGGACCCGCAAACAGCAGGTGCGGCAGGTCGTCGCGTTCGATGTAACTGCGCAGGCGTTCGACGATTTCCTCCTGACCGTAGACATCGTCGAGGGTCTGCGGTCGGTACTTCTCGATCCAGATTTCACGACCCGCCGGGGCGTCGCCCGACTCCGCGGCCTCGCTCATACCCATCCCACGGGTCGCCCCGAACATAAACCGTCCGAGACGGTGCGACCGAAAGCGGTCACAACGGCGGCAGGCGTCGGCCGAGGAAGACGCCGAAGCCGACGGACTGAAATCCGCCGCCACCCCACGAGCGAGCATGAACGTGACCGTGGAAGTCGTCGGCGAGGAGACCCACGAAGTCGCCGTCGGCGACGACGGGACCTACGCGGACCTCGTGAAGGCGGTGGACCTCAGTCCGCACGAGGTGTCCGTCCTCGTCGATGGCCGACCCGTCCCCGAGGACCAACCCATCGAAGTGGACCGGGTCAAAGTGCTTCGCCTCATCAAAGGCGGGTAACGGAACAGACCACCGTCCGACAGACTGCTTTCGGAGTCTGGTATCGTGTCCGCAATTCCGGGAGACGATTATTGCCGACGTTCACGAATCCCTGACTGTGTCTGCCAACTCCCACTCCCTCGATTTCGAACTGCCGAACGTCGCCGCCGGGCCGGATGTCCTCTCACTGGCCACCATCGAGTCCGATTTCATGTTGTTGCTGCTCCAGCGCGACTACTACTGTAAGGTCTGTCGCCGGCAGGTGCAGTCGATAAAGCGCCGGTACGACGAGTTCGAGTCACGAAACACCGAAGTCGTGTCCGTCCTCCCCGACCCGCCGGAACGCACCAAAAAGTGGCAACAGAGCTACGACCTGCCGTTCCCGCTTCTGGCCGACCCCGGTGCAGACGTGGGTGACGAGTTCGACCAACCGACGCGTTTCGGTGCGCTCGGTAAACTTCACGACATGGTGGGCCGGATGCCCGAGGCAGTCCTCGTCGACCTGCGCGGCAACGAACCGGACGTGGCCTACACTCACCGCGGGTCGAATCCGGCCGACCGCCCCCAAATCGACGACCTGTTACAACGCCTCGACCGCCTCGCGGCGTAAACGTCAACCGGTCCCTAACCGCCTCCGCATCGCTCCCGCCGAACCTTTCTTTCCTCGCACCCCAGACCGAGTGATGAGCGACACCGTCGTCCGCGAAGGCACGCCCGACGAGTTGGTCGCAGTCATGCGAATCCTCGATGCCGGTCTCCTCGAAGCGACTGCCGAGGAGGTCCGAGGCAAACTCCACGCGGGCGACTGTCTCGTCGCCGAAGACTTGGGCCGCGTCGTCGGCGCGCTCGTCTTAGACGGAGAGTACGTCGATGCCGTCGCCGTCTCGCCAAGTAGGCGCGGCCGCGGTATCGGGACGACCCTCGTCGATGCCGCGCTCACCCGGCGTGGCCGTCTCGTCGCCGACTTCGGCGAGCAGGTTCGGCCGTTCTACGAATCGCTCGGCTTCGACATCGAACCCGCAGGCGACCGATTCCGAGGGGTTTGCGTCGCTTCTTCGGAATAATTCCCCCGTGATGGGTGCTACCAACCGACACAGACTTAGTGACGCGACCATTATACGTTGTGGGCGAGTCCATGGCAAAACGAGACGGGCGGGATTCCGACGAGGAGGGAGCGGGATACCGTCGAGGTGAACAGCGCACGCCGACCCGAGAGGAGCGACTCCGCTCCGACTGGGAACTCGTGTTCGACGCACTCTCTGATTCATCGCGCCGCTACATTCTCCAGTACCTCTACGAACGACCTGGCCCAGTGCCGACGTGGGAACTTGCAATCGCGCTCGCATGTCGGACGACGGACCGGCCGCCGGACAAAGTCGACGTGCAAATCGTCGAGCAGGCGGAAGCCGGGTTCGTTCACGTCCACCTGCCGAAACTCGAAGCCGCGAACCTCGTCGAATGGACAGAAGACGAGGTGATACTGACCGAGCACGCGGAGACGCTGCCACTGTTTACGCCGTCCTATCGCGGCGTCGTCAGACCGGAAGAGACCGACGAAGAGTGATACGAAATCCAGTCGCAGTGAGCGAGGCGTCCGGTTCGGCGAGCGGGGCGTCCGGTTCAACGAGTGAGGCGTCCGGTTAGACGAGCGGTTCGACGAGTTCGTGACCCGCGTCGAGGAGTTCACTGACCGCGGCTTCGCTGTCTGCTTCCGCGTAGACTCGCATCTTCGGTTCCGTACCGGACGGACGGACCAGCACCCACGAGCCGTCTTCTAAGAGGAGTTTGAAGCCATCGAGCGTGACGACTTTGGCGATGTCGCGGCCAGCGACCGTCTCGGGGAGGACATCGTCCAGTTCGTCGATGACGCGGGCTTTCTCCGAGTCCGGACAGTCGATGCTTATCTTGTCGGCGACGATTTCGCCGTGCTCCGCTGCGATGCGGTCGAGTCGTGCGTCGAAGTCCTCTTCTGCGGCGGCGCTGGCCGCGAGCAGACCCATCAACACGCCGTCTTTCTCGCGGACGTGCCCGCGGATGGAGAACCCGCCAGACTCCTCGCCACCGATGAGTGCGTCGTGTTTCCCCATCGCGTCGGCGACCCACTTGAATCCGACCGCGGTCTCGAAGACCTCCTCACCGTGTGCTTCGGCGATGCGGTCGATAAGGAACGTCGTCGAGACGGTGCGGATGGCCGGGCCAGAGTCCGATTCGAGCAGGTAGTCGTAGACGGCGGCGAAAAACAGGTTCTCGTCGAGGACGCCGCGGTCCGGCGTGGCGATGGCGATGCGGTCGGCGTCACCGTCATTGGCGACCCCGAGGTTGGCGTCGTGTTCGTCCATCGCCTCGGCGAGTTCGTCGAGGTACTCCGCCGAGGGTTCCGGCGAGATACCGCCGAAAGTGGCGTCGCGCTCGCAGCGGAGTCGGATGACTTCGGCACCGGCCGATTCGATGAGAGCATCCGTCACGCCGCGACCGCTACCGTGCATCGCGTCGTAGACGACGGTCAGGTCAGAGAGGTCGCTCCCGACGAGGTCGATGGCGTGGTCGGCGTGCGGAGAGACGATATCGACGCGCTCGATGGTCCCGCGTTCGGATTCGGGAAGCAGGTCCGGTTCGGCGAGGCGCTCGGCGACGGCGTCGGTTATCTCCGGTAGGGCTGGTGCACCGTCCGACGGGATGAACTTCACGCCGTTGTACTCCGGCGGGTTGTGCGACGCCGTGACCATGAGCGCCCCCGACAGGCCGCGGTCGACGATAGCGTAGGCGACAAGCGGGGTCGGGCAGTCCCGCTCGGGAAGCAGTACGTCGAAGCCGTTTCCGGCGACGACCTCAGCGAGCGATTCGGCGAATCCGGGCGACGTTTCGCGGGCGTCGTAGCCGACGAGGACCGGGTCGGTGTGGCCCTCGTCCGCGAGATAATCGGCGACCGCCTGTCCGACGATTCGGACGCGGTCGTCCGTGAACGTGTCCAACGTTGCTCGCCACCCATCGGTCCCGAAGGAGATTTCGTCCATATTCGAACGTCGCCGCGGCGAGGCAAAAAACTACGTTACGTCGCCGAATGCGACTGCCAAAAGAGTTGTTACGACACCGGCCGTCGTCTCCGAGTTCGACCCGTCACGGCGACTCGACGAGGTCGAGTTTCTGGCGTCTGGAGAGCTGTTTAATCTCGTACTCGCGGGACATTGCGGCCGACTTCGAGTCGTAGGACTCGACGTGGACGAGTTCGACCGGCGTGCGCCCGCGCGTGTATTTCGCACCCTCACCGGCGTCGTGTTCTGCGACGCGGCGCTCGACATCGGTCGTGTACCCGGTGTACAGGGAGTCGTCGCTGCACCGGAGGACGTAGACGAAGTGCACGGATGGTTACTCGGCTCTGGCAGCCGCGACCGCCCGAGCAATCAACCCCGCCTGCGAACCGGCAATATACCCGGCGTCCGTATTCACGACCGAGAGGACGGTACAGGACTGAATCATCCCGAGAAGCGCCGCCTCGCCATTGCCACCGTGTCCATATCCGGTCGAGATGGGAAGCCCGATGACGGGCGTATCGACCAGTCCAGCCACGACGGTCGGAAGCGCACCCTCTCGCCCGGCAGCGACGATGAGCACGTCGACTTCGCGGAGCAAGTCGAGGTGGTCGAGCACGCGCCCGAGGTGGGCCACACCCACGTCTTCGAGCAGTTCGACAGAGACGCCCATCTGTTCGAGAACGACCGCTGCCTCGCCCGCGGCCTCCGCGTCGGAGGTACCGCCGGTGACGACGCCGACGGTGGCGTCGATATCGGGCGATTCGTAACTGGCGTCGCAGGCAACGACAGTCCGAGCACGGGCGTTGCGGTCGATTTCGCAGTCGGGAAGCGCGTGGGCGATAGCTTCCGCGTGGTCGGGACTCGCGCGGGTGACGAGCGCACGACCGCTCGTTTCGACCGCCGCGACCGCAAGCGTCGCGGTCTCGTCCGGCGTTTTTCCCTCGGCAAGGATGGCTTCAGGGAGTCCGCGACGGGACTCTCGGGCGGCGTCGAACCGGCCCGCGTCGGTGGTCGCGTATCCCGCGAGTTGTGCTTCGGCCTCGGCCGGCGAGAGGTCGCCCGCCGCGACGGCCTCCAGGATGTCGCGCATGCCCGTTCGTTGGCCCGAGGCGTACTCATACCCGTCGTTTCGCCATCGGATACGGAAAGCATATATAAGTGGATACTATCAGTCGGAAATTCGTCCTCAAAGAAGCGCCATAACCGCCGTATTCGGCGGTATTAACGTCCAATATAGGAATGTTTATTAAGGGCGAATCGGTAGGATATCCTGTATGGCAGACCTCATTGTCAAGGCAGCCGTCAAGGAAGCGCTTCAGGACAAGAACGTGGCCTCGGACTTCTACGACGCTCTCGACGAGGAAGTCAAGGAGCTTCTCGACGACGCTGCTCGACGTGCTGAGCAGAACGACCGTAAGACGGTCCAGCCCCGCGACCTGTAAATCGGTTTCAACTACTCTCTTTCATTTATTACCAGTCGAGAGCGGCAGCGCTCGATGCGACAACAGGCCACAGAAAACCCGCGAGCGACTGCGACGAACGCTGTAGAGACCCGACGACGGCCTACAGTTCGATTACGTCGACACCGTCGTCGGTGCCGACGTAGATTTCGTCGGCGAGTCCGGCGAAGATACCGTGTTCGACCACACCCGGAAGCGACGACAGCGACGCTGCGAGCGGCCCCGGGTCGTCGATAGTCCCGAAGTCACAGTCGAGGACGAGATTCCCGTTGTCTGTGACGACCGGGCCGTCTTTTCGCTCGGCGCGTCGCAGTTCAGCCTCACCGCCGAGGTCCGAAACAGCTGCTGCGACGGTCGTTCGGGCGTTTGGAAGCACCTCGACCGGGACCGAGTGCGAGAGTTCGTCCGCCATCTTCGACGGGTCTGCCACGACGAGGAATCGGTCGGCGAAGGCATCGACCACTTTCTCGCGGGCGTGGGCGGCCCCGCCGCCTTTTACGAGCGTGCCGTCGGCAACCTGATCAGCACCGTCGATAGCGAGGTCGATAGCATCGATTTCGTCGAGGTCGGCGAGGGGGACGCCGGACTCGCGAGCGAGTTCGCGGGACGCGAAGGATGTCGGAACGCCTCGAAGGTCCATCCCGTCGGCGACAAGGTCGCCGATGGCCTCGATGGCGAAGGCGGTCGTGCTCCCGGTTCCGAGACCGACGACCATCCCGTCTTCGACTGCTTCGACCGCGGCCTCCGCGGCACGGCGTTTCTGCTCGTCGGTTCCGCCAGTCGTCTTCATGGCTGTGGCGACTCGGGGAGCGAGTAAAAATGGACCTGAAACGATGGAGCGTCGAGATGGCTGTCCGGGGCCGCCGCCGGGCCTCAGAGACGGTCCAAGACAGCGTCGGCGTCGTACGCGAGCGAGATAGAACGTGTACGGCCGCGTCCTTCGATTTCGGTGTACCGCGCTTCGATGACGCCGAGTTGGTCGAGTTTGTTCACGAGTTCGGAGTAGCGCGTATATCCCAGTCCGGTCTCCTCGTTGAACGCCTCGTAGACGGCTCCGGCGCGTTCGCCGTCGAATTCGGCGACGACACGGACCAGTTCGCGTTCGGGGTCCGAAAGGCCGCGGAGACACCGCGAGAGATGAACGTACTTCGACTTGTCGTAGGCCGCCTCCACGTCTTCCTTGTCGACGGTCCGCGAGGCGCGCATTTCGGCGTGCAGGCCTGCGCGGCGGAGCAAGTCGATGCCGACCCGCAGGTCACCGCTGTCGGCGGTGAGTTCCGCCACTCGGTCGAGTTCGGGGTCACCGATGACATCCTCGTGGAACCCGCGTTTGGTCCGGCCACGGAGGATATCCACGATTTCGCTCACGTCGTAGCGAGGGAAAAACACCTCCTCGGGCCGGAAGACGCTCTGGACGCGTCCGTCGAGTTCGTCGATAACGTCGAGCGAGAGGTCCGACGAGATGATGATGACGCCGATGCGCGCTCCGGAGTGCGCCTCGTGGGCGCGAAGCAGCGAGTAGAGCGTGTCCGAGGCCTCGTTCTCGTAGAACAGGTAGTTCACGTCGTCGAGGGCGACGACGAGAACCTCGTCGTCTTCGACCAGTCGGTCGGTAATCTGGCCGAACAGCTTCTTGAACGAGATGCCCGACGACGGGGGTTCGTACTCGAAGATGTGTTCGAAGACCCGGGAAAACACCGCGTATCGGGTCGAATCGACCTGGCAGTTCACCCGGACCGTGCGGACCCCCGACTTCGTGCCCAACTCGCCGAAGAGTTTCTGGACGGCGGTGGTCTTGCCAGTCCCGGGCGGCCCGCGAACCATCGTATTCAGGGGGCGAGAACCGCGTACTGCCGGGCGAAGCGCGTACTTCAGACTCCGGAGTTGGCTCTCGCGGTGATTGAACGTCTCCGGGATGTGGTCTATCTCGAAGACGTGCTCGTCGCGGAACACCGTCTCGTCCCACGACAACATCCCCTCTTCGGGGTCCTCCCTCATCGAATAGAGTACCACGCGCCGGGGACTTAATCGTTTACCGCGACGGCGGACGGGAGTCGGACACGGAACCGGAACCGAGTCGCTCGCGACGGCAACGTACCGAGCCGACCGCCAGAGTAGTTAATTCGTAGACAAGATAAGCGAAGGATATGACAACCCGTGCGCATCTCGTCGCCCTCCTCGTCTCGCTCGCCCTCGTCGGTGGTGGCGTCCTCGGATTTGGGTTCGGTAGCGACCAAGACTACACCTATCGGTTCGAGAGTCAGACGACCGAGGTTCCGGATTCGGTGCCGCCGCTGTACAGCGAACTATCCGAGACCGAACGGAGCTACGTCGACCGCGCCCTCGATGGCGAAGAGCTACGGTTCGAAGACGACCCCGGAAACCTTCCCGGACTCGTCGAGCGCGACGACACGTACTACCGATTCGATTTCGAGACGAACAATGACTACACCGCACCGGAGACGCTCGCACCGTTAGGTGCGATTCTCCTCGGTCTCGTCGGCCTCGTCGCCACGATTCGGTGGGAGGTGGCGAGTCGCTACGTCACCTACTGAATTAGCTGGGTGACAGGAGCAACGACACAGAAAACGTATACCGGACCCCCGTGCCGCTCTACCCATGCCCGGCGCAATTGTCACGAGCGGCGAGCGAGTCACGCTCCGGACGGTCGAAACCGAAGACATCCCGTTTATCCAGCGCGCGGCCGCGAATCCCGAACTTCGGTACACGCTCGGCAACCCGGTCATGAACCGCGAGCAGTACGAAATATCGGACGACTGCAACGCGCCGGACCAGTTTCTCGTCTGTCTCGAATCCGACGACGCCGACGCGGCCGACCCGGACGAAGACGACATCACCCGAATCGGACAGATAAGCGTCGCCGACGCCCACTACAAGCGCCCGGAACTCGGCTACTGGCTGATTCCCGACGTTCACGGCGAGGGCTACGGGAAAGAGTCAGTCTCGCTCGCCATCGACTACGCCTTTCGGACCTACGACACTCCCGCGATTGGTGCAGGCGCATTCGACTGCAACGACGCCTCTCGCGGTCTTCTGGAATCACTCGGCTTCGTCGAGGAAGGACGACAGCGGAAATTGATGTACGTCGACGGTGCCCACCGGGATTTGGTTCGGTACGGCCTGCTTCGCGAGGAGTGGCTGGCTGACGACTAAAATCAGGGTTCAGAATTTCTCCAACAACCGCCCGTAGAACTCGCCGTCGCTCTCGCCAGCCAACTTCTCGACGATGAGTTCCGGAGTCGACCGAGCAAGGTGGTCCTTGACGGGCGAGCGATTCACCACGAGTTCGCCGTTTTCGAGGCCGACAGCCTCGATACCGTCCACCGCGACCGAAACGTCTGCGGCCTCGCGGATGCCGCCCGCGAGGTGGGAGACGAACACGGCGGCCGCGCCCTGCTCGGCGAGTTCTTCGAGAATACCGGCGATAATCTTCGCCGACGCGCCGGGTTCGGTGATGCTCTCCAGTTCGTCCACGAGGACGAGTCGGTCTGCTGCGCCGTCGGTGAGCGCGGCGAAGTCCCGAAGCGTGCTCTCGAAGGCACCGGCGTCGAGGGTTCCCTGCGACTTGGCGTAGTAGTGGAGTTCGGAGAACCGCGAGAGGTGAGCCGACTCGGCGGGGACGGGAAGCCCCATGTGGGCGAGGACGACGACGAGGCCCACGAGGTCAAGGGTCGATGTCTTCCCACCGCTGTTGACGCCCGAGAGAAGCGTGACACCCGAAACCTCGTAATCGACGGGGTCCACGCCCTCGAAATCCACGTCGAGAAGCGGCGAGCGTCCGGCTTCGATAGCGAAGGTTCCGAGGCCGTCGTCGCCCGCAGCACCCGTGAATTCGGGAAACACGCAGTCGAAGTCGCGGGCGAACCGCGAGATGGCGAGGCACACATCGAGTTCGAGCGCATCGCGGACCAGCGTCTCGACCGGGTCGCGGAGGTCTCCGAGGTCCGAAGCGAGGTCGGCTTTCAGTTTCGCGGCGCGGCGGTCGCGGGCGGCCTTGAGTTCGGTGCGAAGGCGGCCGACCGCTTCTTCTTCGTGTTCGAGCGGGAACGACGGATTCTCCGGGAAGACGCGGTCTGTGAGGTCCGCTTCGCCCGGACGGAGGCCCAGTGAGTCCACGAAGTGGTCACGGGCAGCAGCCAACGCCTCGTCGAACTCGTCTTCGAGTTCGCGCGAGAGGAGCGAGTCCACGCGCGCACCCTGTTCGACCAACGAGAGGAAGTCGGTCCCCTCGATGGTCACGTCGCGGTTGCGGATGACGTCACGGAGGCGGTCGTTGGCGACCGATTCGGCGGTCGAAACGGCGGCGTCGATGTCGTCGACAGCGGCCGTGAGTCGCTGGAGTTCGTCGTCGCCGACGATGGTTCCGTCGTCGTCGAGGCGAGAGAGCGCGTCACGGAGCGCCGTGAGGTCACACGGCGGGTCGATTCCCGCAGCGTCGTGGACCTCGGCGGCGGCCACGAGTGCCTCGCGGTTCTCGGCGAAGAACGTCAGGAGACGCTCGGGAACGATTTCGTGGGTGCGCTCGGCAGCGTCCGGAAGCACGCGCACGTCGCCGTCCACGTCGATGCCCGCGAACGACTCGTCGAGGACGATGACCGTCGAGTACGAGCGCGCGAGTTCGCCGATGCCGCGCGCGTCTTCGACGACTTCGATAGAGAGTTCTGGGAATGCCTCCTTCGCCGCGGCGTATCGTTCGGCATCGGCGGTGGCGATACAGCGCTCGCGGACGCGACGCGGTTTCGGGTCGGAAAGCGGTTCGACACCCGAGAGCGCCGACAGCACGTCGGGGTCCGGGTCGAGGGCTGTCGCGTCGCGGGCGAACTCGCGGACCTCCGCGATTCGGGAAGCCGACCCCGTGGGAAACAGCGTCTCCAGTCGTTTCTCGGCGTAGTCGGTGACCGTGCGGTCTTGCAGGAGGCCGAGCGCGTCGCGATAGAGTTCCGAGGCCCGGTCGGTGGCGAGGAAGCCACCGGGGTCGTCGTGGTCGCGACGAATCGCACCCCGTGCGATTGCTGCTGCCCTGCCCTCCGTAAGCCCCGGTGCTCGTGCGAGCGCCGCGACATCGCCGTCGGTCAGCGCTCGCTCGGCGTCGTCGAGTTCCGCGAGCGCCGCCGCCGTCTTCTCACCGACGCCCGGGATAGTCTCGAAGTCCATTCGGGCGCACCTATCGCGGCAAGGGACAAAAAGTGGTACGTCGTCTCCGCCGTCGGTGGGTTCCGAGCCGAGGCGGTGAGTTGCGGCCGGTCGCGCCTGTGACGAGGGGCTTTTGCCCATCGACTGGGAAGGAAGGCCCATGAGCGAGCGAGACGCCGCAAGGAAGGCGGATGCAGTACGCGAGGCACTCGCAGAACGCGACAGTGCCCTCGTCGCCTTCTCCGGCGGCGTAGACTCCAGTGTCGTCGCCGCACTCGCGTTCGACGCCCTCGGCGAGAACGCGGTCGCCTGCACGGCAAAGAGCGAGACTCTCCCCGACGCCGAACTCGAAGACGCGGCGCGCGTGGCCGAGGAAATCGGCATCGAACACGTCGTCGTCGAATTCTCCGAACTCGATAACCCGGACTTCGTGACGAACGACGACGACCGGTGTTATCACTGCCGGACGATGCGCCTCGGTCGGATGTACGAGGCCGCCCGTGAACGCGGCATCGAGACGGTCTGTGACGGGACGAACGCTTCTGACCCCGGTGAAGGACACCGCCCCGGCCTCCGCGCCGTCGAAGAGTTAGAGGTCGTCTCACCGCTTCTCGCACACGACATCACGAAAGAGGAGGTCCGCGAAATCGCCGACGAGTACGACCTCTCCGTCGCCGACAAGCCCTCGATGGCCTGTCTCTCGTCGCGCATCCCAACCGGCCTCGAAGTGACCGAAGAGCGCCTCTCGCGGGTTGAACAGGCTGAGACGATCCTTCGGACGTGGGGCTTCGAGCAGTTCCGCGTCCGCGACCACGACGGTCTGGCACGCATCGAAGTCGCACCGGACGAACTGGACCGCGCCCTCGACCCGGACTTCGTGCGCGCCGCCCGCGACCACATCAAGGACGTTGGCTTCGACCACGTGACGCTGGACTTACACGGCTACCGGACCGGCAGTGTCAGTCCTGCTGCGGACGAAGAGGAAGACGACCTGCTGGTCGAAGACGTATTCGCACAGGACTATCCGATGCGGAAGTGAGTCGGCGAGACAGTCCGATGCGGAAGTAAGTCGGCGGCGGGACAACGTGCCGATTCAGGTCAGGCCGCGTCGAACGACGACTGATTCTCCCCGACGATTTCGATAGTTGGTTCGTCTGCCACGTCATCGTCAGCAACGGTGACACTGAGTTCGCAGACCCCTCCGTGGTCGAGTTTCTGGGCCAGTATCGCATCGACGATGTCGAGTCGTTTGACGTCGCCGAGCGCGAGGCGTATCGGCGTCCCGTGCGTGACGACCACGACCGTCTCGTCGTCGTCCATCGACCCCACGAGTCCGTCGAACGCCGTGACGACGCGGCGGCGCGCCTCGACGAGGCTCTCGCCACTGGGTGGTCGTTCACGGGTCGCAGGGACGCCCACGTCTCTGAGTGCGTACTGCGGAAATTTCGCAAAGACCTCCCGCGCGTCGAGTCCCTGCATCGACCCCGCATCTCGGTCGCGCCACGCCGGGTCGAACGCCGGGTCGACGCCCACCGCGTCGGCGAGCGCGCGCGCCGTCTCCTGTGCGCGTTCGATGTCCGAGGCGACGATGCGGTCGACATCGTAGACCTGCGCGACGTGGTTCGCGAGCGCGTCTGCTTGTCGCCGTCCGCGGTCGGACAGCGAAATGGGTGCCCACCCCTGCACACGTCCCTCGTGGTACCACGTCGTCTCGCCGCTTCGGACGAGAAGAAGGGTTGCCATGTGTCCGTCTCTCGCCTCACCTGCAATGAACGTTCCGCGCGAGATTCACGGTGGTGGCGGACAAATATGCCTGTATGACGCGCGAACTGACGACGAGTATCGAAATCGACGCGCCACCGGAGCGAGTGTGGGACGTACTCGTCGATTTCGACCACTACCACGAGTGGAACCCCTTCATGCGCGTTGCGGGACGGCCAAACGAGGGAGCGACGCTTACCGTCCACCTCATGCCGCCGGGCGGCCGCGAGTCGGTGTTCGAACCCGATGTGACGCACTGCGAGAAACACCGCGAACTTCGGTGGCTCGGCGACGAGACGCGAGCAGGGTTCGAGGCGATGAACGAAGCGCTGAAGACGCGCGTCGAAGGCTTGGTCGAAGCAGAGGAGCGCGAGGCGGTGGAGTCGTCCTGAAACCGGCTGGACCCCCCTGAAACCCGGTAATTACCCAAATTGGGCTATCTCAGGGCTGCACCGCAGACTGCGGTCAGTTCCCGGTCCAGCGCAAGAGGGCGAGCGTCCCCTCGAAGAGGACAATCATCGTCGCACCGACGATGATTGGTGCCATCCCCGTCGGGTCGGGGCTGACGAGGAACGCCAGTCCGAGGAACGACCCCCAAAAGAGCAGACGGCGGTCTTCCAGCCACTGCCGTGTAACCAGGTTCATCATGATTGCCAGTTGGACGAACAGTGGTATCTGGAAGACGACCGCCATGTAGCCCATCAGGATGAGGATGAGGTTGAACGTCTCCTTGAGGCCGAACGCGATGACCGCCGTCCCTTCGGTGTAGGAAGTGAAGTACGCGAAGATAGCCGGGAGGACGACGAAGTGGGCGAACGTGACGCCGATGACGGCGAGGACGAGGCTGGTCGGGACGGCCGCGAGGTAGTACTTGCGCTCTTTGGGGAACAATCCGGGGCGCATGAACAGGTACGTCTCGTAGACGAACACCGGCAGTCCGATGACGGTCCCGGCGAGACCGGCGACCTTGAGCTTGGTGAGGATGAGTTCGAGCGGACCGTAGAGGCGCGGACGACGGTCGGTCATCTCGGTCGCCGAGGGGATGTGCGTGTTCCAGAGGAAGTTGATGACATCCGTCGCACTCGGGAGCCCCGTGTTCACGTAGGCGTTGAGGATGTCCGCACCGGGGAACAAGAGGAGCGTGATGGTTCCTGCGACGGCGAAGACGACTGCAAGCCGACGAATCATCTCCTCGATGTGGTCGGTCAGCGGCATCTCCTGGTCGCTCTCGGGAGCGGGACCGATGATGCCGTCGTCGAGGCTGTCGTCGGTCACACTCGATACCGGTGAATCGCCCTCTGCGTAGGCGAGTTCGGACGCATCGTCCGGGTCGTCGCCACCGGGTGCTGTCTCGGCGTCGATTGCGCTCGGTCCGTCGGCGGTGGTGTCGTCCGCGTCGGCCTCCGTATCCGCCTCCGCGTCAGTCTCGGTATCCTCGTCTTCCGCGTCCGAGTCGGAGAGCGGTTCGGTGCCGTCCGTCTCGGAATCGGGAATCATTCTGGAAACGTTGCTCGGTACCGAGGCCGAATCGGAGTCTGTAGAGTCTGAATCATCCGAGTCGTCAGAACCCGAATCGTCCGAGTCGTCAGAACCTGAATCGTCAGAATCGGGGTCGGTATCCGAATCGACGGCAACGTCGCCGTCCGCGTCCGTTTCAGATTCGGCAGATGCGTCGCTCTCCGCCTCGTCGCGTGGTGTCACGCGGCCGGAGACGAACTCGCTTTCCGTCGACTCCTCGTCGCCGTCGGCTGTGTCGTCTGAAGGTGCCGAGTCGGCATCGACGATATCGTCCGACGCGTCGGTCTCGTCGTCCGGGGACCGTTCCGCGTCGCGCGCCTCGTCCGCCATTCAGGTGACCTACGCTTCCGGCCTGTTATAGGTCTTTTCGCATTGCGTCACCGGACCGTCCCGAGACCCCCGCTGTGGCGGGTTCGGTGAAAAAGATTGATAACCGCCAGACTGCTTTCGCCACGTAGGTATGTCCAGCGCCCTCGACGACGACACCCAACAAACACTCGCCGCAGGCCGTGAGACCGCGGGTGCGATGCTTCGAGCGGCGCAGAAGGACCTCCAGAAGGTCTTCATCGTCTTCCTCATCGGCTTTCTGGGGACGTTCTACGCCCTCCGACTGTACATCTGGGACTTCTTCAAAGGCGTCACCGTCGCCCAGATGGACGCTTCGACCGAGGGGAACCTCGAAATCATCGCGCAGACGCCGTTCGATGTCATCCTCCTGCAGGCGAAAATCGGTCTCGTCGTGGGTATCATCATGGCGCTCCCGCCGTTCATCTACTTTTCGAGGGACGCGCTGAAAGCCCGCGGCGCGTGGCCGAAGTCACCCGTCGCGCCGTGGAAACTGGTCCTCATCGGCCTGACGATGATCGTCCTGTTCACCGCGGGCGTCGCCTACGGCTACTTCGTGTTCTTCCCGTTCACGTTCGCCTTCCTCGCGAAAAACGCCCTCTCTGCTGGCTTCACGCCGACGTACTCCATCGTGAAGTGGGCGCAGTTCATTTTCCTGCTCACGCTCTCGTTCGGTCTCGCCAGCCAACTCCCGCTGGCGATGACTGGCCTGTCGTACGCCGAAATCGTCCGGTACGAAACCTTCCGTGACAAGTGGCGGCACGCGGTCGTCGGTATCTTCGCGTTCGGTGCGCTGTTCACCCCACCGGACCCGTTCACACAGATTATGTGGGCTGTTCCGGTGATTTCGCTCTACGGCTTCAGCCTCTACCTCGCCAAGGTCGTCGTCACGGCCAAGCGCGGCAGCGAGAAGATGGACCTCAAGGCGACCGCAACGTCGCACTGGAACCTCCTCGCGGGCATCGGCGTCGTCGCGGGCCTCCTCGTCTACGCCTTCTACGAGTACGGCGGCATCGAACTCGCTAACGACGGTCTCGAGGCTGCCGGAAGCAGTTACGCGTTCCTGCCCGTCGAGTCACAACTCGTCTTGGGTGCCTTCGTCGTCGCTGGCGGTCTCGTCGGTCTCGTCTTCGGTCTCGGATACTTCGTCTACCGCGACATCGAACGTCTCGAACGCACCGAAGTCGGTGTCGGCGACCCGACGAAGCTCGACCTCTCGGCGCTCGATGCCGACGGCGTGCGCGCGGCACCGCCTGAGGTCTTCGCCGACCTCGAAGAAGACGACGCGATGGCCCTCGCGTCGGCCGCCATCGACGACGACGACACGGAAAAGGCACAGGCCATCCTCGACCGGTTCGACGAAGCAGAGGCCGACAGAGAGGCCGCCGCCGAGTCTGGGGAAGACGCGAGCGAACTCGAAGACCGGACGACCCGTGCTGGCGGCGCGTTCTTCTCCGAACTCACCGACGGCGAGACGGACGAAGACGACATCGGCGGCTACTACAAGGACATCGCGTTCATCGTGGACTCGCTCACCTCGCGGGCCTTCTGGCTCGTCGGGTGGTTCATGTTCGTCCTCGCAGGCACCTTCGGATGGCTCTACACCGGCGGCATCAAGGATGTCTACGAGGACTTCCTCAGTCGTCTGCCCGCCGCGGTGACGCCGGACGACGTGCTGAACGTCGTCGCCCTCCACCCGATGGAGGCGCTCATCTTCGAAGTGAAGTTCTCGACGATTCTGGCCGCGATGGCGACGTTCCCGCTTCTCGCGTACTTCGCGTGGCCCGCGCTTCGAGATCGAAACATCGTCCGTCAGCGCCGCCGCACCGTCTTCCTCTGGACCGGTGCGCTCACCGGCGGCCTGCTTGGTGGCTTCGCACTGGGCTACAGTTTCATCGCGCCGACGGTCATCACGTTCCTCGTCGAGGACGCTATCGCGGCGAACATGATCATCGCCTACCGAATCACGAACTTCTTCTGGCTCATCTTCTTCACCACGGCCGGAATCGGCCTCCTCGCTGACGTGCCCATCCTGATGATACTCCTGAACAGTGCGGGTATCACCTACGATACGATGCGAGACCGCTGGCGCGAGGTGACGGTCCTCATCCTCTCTATCTCGGCTGTCTTCACGCCCGCGAGCATCACGACGATGTTCATGGTGACGATTCCGCTGATGGCCGCCTACGGCATCGGTCTCGGGGCTCTGTTCGTGATAACGCTCGGCGGCCGTCGGAACCTCGCCCCCGCTCGCGGCGCGGCCGAGTAACACCGGCTTCGGCGTCCATCGGGACTGCCAGAACCGTCGCCACAATATCCTTTGATCCGTTGACAATTAGTGAATCAACGGTGAAATCCGTTGAAAAGGCGTAAGTAATATCGTAATAATCGTCTGGTATGGCTAAGATAAGCGTCGAGATTCCCGACGAACTGCTCAGGGACTTAGACGAGCACGTCGGCGACGACAAGAAGTTCGTGAACCGAAGCGACGCGGTTCGGGCGTCGATTCGGAAGACACTGGACCTCCTCGACCAGATCGACGACCGACACAACCGACTCGCGGAAGATGAGTGAGGGGCGCGCCGCCATCGGACAGGTGGCCCTCGTCGGGTTGTTCATCACGGCGCTGACGACGGCGCAGTTGACCGCGTCAAAGGTGCTGGCGATTCCCCTCCCGTCAGCTATCGGCGAACTGCCAATCGTCGGAGCGTCGATTATCATGCCCGGCGCAGCACTGGCGTACGCTCTTACCTTCTTCGCGTCTGACTGCTACTCCGAACTCTACGGCCGCCGACCGGCGCAAGTGATGGTCAACGTCGGATTTGCGATGAACTTCATCCTTCTCGGGCTTGTCTGGAGTACCATCGTGGCCCCCGCCGTCAACCCCGAGTTCGCGGGGAAGTTCGCGGACGTACTCGGGTCGGGGACGAACATCGTCGCCGGAAGCCTCCTCGCGTACGTGGTCAGCCAGAACTGGGACGTTATCGTCTTCCACGGCATCCGCGACCTGACCGACGGTGCCTTCCTGTGGCTCCGTAACATCGCCTCGACGGCGACGAGTCAGGCTATCGACACCGTCATCTTCGTCGGCGTCGCGTTCTACATCGCGCCGACTGTGCTCGGAATCGGACAGGCGCTCCCAGAGAACATCCTTCTCGCACTCGTCGTGGGGCAGTATCTCCTAAAGCTCCTCATCGCCCTCGTCGACACGCCATTCGTCTACGCCGTCGTTGCACTCCTCGGTGACGGCACCGAATCGGATGACGACGGATGGGTCGCCGACTGAATCCGAGAATCGTCGCGCGCCTTATCTCTCTTGGTAGCATACCCCACAATATGGTTGGTGAGCAGCGCGTCCGACTGAGCGAGACAGACGCCATGGAGATGGGGATACGCTGTCCAAGCTGCGGGACGTACACGTCCTTCGGCGACATTCTCGCAACCGGAGAGTGCCGAGGAGCGGAGTGTACGACTGGACTCAAACTCGAACTCGTAACCAGCGAGTGACTGCCGGATAGCGTGGTCCCTTACTCGGAGTCGTCGGCGACTATCGCAGTCGCTTCAACTTCGACGAGGATGTCCTCGTCGATGAGTCGGGCGACTTCGACCATGCTCGTCGCGGGCCGAATGTCGCCGAACACCTCGGCGTGAGCGTCGCCGACGGCCTCCCACTGGTCGATATCGGCGACGAACAGCCGTGTTCTGACTACGTCAGCGGCCGACGCCCCGGCCGCTTCCAGTGCCGATTCGACGTTTGCGAGCGCCTGTTTCGTCTGTGCGTACGCATCGCCTGTGCCGATGATATTCCCGTCGTCGTCTGTCGCCGTCGTTCCCGAGACGTGGACGTGCGGGCCGACCCGAACGGCCCGAGAGTAGCCGACGCGCGGTTCCCACTCTGTTCCCGACGAAATCAATTGTCGCTCCATTACCACTGGTAGGATAGTCGAGCCTAAGAAACCCGATGCGGAAATCTGTGGAACCTGCTGCAAGAACCGAGAAAAACGAGCGGAGAGACGGCGCGCCGGAGCCTCGTCGTGGGTTTCGAGACGGGCGGGTTTCAGTCGTCGACGCGTTCCGCGAAGGCGAACCGCGGCTTCACGTCCGTGATTCGAACCGTCGGCGTCTCGCCCGTCTCGGCACCCGAGACGAACACGGTGAAGTCGTCGACTTTGGCGATACCGTCGCCCTCGCTGCCAACGTCGATGATTTCGACTTCGACTTCGTCGCCCTTCCGGACAGGGGCGGTGAGGAACTTCTTGCCGACGAGGTACTGCTCGGAGGAACTGTCGCGCGAGGCGTCGGGACGAATCGACCGGACGTACTGAAACTCCGGTTCCATGTCGGCCCGGAAGTCTGCGAGGTCCTGCCCGTCGAACACCTTCACGGCGAAGTCGCCGCCGGTAGCCAAAATCTCCTGTGCGGTCTCGAACGCCTGCCGAGCGAGATAGATAGAGCGGGCGTGGTCCAGCGAGTACTCGCCGGTCATGTTCGGAGCCATGTCGGAGACGACGGCGTCGGCACCCGCTTCGCCGACGATATCCTTCAACTTCTCCTTCGTCTCGTCTTCGGTCATGTCGCCGCGAATCGTCTCGATGTTGTGGCTGTCGAGATTACGGATTCGCTGGAGGTCGACGCCGACGACTTTCCCGTGGTCACCGACCTTCTCGGATGCGACCTGAAGCCACCCGCCGGGGGCGGCACCGAGGTCGACGACCGTGTTACCGGGACCGAACAACCCGACTTCGCTGTCGAGTTGTTTGAGCTTGTAGGCCGAACGGGCACGGTAGCCCTCCTGTTTGGCCTTGTTGTAGTAATGGTCTTTGCGCGCCATCGTTGCCCTCAGTAGCGTATCGCGCCCTATACCCCCTTCGGCTTGCGCTGCAAGCCGTGAGAACGACCGGCATGCACCCGCGGCGGTTCGAACGCCGCCACAGAACTCGTCGCGACGTCGGCGGCAGATAACCTCGGCGTTAGTAGGTAACGTCCGTGTCGCCCGAGTTATATCATTTTTCTCTCCGTACGTACTGACGGGTGAACTATCCATGACCGATGAACCAACTCGCATACTCGTCGTGGGCGCGACAGGAAACCAAGGGGGTGCTGTCGTTGACCATCTCCTCGAGAGCGACCACGACTTCGACATCCACGGTCTGACGCGGGATGCATCCAGCGAGGCTGCACGGGCGCTCGAAGGGCGAGGCGTGACGATGGTCGAAGGCGACCTCGAAGAACCGGAGACGCTTCGTGGTCCCGTCGGCGACGTTGACGCCGTCTTCGCCGTCAGCAACTTCTGGACGCAGGGATACGACGCGCAAGTTCGGCAAGGCAAGAACATTGCCACCGTCGCCAGCGAAGCAGACATCGACCACTTCGTCTTTTCGGGGGTCGGAGGCCACGACCAAGACACGGGTGTCCCGCACTTCGAATCAGCCAACGAAATCGACCAGTACATCGACAGTCTCGACCTGCCGTCGACGATTGTCAAACCCGTCTTCTTCCTCGAGAATTTCGAAGCGTTCGCCGAAGACATCGTCGAAGACGGGACGCTCGCACTCCCGCTCAGGGAAGGCGTCGACCTACAGATGGTCAGTAACGACGACCTCGGTCGGGTGGTCACCGTCATGTTCGAGAACCCAGCGGAATTCCTCGGCGAGTCAATCGACATTGGGGGTGAGGAACTGGCGCTCGAAGAGACCGCTGCAGTGTTCTCGAAGGTCACGAGCGTCGATGTCGAGGCAGTCCACGTCCCCATCGAGGACGCGTCCGAGGCGTTCGGCGAAGAATTTGCGATGATGTTCGAGTGGTTCAACGAAGTCGGCTACGATGCCGATATCGACGCACTCGAAGAGCGGTTCGGCTTCGAGTTCACCGACCTCGAAACGTACCTCCACGAACACGGCTGGGAGAACAAACAAGAGATGGCAAGCGTCCCCGGATGGGCGAAAGCGATGTAGCCCGACCTCGAACGCACTCTCTACAGTTATTTTTCAGAGCGCGTCAGACGAACGCAAGGCACACTCGGGGGAGCGGAGGAACACAAGTCGTACTCTGAGGAACACGAGTCGTATCAGGCTTCTTCGACGAGTTCGTCGAACAGCGCCGCAACCCGGGCTTCGATGTCGTCGCGAATCGCCCGTACCTCGTCGAGGTCGCGGCCGTCGGGGTCGTCAAGGTCCCAGTCGCGGGCGTCACCGCGCCACGTCATGGGACAGATACCTTCCGCAGAGCACCCCATCGTGACGACGATATCCACGTCCAGAATCTCGTCTTGCGAGATAGCCCGCGGCGTCTCGTCTTCGAGGTCGAATCCCTCCTCCGCCATCACCTCGACGACGACATCGTGAACGTGGTCTGCAGGGTCGGTGCCCCCGGTCACGATGTCGATTTGGCCGTCGACACCGCGCTCGGCCTGCTCACGGCGAGCGAAGGCCGTCGCCATCTGACTCCGACCGGCGTTCTGGACGCAGACGAACGCGACCCGAGTCGATTCAGCGTCGCTCATTCGTCGGCACCTCGGTCGGCAGTCGATGTCGTCACGTGGTCGAAACATCGCGTCGAAGTAGCCGTCATATGCGAGCAATTGAATACCACCCTATATCAGCTCTTCGGAGCGTGAGGAGCAGGAATTCGGCCGTTTCAACACATAGCCAAAGGATGTTGAATAGTGGCGTAAGTAACAACGCAGAGACGACAGACCTCTCGGGAGCGCTATCGAGAACTACTCGGGAGTGCCGATGACGGGTCGCGCACGCGGGAAGGCGTGCGGGAACAACATATGGTCGGGTCAAATCAGGAGTATTTTTAAGACCGCTGTCGTACGACGGCACATATGTTCAAGGCCATCGTGAGTGCCGCGACGCTCCGGGACGCGCTCGATTCGGTGAGCGTGCTCGTCGACGAGTGTAAGATTCGACTCAACGAGGAGGGCCTCGCCATCCGCGCCGTCGACCCCGCCAACGTCGGCATGGTCGACCTCTCGCTCGACGCTGCCGCGTTCGAGTCCTACGAGGCAGACGGCGGCGTCATCGGCGTCAATCTCTCGCGTCTCGAAGAAGTCGCTGGCATGGCAGGTTCCGGCGACCTCGTGCACCTCACGCTCGACGAGGAGACCCGAAAACTCAACATCCGCATCGACGGGCTTTCCTACACGCTCGCGCTCATCGACCCCGACTCTATCCGTCAGGAACCGGACATTCCGGACCTCGACCTTCCCGCGAACATCGTTCTCGAAGGCGCACACCTCGACCGCGGTATCAAGGCGGCCGACATGGTCTCTGACCACATCCGCCTCCGCGTCGACGGCACCGAAGAGACGTTCCACATCGAAGCAGAAGGCGACACCGACGACGTGGACCTCTCGCTGCCACCGGCAGACCTCATCGCCATCGAAGCGGGCGCGGCCGACTCGCTGTTCTCGCTTGACTACCTGAAGGACATGAACAAGGCGATTCCGTCCGACGCCGAAGTCACCGTCGAACTCGGCGAAGAGTTCCCGGTCAAACTTCACTACCAGATTGCCGAAGGGATGGGCGACATCACGTACATGCTCGCCCCGCGCATCCAGAGCGACTAACTAACGCGTCCCACCACTTTTCCGCGACACCGACTCCGCACTCCCAGCGACGGCGCTGTCGAATTCCTCATCTGCCGACCGCTCCACCACTGGCCCACACCACCGCGGCAGTCGGACTGTCGCCGTCGTCCCGCCGTCTACGTCGAACGAGAGACGCCCACCGAGGGCATCGACCGCCCAGCGGACCGCCCACAGGCCGATGCCGCTCCCGTGTTGCAGCGCCGACTCGCCGCCCGCCTCGACGACGGTTCGTTCGTACTCTGGCACGCCAGGACCGTCGTCGGAGACGGTCACGACGAGGTCCGACTGGTCCTCTCGGAGTTCGACCCTGACGGTCGGGTCGTGGCCGCCGTGGTCGAACGCGTTTTCGACGAGTTCGCGGACGACGAGTTTCGTCGCCGGTTCGCTGCCGACGACCGGGAGCGTCGCCGGGGCGTCGATAGTGACGCTTCCGCGCTCGAATGCTGACCGAACCTCCTCGACGATTGTTTCGACTGTCTCCGCCGCGTCGAACTGGCTGCCAGCGTCGATATCCGCCATAACCCGCTCGACCGAGCGTGCTTTCTCGCCGATAGAGAGCAGCGCCTCCGACCGCGACCGAATCGTCGCCGCCGCCTCGCGCTCGCCCGGGGGGAGGTGTGCTTCGACCATATCGACGTAGCCCATGACGACGGTCATGTCGTTGCGGAGATTGTGCCGGAGGACGCGATTCAGTACTTCGAGACGCTGGCGACGGCGGACCCGTGGGGTCGCATCCGAGACGGTGACAGTTCGGCCGAGCAGTTGGCCGTGCTGGTCAGTCACCGGCGAGACGGTTACCTCGTAGGTGCGGCGGCGACGGTCTACGGTCACGTCGACGAGTTGGCGGTCGGACTCGACATCGACCCCGGGGAGGACCGCCGAGAGCGAGTCCAGCGCGACCGAGTCGGCGTCGATACCGAGGAGTGACGTTGCGGTGGCGTTCGCGTCGACGATTCGATTCTCGCGGTCGAGGACGAGGATGCCGACGGCCACGTCGTCGATAGCGGAGCGACGCCCCAATCGCCCTGTCGCCGGGGAGAGACCGAACAGTTGGAAGCGATAGAGCGCGTACCCGAACGTCGCGCCCGTCACCGAGAGCGCGATTGGCGTGAAGTTCACCATCGGAAGCGGGCCGATTCTGAAGGTGTGGGCGACGTGCGCGATGGTCGGAGCGGTAGAGCCGATAGCAAGCGCGACGGCCTGTTCGCGATAGCGAGAGATGCGTTCAGCCAGCATCTCCACGACGAGCACTAACCCGGTTCCGATGATGACGTACCCGTAGACGGCGTGGAGGAAGTACAAGAACGTCGGGTCGAACTGGACCGTGGCCGCCCCGAAGACCGGGTCGATTCGATAGGCACTCCACAGGAAGTTGCTCGTCGGGTCGGCGAGCATTCCGGCGACGATAAACCCGGGAAAGACGAGCAACGCCCCGATGAGTCGCTTCGAGAGCATGTCGCCACGGCCGGTGTAGGCGAGCGAGAAGGCGAACCAGGCCGGGGCGATGATAGCCTGTGCGATTTCGATGGGGACTTCGAACCACGCGCGGAGACCGGGGTCGAACGTCGTGAGCGCGAGCGCGTAGGATGTCGCCCAGAGCGCCGCCGCGAACAGGAGGACAGAAAGCGACTTCGACCCGGGTTCGGTGCCCTCTCGCCACGCGACTGTTGCGATAGACCCCGAGACAACGGCCGCAAGGGCACACAGAACCACAAGGGGTGAACGCACGCTGGCCCAGAACACGGATGGTGATTCTACTGTGTAGGCCTAACAGTTGTGGGTGCAGTTCGGTTGGCCATCAGAGTCGGGCGTCAGGAAACGACCCCGCGCGGACGGCGAGCGGCCATCGCGAGGATGTAGACGACCGGGACGACGAGCACGGCCCCGGCAACGAAGGGCGACCAGTACGCGAGGACGTAGAGCGCCGCCATCGCTGGCGGGCCGACAGTTCGTCCGAGACTGCCAGCGCCCTGTGTGACGCCGAAGGCGTTGCCCTGCTGGTCGGCCGAGGCGGACGTCGAGACCAGCGTCGACAGCGAGACGTTGAGCATCCCGTTTCCGAACGAGAGGAGCGCACCGACGAGCATGAGCGCGACGAGTTCGCGCGTGAACCACGACGGCCCCGAGACGGCCGGAAGGTACCCGCCGAGCGTCGGCGAGAAGGGGAGGAGGGCAAGCGCGAGCATGAGTCCGACCGCGCCGACGACGGCCAGTACCGCCTCCGAGTACCGGCGAGCGAGTTGGCCGACCACGACGCCCTGATTCAGGGTTCCGAGGATACCGATGTACGTCAAAAACAGCGCCGTCTCCGTCTCGCCGTAGCCGTAGATGTCGGCGGCAAAGGGGATGAACATGACCTGAATCCCTGAGAAGGCGACCGAGACGACGAAGAACGACACGACGAGGCCGCGAAGCGCGTCGTCGGCGAGCGCGCTACGGAACTGCGAGACGAGCGTCGTGGTCGACGACGAGGCGGGCCCGCGCATTCTGTCCGGTTCGCGGAGGAAGACGAACGCGAACCCGAGACTGACGAGACTCAACGCGGCGGCGGTGAAACTCGGCAGCGAGAAACGCGTCGCCGGAACGATGGCCGGAAGCAGGTCGCGGGCACCGGCGACGACCGGGTCGGAGGCCATGAGCCCGCCGATAGCCGGGCCGAAGATGAACCCGAGGCTGAACGAGGCACCGATGAGGCCCAGTGCGCCCGCGCGGCGTTCAGCGGGTGTGATATCCGCGATGTACGCCTGCGCCGTGGCGATATTTCCGCCCATCGCACCTGCGAGCATCCGTGAGGCGAACAGCGTCGCCACCGCGGCGGTCGTTCCAAGGGTGAATTCGACCTGTCCGGCGAGACCGAAGACGGTCCACGCGAGGACGCTGCCGACGAGAGACAACATGATGACCGGCCGCCGACCGCGTTGGTCGGAGATACGCCCGAGAATGGGCGCAAAGAGGAACTGCATGATGGAGTACGAGGCCGCGAGCAAACCGATGTACACGTCGCTGACGGCGAAACTCCGCACGTAAAACGGGAGAATCGGGATGACCACCCCAAACCCGAGGAGGTCGATAAACACGATGCCGATGACGACAGCGAGGGCGCGTCTGGACCCGTCAGCCTTCGTGTCCGGTGGTGGAGACGCGTCGGTCACGACTGCCGACTCAGGAGCACTCACGACTCAGTAGAGGTGCGAAAAGTCCCTAACCGTTGCGCCTGTGAGAACTCTGGGGTCGCCGAATGCCCGTTGTCAGGCGTGGTAGCGGTCGATGATGCGCTTCGCCGCCGTCGCCTTTTCTTTCCACCCGTATCCGGCGTCGTAGACGTGGCGCTTCTTCTCGACGAGTTCCTGTGGCGTCGCCTCCTCGAATCCGCCGCGGTCCCACGCGCCCGTCTCACGAAGCCAGTTCACGACGTTCTCACGCGTTTCAGGCCACGAGAGGCCGACCATCTCGTACCACGCAATCATGGCGAAGACGGCGTTATCGTGGCACCCTGGGACGCTGCCTTTCAGATAGAGCGTCCGCATCGGTTCGCGGGTCGGTTCGGACACTTCCTCCCTGAACTCCTCGGCGGTGAGGAGCCTGAGGACGCCGGAGTTCGCCTCGGATACCCGCTCGTCGCGCTTGAGACGGTCGAAAGCGGCTTGCTGGAGCGGTCCCCACTCGCCCGGCGCTTCCCGGCGAAGCGTCTCTTCGTCGCACGGACCGCCGGTGAGGACGGACACGATATCGACGTATGCACGTTCGACCTCGACCCACGGCGTCCCCTCGAACCGGCAGTCGGCGTCGTGGAGACTCGTCGTGGCACGACAGTCCGGACACGGGTAGTCGAAGTGCGGCACGAGAGTGACTGAAGGTGTGGTCCGTAATAGGTCGTGTGATGCGTCGGCGGTGCGGACGTTCGGACGACCGGGGAATTCGTCGCGTTTATCGGTGGGCACCCGGAAGGAGGCGGTATGCGGATGCGCCCGCTCCACGCTCGCTACCCGTTCTTCGCCGCGGCCAGAGAGGCGGTCGAATCGGCAGATGTCGCCATCGCGGCGCTCATCGCCGACGACGCACCGGCCGTCGAGCGTGGCGTCGAGCGCGTCGAACGCGCCCTCATGGAGGGCACCGTCGAACCCGACGACCCCTACGCGTGGGATACACAGGAGGAACTGCTTTCGTACCCCATTTCCCGCATCCTCGTCTCACTCATCGAGACACCCGCGGCGGTGGACAAGTACGCCCGCGCCGAGGCCGACACCGCCTACGAGCGCATGGTCGACGACTTCGGATCGACCGACGACGGCATCGAGGGCGAGGCCCGCGCCTCGTTCGACGAGGTACTCCGTGAGTTCGACCTCGACGGGTCGGTACGGGCCGAACGGCAGACCAGTCGGCATCGCGCCCCTGACCACTACTGGGTCGATGTTGGACCCTACCTCACCTACTCGGACCCCAGTTGGGGCGATGAGTGGCGACTCGTCAATCGGGTACTCGCCGACGGCGCGGTTCGTATCGCCCGCGAGGAACTCTACAGCATCCTCCGCGAGGCGACCCGACGCCGCGTCTCCGAGGGACTGCCCTTCGCCGTCCGCGGAAGCGACGCGGGCGACCAACTCGCGGCGGCGCTCGACCCCCACGTCCAGCGCATCCGGAACCTCCTTTCGGACCGTGGCGCGATAAACGTCGTCTACGCCGACTCGGTAGAATCCGACCGCTTTCCGCCCTGTATCACTGCGCTTCTCGACCGGGCACAGGACGGCGAGTCGCTGCCGAACGAGGCGGCGTTCTCGCTCGCGGCGTTCCTCGTCGGCGTCGGCCTCGACCCCGAGGAAATCGGCAGCGTCGTCGGCGAGGCCAACGCGGAAGCGCTTGAGGACCGTGCGACGGTGCTTGCGGACTCCAGCGGGACGCAGTTCGCGCCACCGTCCTGTGAGACGATGCAGGCGTACGACCTCTGTGTGAACCGCGACGACCGCTGCGACACCATCGCCCACCCGATGGCGTACTACGAGACGGCGATGAACGACGCCGACTGAACTCGAAAATCGGCGGAGCGTTTCTACGGCCACACGCGAGAATCGAAAGAGAGTGGCCACGCTGGACGCAGGTGTGGCCACGCTGGACGTAGGGTGAAGGAGAAAGAACCGCTGTGTACCTGTGCCGACTTAGGACGACCGGGACAGCCAGACGCCGATACCAGCCATCACGAACACGAACGCCGTGATAGCACCCACGAGAGCAAGACCACCCATCGAGGCCAGTCCACTCTGATTGTAGGTCGCGCCGATGCCGACGATGAGGGAGATAAACACCCCGACCGCAACGATGGAGACGGCAATCTTCCGACGCATCTCCGCTTCGATAGCCATGCGACGACGTATCCGTGGCCATTCTAAAAGGGCTTCGATGGAGCGCCCGCAGACGGGGAAATCGTCGGGTGTATTCCACCTGAAACGAGGGTTTAGGTCGCTCGGGGACGTACATCAGCCTACTGGGAGACACCGGAGGACTACCACTGGAGACTCCCCGGCACCACCATGACGCACACTGCACACACACCCGCGTCGACACGCCGCCCGGTGCGCCGGAAGACCACGCTTCCACCCGACGGACTGTCCGGTCGCGCGCGCCGCGCTCGCGCCGAGCCGATGGCCGTCCGGCCGCTCCGCGACGGTCGATACGTCGTCGAAACCGACGGCGGCACCTACGTCGTCGACGTGGAAGCCCGCACCTGTACCTGCCCAGATAACGCTATCCGACACGCTCGCTGTAAGCACCTGCGCCGCGTCGCTATCGAAATCACGCGCGGCGAGATTCCACCGCCGGGTCGCCGAAGCGCCACCTGCGCCGTCTGTGGCGACGAGACGTTCGTCCCAATAGAGGCGACCGGACCGCAACTCTGTCACGACCACGAGCACCACCCCGGCGACCTCGTTCGCGACCGCGAAACCGGAAGCCTGCTCGTCGTCATTCGCGACCTCGGAACCCGCGCCGACGAGACCAGAACCGGGACGGGGGACCTCGTCTCCGAGTTCGAGACGAACGCCGACTACGGCGACCACGAACCGGTCTTCGAGGCCGTCTACCTCGGGTCGCTTCCGGCCGATGCCGGACTCTCCGACCTCGGAACGTTGCGAGCGTACCGCTTCCCCGCCTCTCGACTCCGCTCGGTCGAACGGGGATTCGTCGGAATGCAATCGCTCGGCGGGCGATTTGCGCGGGCGTGAATTCGAACGCTGGAACGAGCTATGTGTCGCCGAGGCGCGTCTGCTTTGGCCCGCCGACGAACGAGTCGAAGTCTTCGCCCTCCGACAG
The DNA here is from genome assembly GCF_044593955.1 of Haloferax sp. S1W. Taxonomy (GTDB): domain Archaea; phylum Halobacteriota; class Halobacteria; order Halobacteriales; family Haloferacaceae; genus Haloferax. The sequence continues at coordinate 2,335,306 of NZ_CP172595.1, forward strand.
CGCCGTCTCCTTTTTTACACGGTAGTTGCCGCCGTCGGTCACATAGAGGTCGCCCGGGTGGAAGAAGTACCAATCTTCACGGTCGAATCGAACCGCGATGCGGGCTTTCGCACCGAAGTTCTGCGAGAAGTAGATGAGGGCTTCGACCTCTTCGCCGTCGAGATAGATGGGTCGGCCGCTGGACGCCTTCGCCTCGATGGCGTAGAAGACGTCGCCATTGCCCGCGAGCACGTCGGGGAGTTCCCGGGTCGTTGCACTCCCGGAGGCGGGCGCACGCATGACCGCGAACCCGGCCTCGTCGAGTTTGTTGACGAGTTCGCGCTCACGTCGGTCGCCCTTTCTGTTCGAAGACATGGTCGTGAGTCGGAGAGTGGCAGTGATAAAAGGGACGAACCAGCGTGCCGAGTGTCGCCCCCGTCTCGCTATTCTACGAGCGGAACCGCATCCGCCCACAGCGCCTGAAACTGACGTTCGAACTCGCTGACGACGGCCGCGTCCTTCACCGCGACGACGCCGAATCGCTCGCCGACGGACTGCGGGTGCGGGATGTCGAGTGACACCACCGACTGGTCGAGTACGTCGAACGACACCGGCACGTCCGGGAGGACCCTGATTCGAACCGCCTGCGACTTCGACTCGACCAACTCCGGAAACGCGTCCGGAAGCACGTCGAGGAGACGGTCGCTGAATACGAGCGACACATCGAGGTCGGCGTGTGCGCCGTCGAAAAACGCCTCGAACTCCGTCCGGAGCGTCTCCCACGAGGCCTGCTCGTATGGCGGGCCGACGACGGCGTGAACGCTCTCTGTCGCGGTGCGCATGTGTTGCTGCATCGCCGCTCGCATCTCGTCGCCGAGTGTCCCGAGCCAGATACTGCCGTCGGCCGGCGGCGTCGGCAGGAGAGTCGAGTGAACCGTTTCAGCGACATCGAGATAGCGTGTCCACTCGTCGTGGAGTTCGACGGCGCGCTCGGCCAGCAGTCGCTCGACGGCCGTCGCCGGGTCGATGGCGGCGTACCGCGTCGGCTGGGTCGATTGCGTGCGGACCAACTGCCGGGCTTCGAGTCCATTGAGAACGTCGTAAATCCGGCCTTTGGGAACGTCACTCGCCTCCGAGAGGGCCGTCGCGGTCGCTGCACCCGTAACGAGGAGCGTCCGGTAGGCCTTCTCTTCGTAACTCGATAAGCCGAGTTCGCCGAGTGCAGTCATGATATCCTATTGAGCAGTACGCGGGCGAGTGCTTAGTGGCTCGGGAAACAACCCGCAAGTGGCGGGTTATTTCAGAATACTCATTCACCGAGTGACAGGACTGGCGGGTATGAATCCGTACGTGTTGCTCGGTGGCGCAATCGTCTCAGAACTCGTCGGAACGACCGCGCTCAAACTCTCGGCGGGCTTTTCGAAGCCAGTTCCGAGCCTCGGCGTGGTCGTCGGCTACGGACTCGCGTTCTATCTCGTCTCGCTGACGTTGGAAGAACTCCCTATCGGCGTCGTGTATGGAACGTGGGCCGCCCTCGGTATCGTCGGCGTGGCAGCTATCGGTATCGTCGTTTTCGACGAATCGCTGGACCTGACGGGCGGCGTCGGTCTGCTTCTCATCCTCGTGGGCGTCTACTGCGTCAACGTCCTCTCCGACATGACGGTCCACTGAGCGGGTTGACACAAACAGTTGCGGAGCATTCTGTCGGCGAGAACTTGTTCGACATCCTGACCACTATTTGTTCGACAACCAACACTGGAAAGCATACTCCACAATACCTCTATCGGCAAAATACAGGTCTGTCTCCGTTATAGTCCGCCCAGTATGACAGTCACCAAAAATATAAGGTTCGTGTCGAGTGAACTAGTACCATAGTATGCTGGGTCTCCACGAAGGCAACGTGAAGTACGGTGGTTTCGTAGTGGCCGCCATTGGCTTTCTGGGGACCAGATACACGGTATTAGAGTCCATCGACGCGCAGGCGACGCTCGTCGAGTTTCTTGTCGGGCAGGCGGCGTTCCTCGTCCTCGGTCTCGGATTGACCGTGTTCGGCATCGGACTCGCGGTGAGTTCGTACGACGAGACGTTCGTGAACACCGTGGCGACGTGGAGCGTCCTCGGCACGCTGTCGATGGTTCTCGTTCTCCTGTTGACGCTCACTGGAACTGGAGACGCCGAGCGACTGTCCACTCTGACTCGGTCGGCGCTCGTTGCGAACGTCATCATCGGCGGGTCAGTTGGCGGCGTCCTCACAGGGATTCGAACGGCGATGAACAAACAACAGCGCCGCGAGTTGTCGAAGCAAGCGGACCGCCTGACCGTCCTCAATCGCATCCTCCGCCACGAGGTGCTAAACAAGGTGAACGTCATTCGCGGTTACGCGGACCTCGACGTGGACCAGCGAAGAGCGGACACGTCGAATCTGCAGGTCATCCAGCGGAACGCCGACCGCATCGACACCTCCATCTCCGAACTCCGCGCCATCGTCGGCCCGGCGGACGAAGACCCAGTTTCGACCCGGGTGTACCCGAAGCTTCGTGCGGCAATCACCGAGGTTCGAACCTCCTACCCGAACGCAAACATCACACTCGAGGGAGACGCATCGACAGAGACGCGCGTCATGGCCGACGCCCACCTCGATACCGCGTTTCGGCATCTGCTGGAGAACGCGATTGTCCACGCGAACGTCGACGACCCGACCGTTTCGGTTCGTGTGACCGCACGAAGAACCCACGTGGACATCGATATCGCCGACGAGGGACCGGGGATTCCAGAGAACGTTTCCGCGGTCGTCGAAGACCGTGAGTTACCCGAGTACGACGACCCGACCACCGGGTTCGGACTCACCCTCGTCAGACTGCTCGTAGTGGACAAATACGACGGCCTCATCAGCGTGGATTCCGACGACGACGGGAGCTGCGTGACCGTTTCGCTCGCCCGCCACACCGAGGATGTGCTCGGCAACGACTCCGAGTACGGCATCCCGCCGCGGATTCTCGGCGTCACCGCCGTCGCAGCCATCGCCTCCGGCGTTGCGATGGGCGCGACTTCGCAAGTCCTGACGGGGTCCCTCGCCATCATCGGGGCCCTCTACGGCGTGATGAACGCGGGTGTCGGATGGGTGACGCACATCTTCCACAGCGTCGTCTTCGGTCTCCTCTTCGCGGTGGCCATCTGCCATCGAAACCCGTGGAACGCCGCCCGGCGGCCGATGCGCTCGACCGTGCTGGGCGTCCTCTACGGAGTGCTTCTTTGGCTCTTCGCCGCGGGAGTCGTGATGCCGCTTTGGCTCCGGTCGGTCGGCATCTCCGCGTCCGTCCCGACACTCACGGTCCCGGGTCTCGTCGCACACGTCGTCTGGGGTGCCATCTTCGGGAGCACCTTCGGTGTCGGCGTGACGCGCCGGCGGTAGAGAAAGGCCGTCTGTGTGGAGTCTGACCTACGTCCCGTGGGCCCAGCTGCCCATGTATTCGCGCTGTTCTTCGGTCATCGAATCGAACTCGATGCCCTCGGCTTCAAGCTTGATTTCGGCGACTTCGCGGTCGAGTTCGTCGGGGACGTTGTGGACGCCAGCGTCGTAGGCGTCTCCGTTTTCGACGATTTCGCGCACGACGACGGCCTGCACGCCGAACGACTGGTCCATGACCTCGACCGGGTGGCCGAGTGCGATGGGCGACGCGAGGTTGACGAGGCGGCCTTCAGCGAGGACGTTGAGGCGGCGGCCGTCGTCCATCACGTAGGCGTCGACGCCGTCACGTGCTTCGTACTCCTCGACGGCGAGGTCCGAGAGCGCGTCGAGGTCGATTTCGATGTCGAAGTGCCCCGCGTTGGCGAGGAGAACGCCGTCTTTCATCTGCTCGAAGTCCTCGCGGGTGATGACGTCGCGGTTACCGGTGGTCGTGATGAACACGTCGCCGACCTTTGCGGCCTCTTCCATCGGCATGACTTCGTAGCCCTCCATGTGGGCTTCGAGGGCGCGGCGGGGGTCGACTTCCGTGATGATGACGTTCGCATTCTGGCCTGCGGCCTTCTTCGCGACGCCCTTGCCACAGTGGCCGTAGCCGCCGACGACGACGTTCTTGCCAGCGTACGAGAGGTTGGTCGTCATGGCGATGGTTGCCAGCGACGACTCGCCCGTCCCGTGGACGTTGTCGAAGAGACGCTTCATCGGCGTGTCGTTCACGGCGAAGACGGGGTATTTCAGTTCGCCGTCGGCGTCCATGGCGCGCAGACGGTGGACACCGGTCGTCGTCTCTTCAGCGCCGCCGACGATGGTCTCGATGAGTTCGGGGTACTCCTCGTGGATGGTGAACACCATGTCCATCCCGTCGTCGACGGTGATGGTCGGTTCGTGGGCGACGACGGCGTCGATAGCCGCGTAGTAGCCCTCCTCGTCGACGCCGCGGACGGCGTAGGAGGTGATGTCGTCGTGAGCGTCGAGCGCAGCGGAGACGTCGTCGTGGGTCGAAAGCGGGTTGCACCCGGTGATAGCGACTTCCGCACCACCGAGGGCGAGGAGTTCCACGAGGTTCGCCGTCTTCGCTTCGACGTGCATCGCCATCCCGACGACTTCACCGGCGAGCGGCTTGTCGGCCTCGAACTGGTCGCGGAGTTCCTGCAGGATGGGCATGTGCTGGAGCGCCCAATCCATCTTGCGTCGTCCCTCTTTCCGGGCGGCCTCGACATCGTCGAGGTGCTCGGAGACAGGAGCGTAGTGTTCGCTCATATCGGTGCTTCGGCGAGGCGTCCGAAAACCTTACCGAAGGCAGATGAGCGGCGTTTGCCCGAATCTACAAGTGTCAATGGGTAGTCTATCACATGGTGCGCGATGCTCGCCGTAGACAACGGGACGGAAGTTGCCGAACAGGAGCTGTTCGCTCTGATGAGCGCCTCTGCGGTGCCCGACCTGCTGCGCGTTGCTGACGAACCGCAGACGGTCAAAGAGCTGAGTAACCGCGCAGACGTACCGCTTTCGACGGCATACCGAGAAGTAAAGCGACTCCACGAGGTCGCACTACTCGAAAAGACGATTGCCGTCAATCAGGCCGGCGGCCGACACGTCTCGCAGTACTGTCGGACGTTCGAATCGATGGAAGTCCGAGTCACCGACGACGGCCTACAGATTGAACTGACCGGGCAGTGAGCCGTTCGGTCCGGCCAACGCTCCGGACGTAGTCGACGAGTTAGATACGCTCGCGGAGCGCAGCGACCGCTTCACGGGCGCGCTCCATCACGGTCGACTCATCGAGCGTGCGGACCTCGCGGTCACGCATCAGCACTCGACCATCGCAGACGGTGTGGCGCACGTCAGACCCGCGAGCGGCGTAGGCGAGGTGACTCACGAGGTCGTTTGCGGGCGTCAGGTGCGGCGCGTCAAGGTCGACAACGGCGATATCGGCGACGCCGCCGATTTCGAGCGCCCCGCCCGGCAGGCCGATTGCCTCGGCGGACCCGGCGGTACCCATACGTACCACGTCCGCCGCCGCAACGGCGCTGGCGTCGTCTGCGGCGAGTTTTCCAATCATCGCAGCGTCGCGCATCTCGTCGAACATGTCGAGGTCGTTGTTCGAGGCGGCCCCGTCGGTTCCGATACCGACCGTGACACCGGCGTCGAGCATGGCCTGCACGGGAGCCATCCCGGAGGCGAGTTTCATGTTCGATGCGGGGCAGTGGACGACGCCCGTTCCGGCCTCGGCGAGCAGAGCGATTTCCTCCTCGTCGACGTGGACGCCGTGTGCGAGGAAGTCGGCCTCGGTCAGCATCCCGAGGTCCTTGGCGTACGAGAGGGGCCGCTCGCCGCGTTCCTCGACGATTGGCGTGACCTCGTCTGCGGTCTCGTTGGCGTGGTAGTGGACCGGAACGCCCTCCTCGTGGGCGTCGGCAGTCGCATCACGGAGGAACTGCTCGTCGACCGTCGTCAGCGAGTGTGGCATAACAGCCGTCCGGACGCGCCCGTCGGCCGCGCCGTCGTACTCGCGGGCGATGCGGAGACTCTCTTCGATATCATCCCACGCGTCGTCGTCGTCCTTACCGATGGTGACGACGCCGTGGCCGACACGAGCACGAAGTCCCGCTGCGTCGATTGCGTCGACGATTTCGGGCACGTCGAAGTACATGTCGGCGAAGGCCGTCGTGCCGGACTTTATCATCTCAACGAGTCCGAGTTCGGCACCGATGCGAATGTCTTCGTCCGTGAGTGCCGCTTCCGCTGGCCAGATATCCTCGCGAAGCCACGCGTCGAGTCCCTTGTCGTCGGCGTAGCCGCGGAGGAGGGTCATCGAGACGTGGCAGTGGGCGTTGACCAATCCGGGCATGACCAGACACCCGTCGGCATCGAGCGTCTCCGACGCGTCGGCGTCGAGGTCCGTGCCGATGTCGAGAATCGTTCCTTCGGTCCGGTCGACGAGAACGTCGGCGCGCTCGATAGTCATGTCGGGGCGGAGCACCTGTCCACCCTCGATTCGGAGCGTATCCATGTCGGTCGTTTTGCATCCGATACTGTGAATCCACCGTCTCGCATCGCCGTTTCGCCTCGGCGTTTCAGAATCGGACCACTTTCCCGGAAACCGAGAACCAGCGGGGGGCCTTACCTATACCCCCCTCACTATCGAGGGTATGGAACCCCCGATAGCGTTCGCGCTTACTCCGGGGCACGTCCAAGCGGCCACAAGCCCGTTTGTCACCGTCGTCGCCGCACTCACCGGCGCAGTGTCGGTGACGCTCGCGGGACTGGGTATCGCGGTGTTTCACCGCCGTCGAACCCGGTCACACCTGCTCATCGCGTTGGCGCTTCTCGCCTTCGCGTCCCGCGCGGCGGTGGTCGTCCTCACGTTCGCAGGCGTCATTACGGGCATCGAACACCACGCCATCGAACACGTCTTGGACCTCGTGATGGCCGGACTCGTCCTCACGGCCATCTACTACGCCCGGAGCATGGAGCGCGAAGCGGGGGCACACGAACCATGAGCGAGACACGAATCCGCGTCGCCGACCACATCAAGCACAACCCGGGCATCCACTTCAACGAGCTCGTGCGCACGCTCGACCTCGCGCCCGGACAGGTACAGCATCACGTCCGACGACTCCTCTCTGACGAGTCAGTCCGACGGAGCGAATTCTACGGCCGAACCCACTACTACCCCCTCGACTTCGATGCGTGGGAACGCGGTGCCCTCGCGCTCGTTCGGCGCGAAACCGCCCGCGATATCCTCGGACACCTTCTCGAACACGGCGAGGCCCGCCCCGACGACGTTGCACAAGATATCGGTGTCGCACGCAGCACGCTGGAGTGGCACCTCGACCACCTCACAGAGCGGGATATCGTCCGAAAGGAGCGCGACCTGCACAACCGCGTGACGCTCGTGTTGACCCATCCGGGCCGGACGGCCGCCCTCCTCGACGAGGTGTCGCCCTCCCTCCCCGAGCGATTCGTCGACCGGTTCGACCGCCTGCTCGATACGCTCGTCGAAGGCTGAGTGGACGAGTCCTCTGTGACGAGTCTGACCTACGAGTCCGGCGAGTCTGTCGCTGCGGCTTCAGCATTCCTGAGCCGCTCGATTCGAGCCTCGGAAGAGAGGGTGGGAGACAGGAACGACCCCGAGTGACGCTGGTCAACTTCGTCGGCCGTCGCTTCTAACGCATCCGCGAGCGTGTCGCATCCGACCTGTTTTGCGGCCGCGTCGTCGGCCCGAATCGTGAGCCGTTGGCTTACCTGCGCACCGAGTACGAGCGCCACGAGGCCGATTCCCAGATAGACGAAGAAGCTGTTCTCCGGCGCGAGACCAGAGAGCGCGAGTCCACCGAAGACCGCGACCGAGAGGAGATGAAGTTCGCGCGTGAATCGAGCGCTTTGCTCCGCTTCGGTCGCGAGGAGGGCACCGACAACGTCGTCGTCGTATTTTTCGAGAAGCGAGTCGGTCACGAAGAGCGTCTTGCGGCCGACCGGCCCGCGAACGAAGTGGTCCGAGCGGTGGCCGTATCCTTCGAGGAGTCGAGTCTGGCTCACCGAGAGCCCAACGCGGGACGTGAGTCGGTCGAGTCGGCTCCGAGTGTCGGCATCCGGTTCCATCGTCGTCTGCGAGAGACCGACGAGTGGTGTCGAAAACAGGTACGCCGCGAGAGTGAAGACCGCGACTGTCGCCGCCCCGCTGGAGACCCCGTACCGGAGGTCGATTCGGTACACGACCACCACGCTGAGAATCATGGCTGCGATGACGACGTGGTACCGGAACATCTTCACCGCGGCCGTGAACGCACCCATATCCACGTCGCGGACGCGCCGTGCAACCGGGAACGCACCCATGTACGAGACGGTGGCGACGAGTGCAGCACCGACGGCGATACCCGACCACCCGAGCAGCGTCCACGGCCACCTCGTCGGGAGACCGGCGAGAGCGAGCAGGTCCGCATTCAACTCGAAGAACCACGCACACACTGCGAACAGTGCCGCGGCGAGAAGCCAGTTCGAATGGACGCGGCGACGAAACTCCTGTACCGGCGCATCCCGCTTGGCGAGTCGACCAGCACTCATCCGCGACCAACCCGCACCGAGGAGGGAGACGCCGACAAGTGCGGCGGCAAATGTGACGGGGGGCATACAATATCGGGTAGTCGAGATGTTGATAAGAATTCTGGGTTGCGAAAGTCAATTACCTCCGGACCGAGACGGGACCGTATGAGAATCGCCGTTCCCAACAAAGGCCGCCTGCACGAACCGACTATCGACCTTCTGGAACGTGCCGGTCTCCATCTCGACAACGGCGCTGATCGGAAACTCTACGCCGACACCGTCGACCCCGACGTGACCGTCCTCTTCGCCCGCGCGGCCGACATCCCCGAGTACGTCCGTGACGGCGCGGCCGAAGTCGGTATTACGGGTCTCGACCAAGTGCGCGAATCCGGCCACCGACTCGCCGAACTCCTCGACCTGGAGTACGGAAAGTGCCGCCTCGTTCTCGCTGCGCCCGAAGACGGCGACATCAACTCGGTCGAAGACGTCTCTGGGACCGTCGTCGCCACCGAGTTCCCGCACATCGCCCGCTCGTACTTCGACCGGAAGGGTATCGACGCCGACGTGGTCGAAGTGACCGGCGCGACCGAACTCACCCCGCACGTCGAGATGGCCGACGCCATCATCGACATCACCTCGACGGGGACGACGCTCCGGGTCAACCGCCTCGCTGTCATCGACGAAGTCCTCTCCTCGTCGGTCCGCCTGTTCGCCCGCCCTGAAGTCGTCGACGAACCGAAGGTCGCACAACTCGTGATGGCGCTCGAATCGGTGCGCTCGGCCGAGGGCAAGCGCTACCTGATGATGAACGCCCCGCGCGACAAACTCGACACGGTCAAAGAGGTCATCCCCGGACTGGGCGGCCCGACGGTGATGGATGTCGCGGGCGACGAAACCGTCGCGGTTCACGCAGTCGTCGACGAGCGCGACGTGTTCGAGGTCGTAAGCGACCTGAAGAGCGTGGGTGCGAGCGGTATCCTCGTCACTGAAATCGAGCGGTTGGTCGAATAACTGAACCGTCAGCTGTTTACGACTCGTTTTCTTTCCAGCGCAACTCCGGAACCGACACCGACGGGTCGAACCGAAGGCGACCGTATCTGAATCGGACGTACCACGCGATACAGGCCACGCCGACGACCATCGCGCCGACGCCAAGCAGACCGGCCTCGGGGCCGAACGACCCACCGGTAATCACATCTGGCCCTCGCTCTGTCGTCTCGATGAGCGAGGTACCGAAGTCGAGGCCGCTCACCGCGAACCCGTAGACGCCACCCTGTACGAAGTTCCACGAGATGTGAATGCCCGTCGGAATGGCGAGGTCGCCGGTGAGGACGTACCCGAGACCGAGCAGCACGCCCGCGAGTGTGATGCTGAGCGTGCTCGCAAGACTCGAGTTCGGATTCTGGAAGTGGGCAACGCCGAAGACGGCCGACGAGATGAGGAGCCCGCCGATAAGCGCCGTCGGCACGTCGAACCGCCAGCGAAGCCCCTCGGCGACGTTCGTGAGGACGACGCCGCGCAAGAGGATTTCCTCGGAGACGCCGACTGCGACGAAGAACACGAAGAGCGCCGCAGTGCCGAGGAGTCGGTCGGAACCAAGTCGGACCGGGTCGACGGCGACCCAGTCGGTGGCCACGCCGACGAGGAAGATGAGCGTCATCAACACCCCGCCGAGGACGAGGCCGAATCCGAGGTCGAGTACCCAGTCACGGTCGATATCGAATCCGAGGTCGGAGAGGCTTCGCCGGTCGATGTAGCGGGCGATGAGCACCCCACCGAGCGCGCTCGAACTGACCGAGACGAGCGAAATGAGAAACTGTGCGAGCCGACTCGTACCGAGGAGGTCGTTGACGGTTGCTCCGAGGCCGATACCGATGACAATCGAAACGAGAACGACGACGACCGGTGCCGCGAGAAGTCGAACCGGAGCGCGAGGGCGGCGCTCGGCACCGTTCCAGACGAGTTGGCGAGGGGACACATGCGGCGGTTGTTCGTCTTGTGTAATGAAGGTACGCCGGACGAGTCCCGCGAGGAATGCGAAAAAAGCGGCGCACCAACGAGAGTGAAAAGCGGCGCATCAACCAGATGGTCAGAACGGCGCAGTCGACAGGATGACGGCGAGTCCGAACAGGACGACACCGAGGATGACCGAGACGACGAAGTGGATGAAGACCACGTACGCCGACAGGCGATTCGAACGACCGTAGAGGAACCTGACGAGTCCGAAGTCGAACGCGATAGCGAGTCCGAGCGCAAGAAACGAGTTCAGTTCGAACGCCGTGAAGACGACGGCGATAGCCGCCGGAACGGGACCGACTGCGAACGCTTTTTTCACCTCGACATCGCCGAGGACGTTCCGCGCGGCGATGTGTGCGGTCAAAGAGAGAAACAACGCGAACAACGCGAACGTTCCGGCGACGGCCGTTATCGGCGCACCAGAGGCCACCGTCTGCAACGAGAGCACGTCCATATCGGCCGAATGGACGCGATTGACTTAGGTCCGGCCGATTCGAGTCAGGTCAGAACGACCCGAGAAGACCGAGGTCGGAGAGACGAGACATGATGACATCGACCGCCGCTTCGGCGTCTTCTGGCTTCTTGCCGCCCGTGATGACGAGTTTGCCCGACCCGAAGAGCAGCGCAACCACACTCGGTTCGTCGAGACGGTAGACGAGACCCGGGAACTGCTCGGGTTCGTACTCGATGTTCTCCAGCCCGAGACCGATGGCGATGGCGTTGAGATTCAGGTTCTCGCCGAGGTCGGCGCTCGTGACGATGTTCTGGACGGTGATTTCGGGGTCCTCGTCGACCGGAATCTGGAGTTCTCGAAGCTTGTCGAAGACGATACCGAGGCTTTCGTGTACGTCGTCCGTGGACTTCGCGCCGGTGCAGACGATTTTGCCGGAGCGGAAAATGAGCGCCGCGGACTTGGGGTTCTGAGTTCGGTAGACGAGACCGGGGAACTGCTCGGGGTCGTAATCTGCGCCCTCGAGGTCCATCGCCACGCTCTGGAGGTCGAGTTCTTGGCCGATGCCCGTGGAGGCGACGACGTTCTCGATGTTGATTGTGTCCTTGGGGTCGGTCATGTAACGATTTAAGTCACGTATTTAATCTTTAAAAAGATTGGTGCAGGTGGTTGACAGCTTACAGCCGACGGCGAATGATTTGGACGTTCCGGGCGGTGACTACCACGCCGAGACATGTCAGCGCACCCGGTATCGCAAGTCGGGCAGTCGCCGGTTTGAGGGCCCAGTAGGTGGCGAAAAACAGTGCGACAGAGACGAACTTCAGCACGGCGAACGACCCCGGTCCGGGGTCGCCGCCGGAGAGGAGTCGAACGATTGGGTTGCCTTCCTGAATGCCCGCGAGTCTGACGCCAAGGACGGTAGTGACGTAGTCTCCAAGACCGTAGGCGAGGGCTGCCGCACCCCAGAGGATGGCGTCGAGAGAAGCCATGCGGGTGGATTCGGACACGGAGATATAAATTTCGTCGTCGCCAAACTATCACGTTCAGACGACTGCGCTGTGCGGATTCGTCGGCGACCGATACCCTCATTTTTCCGGGCCGTCAGGTCCGAGCGTGTACGGATTGGAACTCGCCGGCGAAGAAGACGCCTTCGCCGCCCGCGAGGCCGAGTCGGCGGCGACGGGCGTCGAAGTCGTCGCGCCCGGCCTCGCCACCGCCCGCGGCGTCGACACCGACCGAGCGGCGCACCTCGCCTACACCCGTCGCATCGTCGAACTTGTCGGCCACTGCGACCCCGACATCGACGCCGCTCGCGCCATCGTCGAGGGAGCGACCATCGACCGGGAGGGAACTGTCGCCGTTCGCGCCCGCGACGTTCGCGCTCTGACCGGCATCAGCACCACCGACGCGGAGCGCCGAGTCGGGTCGGCGCTCGTCGAGCGCGGCTTTGGCGTCGATTTGGACGACCCGGACCACGAACTCCGCGTCTACTTCTCCGAGGACGCCTGCCTCGTTGGCTGGACTGCCGTCGAGGGCGTCCGCGACTTCGGCGACCGAAAGCCCACCGACCGCCCGTTCTTCCAACCGGGAAGCATGGCCCCGATGGACGCCCGGGCCTTCGTCAACATTGCTGGCGCGGAACCCGGTGATCGGATTTTGGACCCGATGTGCGGGACTGGCGGCGTGCTGCTTGAGGCAGGATTAGTCGGTGCCGACGTGGTTGGCGTCGATGCACAGGAGAAGATGGCCAGCGGCGCGCAGGTGAACTTGGACCACTACGTCGGTTCGGGTGAGGTCGTTCGCGGCGATGCGACCGCACTTCCGCTCTGCGACGATTCAATGGACGGCGTCGTGTTCGACGCACCCTACGGGCGGCAATCGAAGATTGCCCAGCACTCGCTTTCGGATTTGGTTGGTGGAGCGCTCGCGGAGGTTCGGCGGGTCGCGCCGCAGTGCGTGATGGTCGCCGACCGGTCGTGGGTCGACGAAGCCGAGGACGCTGGCTGGGAAGTCGAGCAGGTGTTCGAGCGTCGGGTGCACCGGTCGTTGGTTCGGTACGTGCATCTGCTGCATCGGTAGAGTTGAAGAATTTGATAAGTACCGTCTTATCCCTCTGGTCAGTTGGAAAGTTCGAATCTGACTGCTGGTTTCTTACAAATCAAGCCAGCAGTGGGTAGCACCTCACTCGAATGCGAAGATCCCGTTTAGTCGGCTTCCAATGAATAATCGTCGGTCAACGACCGCTGGGGAACCAGTGATTTCCATTCCAGTGTCGTACGACCAAGTCAATCTCCCAGTTTTAGCGTGAATCTCATACACGTGACCGTCGTAACTTCCGAAATAGACCCTATTTTGGACAATGGAAGGTGACGAGATAATCCCTTGAATTGGGGTTTCTCCAACAGCGAAGCTCCATTGCTCCTCGCCGGTCGTCCGGTCGAGTGCGAGTAGTTCGTTCTGGGTAGACCCGAGGTAGATGTACCGCCTTGAGATCGCTGGTGAGTTTGTGATGGTTCCGATGTAGACTTTCCAAATCTCAGAACCATCAGTCGCATTATACGTGGCCATATATGGCCACCCACCAACATACACCACCCCATCACTGACGACAACGTTCCGCGGAGAGTAGGAGACATGCTTGGACCAGACTATTTCACCAGTCGTTGCGTTGATACTCCATAATTTTGAGTCTGAGCTGCCGGAGAACAAAAATCCGTCTTCCAATGCGAGAGAGAGGAATCCAAACCCAAGGTTGAGTGTCCAAACTGCAGTTCCATCTGCCGTAGAAACCGCGTGAATCACACCCTCAGTGTCGCCGAAATACACCATCCCATCAGTAACGACGTATCCTTTGTTCAGAATAGTGCCTGCATCGTATCGCCAGATTTCGGTACCGTTCTGGGCATCAAATGCGTACAGATTGTTCTCCCAGTCACCAATATACACAATCCCGTCGGCTACTGTTGGTCGAGATGGTGCGATTCGTCCTTCAGTCCTACTGGACCACACGATAGAACCGTCAACTGCGTCGTACGCGTACAATCTATTAGTTGACGTGCCGTGGTAGACTAGTCCACTGACGACAGCAGGACTCCCCGACATTGAGGGTTCTGACGTTTGCCAAATCTTCGAAATGTTACCAACTGGCCTCCTTCCGAGTGGGTTATACCCGGTTCGACCATTGTCGTACTGAAATGTCGGCCACGCATCTTCCTCCACGACTTCAGCAGTCGCGACAGCGCCTGATGTCCCAAGTGAAAGGACACCAACCGAACCCAACCTCCGCAGCATCTGTCGTCGGTTCAGTACTCGTGTTTGTTTCCCCATCACAAGGAAGGATGGTAGATTCGAAAGGGCATAATCATGGTACTGGTAACCCAATTTAACAGTCTATTAGACTGCCACTGGTTCCGAAATACCTCTGAGAAGAAGTTACAGAAGTTCTCGCCGACGTTGTTGGTCCTATTCCTCTGAGTGGACCACATTCGAAGTTGAACTGCCTCACGCAGCGGTTGGATTTCGGTTCTCACGTCGTGGTTCGAACAATCAAAATAGTGGCTATGCCGACGATTGCCAGTGAAACTGCGAATCCAAACCCTGCCGTCCAAGAGACCTGTGCAATGAGCCAGCCACCAGCGACTGGGGCAACGAGGTTCCCGAGTTGAGAAAACGTTTGCAGGACAGACAGGCTCGTACCGGACGTGGACGCGGCAGCCAGGTTATTCACGTACACGAAATACAGACCAACTGAAAGGTTGATTGCTCCACCTGTCAGTGCCAACAGGATGGCGAACACCGTGGAAGAGGGCGCATTACTCAATAGATAAAGCAATAGCACCGACGTGCTAAATGAAGCAAGTATAACAGGTTTGAGTCGACCACCGAGTTGCTCCGAGAGCCATCCGCCGCCGGGTCTGGAGACGATTCCCGCGAGCGGCACGAGGGCTGTAGCCGCACCAGCAGCGGCCAGTTCGATGCCGAGTACTTCCGTTCCGTAGGTCGGCATCCACGTGTTGAGAAACGTCCAGACGGCGTACGTACAGAAACTCGCTGTCGAGAGGAGTAAGACCGAAGGGTTCCGAAGCGCCGCGACGAACTGACGGCCGGTAACGCGTTCGTCCCCCTTGATGGGCTGTCTGAGGAGTGCCACCGTGATGAGCAGTCCGACGAGGGCAACGAGCGTGTAGACGAGAATTGCTGCGTGCCAACTGAACTGGGCCGCTATCCGCGGAGTGCTATATTGAGCGATTACGAGGCCAAACGGGGGGCTCGCAAGGAAAATGCCGATGCCGCGGGCCTGCCGCACCTCCGGGAGGAGTTGATTGAGGACGTTTATGCTCCCGACGAAGATGAAGACGACACTGGCCCCACTGATGAGTCGCGTGACCAGAAAGAGCTGATATGATTGTACGAGCACCCCCGCGACGGCCGTGAGTACGAAAACCACGGCCCCGATATACACCAGATAGCGATTGTCGACCCGGTCGAGGAGGTAGCCGCCAGGAACCTGCAGGAGCGCCCACGTGAGAAACACGAAACTAATCGACGCACTCGCAGCCGCTTTGCCAATCGAGAACGTGTCCATGAACAGCGGGAAGACACTTGCAGGGGCGATTACGTAGGCGATGAAGCCAGCCGTCAAGAGAAAGAGACCAGTGAGGATGCCCCACGTCCGCCACTCAGAAGCAGTCATAGAACACCGTAGCTCTCGTGACTCGAAGTGTGGTCATCTAGCAATGTACGCTTCGCTCGATAATATAGCTACGCGGGCGCAAACAGCACGGTTGCGCAGATTCCGGAGTCGGTGTGTCCGGCTTAGAAACTCGGCGCACCAACCCGCTTCCCGCGCCGATAGAGATAGTACGACAACAGCGGCACGGATACGGCGAGTATCGGTGGGTACACCCCGACCGCGAGGTTGGGCAGACCAACGAGTCCCCACGTCCAGTTGGGTCGCCACGGTGCCCCACTGTTCCGCAACCCGCGGATGTCCAAGACGAGTGCGACTAACACGACGAGACCGAAGAAAATCGCACCCAACTGCGAGAGAACGTCCATAACGAAAGACAGGAGATAGTCTCCCGGACTGTCGTGTACAAGCGCTCTCGAAAGGAAATGCCGAGACAGTAATTCGAGTAGTCCGAAGAGAGCAGAAACGGGGAACAGGGCGACACCGTACCACCAACTCGGTGGTGATGCGGCCGAAGACGTGGAGGGCATACGAAGGCCACAGCGCCGAGGAAGAAGACAGTTGTCAAAATGCTGTCCCGAGATTCGGTGTGTTGCTACTCGGGATTTCAGAGTCAGTCAAAAAGCGCAAACGGTGATAGTCGGGGGAGCCGTTTAGGTTGAGATGGTGTCGCAGTTCCATCCCGGGTCCCGACCGGTCCGCGCGATGAGGTCAGACCGGCACGCTGGGCAGTAGTCGGGGACTTCTGATTCGTTTTGCGGGACGTACACCCCGCCGCCGCATTCCACGCACGCATCGTCGACGATAGTCACGCAATCCGCACAGACGTTGAAGTCGTCAACTGTGAGGTCGCGCAGCACGTCGAGTTGTTTGTCCAGGAGGTACTCGTCGATAACCGACTGACAACTGTGACACGGCTTCATAGCGATACAATATGTGGCATGACATCACCCCACATATATCTATCGCCGCGAAACTCTCAGAAGCATTACAGTACTGAGAGATTGAACTCGCCGGATTTTGGAGGAATAGGGGGGACGAAACATGTTTCTATATGAAATCTAGTTAATTAAACTGGTGAACTACCACACCCTCAAATTTTTCTATTCTGTAACCATATAGTCGAGATATAAAACAATCATGACGAAAGACATCTATATTGAAAACTCAGAGGGAGTATATATTGAGGGTAATAAGAGCAGTTCTGGCCAACCATTAACTATTGAAGTCAATAACTCAAGCGGAGTGATAAGAAACCAACATGCAGTCTTAAGCTTAACAGAGGGCTCAGACTTTGATATTGTTGACTCTGATATTGAGCACTTAATCGTTGATGAGAGCTTTGTTCAACTATATGATGTTCTAATTAAGGGTCTAGATCTTCGAGGAGCCACGGACAGTGATTACCGGGTTCCCCAGTATTTCAGCGGGAATGAAGACGATTCCTTCGATACGAGGTTGAAAACTACACCTGAAAATGCAGCAGAAGTAGCAGCAGCAGCAAGTCAGGCTATCGAATATTTATCAAAAGCTAAGCTCATCTATTGGCTTCTAAATCAGACTTTGATCTCAACTTGATTTTATCTTTTACGTGCGTTATCTACAGACCTATTATTTTGTACATCTTTGGAGTGTTCTTGCCAGTCAATACAACGACACCCTTCTCGCCACCACCGTCTCGCCCGCCCGCACTGACTCACCCTTCTCGACAACCACATCCTCAACCCCGAACTCCGGCGGCAACAACACGTCCGCCCGAGAGCCGAAGTCGATGTGGCCGATTTTGTCGCCGCGGGCGAGTTCGTCGCCGGACGAAACATAGGGATGAATCCGCCGGGCGAACGCCCCGGCGATGAGCGAGATTTCGTACTCGTCGCCGCGCTCGCCCACGACTTCGATATCGACCCGCTCGTTCCTATCGGAGTCCTTCGAGAATGCCGGTTTGTGGGCACCCGGCCGGTGGGTCACGTCCCGGACTTCGCCCGAGACGGGCGCGCGATTCACGTGCACGTCGGTGACGTTCATGAACACCCCGACGCGAACCCGGTCGCCTTCCTCTCGAATCACGGAGACGCGGCCGTCGGCCGGTGAGATAACACCCGGTTCGTTTGGGGGCGTACGCTCAGGGTCGCGGAAGAACCAGAGGACGAACGCGCCCACCGCGAGGAGGACGAATCCGGCGGGTGGGAAGACGAACGCCGCGACTGCCGCCCCGAGGAACACCGGGAGGGCGAACCGTCGGTAGCCGGGAGCGAATTTCATTTAGGCCTCGTCGCGGACTTCCGCGCCCCAACTCGTGAGGAGGTGCGTGATGTGCAGGCGGGCGTCGATGCCGGTCACGAGGTCCAAATCGGCCGCACCGGCGAGTTCGTGGAGGCGGGCGAGTTCGCCGTCGGCGAATCGCTCGGGCGTCGCATCGGCGACCCGGAGGATATCGCGGAGGAGTTCCTGTCCCTCGTAGCCCTCGTCGTCGAGGAGAGTCGTGACGGCCTTTCGGGCGTCGCGGATATCGCCCTCGCGGGCTTGAATGAGGAGCGTCTTCAGTTCGTCGTCGAAGCCAACGTCGCCGAGCGCGGCGTGGACGGTAGACATCGTTACCTCGTCGGCTTCAGTGGCGGTTCGCTGCGCCGAGAGGACGGCCTTGCGGATGTTGCCGCCCGAGGCGTCGGCGAGGAACTGCAGGCCGCTGGCGTCGTACTCCACACCCTCGGCGTCGAGGATGTCGGCGAGGAGTGCTTCGAGGTCGTCGTCGTTCGGTGCGGGCATCGGCACCGGGAAACACCGCGAGCGAATCGGCGGGATGAGCTTCGAGGGCTGGCGCGTGGTGATGATGAACTGCGTCGTCCGATGGTGCTGTTCCATCACGCGGCGAAGCGCCTGCTGGAAGTCCTCGCGGATAGATTCGGCGTTGTCGAGGACGATGGTCTTGTACGTCCCCGACATCGGGGCGTAACTCGCCGACTCTTTGAGCACGCGATTTATCATGTCGCGTTTGGCCATTCGGCTCCGACCGTCGAGGAACTGCTCGAACCGGGGGTCCTGTCGAATCTGCTTTTTCGTCCGGTTGAAGAAGTCCGCGACGTTGAGTTCGATGAGGTCGTTGTCGGGGTCCTCGTGGGCGGCTTCGGCGAGTGCGCGCACTGCAGCGGTCTTACCGACGCCCGGCGGCCCCTGTACGACGAGGTTCATCGGTTCGTCCACGGCACGGCGGAAGCGTTCGCGAGCCTCCGGCTGTGGGAGTTCGTCGAGTGTCGGCGCGTGCGTCTCGGTCCACAGCGGCGCGTCCATTGGACTGCCGTAACAGACGGTCGGGTAAGAATCGGTCGGTCCGCGTCGTCGGAGTCCCCCCACATCGCCGTCGATGCGGTACCGTCACCGCGCCCCAAATTCGACGCACGTTTAGCCCCGCCGCCACGAGTGACGTTCATGTCCATGCGTGCGACCTTCCTCGGGACCGGCGGGGCCGTCCCCACCACGGCGCGAGCGCCGAGCGCGTTCCTCGTGAACCGCGACGGCGAGCGCCTGCTGTTCGATTGCGGGGAGGGAACCCAACGTCAGATGATGCGGTTCGGGACCGGGTTCGGTATCTCGCACCTGTTCGTCACGCACCTTCACGGTGACCACATCCTCGGCATCCCCGGCCTGATTCAGACGCTCGACTTCAACGAGCGCGACGACCCGCTTGCGATTCACGGCCCACCGGGAAGCAAGCACCACCTCAAAAATCTCGTCCATGCCGGCGGCTACCAACCCGGTTTTCACGTCTCGGTTCGCGAAGTCCGCCCCGGCAACGTGGCCTACCGCGGCGACGGGTACGAGGTTCGCGCCTTCGAGACCGAACACCGAACCTCGTCTGTCGGCTACGCGCTGGTCGAAGACGACCGACCCGGCCGCTTCAACCGCGAGAAAGCAGAGGAACTCGGCGTTCCGGTCGGCCCCGCGTTCGGCCGCCTACACGCCGGTGAGGATGTCGAACTCGAAGACGGGACGGTCATCAAATCCGAAGAAGTCGTCGGCAACCCGCGACCGGGCCGCAAACTCGTCTACACCGGTGACACGCGCCCGCTCGACAGGACTATCGAAGTCGCCCAAGAAGCCGACCTCCTCGTTCACGATGCGACGTTCACCGACGAGGAGTCCGAACGGGCCACCAAGACGGCGCATTCGACCGCCCGCGAGGCCGCTCGCGTCGCCCGCGACGCCAACGTCCGCCGGTTCGCACTGACGCACATCTCGGCCCGCTACGCCGCCGACCCGCGACCCCTGCTCGAACAGGCCAAAGAGGTCTTCGACGGCGACGTGTTCGTCGCCGAGGACGGACAGAAAATCGACATCCCGTACCCAGACAGCGACGCGGACGAGTAGCCGCAACGCAGCGAGGTCACTCTCGCATCGCAGACACACTTTTTTCACCAGCCGACGCACTATTGTGCGTGTTCTCGAACGACTTCCACATCCTCGACGTGTTCGCGACCGAGAAATACGCCGGGAACCAACTCGCCGTCTTCGAAGACGCTGACACCCTTTCAGACGACCAGATGGCCGCCCTCGCGAAGGAGATGAACTACTCCGAGACGACCTTCATCGAAGGTGGAAGTCCGGAGGCGGGGTTCGACGTTCGCATCTTCACGCCCGCAGGTGAGATTCCGTTCGCCGGGCATCCAACACTCGGAACCGCAGCCACCCTCCGCAAGCACTTCGACGCCGGAGACGAGATACCGCTGAACCTCGGTGTCGGAACGATACCGGTCGAAGTGCGCCAGGAGGGCGACGACGACGTGTACTGGATGACCCAGAACGCGCCCGAGTTCGGCGACGAGTTCCCACACGAGACGCTGGCCGAGGTGCTCTCGCTGGACGTGGACGACCTCGACACCG
The DNA here is from genome assembly GCF_044593955.1 of Haloferax sp. S1W. Taxonomy (GTDB): domain Archaea; phylum Halobacteriota; class Halobacteria; order Halobacteriales; family Haloferacaceae; genus Haloferax. Next base: position 2,355,829 of record NZ_CP172595.1, read on the forward strand.
ACTGGCCGGTGCAGGCCGTTTCGACCGGTCTCCCGGCGGTGATGATTCCCCTCCGCGACCGCGACGCGCTGGGTCGGAGCGAGGTCGACCTGCCCGCGTACCGTGCATTCCTCGACGAGAACGGCGTCGAGAACCTCCTTCCCTTCTGTCCGGACCCGCGCGACGATGCGAACGACCTCGCGGCGCGGATGTACGCCCCGGGCCACGGCGTCGCGGAAGACCCCGCAACCGGAAGCGCAAACGGCTGTCTCGCGGGCTATCTCGCTCGGCATGAGTACTTCGGAGAATCGAGCATCGAGGTGACGGTCGAACAGGGATACGAGATGGGCCGCCCCTCGCATCTCCATCTCAAAGCCAGCGACGAGGGTGGCGACAACGGCGAAATCACTGTTCGTGTCGGTGGGCGCGTCGAGTTCGTCGCGGAAGGAAAGCTGGTCTAAAAGCGGTTCTCGGGTCGATGACCGTCGCACTCAGTCGCGGTGGTCGTCGCAGACAGGTATCTGGCCGTCGTCGAGAAGGACGACGGGGACGCCGAGGGCGACCCACTCGCGGACGTACCGCCTGACGGTCGTCGCCTGCGACCCGCACTCGACGCAGACGGCGTCAGCGTCGGGTGAGAGCGATTCGAGGATTCGCGTTCGTGGACCGAAGGTCGTCCGCGTGTAGGCCGGACTGCGAAGGAGCAGTCCCCCGACAGCGGCGGCGACTGCGAGACCCACGACTGGAAGGACGAACCGCCCGGCACCAGTCCGGGCGAGCGCGCCGATGAGGGCGAACACGACGACGAGGGCGACGAGTTCGCGACCGAATCGCATCAGTTGGACGTGCTGTTGTTCTGCGTGTCGTTGTCCTGGGCGCTACTCGATGACTCGGACGAACCATCGCTATCGAGCGAGCGGACGAACTGCGGATAGCCACCTTCGCCGACCGGGATGTACACCGTGTCCGTCTCGTCTAACTTCTCGATGTACTTCTGGGCGAGCACCTCGTCCGAAAGCGACTCGGCAAGGATGCGGTTCGCATCGGCCTGCCCCTGCGCCTCGATGCGTTTGCGCTCTGCTTCGAGTTCTTCGACGGCGAGTTCGTCTTGCTTCTGCTGGCGACGCTGTTCGGTGATTTCCTTCTTTTCGACTGCCTGTGCGTACTCACCGGGGAGTTCGACGTTGCGAACCTGGACGGCTTCGAGGATGATACCGGCCTTGGCGAACTCCGCCGAGAGTTCCTTCTCGGCGGCGGCCTTCAGTTGCGTCTGTCCTTCGCCAGTGTAGATAACGGTGACGGGGAGGCGACCGGCCTCAGTACGGAGGACGGAGCGAATCGACGGCCGGATGAGGCGCTCCTCGGCGGTGTCGAGGGTGCGGTAGTTGCGGTAGAACTTGACCGCTTTAGACTGGTCGACGCGGTAGCGGACGGTCACGTCGATGTCGGTTCGGAGACCATCCTGCGTGAGGACGGTGATTGCGTCGTCACCCTGCTTGTCTCCCTCACTGGTCGACGAGGACATGGTGTACGACTGCGGACGAACCGACAGAGAGACAGTTGACTGTGCGACCGGGTTGATGAGGTGCGCACCGGGTTCGAACACGGTTCCGGTCGTCGCACCCCACTTCTTGACCACTTTCACGTTCCCCTCATCGACGGGTTCCCACGCGAGCAGTCCGGCAACGGGGGCGGCGATGAGGAGGAGGGCGATACCTGCAATCAGGGCAACCCGCGTCAGTGACCGAGGGGTCACAGACGGCGGGTCTGGAGAATCAACACTCATCACTCCTGAAATTTCACTCGGATGAGTTGTTTGTTTCGTGTTTCGTTTCCGGACGACGTGGGGTGGCGTCCGCCCCGGCGTGGAGTATATATTTCGCGCGACCCTACTCGGCGGCGTGAACGACCGGACGAGCGCGCTCGACTCGGTCGTCTTCGGCGTTGACATCCAAAGCGGCGACGTGCGCGGCGACTCCCCGTCGTATGCACTGGTCGTATTGGACACCCGAGACACCGAGTCAGACGAGGTCCGAATCGAACGAGACGTGGTCTCCTTCCGCAAGTTACGTCGCCTTATCGAGCGGGAGGCCCCCGCCATGGTCGCGACGGACAACATGTACGAACTCGCGACCGACAAAGACGACCTCGTTCGCTTCTTGCAGTGGCTTCCCCACGAAACGAAACTCGTGCAGGTGACAGGCGCTGAGCGGCCCGAACCGCTCTCGCGGGTTGCGTCGAGACACGGCGTTCCCTACGGTAAGAAGCCGATGAAAGAAGCCGAGGCTGCCGCCAGACTCGCCCTCACGAACGTCGGCTACGAGGTTGCAGCCTTCGAGAACACGACGACGGTGAAGGTGTCTCGGGGGCGCTCGACCGGAAAGGGTGGCTGGAGTCAGGACCGTTACACGCGCCGTATCCACGGGTCGGTCAAGCGTGAGTCTCGAAACGTCGAATCCGCGCTCGACGAGGCAAATCTGGAATACGAATGCGACGTGACCGAGAAGTACGGCGGCTACTCGAAAGCCGTGTTCACGGTCGAAGGACGGCCGCAGGACATCCCCGTCTCGTCGCGGCGGTCGGGCGACACTCGCATCGAAATCGAGCGCGAGCGCCGCGACGGCATCGAGTTCGAACCCCTCGTCAAACGCCGTGACCGGGTCATCGTCGGCATCGACCCCGGTACGACCACGGCCGTCGCCGTCGTCGGACTCGACGGGCGCGTCCTCGACATCCACTCGACTCGCACCGCCGACACCGCCGCCGTCATCGAATGGCTCATCGAGCGTGGCCGCCCGGCGCTCGTCGCCGCCGACGTGCATCCGATGCCCGAGACGGTCGAGAAGTTCCGCCGGAGTTTCGACGCCGCAGGGTGGGCACCGCCGAAGGACATCCCGGTGGACGAAAAGCTCCACCGAACCCGCGAGGTGAACTACGAGAACGACCACGAGCGCGACGCCCTCGCCGCCGCCTTATTCGCCTTCGACGACCACGAAGACCAGTTCGAGCGCATTTCGCGAAAGGTTCCCGCGGAAATCGACCGCGAGGAGGTCATCACCCGCGTCCTCAGGAGCGAGGAGTCCGTCGAGGCGGTCCTCCGCGAGATGAGAGACGACGGGGAAAAAGAGGCCGACGAGGCCGACGACGAAACCCCGACCGAACCCGAACTGTCGCCCGAAGAGCGCGAGATTCGCACGTTGAAATCACGGGTCGAACGCCTCGAATCGCACGTCGAGGACCTGAAGGCGACCATCGAGGAGAAAGACGAGACCATCGAGGAGTACAAACAGGAACTCTCTGACGCCAGACGCGAAGAACGCCGGAAGGCCCGCGAGCGCCGCGAGGTGTCCAGACTCGAACGCGACAACGACAGACTCGAACGGAAGGTCGAGTCCTTAGCGGCCGAAAACGAGGAGTTGGCCGACAAGCTCGACCGTCTCAAGTCGCTGTGGAAACTCGACCACTCGAACTTCGCGGACGTGAACACGAACGGAATTCTCACGAGCGACAGCGAGTGGGAAGTCGCCGGAGGAGAGAGCGAAGCGAACGAATCCGGCGGAAACCTCGTCCCGGTCAAGGTCATCGAGCAGTTCACCAACGGCGCGCTCGACCACACCATCGAAGAGTACGGCATCGCCGCAGGCGACGTGGTCTACCTCCGCGACGCCAGCGGCGCGGGCCGGACGACCGCCGAGCGCCTCGCCGAGTTCGACCCCCGCGTCGTCTTACGGTCGGGGAACCTCTCGGAAGTCGCGGACGAAGTGCTCTTCGAGGCTGAGATTCCGGTCGCACCCGCCGACGGCGTGACGATTCAGGAGATAGACGAACTCGCGGTGGCAAAGGAGTCAGAAGTCGAATCTGCAATTGCTGATTGGGAGTCGCGGGCGGAAGAGCGCCAGAAAGAACAGCAAAAGGAGATGGTGGACCAGATTATCTCCGAGCATCGCGCCGACAGGCGGTAGACTACCTCTCAGTTTAGACTGCCTCTCAGTTCTGTTTAATTCGCCGCCTCGTCGCGGCCGGACAGTCCCCCGACGACGAAGTACAGCGCAGGCCCCAGAAGCGGCACGAAGAACGCGAGCGCCGCCCAGAGCGTCGCGTTCCGCTCTTTGAACGTCGCATCCTTGTGAACTCGGTACGGGAGGTAGATGTGGAAGGCGAGGAAGTAGACGCCGAATCCGAGGATGTACGGAAGGAGGTCGCCGCCGCGGACGGAGGCCCACATCGCCGCGAGCATGCCGAAGACGGCGAGCATGAGCGCCCCGAAGATAACTATCGGCGCGCGCGTTCGAGTTCCTGAGTCGGACATCACCCGGAGTTAGGACCGGGATGTGTTGTCGGTTTCGCCCGCGGGCGGCGTTTCATAGGGATTATCGTAGCCAGCCGGAGGTTCGCGACCCCAGGCTGACGGAGGAATCCATTCTCACGGAAGGAGATGACGAACGACGACGATAATCCCTATCAGAAGTCATATCCCACATCCCCGTCACCAAACACGTATGGACGCATACGACCTGATCACTCGGAACGCCTCCGAAGTGGTCACGGAGGACGAAGTGCGCGCGCTGGCCGACGACCCCGAGGGCAAGCGAGCGTACGTGGGCTATGAGCCCTCCGGCGTCCTCCACATCGGTCACATGCTCACCGCCAACAAGCTCATCGACCTCCAAGAGGCGGGCTTCGAGGTAGTCGTACTCCTCGCGGACGTACACGCCTACCTCAACGGCAAGGGCACATTCGAGGAGATTCGCGAGACGGCCGAGCGGATGAAAGAGCAGTTCATCGCCTACGGGCTCGACGAGAGCCAAACCGAGTTCGTCCTCGGCTCGGAGTACCAACTCGACGAGAGCTACGTCCTCGACCTGCACGCGCTCGAACTGGAGACGACGCTCTCGCGTTCCGAGCGCGCCATGGCCGAAATCAAGAGCGGTGACAGCGTGACCGTCGCGCAGGCGGTCTACCCCATCATGCAGGCGCTGGACATCGTCTACCTCGACGTTGACCTCGCTATCGGCGGGATGGAACAGCGGAAGGTCCACATGCTCGCCCGCGACACGCTGCCGAGCATCAACGAGGACTCGCCGACCTGCATGCACACGCCGCTCATCGCGGACCTCGGGACGGGTATCGGCAAGATGTCCTCTTCAAAGGGCGTCACCATCTCGATGGAAGATACGACCGAGGATATCGAAGACAAGGTCAACGACGCCTACTGCCCGCCGACGGCCGACCCCGACCCGACCGACGAGGGCGAAGCACGCGAGAATCCGGTCCTCCAAATCTTCGAGTACCACGTCTTCCCGCGCTTCGAGCAAGTCGTCGTCGAGCGCCCCGACGAGTACGGCGGCAACCTCGAATACGACGACTACGAGTCGCTCGAAGCGGACCTCGAATCGGGCGAACTCCACCCCCTCGACGCGAAGGGCGCGCTGGCGAGTTACCTCGACGAACTCATCGCGCCCGGCCGCGAGAAGATAGACAACTAACGGGCTAACGCGGCGAATCCGCCTTCTCAGGCCATCCCGAACATTTTCATCACGCTCTCCGCGAGGCCGCTCGCCACGAGACCCATCCCCGCGACGACGAGCGCGATACCGGCGGCGACGATTGGCGCTTTGACGGCGACGATTCCGATTCCAGCGAGCAGGCAGACGACGCCAACTATCCCTTTCGTTCCAAGTTTATCGAACATGTCACGACAGCATGTCGGGAATACCCTAAACGCGTCGCTTGCGGCGACAGTTTACAAGCGGTCAAGGAGAATGCCCCGGGGCTTGACCCCGGGGTTGAATCCGATAGGCAGGGATACAAGCCATTAAATGAACACGTCTCTAATCGACAGACAGCGATGGAGTACAGTCACCGCTACCCCGCGTATCCGACACAAGAGGTAGTGGCTGAACTGGAATACCACATCGACATTCATCGCCAAGCGTACAACTACACCCTGTACGAGTACGAGAACGTGGATGCCGACGACATCGGCTCCGCGTACAAACACCACTCCCGACTCCCCGGCTGGAAAGACGAGTTCACCATCTTTTCGGAAGTCAATTCGAAGGCTCTGCAACGAACTGTCACACGGTTCTACCAGAACCTCTCGAACCTGAACGACCAGAAAGAGAACGGGAACAAGGTCGGGAAACTCAAGTGGAAGTCACAACGGGAGTTTCAGAGTATGACGTTTTCGCAGTCTGGCTTCGAACTCAAAAACACGAGTGGCCGACGTGCGACTCTCTGGCTCTCGAAAATCGGCGATATCAACATCCGATACCACCGCGACATCCCTGACAAAGCGGACATCAAAGAAGTCACAGTCAAGAAAGAGACGACCGGTGACTGGTTCGTCTCATTTGGCCTCGAAACCGACGACGCTGACCTACCCGACAAACTCGCGCTGGACGAGTTAGATTCAAGCAACAGCGTGGGTATCGACCTCGGCATCCTCAACTACATCCACACGTCTGACGGCAAGACAGTGGATTGGCTCACCCTCGAAGATGAGTACGAGCGACTCCGCCGTGAGCAACGCAAACTCTCACGGAAGGAGAAGGGGTCGAACAACTACGAGAAACAGCGTCGGGAAGTGGCGAAAATTAAACGGCATATTCGCCGGAAGGTTCTGGACTACCAGCACAAGATAACGACGTGGCTCGTCCGCGAGTACGACGCCGTGTTCGTCGAGGATTTAAACGTGAAGGGGATGCTCGAACAGTCGCACAACGCTCGCAACAAGCAGGACGCGGCGTGGCGACAGTTCATCACGCTCCTCGACTACAAGGCCGACCTGTACGGTTGTCACGTCGTGCAGGTGGAAGCGCGTGGAACGACGAAGGAATGCGCGTCGTGTGGTGTAGAAACAGCGAAGCCCATTTGGGTGCGTGAACACTCCTGCCCGTCATGTGGGTTCGAGTGTGACCGTGACGCGAACGCGGCGATGAATGTCCTGCAACGCGGCTTTTCTGAGTTAGGGCTGGAATGGCCCGAAGACACGCCTGTGGAGACTGCGCTCCCTACGGACACCCATTCGGTGTCTGCAAAGCGCGTCGTAGAAACAGGAAGCCTCGGGGCTTGACCCCGAGGCGATTCACGTCGGACAAACGTCGGCGGGTTTAAACATGCCGACGTCAAACGCTCGCGCATGAGCGACGACGAGAACGAGCGCCGCCGAGACCTTCGAATGCCGAACGACGACGAAGTGTTCGCCGTCGTGACCAACATGCTCGGGGCCAATCGTATCCGCGTCCGCTGTGCCGACGGCGTCGAACGGACCGCTCGTATCCCCGGACGAATGCAGAAACGCATCTGGATTCGAGAAGACGACGTTGTCCTCGTCGAGCCGTGGGACTGGCAAGACGAGAAAGCCGACGTGACGTGGCGCTACGAGAAGTCCGAGGCGGACCAACTCCGACGCGAAGGCCACATCCAGTAATTCGGCCGGAAGTCGCCCGCGACACGTATCGTGTGCCGGTGAGACACAGCGCGGTAGAGCCTGTGCCCTTTTCATCTCGTCTCCCGTAGGAGTAGGCGAATGAGTGACGACTTCGGCATGGTCGAGCCCCAAGAGGGAGAGGCGTTCGGTGACGAGTGGGAAGAGATAGATGTCACCGACGATGCGGCGGACCGCATCGCACGGCGCCGTGACCGGGACTTCGACGAGTTCCGAATACGGATGAAAGACGCCGACCAGTTCAAGGTCGAACAGTCGGTGTTCGACGACGCCACCTTCGCGGCGATATACAAACTGGTCCAAGACGGCTACATCAACGCCTTCGGCGGTCCTATCTCGACGGGAAAAGAGGCGAACGTCTACGAGGCTCTCGGTGATGACGAGACGGACGTTGCGGTCAAGATATACCGCATCAACGCCTCCGACTTCCGGCACATGCGCGACTACCTCGAAGGCGACCCGCGATTCGAGAGTATCGGCCACGACAAGGGCCAAGTCGTCCGCGCGTGGGTCAGAAAGGAGTTCGCCAACCTCGAACGCGCCGAGCGCGCCGGTGTCAGGGTTCCTAAACCAATCGCCGTCCAGCGGAACGTCCTTGTGATGGAACTCGTCGGACTGGTCGAAGACCGGGCGCGCCGACTCTCCGAGGTGAACGTCGAAAACCCCGACACCGCCTACGAAGTCGTCCGCGAGTACATGCGACGCCTCCACCGCGCTGGACTCGTCCACGGCGACCTCTCCGAATACAACCTCATCATCCACGAGGGCGAACTCGTCGTCATCGACCTCGGACAGGCCGTGACGATTCACCACCCGAACGCCGACGAATTCCTCCGCCGCGACTGCCGAAATATTGCGAAGTTCTTCCAGCGACAGGGGGCCGACGCCGACCCCGATTCGCTGTACGAGTTTGTGACGGCCGACGAAGAGTAACTGATTTTCGGGCTACCAACTCACCAACCGACCCAACCTAACAGAACGACGCTTCTGTTTCGCCTCCGACAGAATAGTCATTCTGCAGACATTTATTACGTATTCGGGCGACAGACCGGGCGTGAACGTCTCGATACGCGACTGGGTTCTCGTCCGAAACGCGAACCTCAGACGACTGGTATTCGGTCGCCTCGTCACGAACGCGGGCGATAGCGTCTACGCAATCGCCGCGATGTGGCTCGTCTACGATCTCACCGGGTCGTCGGCGTACACCGGTCTCGCCGGGTTCCTGACGATGGCTCCGCAAGCCCTCCAAGTGTTCGCCGGGCCGCTTGTCGACCGCTGGTCGCTTCGGCGGATTCTCGTGCGCACGCAACTCGTACAGGCTGTTTTGGTCCTCGCTATCCCGCTGGCAGACTTCCTCGGCGTCCTCTCGGTGTGGGTTGTCCTCACCGTCATGCCACTGGTGTCGCTTCTGAACCAACTCGTCTACCCGGCGCAGTCGGCCGCCGTCCCCCGAATCGTCGACGGCGACGACCTCGTGACCGCGAACTCGCTTCTTTCGCTTTCGTATCAGGGCGTCGATATGGCGTTCAACGCGCTCGCGGGCGTCCTCATCGCGGCCACAGGCGCGGTAACGCTCTATCTCCTCGACTCGGTTTCGTTCGCGGTTGCGGCGGCGTTGTTCGTCCGGTTGCACATCCCTGCTGCTGGCGAGGACGACGAACCGGCAACCGACACCGATTCGTCGGCTGCGACCGGTGCAGTCGCAGACGGCGGCGCGGACGCTCCGGTCCCAGATGACGATGACGACGACGAACTGGGGCCGTCGGGGTACCTCGATGACCTCCGGGCGGGCCTCGGGTTCGTTCGCGGGAGCATCCTCCTCCCCATGCTCGTAACCGGACTAGTTGCGAACGGCCTCCTCGGCGGTGCGTGGGCGACGATGCCCACGTTCGCCGACGCTCGCGGCGGCCCGGAGGCCTACGGGATGCTCATGGCCGCCATCGCTGGCGGCATCCTCGTCGGTGCGGCGGTCGCCTCGGTGTTCGACGACCTGCCGTTCGGCCCACTCACTGTCGGCCTGTTCGCCGTCAGCGGGTCCGCGTGGCTCGCAGCGATTTCCGTGTCGTGGCTCCCCGGGACCATTGCCCTCCTCACGCTCGCTACCGTCCCCATCGGTATCTCGAACGTCATCACGATGGCCATCATACAGACGCTCGTCCCCGACGACCTGCTGGGTCGGGTGATGGCCGCGGTCGGAAGCCTCTCGACGCTGATGATGCCTGCCGGGTCGGCACTGGGGGGCGTTTTCGGCGACACCGTCGGTGCGGAATTCGTCGTGGGAGCAGGGGGAGCGGGGTTGCTGTTCGTCGCCGCCTACGTCCTCGCGGTTCCGTCGCTTCGCCGACTTCCGGCCATCGACGAGATGGAGACACTCGCGGCCTGAGTAGACACGCTTGCGGCCTGAACAGCGAGCCTCGCGTGCGAGGGATACACGCAGCGCCCCCGCGAGCGAACGCTTAAACCGTTACACCGGGTATCCACCTCTATGCAGCACGTCAAGGTGCCGCAGGACCGTATCGGTGTTCTCATCGGCGAAGGTGGTTCGACACTCCGCGAAATTGAGCGACGAGCAGAGGTTCGCCTCGATGTCGACTCTGAAAACGGCAGTGTCGCTATCGACAGCGTCGGCGACCCCGTTCTCGGAATGGTCGCCCCTGATGTCGTTCGCGCCGTCGGCCGCGGCTTTGCCCCTGAGGACGCGATGTCGCTCCTCGACCAGGAGATGGCGATGTTCGAACTTATCGAAATCGACCGACACACCCGCAACAAAAACGATATGCGGCGAAAGAAGGGCCGACTCATCGGCGAGAACGGCCGCACCCGCGAACTCATGGAAGAGTTGACCGGGGCGGACGTCGTCATCTACGGGTCGACGCTCGGCATTATCGGCCAACCCGAAGAGGTCGAAGCCGTCCGTCGCGCCGTCGAGATGATTCTCGACGGTGCCCCGCACGGTGCCGTCTACTCGTTCCTCGAACGCAAGCACAACGAACTGACGCGCGGATTCAACGTCCGACAGAACAACTGAGCCGCCTCGCCGACGAGACACCACTGAGGTGCGGCACGCACCGCCGCCGACGCCTGCCGTCGGGGCACCACGCTGACGCACCAGCCCCGCATCGTTTTTTCACCACCCGACGTACTGAGAGTCGTGACGCCACAGTTCGAGACGGACGACGGCCGGGTCGTCACCGCCGTCACGGCCGCCGAAATGCAAGCGGTGGACCGCGTCGCAGTCGACGAAGTCGGATTGGCGCTCCTCCAGATGATGGAACACGCCGGGCGAAATCTCGCCGAGGTCGCCCGCGAGGCGGCCGTAGGCGGTCGAATCGTCGTCCTCGCGGGCGACGGTGGCAACGGCGGCGGGGGCATCTGCGCCGCCCGACACCTCGCAAACGGGGGCGCTGAGGTGACGGTCGTCCTCGACAGAGACGCCGACGACCTGACCGGCGCGGCCGCTCGGCAGCACCGCATCCTCGGGGCCACCGACGCGACAGTGATTACAGCAGCTAGCTCCGAGCCTTACATTCGAAACGCCGATGTCGTGGTCGATTCTCTCGTCGGCTATGGTCTCTCTGGTGCGCTCCGAGGCGCGGCGGCGATGCTCGTCGAGGCCGCGGAAGGGGCAAGCCACGTTGTCTCACTAGACGTCCCCTCGGGTATCGACGCGACAACCGGCGAGGCACCCGGCACCGCCGTCGAACCCGACACGACCCTCACGCTCGCGCTCCCGAAGACGGGACTGGCGGAAGCGACTGTGGGTGACCTACTTCTCGCCGACATCGGGATTCCACGAGGCGCCTACGACTCACTCGATATCGACTACGCCGACCCCTTCGGCGGCGCACGCCGAGTTTGGCTTCGGATTCGTTCATAAACCCTCGTAATCGACCGCAGTCACCGAATCGCGACCACGCCACCGTGTTGCGTTTTGACATGGCACTGTTCGATGGGTTTTTATAGAATCACAAACAATCAAGCGATGACTATGAGCCAGCGAATGCAGCAGGGTCAGCCCATGATCATTCTGGGCGAAGACTCGCAGCGCACATCCGGTCAGGATGCGCAGTCGATGAACATCACGGCCGGAAAGGCCGTCGCAGAGGCCGTACGTACGACGCTCGGCCCCAAGGGGATGGACAAGATGCTCGTCGACTCGACGGGACAGGTCGTCGTCACGAACGACGGCGTCACCATCCTCAAGGAGATGGACATCGACCACCCCGCGGCCAACATGATTGTCGAAGTCTCCGAGACGCAGGAGACCGAAGTCGGCGACGGCACGACGACCGCCGTCGTCATCGCGGGTGAACTCCTCGACCAGGCCGAAGACCTCCTCGAATCTGACGTCCACGCGACGACCATCGCGCAGGGGTACCGTCAGGCCGCCGAGAAGGCCAAGGAAGTCCTCGAATCGAAGGCTATCGAAGTCACCGAGGACGACCGCGAGACCCTCATCAAGATCGCCGCCACGGCGATGACCGGCAAGGGCGCAGAGTCCGCGAAGGACCTGCTCGCCGAACTCGTCGTCGACTCCGTGCTGGCCGTTCAGGACGACGACAGCATCGACACGGACAACGTCTCCGTCGAGAAGGTCGTCGGTGGCTCCATCCACAACTCCGAACTCGTCGAAGGCGTCATCGTCGACAAGGAACGCGTCGACGAGAACATGCCCTACGCGGTCGAAGACGCCAACGTCGCCATCCTCGACGACGCGCTCGAAGTCCGCGAGACGGAAATCGACGCCGAAGTCAACGTCACCGACCCCGACCAGCTTCAGCAGTTCCTCGACCAGGAAGAAAAGCAGCTGAAGGAAATGGTCGACACGCTCGTCGATGTCGGTTCCGACGTCGTCTTCGTCGGTGACGGTATCGACGACATGGCCCAGCACTACCTCGCGAAGGAGGGCATCCTCGCGGTCCGCCGCGCCAAGTCCTCGGACCTCAAGCGCCTCGCCCGTGCGACGGGCGGTCGCGTCGTCTCCAACCTCGACGACATCGAGGAAGACGACCTCGGCTTCGCCGGCTCCGTCGCCCAGAAGGACATCGGCGGCGACGAGCGCATCTTCGTCGAGGACGTCGAAGACGCGAAGTCCGTCACGCTCATCCTCCGCGGTGGCACCGAGCACGTCGTCGACGAACTTGAGCGCGCCATCGACGACTCCCTCGGCGTCGTTCGCACGACCCTCGAAGACGGCAAGGTGCTCCCCGGCGGCGGCGCTCCCGAGACGGAGCTTTCGCTCACCCTGCGCGAGTTCGCTGACTCCGTCGGCGGCCGCGAGCAGCTCGCCGTCGAGGCATTCGCTGAAGCGCTGGACATCATCCCGCGCACCCTCGCCGAGAACGCTGGTCTCGACCCCATCGACTCCCTCGTCGACCTCCGCTCGCGTCACGACGCCGGCGAATTCGCCGCTGGCCTCGACGCCTACACGGGCGACATCATCGACATGGAAGACGAAGGCGTCGTCGAGCCCCTCCGCGTCAAGACGCAGGCCATCGAGTCCGCGACCGAAGCCGCTGTCATGATCCTCCGCATCGACGACGTCATCGCTGCTGGCGACCTCTCCGGTGGCCAGACCGGCGACGACGACGACGAAGGCGGCGCACCCGGCGGCATGGGCGGCATGGGTGGCATGGGCGGTATGGGCGGCATGGGCGGCGCAATGTAAGCGCCCCCGGATAGGACACATACACCCACCACCTGACCCGCGCATCGACTCGAAACGTCGGCCTAACTTCCGACCCGATTTTTCTTGCGTCACGCTCGGTAGCGACGCTGAACGACACTCCCAGCAGAAGAGGGCCCCGTCCAAGCAGCCCTGAATCCCAATCTTCTCCCACCAGCCCATGCTATATCCCACCATGGGCGACCGAGCGTGTTACCGCGAGTTCTGTCCGCACTGCGACGCGCAGGTGACGATTGTCGATTCGGCGTGTCCCGAGTGTGGACGGGAATTAGAACTCGTCTGAGTGAGGTGTCTCCGAAAGTCGGTCGATGTGGTGGACCGCATTCGGTGAGAGAAGCCTCCCGCTGGAAACCTCGACCCAGCCATTGGGAAGCACCCGTATCGTTCCTTCGTGGAGGACAGTCTCGCTCTCTGGGTCGCCGTAGACCACGGCGTGGTCGATTGTCCATTCGAAGATGCCGAGCAGGGGCGTGTCGGAAGCGAACACCATGGTACTACGTCCATCTGTCAATTGATGAGTGTTTGGCAGGTTTGAATAGGTATTCGAGAAGGAGTGCGTCCCGACACGCCACCTGACACTCAGCAACCGCACACAGTTCAGCAACCAAAAGAGCGCGACGGGAGTCCCACGAGGCACCGCCGAGCGCGACGGGAGTGCAGCGCGTAGCGCTGCACTTCGTGACCGGAGGTCACGAGATTCGAACCTCAGTCGCTCACTTCGTTCGCTCCCTGATTCGAATCCCGCGCGGACGTTTCGACATGCCTCGCTGGCGCTCGCGGTCTTCACAGTAAAAAAAGCGCGACGGGAGTCCCACGAGGCACCGCCGAGTGGGACTCAGGAGCGCGAGCGAGGCCTCCGGCCGAGCGAGCGCGACGGGATTCGAACCCGCGACCATCGGATTAGAAGTCCGACGCTCTGTCCGACTGAGCTACGCGCCCTCGGATGCCACAAATCGGCCCCGGAAGAAAAACGAATCGGGTTCTATCCGTCGAACCGATACAGGGAGGTGACCACCGGCAGCCGATTGAACATCCAGAAGGCAATCGGGAGGCCGACGATAGTGACCGCGAAGAACGCCGCGACGTTCGCCCACAGCCAACTGAACCACCAGCCGACGAAGACGAAGTAGACAGCGCGGACGAGGAGCGAACGCTGTCCGGGGGCCGATTCGGGGTCGGTGAGCGACCGTGGCTCTTTCAACGAGAGCACCGTCGGCACGAGATTGATGAGTTTGATGCCGAGCGGGAGGCCGATGATGGTCGCGTTAAGCAGCCACGCGACGTTGACGACGAGGGGCGTCGCCCACCAGCCGACGACCACGAACCAGAGTGCTCGAACGACGAGGGAGCGTTGAGACATAGTTCACAGTGGGCGGCGAAGGGCGAAAAGTGACGCGGCGCTCGCAGGTCGCTGCCGTGGGCGAGGAGAACCGAGCGACGGTGAAGGGAGGGTTTAACAGCGCGAGCGCGGTAGCAACGGCCATGCAAGTCATCGGGACAGTCGGCCTGCCCGGCAGCGGAAAAGGCGAACTCGCCGAAGTAGCCCGCGAGGCGGGCATTCCCGTCGTGACGATGGGCGACATCATCCGCGATGAGTGTCGCAATCGCGGCCTCGACCCCGCGACCGAGCACGGAACGGTTGCGAAGGCCCTCCGCGAGGAAGAAGGCGACGACGCCATCGCGGCGCGGTCGCTTCCGATCATCGAAGACCACCTCGAATCGAACGACGTGGTGCTGGTGGACGGTCTCCGGTCGGACGTGGAACTCGACCGCTTCCGCGACGCCTTCGGCGACGAGTTCGTTCTGGTGAGCGTCGAAGCGCCGTTCGAGACGCGCGCCGAGCGCTTGCTGGAACGCGGGCGCGACGCGAGCGACACCGACGTCGAGGCACTAAAGAAGCGCGAGAAGCGCGAACTCGACTTCGGGATGGGTGAGGCGATGGAGCGCGCCGACGTGGTCATCGAAAACACCGGCACGCTGGCGGAGTACCGCGAGAAAATCGAACTGCTGTTCGAGGAAGGCCCAGACGCCGTCGCGGAGGCGAACGCATGATATACAGCGTCGACGTTCGCATCGAAGCCCCGGTTCGCGACACGGAAATCACCGACCGCGTCGGCGACGCCGTCGAGAACCTCTTTCCGGGCGTCGAACTGACCCACGAAGACGGAACGCTCGTCGGCGAGAGCCACGAGTTAGAGCGCTTTTCGGAGCGCCTCCACGAGCAGGCCATCCTCGATACGGCCCGCCGTGAGTTCGCCAAGCGAAAGGACGACGACGGCTTCTCGTTCGCGCTGAAGAAGCAGGCCGCGTTCAAAGGTGTCGTCAACTTCGCCGTCGGCAACCCCGACGAACTGGGCGACATCGGGGTCCACGTGACCGTCCGCGACCCAACGGTGGACGAACTCATCGACCACATTGCGCCGCCGACCGAAGACGGACGGCCAATCGACCCCGACGAGAGATAAGAACAGTTTCAGCGGGCCGCAGGCGACTCACGCCGCACCAATCACGCCACCAACGCCGCCACCGCGATGGTGATAAAGACGATTTTTAGCCCCGTGTTGACGGCGATGACCTTCGACCCGAATTCGGGGCCCCAGATGCCGTACTGGAAGGGAATCGACCGCTTGAACGTCGAGACAGCGAAAGAGATGATGCCGCCGATGAGCATCGTCGCCACGGCCTGTTTCGGCGTGAACGTCTGGCCGATAGCCGGCGCGATAGCCGCGGCCCCGGCGGTCGTATCGAACGCGAAGGCGACGACAATCGGCACAGAGGCCCCCGGCAAGCCGACGAGGTTCGTCAGCGGACTGGCGAGGGCGGTGAACGATTCGAGGTCCGTCGTCCGCAAGAGGAGCGTGACCAGCACGTAGACGACGGCGAGACGCGGGACGATGCGTCTGAGCGTCTTCCACGTCTTTCGCCCGGCGTCTTCGAGCATCGACCGGAGCGACTGCTCTTCCTCGCTGGCCTCGCCAGCACCATCAGTCTGTGCGACTGCGGCAGAGTCGAGGTTCCGCCCCGAGAGGAGAATTGCCCCGGCGACGACGCCCGTGATGGTGATAGCGAGCGCGATAGCCGCGCGCGCGCCGACGTACATGAACCCGACTTCGTGGCCGAGAATGGGGATGAGGACCGGCCAGTAGAAGGTAAAGATGTGCTGGACGAAGCCGAAGAACGTGTTGATAGTGACGGCAACGAGGGTCGCACGGTCGTCGAGGACGCCGGATTCGCGGTATTCGGCGAGCATGCCGTATCCCGCCGTCGTCGACGCGGCGGTCGTGACGATGGCTGTTCCCACCTCGTCGGGGAGGTTCGCCGGTCCCGTCAGGTACCGAGAGAGACCGGCGATTCGCTCCACGAGACCGAAGGCGACCACGAGGTTGGCCGCGAAGACGCCGATTGCGATGTAGACCGCGATACGGGCGACTCGTGGAAGTACCTCGACCAAAACGGGGAGGAACGCCGACGGTTGCACGGTCGGTCCTGGGGAGCGAGCGAACTAAGCGGCGTCGGTTGGGGAACCCCGCGCTGAACAACCCAGTCGAGTCGGGGTTTCAGACCAGCACCTGTACCACGCCCAAAAGCACCACGACCCCGAGCACGTCACAGACGTTGGTGACCACGGGGATGACCACGTCGTCCGGGTCAAGGCCGAATCTGTAGGCAGCGTACGTCGCGGTGAGCGTCACCGCCACCGCCAGCACCGCGAGGATTGTCCCACTGGCGAGCGCGACGGTGAGGACCGTCTCAGCCGCCAGCATCGCACCGCCCGAAACGAGCGCGGCCAGCACCCACGCACCGAACCCGATAACGGGGAAGATAGTCACCGCGAGCGCGAACGTGGCGATGGCGTTGCCAGTGAGTTCGTCGTCATCGGGCGAAAACGAGAGCGTCCCGAGGTGGAACGACGTGGAGAGGCGCGCCGCGAGGACGCTTCCGAGGTTCCCGGCCGTCCCGATGGTAACGGGGACGAGCACGAGAAGCGAGGGATACCGCAGTAGCTTCGCCTCGAAACTTCCGAGGACGAGTCCGCTGCCGATTTCGACGAGCGTGAGCACCAACAGGACCGGAAGCATCGCGCGCGTAATTGCACGGACAGTCCACTCCGTCGGCACGTCAGAACACCCCCGCGATGGCGAGGATAATTCGCACGGCGATGAGCAGGAAGAGGATACCGAACACGTCGCCGGTGGTGGTCACGATAGGGCCGACGAGCGTGTCTGGATTGTGGCCGCGTCGATAGCCCGCGAAGACGACGGTGACGACGACGGCCGTGAGGACGATACCGGAGAGCAGTCCGGCGATGATGGCGATACCGACGAGAACCGAAAGGGGCGCAACTGGGCTTCCGAGAAGCGTGAGGAGGAAGAACGCGACGATAGCGGCGAAGGTGCTTGTCAGGACGCCGTTTGCGAGCGCGGCGGTGGCGGCGGCCTGTAATCTGTCGTCGCCCGCGGTGACGTGCGGTTCGATGAGACCCTGGTGGAGCGCGGTGGCGACGCGAGCACCGAGCGACCCGTAGACGTTCCCACGGGTGGCGAGGAGCGCGGGCACGAGGACGAGTAGGCCGGGGACGGCACGGAGTTCGGCGCGCATTCCGCCGAGGACGACGCCCGCGACGAGGCCACCAACGAGACTCGCGGAGAGCGCAGGAAGGGCTTCCCGGTATGCCTCGACAGCGACGTCGCGCACGGTCATTGTGGGGTGCGAGGGACGCGAACGTTAAAAGTCGGCGGTATCTCGGACTGTCCGACGAAAAACCGTGAGAGACGGAGACGGGCGGTTCGCGTCGGCGTCGTTAGAACGGACCCATACCGCCCATTCCGCCCATGTCGCCGCCTTGCTGCTGAAGCTTCTTCATCATCCGCTGCATGTCGCCGTCGCCCATGCCCTGGAACTGCTTGATGGTGCGTTCCATCATGCGGTGTTGTTCGAGGAGTTCCTGAATCGTCTCCTCGTTTTCGCCCGAGCCGTTTGCGATGCGTTCGACGCGGGAGGCACCGATGATGCGCGGGTTCTCCAGTTCCTCTTCGGTCATGGAGTCCATGATAATCTCGAACGAGCGCATCCGGTCTTTCGTCACGTCCATCGCGTCGTCCGGCAGTTGGTCCTTGAGACCGCCGCCGAGACCGGGAATCATGTCGAGCACCTGGTCGAGCGGCCCCATCTTGTTCATCGCCTCCATCTGCTTTTGCATGTCCTTGAGGGTGAAGTTCCCCTTCATCATCTCCTCGGGCTCCCAGTCCTCGTCTTCGGCCTGGGTCTCCGCCATGGCGCGTTCGACGCGCTCGGAGAGTTGCTTGAGGTCACCCATGCCGAGGAGCCGCGAGATGAAGCCGTTCGGCTCGAATCGCTCGATGTCCTGAACGGTCTCACCCATGCCGAGGAAGCCGATAGACGAGTCCGTCTCGTTGACGGCGGTCAGGGCACCGCCACCCTTCGCGGTCCCGTCGAGTTTGGTGATGACGACGCCGCCGATGCCGATGGACTCGTCGAACTGCTGGGCCTGTTCTTTCGCGCCCTGCCCGATTGCCGCGTCGAGGACGAGCATGTTCAGGTCGGGTTGGACGACCGATTCGATTTCCTCGATTTCGGCGATGAGGTCGTCTTCGAGGGCGTGTCGACCGGCCGTGTCGACGATGTGAACGTCGGCGTCTTCGGTCGCTTCGAGGCCTTCGCGGGCAATCTGTACCGGGTCGTCGCAGTCGGGGTCACCGTAGAAGTCGACCTCCGCCCGCTCACACATCTGCTTGGCCTGGTCGTACGCGCCGGGGCGGAAGGTGTCGGTCTGGATGACCGCGGGGCGAAGCCCCTTCTTCGAGAACCACCACGCCATCTTGGCAGAGGTGGTCGTCTTCCCCGACCCTTGCAGACCGGCGAGCATGATGGTCTGCGGTTCGAGCGGAATCTCCGTGGACTGGCCGATGAGTTCGACGAGTTCCTCGTAGACGATTTTCAGGACGTGGTCGCGGGCGCCCGTGCCACCCGGCGGCTCTTCCTCCAGCGCACGAGTCTTGATAGAGTCAGAAAGGTCCATGACGAGGCTGACATCAACGTCCGCGGAGAGCAAGGAGCGCTGAATCTCCTTGACGATCTCCTGAACGTCGTCCTCGTCGATGCGGGACTTGCCCCGCAGCTTTTCGAGACTGCCGCGGAGGGAACTCCCGAGATTATCGAGTACCATTGTGCCTTCCTACGCTGTCGCGTCGGTAAAGGCTTTATCCGTCGCGTCCGCGGCCGAAGACCTATCGGTAATGCCGGAGACACCTCTGACGATGACCCGAATCCTCGTCCTCGACCAACCAAATCACGACATCCCCGCCGAGGAGTACGTCGATGCGCTCTGCGAGCGGCTCCCAGACGCGACCATCGTCCACCCGAAGACGACCGCCGAAACCCTCGACGCCGCGCGCGACGCCGACATCATCACCGGAACCTACCTCCACGACGACGTTCTCGCCGCCGCGGACAACCTCCAGCTATTCGCCGGTGCGGCGGCCGGATACGACCACCTCCCGATGGAGACACTCCGCGAACGCGGCATCACAGTCACGAACGCCTCCGGCGTCCACGGCCCCAACATCGCCGAGCACGTCATCGGCTGGCTCCTGATGATTACGCGCCGCCTCGACGAGGGAATCCGCCGACAGGAACGCCGCGAGTGGCGGTCGTTTCAGGCGTACGGCGAACTGAACGGCTCGACAGTGACCGTCGTCGGTCTCGGCGCAATCGGACAGGCGGTCGTCGAGCGCCTCGACCCCTTCGGCGTCGAAACCATCGGTGTTCGCTACACGCCCGAAAAGGGTGGACCGACGGACCGCGTGGTCGGCTTCGACGACCTCGAATCCGCGCTCGTGGAAACGGACTACCTCGTTCTCGCATGCCCGCTGACCGACGAGACGCGACAGCTTATCGACCAACAGGCGTTCGACGTGCTGCCGAATCACGCCGTCCTCGTGAATATCGCCCGCGGTGGCGTCGTCGACACCGACGCGCTCGTCACGGCGGTCCAGCGCAGCCGCATCCGGGCCGCTGCGCTCGACGTGACCGACCCCGAACCGCTCCCGGAGGACCACCCGCTGTGGACCTTCGAGAACGTATTTATCACCCCGCACGTCGCGGGCCACACGCCACAGTATTTCACCCGGCTGGCGGACATCCTCGCGGAGAACGTCCAGCGGTTGGAAGAACGCGACGGTGGAGACGCAGGGACGGCCGACACCCCGCTCCGGAACCAAGTGCTTCCCGAAACCCCACCTACTTCAGCCGAGGATGCCTAGCGCGAGTCGATGACCGGCATCGCGCTCGGACTCAATCCGGCAACCCTGCTCGCCTTCTGTGCGGCGGCTATCGCGCTCATTCTCACACCCGGTCCCGACACGATGTACGTCCTTGCTCGCGGCCTCGACGGACGCGAATCGGGCGTCCGCTCGGCGTTCGGTATCGCCACCGGCGTCCTCTTTCACACGATGCTCGCCACGCTCGGTGTCGCCGCGCTCCTCCAGACCGTGCCGGAGGCCGCCGACGCAATCCAGTACGTCGGCGCGGCCTACCTCATCTACCTCGGTGTGGTCGCGCTCCGCGACGACGAGTTCGACCCCGCTGTCGAGACAGACGCCTCGGGGAGCTTTCGCCGCGGCGTCCTCGTCAACGCCCTGAACCCGAAGGTTGCGCTGTTCTTCCTCGCGTTCCTCCCCGGGTTCGCCGGAAACGGCCCCGCGGCGGGCGAACGGATGGCACTGCTCGGGGCAGTGTACGCCGTCCTCACCGCCATCTACCTCTCGGTCGTCGCGCTCGGTGCCGACAGACTCGGCGACGCGCTCGCCGGGACGCGAGTCACGCGCGCGCTGAACTACGTCGGTGCAGGGACGATGCTGCTGCTCGGCGTCGTACTCGCGGTGGAATAAGAGGGCCGACGGACTGTAACGCAGTTCGCCGAGGGGCGAGACTCGTCTTCGCTGAGTGAGACGAGACTCGTTTCGGCGAGGGGTCGAGTTACTCCCGCTCGCCGAGGAGTCGCTCGACCATCGCTTCGGGGTCGAACCGTTCGATGTGGTCGTACCCCTGTCCGACGCCGAGGAACAAGATTGGCTTGCCCGTGACGTAGGCGATGGAGATTGCGGCCCCGCCGTTCGAGTCCGCGTCGGCCTTCGTGAGGATGGCCCCGTCGATGGCCGCCGCCTCGTTGAACTTCCGGGAGCGCTCGACGGCGTCCTGTCCGGCCACTGCCTCGTCCACGAAGATGGTGAGGTCCGGGCCGACGACGCGGTCGATTTTCTCCAACTGCGCCATCAGGTCGTTCGAGGTGTGCAGTCGACCTGCGGTGTCGCCGAGCACGATATCGATATCGTGCGCCTCGGCGTACTCGACGGCGTCGTAGATGACCGCCGCTGGGTCACCGCCCTGTTCGTGGGAGATGAGTTTCTTGTCGAGCGCATCCGCGTGCTCGCGAATCTGCTCGTTCGCACCGGCGCGGTAGGTGTCGCCGTTGGCGAGGACCGTCGAGTAGCCCTGCGTTTCGAAGTAGCGCGCGAGCTTTGCGATGGTCGTCGTCTTGCCCACGCCGTTGATGCCGGTGAAGATGAGCGTGACCGGCTTGTCGGCCTCGGCGATGCGCTTGTCGAAGTCGAACTGGCCAACGCTGATGACTTCGTAGAGCGCGTCGTGGAGCGCCTCTTCGACGAGTTGCCCCGTGCTCTGGACCTGCTTTCGCGTCTCGCCGATGAGTTTGTCGCGGATGGTGTCGAGAATCTCCTCGGCGACTTGCATCTCCACGTCGCTCTGGAGGAGCGCCATTTCGAGTTCCCATAGCGGGTCTTCGAGGTCATCTTCCTCGATGACGACCTTGCCCGTGGCGAACGCGGCGGCGCGCTTCAGGCGACCGGCGTTGGAAGCGGAGTTGTCTTCTTCCTGTTCAGCCAGTGCTGCGCGTGCGGCATCGGACGCGAGCGATTCGGGCACGTCGTCGCCGTCAGCCGATTCGGCCGATTCCTCGGGCGTGTCCGTAGAGGCGTCTGCCGAACCGTTCGAATCGGATTCGACCGGGTCGGCGTGGTCCTCGTCGGGAGATTCGGGGGCCGGTTCGGAGGTCGAAGCGGCCGCCGCCTCGTCGGCGTCGGCAGCCTCGGTCTCGGTCACTTCCGGTTCGTCGGCGGGGGACTCGTCGTCCGCCGCTTCCTCTGCCTCCGGAGCGGCCGCTTCGGCCTTCTCTTCGGCAGTATCTTCGACATCTTTCCGGAAGCGGTCGAGTTTCTTTTTCAGTCCGTCGAACATCTAAATTGAAAGGGGGAGTCGCTTACTCGTCGTCGTCTTCGCCTTCGCCCTGCATCTGCTGTTGCATCTGCTGCATCTGCTGTTGCTGCATCTGCTGTTGGGCTTCCATGGCCTGCTGTTCGATTTCGTCGCTCTCTTCTTCGAGGTCTTCGATTTCACCGCGAAGCGTGGCGATGTTCTCGTCGAGCAGGTCCTGCTTGCGGCGCAGGGATTCGACGGCGTCGGACTGGTCCTGTTCGGCGGCGTAGTTGGCGCCGAGCGAGACGATGATTTCGTCGATGTCCTGCACTTCGGCGCGGAGGTACGCGTCGCCGCCGAGCGGAACCTGCACCGTCGAACCGGTTTCGAGCGTCTCGATTGCTTCGATGGCCTCGTCGATTTCCTGCTTTTCGGTGTTCAGGGCCTCGATTTCACTTTCGAGCGATTCGATTTCCTGGTCGATGGCCTGCAGCTCTTGGGAAAGCTGTTGGAGTTGCTGCTGACCACCGCCCATCATGCTGCGGACACCTCAGAGAGGGAGACCTTCGTACGTTTGATGCCGTGTTCACTCCCGATGAGCGAGTAGGCGTGCTCTCGTGCAACGTTCTCGTTCGGTGCCTCGACAACCTTCGTGAAGTTGTGGGTGACACCTCGGCTGGTGAACGTACCGCTGATAGTGAACTGACTCATGGCCGTGATTCTGGCGGCGAGCGGGAAGAGTCTTCCTACTCGGGTCGCTGCGAGAACGGAGAATCGGCGGACGCGCACTCAGTCGATGTAGCCGAGGGCGTCTTCGATGCGGCCTAATTCGGGGCCGGTCGTATCCTCGCCGACGACGTAGCTTGCCTCGTTCGCGAGGAGGCCAGAGCCGACGAGTGGTCCGCCGTAGTTGATAGTGCCGATATCCGCACGCACGCCGAGTACGTCTTCGAGCGCGTCGAGTTCGGGTTCGCGAGACTTCGGGTGACAGAGGACGCCGCGATTGTTTGCGACGGCCGCCGTGCCGATGGTCCGAACGTCCGCGAGGTCACCGCGTTCGACGGGAACCTCGAGGGCCTCTTCGACGGCCGAGACGGCCTCGTCGGAGAGGTCGGGGTGCACGTACGCACCATAGTCGTTCGTGAGAACGACGTTTCCGGCGGCGTTGATGCGGCCGGGGAGTTCGTAGACCGGGAGGTCCGCGGCGTCGGCGAGTGCCTCCTGTTCGCGGGTCGTCGCGCGACTCGACACGAGGAGTCCGTTTTCGTTACCCGTCGCTAACGCACCGACGGTGCCGGACCCGCCGACAGTCGTCGCGAGCGCCGGGACACCCAGTTCGTCGGACAGGTCGTCGACGAGCGAGTCGTCGGCGTCCGGACGGACGATGAGGATGTCGTCAGTCGCTCGGGCGAAGACGCCGATGTACGAGGAACCGGCGAAGGAGGCGCGGAGCACCGTTTACTCTGCCGGTTCGGCTTCGACGACAACGTCGCCGTCTTCGTCGAATCGAGCGGCGCGGACGCGGAACTTGCTCGGCGGCGACTGCCGGCCGTGCGTCCAGATGTCCTCGTTGATCTGCGTGTCGAGACGCACGTCGTCGGCGTCGACCTTGAAGTGCTTCGCGAGGTGCTCGCGGATGATCTTCATCGCGCGGCCAGCACGCTCGTGGGACGGGACAGACTTCACGTCACGGAGCGGGACGGTGACGACTCGCTCCTCGAAATCGCTTGCGCTCATGGCTTACTCGTCCGTGTTACTTCGCCGCCAGTTGCGACGCTTGGGGTTTCGCGTGACTTCCATGTCGGTCTTGAGCATGACCCACGCCGGGACACGACTGTTCTGGCGTTCGAGCTTCGCCAGACGCTTCTTCTTAGCCTTCGACTTCTTACCCATAGTGGCCTACAGTTCCAATCCTCCGCATAAAATCTTGTTCCTTCGCGTCTGAGCAGTGTGAGAGAGGTACCCACAGCCAAATCAGGGCGAAACCCACGGCCAAATCGGGGCAAGACCGATGGCTAAATCGGGGCGTTTGCCCGGAAAACCAGACACGACCCGAACGTCGAAGCGGAAATTCGAACACGGAACCGACTCATTCAACCCCGCCCGCGAAGAACCCCGAGTCGAATGAGTCGGTCCCGTACCCTCGTCGCCTTTCTCACCCTCTCTGCCGTCTGGGGAAGCGCGTTTCTCGCAACCGACGTGGCGCTCGGATTCGTCCCGCCCGCGTTCCTCGCGGCAATCCGGTTCGACATCGCGGCAGTGCTTCTGTTCGCGCTCACCGTCGCCCGCGGCGACCGATTCATCCCGGCCGCCCGCGGCGAGTGGAAGCCAATCCTCGCTGGCGGCGTGTTCAGTATCGGTGCACACCACGCGCTCCTGTTCTCGGGACAGGTGTACATCCCCGGCTCAGTCGCCTCGGTGCTGCTCGGTATCATCCCGCTGGCGACGCCCGCGCTCACGCGACTCACGTCCTCCAGAGAGCGACTGACCCCGCTCGGTGCGGCCGGACTCACACTCGGCTTCCTCGGACTCATCGTCATCGCCAATCCCGACCCCGAGAATCTGCTGTCGTCGAACCTCGTCGGCGCGGTTCTCGTGCTCGGGTCCGCGCTCGCCTTCGCGTTCGGGGCCGTCTTCACCCACGACAGCGAAACGGGGATGTCGCTGCTCGCCGTGCAGGCGTGGATGATGCTCATCGGAGCTATCACGCTCCACGTGACGAGTGCGGCGCTCCCGTGGGAGTCCGCTGCCGACGCGACGTGGACCGCGACGGCGCTCGTCGCCACCGGCTACCTCTCGGTCGTCGCGGGCGCAGGTGGGTTCTTACTCTACTTCTGGCTCCTCGACCGAATCGGCCCCATCGAGGTGAGCCTCCTCGAATACGTCATCCCGCTTTTCGCCGCGCTCGCGGAGTTAGTGTTCTTCGGCCGCATCCCGACTGCGACGACGGCCGCCGGTTTCGCGCTCATCTTCGTCGGGTTCGTCCTGTTCAAGCGCGACGCTATTCGCGGCGAGTTGCGGCGGGCGGTGAATGGGCGTCCGGCGCGGGCGAACGACGATTGATGGGGTCGCTATGAGTCGAACATTGATGGGGTCGCTATGAGTCGAACCCGCAGCGACTACAGCGAGAACCGCGACACCGTCTCGTAGACGGGGCCACTCGGTCCGAGTTCGCTCTTCTTCAATCGGAGTTCGCGCACGCGAAAGGTACCGATTCTCGGAGCCTCGCCTTCGACGACTTCTCTGACGCGACCTTTCCCACGAGCGTCCTCCATTCGCGCGAGCGTGATGTGGGGCGTGAACTCGTGTGTCTCTTCGTCGAATCCGAGTGCTGTCGTCTCGCGTTCGAGCGCCTCGTGCAGTCTCGTCATCTCTTCACCTCCGTCCTGTACACCGGTCCAGATGACCCGGATGTAGTCGAGCGAGGGGAAGACGCCTAACCCGCCGACGGTGGCGTCGAACGGGTCCACACCAGCCGCGTCGAGGGCGTCTTCGACCGCCGCCTCGATTTCGGGGACGCGGTCGGACGGCGTCTCACCGAGGAACTTCATCGTGACGTGCGCCTGCTCGGGGTCCGTAAAGCGAAGGCTCGGGGCGTCACCGAACAGTTCCTGCACCGACGCGACGGACTCGGCGAACGACTCCGGGAGGTCGATAGCGAGGAAGAGCCTCATGACAGTATATCGACCCAAAAGGGACCTATAGATTCCGCCGGGTGGACCTCAGTCGTCGGCCACAGTCGTCTCTTCATCCACCGGAACCCACGTCCGGGCGACACCGGCAAACTCCCCGTCGACGAACGTCGCCTCGTACACGTCGGGCATCGTCAACCCGGTCCAAAAGTCGTAGCCGTACCGTGGGTCGTAGGCGTTCAACACGAGCGCCATGAGCGTTCCGTGGGTTCCGACGACGACGTGGCGGTTCGGGTAGGCTTCCACGAGGCGTTCGACGGCGGCCGCGCCGCGGGCCTGCGCTTCGGCGTGCGACTCGCCGCCGGGATGGGATGCTGTCGGGTTCGCCCAGAGTTCGTCGACAGCGCGTTCGAAGTCCTCGACGTGGCTTCCAGCGAGTGTACGCTCTCGCAGGTCTTCGTCCTCAACGAGCGGTACGTCGGCGGCGTCGGCGATTCCTTCGACGGTGGCACGAGCGCGTTCGTACGGACTCGTGACGACAACGTCTGCAACGTCCGCGAGGTGGGCCGTCACTCGGGCGGCGTCGCGGCGTCCCCGACGCGAGAGGCCCCGACTTCGCTCGGCGTTCGGCACGTACGGCGAGTGAGCGTGTCGGACGAACGACACCACAGTCGTCTCGGGGACGGTCATTCGTAGAGCGCACCCGTCCGAAGCCTAAAAAACAGTCGATGTCGCCGCTCTGACGTAGCGCTTAACCGCGACGACGCCCAAACCCGGCTATATGACCGACGACGGCAATCGACCCCACCGCTTCTCCGAAGGGCAGGGGTTCGACGAGGACTACTCGGCTTTCTCGCTCGACCCGCCTGAACTCGAAGTGGACCCGACGAAGGTCGACCCGGTCGACTCCCGCGTCCTCACGGACCTCCTCGACCAACGGAACATCGACCCCGAAGACGTCGACGTGGAGAAGCTGCTCGACGTGGGCCTCTCGTACATGCAAATCAACCGCTTCGAGGAGGCCACCGAGGCACTCGAACGCACCGCCCGCTTCGCCGAAGACGGCTCGCTCCTCCAGCAGGAGGCGTGGGTGAACAAGGGTGCGGCCCACGCCGAACTCGAAGAGTGGGACGAGGCGATTGGCTCGTATCAGGAGGCGCTCTCTATCGACGACGATACCGAGCACGCGGCCACCGCACACACGAACCTCGCGTACGCACTGTGGGAGTCGGGGCGAACCGCCGACGCCCTCCACCACGCCGAGAGCGCCGTCGAACTCGACCCGCGCTTCCCGCAAGCGTGGTACAACCGCGGCTTCTTCCTCCACGAGCGCGGCCTGAACGAAGAGGCAGTCAACGCATTCGACAACGCCATCCGCCTCGGTATGCGGAACGCGACTGTTCTCGAAGAGAAGGCACGGGCGCTCGAAGAACTCGGCCGCGAAGACGAAGCACAGCAGGTCCAAGAGCAGGCGGACGACCTCCGGCAGCAGGCGGAAGAGCGCATCGTCGAGGACTACTGATGCTACTCCGCGAACGAGAGACGCCGGAAGGACTGCTCGTCTCGGTCTGCGACTCGGACTGTCTCGGTGAGACGTACACCGAGGGAGATGTCTCGCTCGACGTGACCGAGGACTTCTACGGCGGCGACGAGGCAGAACCGGCAGACAGCGAGGCTGTCGTGGACAGTCTCAACCGCGCAGCGGTCGCAAACATCGTCGGCGAGAAAGCCGTCGGCGTCGCCATCGAGGCCGGACTGGTCGACGAGGAGGCGGTCCTCGAAGTCGACGGCACGCTCCACGCGCAACTACTCTGGCTTCGGTGAGATAGCCGCTCAGTCGGTAGATACGACACCGCTGATTTCGAACCGAGCGCCACCCGATTTTGACTCGGCGAGGTCGAGACACCAGCCATGGGCATCAGCGACCTGCGTGGCGATTGCGAGTCCGAGTCCCGTTCCGTTGGTGTCCGAGGTGTATCCAGCGTCGAACACTGCCCGTCGGTCGGCTTCGGGAATCCCGACACCGTCGTCCTCGACGTAGAAGCCGGGGTCGTCCGAGTCTCCGGTGAGTACCCCGACAGTCACCGTGACTGGAGTCGTCGATTCCGGCGGCCGAGCGTGTTCGACGGCGTTCCGAAAGAAGTTCTCCAAGAGGTGTGATAGAAGGCCATCGTCGGCCTCGAACAACAGCGTCTCTTCGACGACGAGTGACGCCTCGCCCGTCTCGACGTGTCCCCACGCCGTCTCGGCTTGGGACTGGAGGTCGACCGAGGCCGTTGCTTCGACGGCATCGTTCCGGGCCAACACGAGTGCGTCTGAGATGATGTCGTCCATCCGTTCGAGGGAATCGACGATGCGGCCGAGCCGTTCAGTCTCGATACCGTCTTCGATGAGGGCCTTGGTGTATCCGAGCGCCACCGACAGCGGATTTCGAAGGTCGTGCGAGAGGATGCTCGCGACGTTTCGGAGTCGACTCGCCTTCCGGTCGACTTCGAGTTCGGCGAGTTTCCGCTCTGTAATGTTGAGGTGGACGACCTGCACGTAGGTCTCGCCCTCGTGAGAAAATCGGGTTGCGCGCATGGTGAACCAGCGCCGCTCGTCCTCACTGTGACACGGGTATTCGTACGAAAATTCGTCTTCGGTGCCGTCGATGACCGTACGGATTCCGTTGGCCGCCGTCGTCGCCGACTCGTCGCCGCCAACGTCGCACACACCGAGGTAGTTCGTGCCGAGAGAACTGCTGTTGCCGACGTAATCGTTCTCCTCGCCGAAGCGTTTCCACGCGTCGTTCGTGTAGAGAATCGTCCCATCCGTGTTCAGAATCGCGAGTTGCGTGGGTAGCGCGTCGAGACTCGCGGCTGGTAGTTTGGATGGGTACGACATACACGCACTATGACTCGATGGATACTTCATGCTTCGCACGACGCTCCCGTCGAAAGACCAGCCGTCGGGAGAGACGTCAGAGGTTCCGGCATCGTTGGCCGGAGTACGCAACGAATATCGGTTTCATCGTCATGTTCGGACCGAAGACGTGTTGTGCCTCCGGCCGTAACCCTCGCATAATGGAAGTGCAGGAATCGTACCCAGTCGACGTTGACGCTGTCCGCGCGGACTTCCCGATTCTCCAGCGGAAGGTCGGCGGCGACACCTCGACGCCCGGCGAGGGCGACGACGACACCGTCCCCCTTGTCTACCTCGACAACGCTGCGACCAGCCACACCCCGGACCAGGTAGTCGACACCATCGCCGACTACTACCGAGAGTACAACTCGAACGTCCACCGCGGCATCCACCACCTGAGTCAGGAAGCCTCCGTGGCCTACGAGGAGGCTCACGACCGGGTCGCCGAGTTCATTGGTGCCTCCGGCGGCCGCGAGGAAATCGTCTTTACCAAGAACGCGACCGAGGCGATGAACATCGTCGCCTACGCGTGGGGCCTCGCCGAACTCGGCCCGGGCGATTCGGTCGTCCTCACGGAGATGGAACACCACTCCTCGCTGGTTACGTGGCAGCAGATTGCCAATCGAACCGGTGCTGAAGCGCGCTACATCCGCGTCGACGACGACGGCCGCCTCGACATGGAGCACGCGAAGGACCTCATCGACGACTCCACGAAGATGGTCTCAGTCGTCCACGTCTCGAACACGCTCGGGACCATCAACCCGGTCTCCGACCTCGCCGACATGGCCCACGACGTGGGTGCGCGTATCCTCGTTGACGGCGCGCAGTCGGTTCCGACCCGCCCCGTGGACGTGGAGGCCATCGACGCCGACTTCTTCGCCTTCTCGGGCCACAAGATGTGCGGTCCGACGGGCATCGGCGTGCTGTACGGGAAACGCGACCTCCTCGACGAGATGCAACCGTACCTCTACGGTGGCTCGATGATTCGCCGCGTCACCTTCGAGGAAACCACGTGGGAGGACCTTCCGTGGAAGTTCGAAGCCGGCACGCCGCCTATCGCACAAGGCATCGGCCTCGCCGCCGCCGTCGATTACCTCGACGACATCGGCATGGAGAACGTACAGGCCCACGAGGAACTCCTCGCGGAGTACGCCTACGACCGCCTGAGCGAGTTCGACGATATCGAAATCTACGGCCCGCCGGGTGACGACCGCGGCGGCCTCGTCTCGTTCAACCTCGACGGCGTCCACGCCCACGACCTCTCCAGCATTCTCAACGAACAGGGCATCGCCATCCGCGCCGGAGACCACTGTACGCAACCGCTGCACGACAAACTCGGCGTGGCCGCCTCGACGCGGGCGTCCTTCTACATTTACAACACGAAGGAAGAAGTCGACCAACTCGTCGATGCGCTCGACGTGGCGCGCGAGCTCTTCGCCTGAACGTCGCACTGCTCGTCTGAATCGGCCAGTTGCGCCCCAATAATTTTCTCCTTCTGACACGTTATTCGGGCGTATGCTCCAATCGGTGACTCGGTTTCTCGTCGAGACGTTGGAACGGACGCTCGTCGAGTTCGGGACCGCCGTTCGCGGAGCGGCACCGAAAGTTCTCACTGGATTCGTCTTCGTCGGCCTCGCATACGTCAGTATCAAAGTGATTCTGTACGTCCTTCGGAGCGTCCTCGACGGTATCTACCCTGAAGAACAGGACCTCGTTGTAGACCTCGGCGTCGCCATCGCCAGCGTCTTCCTGTGGTTCGGCACGGCGCTCGCGCTATTGAGCATCGTCGGGATGGAAGAAATTGCGGCGAGTCTCGGGACGGTGGCCGGGTTCATCGCACTGGGTGTCTCTTACGCGCTCTCGAACATGATTGCAGACACCGTCGCCGGAGTGTACCTCCTCCGCGACCCTGATTTCAATCCCGGCGACCGGGTAAAATCCGACCCCGTCACCGGGACGGTCACATCCATCGAACTGCGGAAGACGCGATTCGAAAGCGACGAGGGTGACACCGTGGTGGTGGCGAATCGCGACGTCGAAAAGAAGTGGACGACGTACAACGAGACAGCGACCACGACAGACGCGACGTAAGCGTTGAAATCGACCGAATTGCGGTCCCCGGAATCCTTTTACGGCGCTCGGGCGTAGCCCCGACGAATACCAATGGGCATTGGCTCAGACATGTATCGTCAGCAGATTTTGGACCACTACAAGAACCCCCGTAACCACGGTCGGCTCGAAGAGCCGACGTTCAGCCACACGGGGGAGAATCCCTCCTGCGGCGACACGATTACGATGGACGTGCAACTCGCCGACGACGGCGAGACGATAGAGCGCGTCGCGTTCTCCGGCGACGGGTGTGCCATCAGTCAGGCCTCGGCGAGCATGCTCACCCAGCGACTGCCGGGGACGACGCTCTCGGAACTGGAGGAGATGGACACCGACGATATCACCGAGATGCTCGGCGTCGACATCTCACCGATGCGCATCAAGTGCGCCGTCCTCGCGCGACAGGTCGCACAGGACGGCGCGAAGATTCACGACGGCGAGATAGAAATCGAGAAGACGAAAACCGAAGACGACGACTGAGCGGTATCTGGTTTTTGTCGGCTGTCGTCGGGAACGCAGCCGTTGCCGAAGCGACTGAGCTGCCGCTCTCACTGGGCACAGTTGCGTGGAAGGAATGTGGGGGAAGAAAACGCGTTGGGGGAACGCGCGTGTAGAAACGTGTGAGTGAATCGGGCGTCGCTTACTCGGGCTTCAGACCGGCGTCCTGCACGCGCATGACTGCCTCGCCGTCGGCGAGGTTCGGCGCGTCCACGAGGCGCACGATACGCTTGTCGCCCTTGGACTTGCGGAGGTAGATACGGAACGTCGAGGTGTGGCCGAGGATGTTGCCACCGATAGGCTGCGTCGGGTCGCCGAAGTAGGAGTCGGGGTTCGACGCGACCTGATTCGTCACGAGGATGCCCGTGTTGAACAGGTCACCGATGCGCATCAGGTCGTGAAGGTGCTTGTTGAGCTTCTGCTGGCGTTCGGCGAGTTCGCCACGGCCGACGTACTCGGCGCGGAAGTGAGCGGTGAGCGAGTCGACACAGAGGAGACGAACCGGCCAGTCGGTGTCTTCGTGTTCGCCAGCGAGTTCCTTGGCCTTCTCGGCGAGGAGAATCTGGTGGTTAGAGTTGAACGCCTTTGCGACGTGAATCTTGTCGAGGACGTCGTCGACGAGTTCCTGCATCGTCTCTTCGTCGTCGACCGAGCCTTCGATTCCGCGGTCGGCGAGCGTCGCTTCGAGCACGTCGTCTTCGAGGCCGCGAACCATGTCGTCGATACGCTCCGGGCGGAACGTGTCTTCGGAGTCGATGAAGATACAGCCACCACCGAGGCCGCCCTGTTCGGGTGGAAGCTGGACGTTGACGGCCAGTTGGTGCGTAATCTGGGACTTACCGGCACCGAACTCACCGTAGACTTCGGTGATGGACTGCGTTTCGAGGCCGCCGCCGAGAAGTTCGTCCACTTCGTCGATTTGCCAGCTCAGCTTACCAATCTGCTGGCGTCGTTCGAGCACCATCGAACCGGTCTCGAAGCCACCGACGTCGGCGGCGTCGCGGGCGGCGTTGATGATGTCCGAGGCCGTGCTGGAGCCGATGTCGGCCTTGTTGGACAGTTCGCCGGGGCTGGCGACTGCGATAGACTGATAGCTGTCGTAGCCGCTCTCGACGAGTTTGTCGGCGGTGGCCGGGCCGACACCGGGGAGACTTTCGAGGTCGTCTTCTGCCATACCAACTCGTTCCGCCCATACCCACATAAACCCTCGTTAACAGCAAGGTGAAAGTGAAATCAGCAGACGTCGGCGACCCGATGACGAGTGTCTGACGGAGGTTGAAGTCAGAAGACGAAGCGGTTCGGTCATCAGCAGTGCTTTATGCAAAGTGAAATTTTGACTACATATGTCGGAAAAGACCACCGTCGAGTTCATCGAAGAGTGGCAAACCGGAGCGTTTCTCATCATCGGGAGCGCAGTCGCTGGCGCGGTTTCCGCGGCGGCGCTCGGGCCATATGAGACGCTGGGAGGGGTGCTGTTTGTCTTCTTCTTCGGCGCAGCGTTCGCGTTTATGGGGTTCTCGTATCTATTGTACGGACGCTAAGCGAACGAGAAGCCGCCGCATCCACTCACTCCCACGGATGGCCGCTCGCCGTCGATGGCCACAGCGGGTACCAGTAGCTCTCATCGTCTTCGATTTCGAGTTCGCCGTCGAGGACCGATTCGAGTTTGAACTCCAGTCCCTGATTGCGTTCGTGTTTCCCCCGTGGTGAAAACGGGTAGTACGCGCCACGCCGGAACGAGTACACCCAGTAGGCCCGGTCGCCATCCTTTCGGAAGCCGAAGAGGGCGGCGAGCAGGCGAGAGCCGTACCCGCGTTCGATGAACTCGTCGGCCGCGAAGTGGACGCTCGTCACGAGGTCCTCCGGGTCGTCGTCGACGAGGACGACCCAGTTGTAGCCGTGGTCGTCGGTGTGGCGACGGAACTCGGTGCCCGTCTCTTCGCTCCCGGCGGAGAGGATGGATTCGACTGCATCGACAGTGTCTGCGAAATCGGTGCTATCGACGGAGGAGAAACAGAGAGCCGCCTCGTTGGACGAGTCGAAGCCGAGGTCCGCCTCCATCGTCAGGTAGGCGGTACTCATTCCGAAGAGGTCGTCGGGGTCGGCCCGGC
The DNA here is from genome assembly GCF_044593955.1 of Haloferax sp. S1W. Lineage (GTDB taxonomy): Archaea > Halobacteriota > Halobacteria > Halobacteriales > Haloferacaceae > Haloferax. The sequence continues at coordinate 2,389,429 of NZ_CP172595.1, forward strand.
GAGTCGCGTCCGACTCGGCGCTAATTCCGAGGGCTGAACGAAGCGAGTCGAAGAGTCCCATGGCCACTGCTTGGGAGGCGGGTAACTTAGCGTCGTGGGGCGAAATTAAACTCTGCGGCGTGGTCAGTAGTACCCGCCGTCGTCGTCACCATCGCCGTCATCGTCGCCACCGCCGTCGGTGTCGCCTCCACCATCACTGGTGTCGTCCTCGCAGGGGAGACTCTTGTCGAGCGACGCGCCGCCAACGAGGACGGCCCCACACATCGTCCCGTCGCCGTGAATTGTACAGTAGTACTCGTAGATACCCGGCGAGTCGAACGTGTGAGAGACGCTCCCACCGCCGGGAACCTGTCTGGCGAAGCTCCACGATTCCGCCCCGTCGTGGAACTGTGCGCTCGTGACCGTGTGCCCGTACCCATCCTCGTTGACCCACTCGACCGTTGCGCCCGTCTCGACTTCCGCCCGCACCGTCTGGAATGCAGTGTTCCGCATGGTAATCGTCACGTCGGGGGCAGGAGTCGTCTGGGTCTCCGTCGTGGGAGACTCCGTCGTAGTCGTCTCTGTCGTCGTGGGCGTCGACTCGGTGGTCTCAGTCGTCGTGGGTGTCGGTGTCGGCTCGGTTGTGGTGGTCGTCGTCTGCTCTTCACCCCCACCGCCGCCATCGCTACCGGTACACCCAGCAACGAGTGGCATCGTGACCGTCGCCGTGGCCAGGAACGTTCGACGATACATGCATGACAATAGCTCTCATGGAGCCAAGAACATGTGGTTTGCTACGCATGCAGTGGGCCAGTGAGCCGTCTAAAACGGAGTAAGAGAAATCGGAAGTCGTCTTAGAACGTCTCCATCTCGCGTTCCATGTCGCGGAGGCGCTCGACGCGCTTTTCGGTCGACGGGTGGGTGCTAAAGAGGCGACCGATGAAGTCCAACTTGACGGGGATGATGAAGAACGCATTCATCTCAGAGGTTTCGCGCATGTCGCGCTTGGGGACGCTTTCCATCCGGCCCGAAATCTTGAGCAGGGCGGAAGCAAGCGCGGACGGACGGCCGGTGATGACCGCCGCACCGCGGTCCGCCGCGTACTCGCGGTAGCGCGAGAGCGCCCGGATGAGCAGGTACGAGATAATCCAGACGACGAGCGACGCGATGATGGCCACGATGACCGGCACGTTCTGGCGGTTGTCGTCGCCGCCGAAGAGCCAGCCCCAGCGGACGATGAGGAAGGCGATGCTGGAGAGGAACGACGCGATGGTCATGACCATGACGTCGCGGTTCTTCACGTGCGCGAGTTCGTGGGCGAGGACGCCTTCTAACTCGTCATCATCGAGTGTGCGCATCAGGTCGGTCGTGACGCAGACTGCCGAATTCTTCTGCGAGCGACCCGTTGCGAAGGCGTTCGGAACCGGCGTGTCCGCGATAGCGACCTTCGGTTTCGGGAGGTCAGCCTGCTGAGAGAGGCGACCGACCATCGCGTGGAGTTTGGCCGCCTGTGGGCCGTCGTCCTCGTCGACGACAGTCGCGCCCATGCTGTAGAGGGCGAGTTTGTCGCTGAAGAAGAATTGGGCGAAGAGGAAGATGGCCATGAACCCGACCATGATAGCGAGGTTCTGGAAGTAGGCGAACAGCACCCCCGCGAAGACGATGTAGAGGGCGAACAGGAGGAACATCGTGAACGCCATGCGACCACGCAGTCCCCAGTCCGGTTTCCATTCCATAGGGCGTGATTAGTAATCCGGCTAATAAACGCTGTTGGAGTGCGATGGAATAGCACAGCATAGCTCGAAGGCAGCAAGCGACTCATCCCACGCGCGGCTTTAGCAGGCTGGAGTCCGAAGAAACGCCTATGGAGACTGTTATCGTCACCGGTGCACTCGGTCGCTCCGGGCGCTGGATTACCGACCGACTCGCCGAGGACTACGAGGTCGTCGCCGTCGACCTCGACCACCCCGGATTCGAAGTCGATGCTCGCGCGACCCTCGACTTTCGGGCTGCTGACCTGACGAACATGGGCGAGGTGGCCGACCTATTTGCCGACATCGACCCGGACGCCGTCGTCCACTGGGCGGCAATCCCCTCGCCGACGCGCCACGCCGGGAGTCGCGTCTTCGAGACCAACGTCCAATCGACCTACAATGTCCTCGTCGCCGCCGCCCGCATCGACGCGCGAATCGTCTGGGCCTCCTCGGAGAGCGCCTACGGATTCGCCTTCGCAGCGGAGACGCCGCTTCCCGACTTCCTCCCCATCACCGAGGACCACCCACTTCGGCCCGAAGACCCATACGGGACCGCCAAAGTCGCCGGTGAGGAGGTGTCGAAGATGGTCGCCCGCAGGGACGACGCTTCGACCTGCGCCATCCGACCGTCGTGGATTCAGTACCCCGGCGAGTACACCTGCCGCGACATCGCCGAATCGGGCGACCTCGCGGGCGGTGCTGGCAACTGCTGGACCTACGTGGACGTGCGCGACGTGGCCGGACTCGTCGCCGCAGCCCTCGAACACCCCGTCGAAGGTCACGAAGCAGTCCACGCTGCCGCCGCTGACACGTATCTGGGGCGGCCGACCGCCGAGGCAGTCGAGGAGTTCTGGGGCGACCTACCGGACGACTGTACCCTCGATGGCGAAGAATCGGCCCTTTCGACGGCAAAGGCAACAGAATTGTTCGAATGGGAACCAGAGTACTCGTGGCGCGAAGCGGCTGACACTAAGGTTTCGGAGCCGACGCTCTGGGAGTGAAATCCCGCCGTGCAGTCACTGTATGCTGGAAAGCGGGGCACATCATTTTGCCGAGAGAGTGCGTACGTCTACATAGATATGTTCGCCGACAGAGAAGACGCGGGGCGCAGGCTGGCCGACCTGCTCGACGAAGAAGAAATCGAGGCGGACCTCGTCCTCGGTATTCCACGGGGCGGACTCCCAGTTGCCCGCGAGGTGGCCGACCGACTCAGAGCGCCGCTCGATGTCGTCGTCGCGTCGAAGGTCGGCGCACCCGGAAACCCGGAACTCGCACTCGGAGCCGTTGCTGGCGACGGGAGCGCGTGGTGGAACGACGACCTCGTGACCTACCTCAACGTGGGCGACGACTACCTTGAACGCGAGCGCGAGCGCGAAGCCAAGGTGGCCAGAGAGAAGGTGTCGATGTACCGCGGCGGCGACCCGCTTCCCGACGTGGAGGGAAAGCGCGTGGTCGTCGTCGACGACGGTGTGGCGACCGGCGCGACGGCACGGGCCTGTCTCCGACAGGTCGTCTCCGGCGGCGCAGCGCACGTCGTGCTCGCGGTTCCGGTCGGACCGCCGAACACCATCGACGAACTGCGAGCGGAGTGCGACGAGGTGAGTACAATCGACTCGCCGGAGGCGTTCGGCGCGGTCGGCGCGTTCTACCGCGACTTCTCGCAGGTGACAGACGAAGAGGCGGCCGCGTACCTCGACTAGGGCCTCACGTGGGAGACAGCGACTCGACGCGGCCGTGACGCCGAGCTTAAGCGGCACAACTGTCTATGCCCTCCAATGAGCGATTCCCGCGACTTCTGTCCCCGCTGTGGGGACCCTATTCCGGAGCGAGACGAACCGCTTCCCGGGATGCCCCGCGAGCGCGACGATGTCCTCTGCGACTCGTGTTATTTCGACGACTTCGACCTCGTGGACGCCCCCGAAAACGTGCAGGTTCGTGTGTGTGCCCAGTGCGGCGCAATCCACCGCGGCAACCGCTGGGTCGACGTTGGTGCACGGGACTACACCGACATTGCTATCGAAGAAGTGTCGAATGCCCTCGGCATCCACATCAACGCCCGTGACGTGCGCTGGGGTGTCGAACCGGAACAGGTAGACGAGAACAACATCCGAATGCACTGCCACTTCTCCGGCGTCGTCCGCGACACGCCGGTCGAAGAGACGGCGGTCGTCCCGGTGAGCATCGCACGCGAGACGTGCCAGCGCTGTGGCCGCATCGCCGGTGGCTACTTTGCAAGCCTCGTGCAGGTCCGCGCCGACGACCGAACGCCCACGACCGAAGAGGCCGAGACGGCCATCGAAATCGCCGAGTCCTACATCGCCGCACGCGAGGACAAAGGCGACCGCAACGCGTTCATCACCGAGGTCAATCGGACGCCCGCCGGCCCGGACATCAAGATTTCGACCAACCAGATGGGAAGCGGCGTGGCAAAGCGCATTCGCGAGCGCTTCGGCGGCACCATCGAAGAACACCCGACGCTCGTCACCGAAGACGGCGACGGAAACGAAGTCTACCGCGTCACCTTCGTCGCGCGACTCCCGCGGTACACCGCTGGCGACGTTATCGACCCCGAAGACGACGACGGTCCGGTTCTCGTGCGGAGCAACCGCGGGCGACTCAAAGGCATCCGTGTCACCACGGGCGAACCCTACGAAGCCGAATTCGAGGACGGAGAGCGCCCAGAGGCAGAACACCTCGGGTCGGTCGAAGACGCCGAAGAGACGACCGTCGTAACCGTCGAAGACGAACACGCCGTCCAGGTGCTCGACCCGGTGACGTTCGAAGCCAAGACCATCCCGCGACCGGACTACTTCGACCCCGACGCCGCGATGGTGCCGGTCCTCAAGAGTCAGTCTGGACTGCACATCCTGCCGGACGACGTGGTCGAAGACGAAGAATAGCGAGAAGACGGACCGACACCCGTCTCGTCGCGGGACGATTTCTTTTCGTGGCCGTGCGGGCCCTGCCAGCGAACGCCCTCTGGAGCGAGCGCTGTGCGTCACTGGGAGCGCGTCGAGATATCGAAAACAAGAGTCCCGTTAGTCTGCGCGGGCGGGGCTGTCCGTCGAAACAGCCGCGGTGGGAACATCCTCGCGCACCGTCACACCGTGGCGTTGGAGGGCGACGACGAGTTCGTCCTCAGAGTAGCCGGAGCGGGCGGCCGCCTGCGAGAGTGTGAGTGTCCCGCTGCGATACAGTGTGATCGCCGAGGCGAGTGCGGTAGAGTGCATGGCCGATACACAGAACTTCAGAGGCATCGGTGTTAACTATTTCGTGAGAAAGCATATCAAACGCAAATTGCACTATGGATTTGGTTTACATACATGAATCTAATGCAGATATTCCACGTCGAACTTCCAAACACATTAACAATCGTTGAGGATTCGTCCGAGAGTAGTGGACACTCTTGGACGAGTGGCGATTCTTGCACGAGTCGTTCCAAGGTAACATATATCACAATCGACACACGTCGGGCAGTTTTGGTACTCAGAATCGAGTCAATACAGTCGGTTCGGTCGGTGTCTCGGCGCAGCGACCCGGTGTGTCCGATTTCCGTTATCACGCCTGCGAATCGTGCCGAAGCGTTCATTTCCACCCAGTCGAGTCGTGCCTGTATGGATAGACAGCAAGTGCTCGCACTGACACTCGTTGCGCTGATGCTGGGGTCGTCGCTGTTCTACGCGGTTAGCTTCGCGCTGTAGTCACTCGCCCCAGACATCAGAGAGCGGATGGTCGCCACGACCATCGTCACTCGAATCCGACCGTGAGCGACTGCGCCCGCCGCTGGAGTGGCCACTGGCAGTGTTGCTCCCGGACGACGAGGTTCCGGACGTAGCGGACGAATTCGGTTGGGAACCCACCCCCGACCGACTCCTCGATTGCCCGCCGAATCCGGACTGACCCTTCGCCGCATTGCTTCCCCGCCCACCGGCGGCGACGGGGTCGAACTCGGGGAGGTCCGGTTTCGACATCCGGTCGACTTGTTCGGCGAACCAGTCGGGCATGTCGTGGCGCGTCTTCTCGAACAACTGCAAGAGACTGCTGTCGGCGACGTAGGTGTCGCCGTAGTCGTCAGGGGCGCGAACGACGCGGCCGCACGCCTGAATCACGGTGCGTAGGGCGGCCCGACGGTACCACGACCACTGTCCGTCTTCCAGACGCTGGGCGACGCGCGAGTCGTTCGTATTGAGGTACGGCGCTTTACACAGCACCTGCCAGCGACAGAGGTCGCCTTTCAGGTCCAGTGCCTCTTCCATCTTGACCGAGAGGAACACCTCGGGGCGGTCGGTCGCCTTCCACGTCTCCAACTCCGCGTTGCGGTTCTCCCGGTCGTGGCCGTGGATTCGGTTGCCGAGTCCCATCTCGGCGAGTCGGCGGCGGAGTTCCGCCTGAATCGCATAGGAATGGCAGTGAATCAGGCCCTTCTCGTCGGGGTGTTTCGCCATCAGACGGACGATGAGTCGGGCGATTTTGGGGAGCGTCTCGTCGCGGTGTTCGTACGTCATCTTCCCTTGTGCGACGTTGTACAGCGGGCGGTTCTCGACCGGGAAGGTGTGCCCCACGTCGACGAGCGCGACGTTCGAGGGGTCGAGACCGACAGACCGACAGAACGCGGCCTTGTTCAGGATGGTCGCCGACAGGAGCGCGAACTTGTTTCCGCGGTCCCAGACGGTGTGTTTGAGGTATTTCGCTGGGTCGAGCGGCTTGATGGCGATAGGTGACCCCTCGCCGTCGTGCTGGTCGACGACCCACGTCGTCGGACTCTGCGGGTCGCGGTAGTCCTCGACGAACCAGTTGAGTTCGCCGCGGAGTTCCTGCAAGCGGTCACGGCGGGCCGCCTCCTCGGGCGTCAGTTCGGGTTTCGTCAGCAACTCGTCTTTTTCCCGCTCGCAGACGCCTGCAAGGGTCTCGGCGAATCGCGCGGCCCGCTCGACAGGGTCGCCCGCTTCAGAGAGGTCTGGGACGCCGATGTCGTCCCAGATGGGGACCGTCCGGGGTTTCAGGTCGATGGTCGCGTACATCTCGGCCCACTCGGCCAACCCGTGGGCCTCGTCGATGACGACCACGTCGCGCTTTCGGAACACGTCCGACCCGGCGGTCTGCATGAAGTACGCGAGCGTCATCGCCGCAATCTGGCGATTCGAGGCGATAGCGCGGTCCGAAAAGTAGGGGCAGCGGTGCCGGATAGAGCAGTCGAATCCGCGCTCGCGGGTGCAGGGGGCGCGGTCGACTGGGGTGTCTTCCTCGCCGCGGATGATGCAGTTGTAGTTCGACTTCCCGCGGATTATCTTGAGGTCCGAAAGCAGGTCGTCTTCGGCAACGTCGTCGAGTTGCGACACCTGCGGGGTCGTGTAGTAGGCGTCGGTCGCCTGTGCGGGTGTCGCCTCCTCGACGGTCCGGGCCGAACCCGCGATAGAGCGCGCGAGGAGCGACTTGCCGCTCCCGGTCGGCGCGCGAACCAACACCACGTCGTTGCCGTCGGCGAAGGCGTCTCGAATGTCGCGCAGTGCACGCTCCTGATTACCACGATAATCCGGGGCCGGAAACGAGTCGATGATACGCGACGGGTCCACGATGGTTCCTGTCGGTGGGCGGGCCTAAATCCACCGCTCCCCGACGGTCCACCCTACAGCGCCGCCACGTCTTCGGCCGTCGGTTCGCGGTCGCCCGGAAGGCGCTCCATACACTCGAAACAGAGGAAGTGTTCGGACCCGTCGACCAGTTCGAGGGTCATCCCGCCTGACGAGGAGGTCGGAAAGTTCCACAGGTCGCCAATGCCGCCAGCGATGCGGACATCCTTCCCGCAGGCGTCGCACGGTTCTGAGGCCATACGACGGGAGAGGAGACGCGGCGGGAAAAACACCCCGCCGAGGGGTTCATGTCTGTCGGCGTAGAATTTCTAGGGCATGCGTGTCGACTGTGAAGGGTGTGCTGGGTGCTGTATCGACTGGCGACCGGTCTCGCCCGTCACCCTCGACCACGAGCGTCGCGGGCCGCGAGCGCCGCTCGACGACACCTACAACCTCGTCCCGCTGACCCGTGACGAGGTGCGCGAGTTCGTCGATGCCGGTCTCGGAGACGTGTTGACGCCGAGACTGTGGGAAGCCGAACCGGGTGAGGGCATCGAAATCGACGGCATCGAAGTTGCCTCGATTAGCGGCAAACCGGCGTTCTTCGTGGGCCTCCGAAAGCCGCCGAAACCGGTTGCCCCGTTTGGCATCGAGCGGACGTGGCTCCACGCCTGTGTCTTTCTCGACCCCGAGACCCTGCAGTGTCGCATCCACGAGACCGACCTGTACCCCGACGAGTGTGCAGAATACCCCGGACACAACCTCGTACTGGACCAAGAGGCGGAATGTGAGCGCGTCGAGCGGGCCTACGGCGGCGAGCGCCTGCTCGACGATACGCCGCCAGCGGACCAACAGGGCCTGCTTCTCGGTCCGCACGCGCTCGGGGCGAAGTTGTTCGTCCATCCCGACCCCGAGCGACTGGACGGCGTGGTCAAACGAATCCGCACGCGCGAATTGACCGCGGCCGACAGAGCCGAGTTCGTCGGCGTCGCCGTCGGGTCGCATCCGGGTTCGACCGAAGTCGACGACGAACGCGCCCGCGAGGCCCGCGAACGAACCCTCGAAGCCGATTCGTGGGCGGGACGTGCGTTCGACACGTGGACCGAGGCGGTGACTGCGCTCGGGAACGTCGCCGCCGACGCACCCAACCCAGCGGATGTCGAAGTCGCGCGCGGTGCGCCTGAGACGCCGGGATGGGACGCCATTCGGAAGGATAGCTGATTCGCCGACAGCACGACCGTCCCCCGCGACGAGTCTTTAACACGCATCGTGTCGTTAGCATATAGCATGAAAGTGCTCGTTACTGGTGCGACCGGATTCGTCGGCCGCCGCCTCGTCCCCGCCCTCCTCGACGCCGGCCACGACGTGGTCGCGCTAGTCCGCGACGCGAGTCGGTACACGGGACCGCAGGAGGTCGAGGTCGTCGAAGGTGACCTGCTCGAACCGGCGTCGCTCGGTCCCGCCGTCGAAGGTGTCGATGCCGCGTACTATCTCGTCCATTCGATGCGGTCCGGCGGCGACTTCGAAGAGCGCGACCGCCTCGCGGCCCGCAACTTCGTGGACGCGGCGTCGGAGGCGGACGTGGAGCGAGTCATCTACCTCGGTGGCCTCGGCGAGGAACGCGACCGACTCTCACCGCATCTCCGCTCCCGTCGGGAGGTCGAACACCTCCTCGAATCCGGAGAATTCGCGTTGACGACGCTTCGGGCGGCAATCATCATCGGCAGGGGGAGCGCGGGTTTCGAGGTTGTTCGCCAACTGGCCAAGCGTCTTCCCCTGATGGTGACGCCGCAGTGGGTCGAAACCCGCTGTCAACCCATCGCCATCGCCGACGTGGTTGCGTACCTCGTCGGCGTCCTCGACCATCCCGAGACGGCGGGCGAGACGTACGAAATCGGCGGCCCAGAGGTGCTCACCTACCGCGAGATACTCCAACGCGTCGGGTCGCACCTCGGGCAAGACCCGCGAATCCTCTCGGTTCCCGTGCTGACGCCCCGTCTGTCGTCGTACTGGATTGGACTCGTGACCGACGTGGACGCCGGGGTTGCGCGGCCGCTCATCGAGGGGCTAAAAAATCCCGTCGTGGTGCAGGACAACCGCATCCGCGACATTATCTCGGTGGATGCGACGCCCTTCGACGAGGCGGTCGAGAAAGCACTTCGAGACGAAGGCGAGACGACCACCGTCGCCGTCGAGTCACCGACTGAGGCGGCGTGAGTCGTCGTCCACCACCAAAGCGGCCTAGGTTGCAGGACAGAGGATATTCACCGCGACGATTGATATGTCACGGGTCCTAACGCAGGGCGTATGAACGACAGCCCGGAGTACGGTGAGACGTGGGTCTACGAGAGCATCGTTGGCGCGCTTCCGGGAGTCGAGATGAGCGAGGCGGGCGCAATCGCACTCCAAGTTGCCATCTTCGAAGTCGCCGTCCTCTCCCTCGCGTGGGTGTACGACCTGTGGGCGGCCGCGGTGGCCGGGACCGCGGCCGTCGTCGTTGCCGCCGTCGGGAGCGTCGTCATGCTCCGGATGGGGCAGTTGACCCGCGCCGCCGCTGTTCCCGGTCCCTACCGCCGTCTCCTGTTCGGGTCGAGCATCGAAGTCGTCCTCACGGTCCTTGCGTTCGTCGCGCTCGTGACGCACCTGTTCGTCTTCGACGTCCAGCAAACGACGTCACCGCTCGTGGCGGTGCTGTTCGGTCCCGACCCGCCGGTCGTGGTCGTCTATCTGACGCTCCTCGTTCTCTGGGACCTCTGTTACCGCATCGGTACGTCGTGGTGGGCCGCCGTCGTCGGCCTCTGGGGCGTGGTCCGCTACCGCTTCGACGACCCGACCGCGGCGACCGTCAGGCGGGTCAATCTCCTCAACGTCGGGTTCGGCGTGACGCAGTTGCTCCTCGTGCCGTTTCTCGGAGACCAACCGGTCCTCCTCATCGCGGTTGGAGGGCACGTGGTCGCCGTGACCGTGGTCTCTGGAACCGCGGCGGCACTCGTCGGGTCTCGGTGACGCGACAATCCGAGAAAATCGACCGAATCAGTCGCCAGACTTCATCTGCTTGAACTGCTCGAGCAGGGCCTCGGTCGAGTCACCGGAGTCGTACTCAACCGTGCCGCGGTAGGTGTTTCGGTCGTCGTCGGTGCCGGGTTCGACTTGACTCGTCATCCGTTCGCGGCGTTCGTGCTCAGCTTCGTCGTAGGCACCCATTGACATGGTTCAACACACCGTGGGAAGCCTTGCCACATATAATTAACGATGATAGTCAAAACCATGATAGATTCAGCGGGGGCTGTCGGGAAAAGGTAAAACCATCCCGTAAACTACACCATCTGTGGCACGCCCCCTCCGCTTTCGCTTTGCTCCCGGTCGTTGGGACGAATCACGAGTTCGCCGCGACGTCTTCGAACCACTCGACTCGAACCTCGGTGCGACGATGCGTCCGCCGCAGCACGAACCACCTGATGGGTACGAGGCACGCCGGTTCGACATGGAAAACGGTGACCTCGCCCTTCTGGCGTGGACCGACGACCACGCCTACTGGCTAGGCAACACTGAGACCCCGAGTTCGCTGTGGCGAACCGACAAGGAGGGCTTCGACGAGGCCCCCTTCTCGATTTCCCGGTGGGCACAACGCGAGTTCATCGACGAACTGTTCGAGGAGTCGCCGTGGCTGAAACCCTATCCGCACCTCTCGTGGTTCTTCCTCCCGGTGTTTCTCTCGAAAGACGGCCGGAAGACGACCCGCGAGTTCTTCGACGACCACGCGGCCGGGTTCCCCGATACGACGCGCGACGAGGCGCTGTCGTTCTACGAGCATCTCTTTTCGACCGGGGCACTTGACGAGTACCGGGAGGTCATGGCCGGAAAACTCGGTACCTCGGAGTACTTCGACCGGGTTCGGATGACCGCCGCGATGGGCGAGTTCGACGTGGCGTATCTCCTCACGGAGGCGGGCTACGACATCACGCCAGAAATCGAAGTGACGACCGGCCACTCAATCGACTTCCGCGTCGACGACGCCCGCACGGGCGGGGCGCTCGTCGAAGTGACGCGGCCGCTCCCACCGAACCGGCGGTCAGTGAGTAACCCGGTCGCAGCGATTCGTGATACGGCACAGACCAAGACCGGTGGGCAGGGTCAACTCGCTGAACACGGTGGCGGCGTGACGCTGTTCGTCGATTGTTCGTCGTTCCCGGACGACGACTGGGCCGCGATAATGGGTGAGAAACCGGACGTTCGCCATCGGCCCGCGGTGGTGTTTCGACTCCGGCCGTCTGGTCACGTCGAAGGGTACGCGAAGGGGTCGGTCCCGGTGGACCTTCCGTGGCTGTCGTAGTTAGAAGGAGAGCATTTCCGGACCGTCTTCACCGAACGGGCTCGGGTCGCGGTCGCTGTAGTATCGGCGACCGATTGCCTCGTGCCCGACTGCGGTGTAGAGGGAGTCACGCACGTCCTGCGGGCAGGTGAACGTCTCGTCACCAAGCCGTGCCAGAATCTGTGCGACGGTCTCCTGACCGTTTTGAAGCTCGATTACTTCGTCGCCGTAGTGTTGGACGAAGTCTGTCGAGCTAGTCGGGTATTCGTGGCGTTCGATTGCGTCGCCGAGTCCGTTCAGGCGCATTACACCCGAATGAAATCAGACCACATTCTTAATGATTTTCCATGAGCATCATTAGAGTGTTTGAAGTCCTTAATCATCCTTAATTGAAGATTGTGCGCAAGGCTTCTTGTCCCGTCGCACGGACCACGGGGTATGACGAACGACGCCCCGGTGGCGGACCTCCACCTCCATACGACCGCTTCGGACGGTCGTCTCACCATCGACGAACTCCCGGCCGCAGCGCGCGCAGGTGGCGTCGAAGTCGTGGCCGTGACGGACCACGACCGGTATCATCCGAATCTCGACGCTCCCATCGTCGAGCGCGAGGGCGTGACCATCATCCACGGCATCGAACTCCGCGTCGACGCCGGGGACCGCCGCGTCGACCTCCTCGGGTACGGCGTCGACCCGACGCCCAACCTCACCGCCGAAATCGAGCGCCTCCAAGAAGACCGGGTCGAACGCGCCCGAAAAATTGTCGAGCACGTCGAAGAGACGACCGGCGTCCGCCTCGACATCAGCATCCACCCGGGTATCGGGCGGCCGCACATCGCCCACGCTATCGACGCCAGCGACGCCCCCTACGACTATCAGGGGGCGTTTGACGAACTCATCGGGGCTGGCGGGCCGTGCTACGTCCCACGCGCGCTCCCGACGTTCGACGACGGAGTCAGCGTCCTCCGCGAGGCGTGCGATGTCGTCAGCCTTGCCCACCCGTTCCGCTACCGTGACCCCGCCGCGGCGCTCGAACTCTGTGCCGACCTCGACGCAGTGGAGCGATACTACCCCTACGGCTACGAAGTCGATACCGACCTACTCGACGAGGCAATCGACACCTACGACCTAGTTGCGACCGGCGGAAGCGACGCGCACGACGACTGCTTGGGACGGGCCGGACTTCCTGCGGCGGCGTTCGAGCGGTTCGCGTCAAAGATACCGGGATTGTAATTCGTTTTTTCGCCAACAAGTGCACCGTCTGCCGCGGGCGTAGAGTTAAATCATATGGGGTCTGAAAGGGGGGTATGCAGTGTCACTACTGCGACCGTGAGGCCGCATACGCCGCCGAGAAAGACTTCATCAAAGTCGGCCTCTGCGAGCGACACTTCCGCAAACGCGTCGAGGAACTCGCTGAATCCGAGGAACTCGCCGCCCTGAAAGAGAAACTCGACATCAACCGAACGAAGTAAGGCAACGGTTCGGTCACCGGGCATCCCCCGCTGTCCTCCCTTCGTGCCGTTCGTTTTCCTGTATCAGTCGGTCAGGCGAGCCTACGCGAGGACCTGACCGCCGACCAGGTAGAGCGCCGCGAGCGCTCCTTCGAAGATGAGCGTCCCGACCGCGGACAGGGCGAGAAAGCGCCGGGGAGACATCTCGGCGAACCCCGCCGGGACGGTGAACATCCCCCGAGTGAACAGCATCGCGTTACTCGCCAGGATGACCAGTGGACCCCATCGTTCGAACCACCCGTCGAACCGTTCGATTTTGGACTCGTCGATGCGGAACCACGACCGCGAGAGGAGGTACTCGCGGCCGCCGCGCTGCGCGACGAGGAACAGCGCGAACTGACCGATTGTCGCACCGATGACGGCGACACCGAGAATCGGAAGCAGGTACTCTGGGCCAATCAGCACCAGCGCACCGGGGACGAGCAGTTCACTCGGCGCGACGTAGAGGAGCATCGCGCCTTCGAGGACGAACACCGCAAAGAGGACGACGAACGCGAGGTCCGAAACGAGAAGTTCGCGGAGGAACGGTGGGAGTTCCGCAATTGGCGCACTCATCGCTCACGCGTTGTGAGTGCAGCGCCAAGTCGATTGTGGTGGTTTACAACACAAAAGAGCGACGCCGTTTTGCCACCACCTACCGAAGCCGAGGTATGGACTTCACCGACCGCCCGCGACGACTTCGAACCGACGGGATTCGACCGCTCGTCTCCGAGACGACACTCGACGCGACGGACCTCGTCGCACCCGTGTTCGTGGACGCGACGACCGACGAGCGCGTTCCTATCGAGTCGATGCCGGGCCACGAGCGCGTCCCGGTCGCCGAGGCGACAGCCCGCGTGGCGGAAGTGCTCGAAACCGGCGTCGAGGCGGTCATCGTCTTCGGCATCCCCGAGTCGAAGGACGCCGAGGGGTCGCGCGCGTACGCGGAGGACGGTGTCGTACAAAAAGCAGTCCGACAAATCACCGCCGAAACCGACGCCTACGTCATCACCGACGTGTGTCTCTGTGAGTACACTGACCACGGACACTGCGGGATTCTCACGAGCGGTGCGAGTGAGAGCTGGGAGCGGCATCGCCGCGACGAAGTCGTCGAAGACCACGCGGAAGACGACCCGAACCTCACCGTCGAGAACGACCCGACGCTCGACCTGCTTTCGAAGACGGCCGTCTCCCACGCCGAGGCAGGTGCCGACATGGTCGCCCCGTCGTCGATGACCGACGGGATGGTCGGCGCAATCCGCGAGGGACTGGACGACGCGGGGTTCAGCGACATCCCAATCATGTCCTACGCCGCGAAGTACGAGAGCGCCTTCTACGGCCCCTTCCGCGACGCCGCCGACGGCGCGCCCGCCTTCGGCGACCGCCGCCACTACCAGATGGACCCCGCCAACGCCCGCGAGGCGATGCGCGAAGTCGCCCTCGACGTGGAGCAGGGTGCCGACGTGCTGATGGTCAAGCCCGGCCTGCCGTATCTCGACATTGTCCGAGCTATCCGCGAGACGTGGGACCACCCCGTCGCCGCCTACAACGTCTCCGGTGAGTACGCGATGCTCCACGCCGCCGCCGAAAAGGGCTGGCTCGACCTCGACGAAGTGGCCCGTGAGTCGCTGTTGTCGATGAAGCGCGCCGGTGCCGACCTCATCATCACGTACTTTGCGGAGAGCGTGGCAGAGCAGCTTTCGACCGGTCGCTGACCGGGCCGCCCGCACTTCTCTCGCCCCCCATGAAACCGGGGCGCGCGCGACCAAATTGTCCCTGTGAGGCAATATTTTCCTGAACGTTCGTCCACAGAGAGACGAACATTCGTCTCGACAGTGGACAAATTACAACCTTATACGCATGATATTCTGCCGTATTTTGTTCGGATGTCTCATTACGCCATCCCAAATTAGACATTTTCAACACCACACTTTATGTACTACCTTCTCATGAAGCCGAACCGTGATGAAGCAACACAATCCACACAGATTGAGTGAAAAAATACCTGTTTGTCCATCCTACTGGTTCGGAGGTGGACACTCGTGATACCCTTGCAGGTCGACCCGGCGGTCGTCGCGCAGGGCGTCAACTACGTCTGGGTGCTCGTAGTCTCGTTCCTTATCTTCTTCATGCAACCCGGCTTCGCGCTGCTCGAAGCGGGGCAGGTTCGCGCGAAGAACGTGGGGAACGTCCTGATGAAGAACATGACCGACTGGGCGCTGGGCGTCCTCGTCTACTTCGTCGTCGGTGCGGGCGTGGCGACTATCGTCGGCGGCCTCACCTCGCCGGGCGGTTTCGACGCCGCCGCCGCGTTCTCCTACATCGGCGACTCGGGCGCGTGGATTGACTGGCTCTTCGGGGCCGTCTTCGCCATGACCGCCGCCACCATCGTCTCCGGTGCGGTCGCAGAACGCATGGACTTCCGCGCCTACGTCGTCTTCGCAGCGACCATCACGGGATTCATCTACCCCGTCGTACAGGGCCTGACGTGGTCCGGCGGCCTCCTCTCCGGAAGCGGCTTCCTCGGTGCCGCCCTCGGCGTTGGCTACCTCGACTTCGCCGGTGCAACCGTCGTCCACATGTGTGGTGGCGTCGCTGGCCTCGTCGGCGCGAAGATGGTCGGCCCGCGTAAGGGGCGCTTCGACGAGAACGGCGAGAGCCAGCCCATTCCGGGCCACTCGATGCTCTTGGCCGTTCTCGGGACGCTCATCCTCGCGTTCGGCTGGTACGGCTTCAACGTCGGCACGCAGGCGACGGTCCTTGCGACCACCGAAAGCGGCGGCCTGGAGTTCATGGGTGCGGCACTCGGCCGTGTCGCGCTCGTCACGACCCTCGGCATGGGTGCTGGCGCAGTCGCCGCCATGCTCGTCTCGGCGACCTACCAGGGCAAGCCCGACCCCCTCTGGATGGCGAACGGCCTGCTCGCCGGTCTCGTGGCTGTCACGGGCGCTGTCCCCCACGTCACGTGGTGGGGTGGCCTCGTCCTCGGTGGTCTGGGCGGCGCAATCGTCCTGCCCGCCTACCGCTGGACCGTCGACTCGCTGAAAATCGACGACGTGTGTGGCGTCTTCGCCGTACACGGCGTCGCCGGTGCGGTCGGCACGGCCCTCATCCCGGTGTTCGCGGTTGGTGGCTTCTCCGCCACGCAACT
Source organism: Haloferax sp. S1W (assembly GCF_044593955.1). Lineage (GTDB taxonomy): Archaea > Halobacteriota > Halobacteria > Halobacteriales > Haloferacaceae > Haloferax. The sequence goes on from NZ_CP172595.1 coordinate 2,405,685, forward strand.
GGTCATGCAGGTCGCTGGCGTCGGCATCATCGCCCTGTGGACCATCGTCGCCTCGACAGTCGTCTTCGCGGCCGCTGGTGCCGTCTTCGGCCTCCGTGTCTCGGAAGAAGAAGAACTCGAAGGCCTCGATATCGGCGAACACGGCGTCTCGGTCTACCCCGAGTTCGTCGGCGACTCCGGTCCGGACCGTGGACTGGGCACGCCCGCGAAAACCGCGGCGACTGACGGGGGTTTCACCGTTAATGAGAGCACGTCGGACGTGTCGTCCAACGGTGGTATCGTCGAAACCGAGGATACCGCCGCAGTCGATGGAGGTGAAGAGCAATGAGCGACGAGAGCACGGACATCAAACTCGTCATGGCCATCATCCGGCCTGACAAACTCGCCGCGGTAAAGACCGCGCTCGCGGAAGTCGGTGCCCCCTCACTCACCGTCACGAACGTCTCCGGCCGCGGGTCGCAACCCGCGAAGAAGGGACAGTGGCGCGGCGAAGAGTACACGGTCGACCTCCACCAGAAGGTCAAAATCGAGTGCGTCGTCGCCGACATTCCCGCCGCCGACGTGGTTGACGCCATCGCCGACGCGGCCCACACCGGCGAGAAAGGTGACGGGAAGATATTCGTCCTCCCCGTCGAGAACGCGGTGCAGGTCCGCACCGGAAAGGTAGGTGGTCCAGCAGTCTGAGGAGACACATCCAATTGCCTCTGACATCCTCGCTTCTCGACTGCGCTGGCGCGCTGCTGCGCACACGCCGGCCGGTCTGTCGTCTCCCCCTTCGCCCCTCCATCAATTTTTTGACACTACATGCGTCGAATTGCTTGGCAACATTTGTCCACTCTTGCCCAGATTTACGACCTTATATATTCCATATTCACTTGTAAAGCGACCAACCGTCTGAAAATTCGACCAAATATAGACAAATGTCAACGCCAACCATTATATACTCATATGTGAATACATTCTTTCGTGATTCACGAGACAAACGGTCGTGAATCGAGCACCAATATGAACGACTGTCCACTCAAACCTCAGTTCGCATCGTCCATCGGAGGTATCGTATGATTTCTGCACAAGCCGACCTCGCCACCGTCGTCGAGGGTGTCAACCTCGTGTGGGTCCTCACCGTCACGTTCCTCATCTTCTTCATGCACGCCGGATTCGCCATGCTCGAAGCCGGACAGGTGCGTGCGAAGAACGTCGCCAACCAGTTGACGAAGAACCTGCTTACGTGGAGTATCGGCGTCATCGTGTTCTTCCTCCTCGGTGCGGCCGTCTCGACACTCGTCGCCGCCCTCACCGGCGGCCCCGCGACGACTGTTTCTGACGCCTTCATGGGCCTGTACGCACCCGATGCCGCGGCAACGACGGCGTGGGTCGATTGGCTCTTCGGGGCCGTCTTCGCCATGACCGCCGCCACCATCGTCTCCGGTGCCGTGGCAGGCCGCGCACGCCTCCGCGCGTATCTGACCTACACCGTCCTCATCGCGGGCGTCATCTACCCCGTCGTGGTCGGCTTCACGTGGGCAGGTGGCTTCCTCGACAGCCTCGGCTTTCACGACTTCGCGGGCGGCATGATTGTCCACGGAATGGGCGGCATCGCTGGTCTCACCGCCGCGTGGATTATCGGCCCGCGCATGGACCGCTTTGCGCCCGACGGCCGCGCGAACGTCATCCCCGGCCACTCCATCACGTTCGCCGTCCTCGGGACGCTCATCCTCGCGTTCGGCTGGTACGGCTTCAACGTCGGTACCGCCGCCGCACCACTCGCGTACAGTGACGGCGGCGTGACCCTCGGCTCGTTCGCCTACGTCGGACGGGTCGCACTCGTGACCACCCTCGGCATGGCCGCGGGCGCACTCGGCGCGGGCGGCATCGCGTTTTACAAGACCGGCAAGGTCGACACGCTCTACGTCGCAAACGGCGTTCTCGCCGGACTCGTCGGCATCACCGCCATCGCAGACGACATCGTCTGGCCGGGCGCGCTCGTCGTCGGTCTCCTCGCGGGTGCACAGCTCCCCCTCGTCTTCGAGTTCGTCGAAAAGCGCCTCCGCATCGACGACGTGTGTGCGGTCTTCCCCGTCCACGGCTCTGCGGGCGTTCTCGGGACGCTCCTGTACCCGGTGTTCGCCGTCCCCGTCTGGCACGAGGGCGTCTCGGTCATCTCGCTCGCCGTCCCGCAGGTCATCGGTGTCGTCGTCATCGCTATCTGGACCTTCACCGTGACCGCAGGCGTCTTCGGTGCCTTCCGCGCCCTCGGACAGGCCCGCGTCTCCGCGGACCACGAGCGTGAGGGTCTCGACACGGCCGAACACGGCGTCGATACCTACCCCGAGTTCGGGTCGCCCGACGCCGACACCGGCATCCGTGCGGACGGCTCCGGCTTCACGCCCGCAGATGGATTCATGACGACGCGGAAGGAGGACTAAACCATGAGTGACTCACTGCCAAACGACGGCGAGATTAAACTGGTCATGGCCATCATCCGGCCGGACAAACTCGCCGACGTGAAGACTGCACTGGCCGAGGTGGGCGCACCGTCGCTCACCGTCACGAACGTCTCCGGCCGCGGGTCGCAACCCGCGAAGAAGAGCCAGTGGCGCGGCGAAGAGTACACGGTCGACCTCCACCAGAAGGTCAAAATCGAGTGCGTCGTCGCCGACACGCCCGCCGAAGATGTCGCAAACGCCATCGCCGACGCGGCCCACACCGGCGAAAAGGGTGACGGGAAGATATTCGTCCTCCCCGTCGAGAACGCGCTGCAAGTCCGGACGGGAAAGACCGGCCGCGACGCGGTCTGAACCACAGAGAGAAGAACGACGCGAGGCGACGAACTGGGCTGGACACCTTCGATTCGCCGACGGGACGATGGGCACGTCTTGATGGGCGCAGTCCCACGCGAAACCGTTTTTTGACTCGGCCCCAAGCGACGTGACGATGAACGGTGTCCCGTCGTGGTAAGCCTCGACGTTCTCGGTGGCCTCGCTATCGCGCTCGCTGGGATGCCACTTCTGGGCCTCGCCACTCGGCGGTATCGTAACTCGTCAGGGGGCGCGCGCACGGACCTCATCGCAAGCGACGTGAACAAGTGGGCGGTCTTTGCGCTCCTCTGTGGCTACGTCCTCTTCGTCGAAGAGCGCCCGCTGTCGTCGATGACGGGACAGTCGCTTGACCCGCTCGCGTTCGGCGTTACGGTCGGCGGTGGCGTCCTCTTGCTGTTCGTGACGAGCGCGCTGACGACACCATTCTTCGACCGACTGGGCGTCGGCGGCCTCGGCGAGGGCATGTCAGAGTTGGCGTCGCTGTCTCGCCGCCACCGCATCGCAATTGCCGTGACGGCCGGCGTCACCGAAGAAGCGCTCTTTCACGGCTACGCCATCGAGCGCCTGCTCGAACTCACCGGGAGTCCGCTCCTCGCAGGGAGCGTCTCCTTCGTGGCGTTCACGCTCGGCCACGTCCTCGGGTGGGACCGCGGCGCAGTCGCCCGCATCGCGGTTCCGGCGCTCCTGACGACGGTCCTGTACCTTCTCGTCCGCGACGTGGTTGCGTTGATGGCCATCCACGCGCTGAACGATGCAGTCGGACTGCTGCTCATCGACGCGATTCGGAGCGGCGAACCGGCCGACTCCGCTGCTGGTCGAGACGAAACGACCCAGTAAGCTCTTTCCCCCGTGCCTTCGAACCGCCGCGTATGAACCACGACGAGTCACGCGGGCTGTACGACCGTGCGCTGTCAGTCCTCGCTGGCGGTGTGAACTCCTCGGTTCGGGCTACCAAGCCGTATCCGTTCTTCGTCGAGCGCGGTGACGGCGCGCACGTCATCGACGCCGACGGAAACCGCTACATCGACTACGTGTTGGGCTACGGACCGCTGCTCTACGGCCACAGCGCTCCGGAACCGATACAGGCCGCGGTCCAGAAACACGCCGCCGCCGGACCGATGTACGGCGCGCCGACCGAAATCGAGGTCGAACACGCCGAGTTCGTCGCGCGACACGTCCCCTCCGTCGAGATGATTCGCTTCGTCAACTCCGGCACCGAAGCGACTGTCTCCGCAGTTCGCCTCGCCCGCGCGACCACCGGCCGCGACAAAATCGTCGTCATGCAGGGCGGCTACCACGGCGCGCAGGAAACCACGCTCGTCGAAGGCGGTCCCGGCAGTGCGACACCGAGTTCGCCCGGCATCCCCTCGTCATTCGCCGAGCACACCATCCCCGTCCCGTTCAACGACCCGGAGACGGCCCACGAAGTGTTCGAGGAACACGGCGAGGACATCGCGGCGGTCCTGACCGAACCCATCCTCGGCAACACGGCCATTATCCACCCCGTAGACGGCTACCTCCAGACGCTCCGCGACCTGACCGAAGAACACGGCGCACTCCTCATCTTCGACGAGGTCATCACGGGCTTCCGCGTCGGCGGCCTCCAGTGCGCACAGGGGAAGTTCGGAATCACCCCCGACATCACGACGTTCGGGAAGATTATCGGCGGCGGGTTCCCCGTCGGCGCAATCGGCGGCAGGGCCGAACTCATCGAGCAGTTCACCCCCGGCGGCGACGTGTTCCAGTCCGGCACCTTCTCGGGCCACCCGGTCACGATGGCCGCGGGCCACGAGTACCTGAAGTACGCCGCCGAAAACGACGTGTACGACCACGTCAACCGCCTCGGCGAGAAGCTCCGCCGCGGCATCACCGACATCCTCCAAGACCAAGCGCCCGAGTACACCGTCGTCGGCACGGACTCGATGTTCAAGACGGTCTTCACGCGCCACGGGGCACCGGACCGGGCTGACACGTGCCAAGACGGCTGTACGCAACACGAGGCGTGTCCGAACTACGACTACTGCCCGAAGACCGGCGCGGACGTGGCGAACGCCGAAACCGACCGCTGGGAGCGCATCTTCTGGCAGGAAATGAAAGACCAGGGCGTGTTCCTCACCGCGAACCAGTTCGAATCCCAGTTCGTCTCCTACGCGCACACAGACGAAGATATCGAGGAAACGCTGGAAGCGTACAAGGAAACACTGTAAGCCGACCTCGCGCGCTGTTTTTCAATCGACTCGCAACCGCGATTCCGCCCGGTTCCAGAACGGCGGGTAGGCCACCACGAATCCGAGTGCGACACCGACGGCCCACGCGAGGACGATTCCGGCGGTGTCGCCTTCCAGTTGGAAGAAGACGAGAAGCGTCGTCGAGACGACCGTCGTAACGAGTCCGACGACCCAGACGCGAACGACGAGACGGAGGCGAAGCGGACGAAAGAGGACGATACCGAACCCGACGATACCCGCAGCGATGAGCCCAGAGAAGTTCGTTCGGGTGACGCCGAGCGACGAGAGCAGAAGGTCCAGCGGTGCAACCACCGCAGTCAATCCGAAGAAGAAGAGCGCCACGACGACGATATCGCCGACCTGCTGGAGAAGTGACTCGAAGAGAGACGAACGGGAGTCGTCGCGGGGGGACAGTCCGGAGTCGTCGCGGGAGGACATGCCGAAGTCGTCGCGGGCGGCGGCCATTCGTTTTTCCCTTCGTTCGACTCGTCCTGTCCATCACACGACTCGCCGTTCCCCTCCTTCGACACGTCACACCCCGGCGTGTCGAGCGCGAACTGGTGGGCTTTTCAACGCGGAACGCAGACAACAGCGTATGACTAATCGGACGCTTCGCCTTGCGACGCGAGGGTCGGCGCTCGCGCGCACACAGGCCGCGAGCGTACAGGACGCGCTCGCAAGCCGCCGACTCGACGTGGAACTCGTCGAAGTCGAAACCGAGGGGGACAAGATTCAGGACAGACTCATCCACCGACTGGGCAAGACGGGGGCGTTCGTCCGCGCACTGGACGAACGCGTCCTCGACGGCGAGGTCGACGCCGCGGTCCACTCGATGAAGGACATGCCGACCGAGAAGCCGAACGGACTCGTCGTCGCGGGCGTCCCCGAACGCGCGCCCGCCGGTGACGTGCTCGTGACGCGCGAGGGCCACGACATCGACGAACTGCCAGAGGGTGCGGTCGTCGGCACCTCGTCGCTCCGGCGGCAGGCGCAACTGCTCAACTACCGCGACGACCTCGAAGTCGAGCCACTCCGGGGGAACGTGGATACGCGCGTGGAGAAATTGCTGGCGACGCACCTCCAGCGCGAACACGAAAAGCGCATCGAGAACGACAAGGAGCGGCAGGGCAAACGCGGCAAGGTCGACCACGAAGACGAGTTCGACCAGACCGCCGAGGAGTGGTTCGACAGCCTCTCGGAACTCGAACGACAGGCGATGAGCCGCAAGGTCGACACCGAGTACGACGCAATCGTCCTCGCCGAGGCTGGCCTCAAGCGAAGTGGTCTGCTGGACAAAATCTCCTACGCGCGACTCCCCCGAAGTCACTTCGTGCCCGCACCCGGACAGGGCGCTATCGCGGTGACGGCGTCCGACGACGACGCTATCGACCTCATTCACGACAAACTCGACCACGCTCGGACGCGCGTCGAGACGACTGTCGAGCGGACGATTCTCGCAGAACTCGGCGGCGGGTGCATCGCACCGGTCGGCATCCACGCCCTCCTGCAGGGCAAGCACGTCCACGTGGACGTGCACGTCCTCGCTACCGACGGCTCGGAGGCCATCAAAACGTCGCGCGACCTGCCAGTCGGAACCCACGCGGACGCCGCCCGAGACTTCGCCGCCGACCTCCGAGAGCGCGGTGCAGGCCAACTCATCGAGGAAGCGGAAGTGAACGCCGAGGACGAGTGAGATGACGGGCGCAGACAGCGGAACTGACGACCCGGACGCCGAATCGGTTGGCACGGTCCATCTCGTCGGCAGTGGCCCCGGCGACCCGGAACTGCTGACGATGAAGGCTGCGCGCCTCATCGACGAGGCTGACGTGGTGCTCCACGACAAGCTTCCCGGCCCGGAGATTCTCGGGATGATTCCGGCCGACAAGCGCGAAGACGTTGGCAAGCGCGCCGACGGCGAGTGGACGCCGCAGGAGTACACTAACGCCCGGATGGTCGAACTCGCCCGCGACGGAAAGGACGTCGTTCGCCTGAAAGGCGGCGACCCGTTCGTCTTCGGCCGCGGCGGCGAGGAGATGGAACACCTCGCAGAGAACGGAATTCCGTTCGATATCGTTCCCGGCATCACCTCGGCAGTCGGCGGTCCCGGTTCCGCGGGCATCCCAGTCACGCACCGCGAGTACGTCTCGTCTGTCTCCTTCGTCACCGGTCACGAAGACCCGACGAAAGACGAGTCGGCGGTCGACTGGGAGGCGCTGGCGGCGACCGGCGGCACGCTCGTCGTCCTCATGGGCGTCGGCAAACTCCCGCTGTACACGGACGAACTCCGAGACGCGGGGATGGACCCCGAGACGCCCGTCGCACTCATCGAGCGCGCGACGTGGCCGGACATGCGCGTCGCCACCGGCACCCTCGACACCATCGTGGACGTGCGCGACGAGGCCGATATCGAACCCCCGGCAATCACCATCATCGGCGAGGTTGCGGCGGTTCGTGACCGTGTGAAGGCGTTCCTCCGCGACGGCGGCATCGACGCGCTGGCGGAGACTGCTGCGGCGAACGATACACCGAAGGCGAACGCGGGTGAGGAGTCGAGCGAATGACCCAACAGGTTCGCGCCGCCGTCTTCCGTCCCGACGACGACCGACTCGCGGACGCCGTCGAGCTTCTCGAATCGCTCGGCTCGACGCCGGTCGCCGACCCGATGCTGGCCGTCGAGCCGACCGGCGCGACGCCCGAAGACGCCGCGTTCGTCGTCCTCACGAGCAAGACCGGCGTCGAACTCCTCGCGGCCGACGGGTGGAATCCGGGTGAGGCGACGCTGTGCTGTATCGGCCCGACGACCGCCGGTGCCGCGCGAGATGCCGGGTGGGAAGTCGAACGCATTCCCGAGGAGTACACCTCCGCCGGGGTCGTCGAGTGCCTCGCAGACGACGTTGCGGGCGCGACGGTCGAAGTCGCCCGGAGCGACCACGGGAGTCAGGTCCTCCTCGACGGCCTTCGAGAGGCCGGTGCCGACGTACACGAGACGGTCCTCTACCGCCTCGTTCGCCCCGAAGAATCGGGCAAGTCGGCGGTCATGGCGGCCGACGGCGACCTCGAAGCCGCGCTGTTTACCTCGTCGCTCACGGTCGAGCACTTCCTCGACGCCGCCGAAGAACACGGCATCCGAGACGAGACTATCGCGGGACTGAACGACGCCATCGTCGGTGCTATCGGCCCGCCGACACGCGAGACGGCTGAATCACACGGTATCGAGGTCGATATCGTCCCCGACGAGGCGACCTTCGACGCCCTCGCCTGCGACGTGGTCGAGACGGCCGCGCCGACGTACCACGGGTGAGCGGCGACACCGGGGGTGCAGAGACACGCGCCCCCCAGAGCGGGTCGTGGCGGGCCGTCGGCGCAGTTGCCGGGTGGCAGACCGCCGCCAGTCTCTGTTATTACACCATCTTCGCCGCGACCGGGTTCGTCCGCGAGGCGTTTTCCATCTCGGAGTCGCTAGTGGGGTTCTTCCTGACCGCGGACTCCTTGGCTACACCGTCGCCCTGTTCCCGAGCGGTGCCGCGGTGGATGGGTTCGGCGAGAAGCCGATGATGGTTGCAGGACTGCTCGCGCTCGCTGTTGCGCTCGTTGGCGTCTCACTCACCCCCGCATCCGGCTCGTACGCCTTTCTGTTGGGAGCGGTCGCACTCCTCGGAGCAGCCTACTCCACAGCGATGCCCGCGTCGAATCGGGGCATCGTCGCCGCGGCACCGCCCGGGAGCCAGAACCTCGCGATGGGACTCAAGCAGGTCGGCGTCACCGCCGGAAGCGGCGCGTCGTCGCTCCTCGTCACTGGTATCGCTGCGTTCGCGGCGTGGCAGGTCGGCTTCTGGTTCATCGCTGTCGTCGCAGTTGGCTACGCACTCGTGTTCGCCGCCCGCTATCGCGGGACGGGTGGAACGGGTCGCCTCAAACGCCCGGAACTCGCCGGTCTCGGGGGCAACCGAACCTACGTCGCGCTCGTCGCGGCGGGGCTCTTCGTCGGTGCGTCTATCTACTCGATGCTCGGGTACACCATCCTCTACGTGGAGGACGTGGTCGGCGCGAGCGCCTCAGTGGCCGGTATCGTCCTCGCGGCGACGCAAGTAACTGGCAGCGTCGGCCGCATCAGCGCGGGAAGTCTCGCCGACCGACTCGGCGGGGCGAGCGGGGCGGCAACCGTCGCACTCGTTCAACTCACGGGTGCGACCGCACTCTTTGCCCTGCTCGCCGGGTCCGGTGGCTCGCTCGCGCTCACGCTCGGCGTCTTCGTCGCGCTCGGTCTCACCATCCACGGCTCGACGGGCGTCTTTTACTCCTGTCTGAGCGGCGTCGTCGACGACGACGATATCGGTGCGGCGACCGCTGGCGGCCAGACCGCCATCAACGCTGGCGGCCTCGTCGCACCACCGCTGTTCGGCGTGCTCGTCGAGTACGCCGGCTACGGGGCCGGATGGGCGATGGTCACGGTGTTGACTGTCGCCGCGGCCGTGTTGCTCTTCGTCGTGACGCGGCGACTCTGAGCCGCGGTCACTCGCACCATCAGCGTGTAACCCACTGGACTATTGCCCCTCGTTCGTGTATCGTGTCACATGTTACACTACGACGTGCAGGGTGACGCGAGTTGGCTCACGCTAGACCGTCCCGACAAGAAGAACGCGCTCCACCTCGACGGGTGGCGCGACCTGCGGTCGGGTCTCGACCGGGCGGCCGACGAATCGCGCGTGGCCGTTCTCACTGGTGTCGAAGACGTGTTCTGCGCTGGCGACGACATCTCGCTCATCGACGAGGCCGAGACGGCCGCCGACGTGGACGAACTCGTCGACAGCCTCTGTGACGTGCTGTTCGGCATCGAGTCGCTGGAAATCCCAGTCGTGGCCGCCGTAAACGGACTTGCCTACGGCGGCGGGTGCGAACTCGTCGCGGCATGCGACCTCGCTGTCGCCGTCGAAGACGCTACCTTCGCGCTTCCCGAGACGAGCATCGGCGCATACCCGCCCTACGCAGTCGAACGTGTGGCTGAGACCGTCGGCAAGAAGCGACTCATGGAACTGGCGCTGACCGGAGCGCCAATCGGCGCGACCCGGGCGGCCGACTGGGGACTCGTCAACCGCGTCGTTCCCGCTGGCGAGTTGACTGCGGCGGTCGAGGAGTACACGGACGCCATCGTGACAAAACCGGCCCGCTCGACTCGCCTCGCAAAGCAGTATGCCGAGATTAGTGCGTCGGACTCGGGGGCGCGCGAGCGAATCCGCGGTGCCTTCCAGCAGATTCGGAGCGACGACGAGTGCCGGGCCGCGACCCGCGCGTTCTTCGAGCGGTGACCGAGGCGAAGCCAGCAGCGCGTACGTTTTTATACCGAGACGACGCCACCTCGTCTCAACGTGTTACCCACCCGAACCGCCGTACCAGCCCGAACCATCGCACCAACCCGAACCATCGCACCAACCCGAACCATCGCACCAACCCGAACCATCGCACCAGCCCGAACCACCGCACCAACCCGAACCATCACACCAACCCGAACCACCGCACCAACCACGAACAGCCAGCGTTTATGCCGGTGACGACGAGAGTACCGAACTGATGGACGGACCCGTCCCCGACCTCACGGCCCACGCCACGGCGTGTGCAGACCGCCTCCGCGACGCCGACCGCGTGCTCCTCGCTTCGCACATCGACGCCGACGGGTTGACGAGCGCCGGCATCGCCTCGACTGCGCTCGAACGCGCCGGTATCCCGTTCGAGACGGTGTTCTGTCGCCAACTCGACGAGGCGTCGGTCGCCGACATCGCTGCGACCGACTACGACACCGTTCTCTTTACCGACTTCGGGAGCGGCCAACTCGACATCATCGCCAACCACGAGGCCGCGGGTGACTTCTGCCCAGTCATCGCCGACCACCACCAACCGGCCGAGGGCGTCGAGACGGAATACCACCTCAACCCCCTCCGGTTCGGCATCGACGGTGCGACCGAACTTTCCGGTGCGGGCGCGAGTTACGTCCTCGCGCGGGCGCTGGAATCCGACGGTGGCGACAACCGCGACCTCGCGTCTCTGGCCGTCGTCGGTGCAGTCGGCGACATGCAGGACTCCGACGGCGGCCTCCACGGCGCGAACGAAGGCATCGTCGAAGAGGGTATCGAGGCAGGCGTCGTCGAAGAGGGAACCGACCTCCTCATCTACGGCCGCCAGACGCGCCCGTTGCCCAAACTCCTCGAATACGCAACGGACGTTCGCATTCCCGGTATCTCGAACGACCAAGCAGGGGCTATCGAGTTCCTGACCGAACTCGACGTGCCCTGCCGCGACGACGACGGCGAGTGGAAGCGGTGGGTCGACCTCACGGGCGACGAGCGACAGGCCCTCGCCAGCGCGCTGATGCGCCGGGCCATCGCCAGCGGCGTCCCCGCCAGACGAATCGACGACCTCGTGGGGACGACCTACGTCCTGACGCAGGAAACAGAGGGGACCGAACTCCGCGACGTGAGCGAGTTCTCGACGCTGTTGAACGCGACGGCCCGCTACGACCGCGCGGACGTGGGACTCGCGGTCTGTCTCGGCGACCGGGACCGTGCTCTCGACAGAGCGCGCCGACTCCTCCGGAACCACCGCAAGAACCTCTCGAACGGCCTCCAGTGGGTGAAAGAACACGGCGTGGCGGTCGAGGAAAACCTCCAGTGGTTCGACGCGGGCGACGAGATTCGCGAGACCATCGTCGGTATCGTCGCCGGGATGTCTGTCGGCACCGACGCGACACGCTCGGGAATCCCTGTCCTCGCGTTCGCCGACAAGGAAGACGGCGAGGTCAAAGTCTCCTCGCGCGGGTCGTACGTGATGGTCAGGAAGGGCCTCGACCTCTCGGCGGTCATGCGCGAAGCGTCCCGGGCGGTTGGTGGCGACGGCGGCGGCCACGACGTTGCCGCGGGCGCAACGATTCCGAAAGGCGAAGTGGAGGCGTTTATCGCCGAAGCGGACCGTATCGTCGGCGAGCAGTTAGGGTAAGCTGCGTCGTTGGCGAGTAGTTAGGATAGGCCGCATCGTCGACGGACAGTGGAGGAGTCGCAAACGACTACTCCTCAGCCGCGAGAGTGTTGGGAATGACACACGGTATCTACGGATTCGACCACGTCGCGCTCCCAGTCTCTGACCTCGCCCGTGCCGTTTCGTTCTACACAGACACCCTCGGACTCCAGTCGGTCGACGAGCGGAACCCCGACGACGGGACGTACCACTGGGTGCGCGTCGGACAGGGGCAGTCACTCAACCTCGCCGAAACAGCAGACAGCGACAATGTGCGGCCGGGCCACATCGCATTCGCCGCACCGGAGTCGTTTCTCGACTCGCTCCGCGAACGACTCGACGAGGAAGGAATCGACTTCCGCGACGCCGAGACGAGCCTCTATTTCGCAGACCCCGATGGGAACGAACTCGAAGTGACCTGCTGGCGGGCGTCGCGACTCCGCGAGAGCGGGGCGAGTCACTGGTAACGGACGGTTCAGGCGGGGGTGAGTGTCGGTTTCGGGCGTTTTACTGAATCTAGACACCAGTGACGACGGTTTGCGCAGCGGACTCGAAAGCGATTCACACCCCGCTATCCCTCATCAGCCCCATTCGATATCGCGTCATAGAGTTTATCACCAGTGTTTTGGAGACAGTTGCCGTCGCCAAAAAGAAGGGAATTTCCCACCAAATCCGCGAAATCCTCATATCCCATGCTTGTGTATGACATGCTACCGGCCGTGCTGGTCGGTCGGGGGGAGAAAATGGCGACAGCAAAATCGAACAGATTCGAATACGAGTACCCGGTCGGTTACGAACCGGAGGTAGAAACAGAGACGGTCGAGCTAAACCGTCGAACCGTCGAACGACTCGACGAACTGCGCGAGGAGGACGAGTCGTTAGACGAGCTAATCAACGAGTTAGTGTCCATTCACGTGGCGAGCGAACTATTCGCGGCGCGCGTGGACAGCCCACTTGTCGAGTGACGCACTGCGTCGCTCGATTTCCCACACCTGAGACGTTCTCTGAGAGGAATCACTCGTTTACTTACCAGCCGCCGATAAATCAGTAGGCGCGATACGAAACCAGGTTCTCACGGGTATTTCGACGACAGCAGTCGTTCTCTGGAGTTTCTGCGGTGCCAAAAATATCGAAACGGGGACCCCGAGGGGGTCAGTCCGCCTTCATCGGGTGTTGGGTACTGGACGTAAGCAACTCACCATCGAAGAGGGTGCGCTCGAGCGAGAGTGCACCCGGTCCGCTCAACACGACTGCGAGGGCGACCAGACACAGCATGAGCGTCAGTTCGACGCCGCCATCTGAAGCGGGGTACCCGTTCGAGAGGTGGACGAGCACCGTCGCAACGAACATGATGACGGCAACCAATCCACCCGCGACGCGAACGAACAACCCAACCAACAACAGGAGTCCACCGACGAGTTCGACGAGGCCGACGAACCACGCAACGACGGTGGGCAGTGGAACCCCGAGGTTCGCAAGGAATCCTGCAAAGCCCGAAACCCCCATCGATTTCGGGCCGACTGCAAAGATTTTGCCAGTGCCGGAGATAATCATGGGAACGGCCAACGCGAGCCGGACGAGCACTGGACTCCACTGTGCGGCCGCCTCAGTTGGTGATTGTCGAGACACGGCGCGTCACCCCACCTCACTTATCGAGCGATTCTGCGAACTGTATTCTCGGTTAGGGATTAATTCCATCCCACCCCCATATTCAGTTAACAGGGTAATATAACATTGGTAACATTATAGTGACCAACCACGGTGTTCGGGTGGACTGGTCGAACTTCGGAGCGAAGCGCGCACCGGCCAATCGTCCGATTTTTTGCTGGCAACGGGAAATCACCGAGTATGAGCGACTTCGACCCCGAAAAATTCGAAGACAAGTACGTCCACTACTTCCCGGAACTCCAGCGCGCCTACAAGAACGCCTTCGAGACGATGAACGACGAGTTCGACTCGACGCTCATCCACGGCATCGACCAGCAGATTCTCAACGAGTCTGAACCCTTCTACGAGGACGGCACCTTCTCCGTCGAACTTCCCGAGAACCCCGCCGAACGACTCACTGCTGTCGTCGTCGACGACGACAAACTCGACGCCGTCCTCGAACGGTACATCGACGAAATCGAGGCCGAACTCCACCGCGTCTTCGGCGTCGAAGCCTAACCCGAACCAAAGGTCTAAGCCCGTCCATCCCGAAGCCGCGCTCATGAGTACGGAGACGCAGGACGGCGAGGACGACCTCAAAGAGCGTGTCGTGAATTTCCTCCGCCGCAACTTCCCGCAGATCCAGATGCACGGCGGCAGCGCGGCCATTCGTGACCTCGACCGCGAGACGGGCGAAGTCACGGTCCTCCTCGGCGGCGCTTGCTCCGGGTGTGGCATCTCCCCGATGACCATCCAGGCCATCAAGACGCGAATGGTCAAGGAAATCCCCGAAATCAACGAAGTCCACGCCGACACCGGCATGGGCGACGACGGCATGGGTGGCGAGAGCCGCGGCGGCAGCCCCTCGTTCCCCGGTGACACCACCGAGGACCGCGAAGACGACCAGGGACCGCAAGCGCCCTTCTAACGCGTCGAATCTCGTTTTCGTCGCACAGTTCAGTTCACCTGAATCGCGGCCGAGAACAGGAGTTTTATCGGCGACTACGCCCCACCGTGGGGTATGACCGCCGAGTCGCCCGAGAACGTCCTCTTCGTCGTCATGGACACGGTCCGAAAGGACCACCTGACCCCGTACGGGTACGACCGACCGACGACGCCGGGACTCGAGCAGTTCGCCGAGGAGGCGACCGTCTTCGAACAGGCCGTCGCGCCCGCGCCGTGGACGCTACCAGTCCACGCGTCTTTGTTTACCGGGATGTATCCGAGCCAACACGGTGCCGACCAGGAAAATCCCTACCTCGAAGGCGCGACGACCCTCGCCGAGACGCTCTCGGCCGCCGGGTACGACACCGCCTGTTACTCCTCGAACGCCTGGATTACGCCCTACACACACCTGACTGACGGATTCGACGACCAGGACAACTTCTTCGAAGTCATGCCGGGCGACTTCCTCTCCGGCCCGCTGGCGAAGGCCTGGAAGACGATGAACGACAGCGACACCCTCCGCGCGCTCGCCGACAAACTCGTCAGCCTCGGCAACACGGCCCACGAGTACCTCGCAGGCGGCGAGGGTGCCGACTCGAAGACGCCCACTGTTATCGACCAGACTATCGACTTCATCGACGACTCCGACGAGTTCTTCGCCTTCATCAACCTGATGGACGCACACCTCCCGTATCACCCGCCGAAGGAGTACGTCGAGGAGTTCGCGCCGGGCGTCGATTCCTCGGAGGTGTGCCAGAATTCCAAGGAGTACAACGCCGGTGCCTACGAAATCGACGACGACGAGTGGGAGGACATCCGCGGCCTCTACGACGCCGAAATCGCCCACATCGACGACCAACTCACCCGCCTTTTCGACCACTTGAAAGAAACCGGCCAGTGGGACGACACCATGGTCGTCGTCTGTGCCGACCACGGCGAACTCCACGGCGAACACGGCCTCTACGGCCACGAATTCTG
This sequence comes from Haloferax sp. S1W, assembly GCF_044593955.1. GTDB lineage: Archaea > Halobacteriota > Halobacteria > Halobacteriales > Haloferacaceae > Haloferax. The sequence continues at coordinate 2,421,307 of NZ_CP172595.1, forward strand.
TCTCTACGACCCGCTCATCAACGTCCCGCTCATCGTCAAGCACCCGAAACTTGGGACGGACCGACGCGAGGAACAGGTCGAACTAGTGGACCTCTATCACACGGTTCTCGACTCGCTCGGTGTCGAGGGCGGCAAACCCGCGAGTCCGGGCGACGAAGCTGTCGCGCTCGACCGGACGCGGTCGCTCCTCTCGGCGGACTACCGCGACTTCGCCAAGGCGACGAACGACGACCCCGGCCAACTCCGCGACGGCGAGTACGCGTTCGTCGAGTACTCGCGTCCCGTGGTCGAACTCAAGCAGTTAGAGGAGAAGGCCGCGAGCGCGAACATCGTCCTCGGCGAGAACACTCGCTTCTACTCGCGCATGCGGTCCGCGCGGCGTGTCGACGCCAAATACACCCGTATCGACCGCATCGAAGACGAGGCCTACCGCCTCGACACCGACCCCGACGAGTTAGAGAACCTCGCCGACTCGGACGACGAAGCAATACGCGAGACTGAGGCCGCACTCGCGGAGTTCGAAGACGCAATCGGCGGCGCGTGGACTGACGCACTGGATACTGACGTGTCGGACGATTCGGTCGACCAGATGGACGACGAGGCACAAGAGCGCCTGCGCGACCTCGGCTACCTCGAATAGACGGCTTCCCACGCACCTACCGAAGCCCTTCTCCCCGTTCCCAGGCCCGCAAGAGCGCCGTGAGCGTCCGGTTCGTCGGCACCTCGAAGTTGTGGTGTGCGGCGGTATCGACCACAGCCCCGTTGATGGCGTCGACCTCGGTTCGCTTGCCCCCGTCTACGTCCTGCAACATCGACGAGCGGTTCGCGGCGGTCTTCTCGACGACCCGGTCGATGGCCGCGCGTGCCACTCGATTGGGTAAGCTGACACCCTCCAATCGGGCGACTCGGGCGGTCTCACGGGCGGCGCGGTGGGCAACGTCGTACGCCTCGTCGCTGGCGAGCGCGCCGTTTTCGACCCGTGCGAGCGCGGTGACGGCGTTGATGCCCGCGTTGACGGCGAGTTTCTCCCAGCGACGGCGTGGCATGTCCGAGGCGACGAGCGTGTTGATATCCGCGTCGCGGAACGCCTTCCCAACTCGCTCGGCCAGCGGAGACGTTCCGCCGTCGAGTGCGCCGAGAACGACGCGACCGATTCCGGTACACTCCACACGACCCGGGTCGGCGAGGCGCGCGCCGTATGTCGCGGTTCCAGCGAGGACCGGCACGTCGAGGGTCGATTCGAGAACCTCCTCGGTCAGCCCGTTTTGCAGTGAGAGGACGGCATCGACATCGCACTCGGAAAGCGACTCGGCAGCAGCGGCCGTGTCGAACGACTTGACGGTTACGAGCGCGAGGTCCGCATCGTGGCCCGTCTGGGCCGTTGTCGCGTCCGGGGAGACGTGTCGAGATTCAGCGCCGACCACGTCGAGGCCGGCCTCGGCGACTTGCGAGGCGTGGGGGTCGCGGGCGACGAGCGTCACGTCGTGGACCGATGCGAGGAGTCCACCGACGAGCGTCCCGAGACTGCCCGCGCCGAAGACGAGGATACGCATGGCTGGACGTACACGTCGGGCGATAAAAATCGAGGAGTCTGCAGGCCGCGCGTCTCAATCTTCGGTCCAGTAGTAGATGTTCTCCCGTTCAGTACCGCAGTTGGGACACGTGTCGGGTAAGTTGTCGATGGTACCCATCTCGCCGCACTCGCTGCACCGCCACATCAACTCCGCCTCGCCGAACTCGTGACCCGCGCGCTCGTGTTCGATGGACATCTCCGCGATACCCTCGCGAGTCGTGACGAAGAAGCCGTCCTCGTCGAAGCCGCGGATAGTGCCAATTTTGCTTCCGTCCTCCGCGTAGACTGTCATCCCGACAGTTGGCTCTGTTTCGGTGGCCATGTGTTCACATTGGCCATGCAATGACCTAAATTCGAACGGCCGCCGGACCACTCGCTGTGACCGCGACAGCACCCTTGTTATAAGTGATAAATCGAATGCCGCGATATAGAATTAAAAGGCAGCCAGAAAGGTGCCATCGAACACGGAGTGCCGACGGAGCGTCTCGGGTATAGAAAAGTCAGCGGTGAAGTCGCGTCCAGCGTAGCGAGTCAGTACGTCGCGTCTACGATGTCGTCGTCGAGGTCCGAGAACTGTTCGAGGTAGGACGTACGCTCGGCGCGGAGGTCACTGCGTGCCTCAGCGAAGTCTTCGACGTGGTCGGCAACCGCGAACTGCTCGATGTCGATACCGGGAACGTCCGCCGGGACGGTCAGTCCGAGCGTGTCGTCGTGGGTCCACTGGATACTGCTACGGGCGACACCTTCGAGAATGGCGATGGTCTCTTCGACGCCGACATCGACTGGGTCGTCGGTACCGACGGCACCGGTGTTGATGACGTAACAGTCGACGTTGAGGTCGTCGATGAGGTCACGGAAGCGGTTGCCCTCTTGCCCCTCCGACCCGACGATGAAGGGGTTGGTTCCCACGACCCGAATCGGTTCACCGATACGCGAGGGGTCGCCGGCGCTCGTCTCGACAGACTCACCGAGCATGAACGCGACCGCCGCCTGCGACTCGTCGAGTTTCGCAATCGGTGGCATCAGCGGGTTGCGCGTGATGAAAAACACCTGGTCGACCTGTTCGAGGTCGATGTCGTCCGCCGAACTTTCGAGGTGGTCGCGTCGAATCACCGCGCGCGCGTTCCGCCCGTGGCGCGGTTCGTCGAAGTGGACGCTTCCGTCGTCGTCGACGGCGACGTTTTCGAGAACGGCACTGTCGTCGGTCGCCGCCCCGTGGAGTTCAGGTTGTTCGTCGGCGTCGAGACCGAGTGTCTTGATATAGAGGCCACCGCCTTCACTGCCGGCAACGGTCCCCGAAGGAAGCAGTGCGCAGACGTCGTCCTGAAGCATCTCCGCGTCCTCCGGTTCGTCTAACCAGAGACCGTGACTGGTCAGCGTCGACTTGCCGGTTCCCGACAGCCCCAAAAAGAGCTGTCCGACCTCGCGGCGGCCGTCGTCCGCGTCGAGCGTGACTCGCTTGCTCCCAGCGTGCAGTCCGAGCCCACCGGCCTGTTTCGCACGGAGCATGAACAGTCGCAGGAACGACTTTTTGGCCTCACCGGTGTAGTCGCTGCCGAGTACCGTGGTGAGTCCCTCTTCGGGAAGGATACGGATACACGGCTCGTCGGTAGCATCGGGAAGCTGGACAGTGACGAAGTCCGGTTCGACACCGTCTTCGGGTTCTTCGAGGAGTTTCGCCCATGCGAGTGCGATACGGCCGTACTCCTTCGGCAGGAACAGTCGGCAGACAGCCGAAACTTCCTTGTGGCGACCGACGATGCGGTCGACACAGAGTACGTCGTTCGAGGGGTCAGAGACCCACTCGATACCGCGCTCGAAGACGCCGAGGTCGTCGGCGTCGAACGAATCGTCGACAGCGTTTGCGGTCCGGTCGGCGCTCCGAGACCGATACGAACTGACGTACGATGGGGACTCGTAGTCAGTGGTCGTCTCGAGGTGTGCAGAGTAGTCGCGGAGGTCTGCAAACGACGGATTGTACGTGACGTGGTCCGCCGTCACTGGGTCGGGGAAGTCGGCTACTGTCGGCCAGTGAGTCGATTTTGCCATTCCACAAAATAGTCGGCTAGATATCGTCATAAGTTTGTTGAAGGCAAAATATTGCTGAAGAAAATTCACTTGAGTCTGGATTAATCTAACAATCTATTATACACGATTGTCAGAATGTGTCATGCCGTCAGGCGGGTGACGGTGGGGGAAAACGGTGGCGTCCCGGGATTATATGTGATCGACGCCGCACGCGGTCACACGCGCGTGCCGGACACATAACTAGAGTAGTGTACAAGGTCGGATTAGAGCGTACGACGTTAGCGGCAGGCGACAGATATGGTCACCTACACCCCAGAAACGTGGGTTTACGACCAGATACCAGTGGGTGTTTTCGAAGTCGTATCTGTGGCTACCACCACTTTTGCTGCGCGAGTGGGTCGTCTTCATCTACTTTTTCTGCGCGGTGGCACGCCACTCGCTTGAAAACATGGAGGAAAAGCCCGCAGCGTCGAGATTCTACATGAAGTCCGCGATACCGGACTGTTTGTTCTTGTCGTTCTCGAAGATGGATTCGAGGCTCTTTTCGAGCACTTCGAGGCGCTGTTTGGTGTAGTCGCGGCAGTCGAACTCCTCTGCGACCTGAATCGCGGTGTCCATGTACTTGTTCACGGAGCCCTGGTGGACGGTGAGGTTCACCCGACCGTCGCACTCACGGCACTCACCCGTAAGCGGCATCCGACGGTACTTCTCGCCGCAGTCGAGACACCGCGTCTCCTGTCGGGAGAACGCGCGGAGATTCCCGATGAGGTCCGGCAGGAAGTGATACTCGATGACGCGCTCTGCCACGTCGGTTTCGTCCACCGAGCGGAGCTTCCGCGCGAGGAAGAGTTGCGCGTCCATCTTGTCCATCATCGACCCGAGCGTCTTGTACGCAGAGAGGTCCGGTCCGGCGGCGATGTCCGTCGTGTCGTGGGTGTGGTCGAACCCCATGTATTCGCGGTCGGTGCCGAGGTACTCCTCGGCGATGGTGACCTCGTCCTCCCAGTCGTCGGGGTCTTCCATCCGGCGGGTCGCCTCGTAGAACTCCCGCGGATACTGCCGGACGATGTCCATGTTGTGGGCCTCGTCGTCGATTTCCGAGGGGTCGATGCGCGAGGACATCACGAGCGGCGCGTCCATCGAGTTGTGCGCGTACAACCAGTTCGCGGTGAACACCGGCTCTCCGCCCACCTGTAAGTCGTACAGATACCCATCGTAGTCGACTCGCTCGACGTTCTGAACGCGAAGGTACGAGAGGTCGCCCTCAGTGAGTGACCGGAGTTCGTCCAGTTTCCGGTCAGCCTCGTTCGGGAGGTCCATCGACGAGAGCTCCGTGACTATGGCGCGAAGTTTTTCGAGAGAGACGTTGTCGCGCCGCTTCAGGTACTTCGGAATTACCTGTTTCACGCCGGGGAAGTCCATCTCTCGAATCTCCAGCAACGCGTCCGGAACCGACACGACGAGGCTCTTCGGGAGGTACGGCCGTTCACCGTCCAAGAGTCGCTGCAGCGGGTTGTCGTCCGTCCCACCCGAGACCGTCACAGTGTATATCGGCTGCCTCGACGAGTCTCGTTCCCGTCTGGAGACGTTTGCGACGAGACCGAATCGATGAAGCAAAAAGACGATCCCGTCTTTCACGTCGTCGCTCGTCGTGTAGAAGGCGACAGACGTGTAGTTCTCGTTGCCCGTTTCGCTGCCGTCTCCCGCGATGAATCCACGGAGGAACGACAACGCAACCTCGTCCGGGCTACGAAGGATACAGTCAGGGATTACCTTCTCGCTCGAATTGTAGTCCCCCCGGTCCTCGAATCCGAGGTCGTACAGGACCTCACGGAAGACCGCCGGAAACGCGACTTCGTACGCCTTGTTCGACCAGCGAACGGCGGGTTCGGCGCCGAGCGAGTTTTCGCTCGCCGCGACGACCTGTTCGACGAGTGCCTCGTCGGAGTTGTAAATCGTCGGACGCGACCCCGACAACGACCCCTCGGCGACGAACATTCCGAGGAGCCACGCGAACGACTCGTCAATGTCGATGTGGCGGTCGATACCCGTAGACGACCCCCGCAGCCCGATTGTGGGGTTCCACTCGGGTTCCGAACCCGACGCGGCAGCAATCGCGTCGAGCGTTTCGAGGGCGGCCTTGTCCTTCGAAAGGCGGTATGACAGCCCCCCGTCAAACGCCGCTCTCGTCTCGCTCCCCCACTCGGCGTTCTCCCACGTAGCGGTCAGGTACGACGAGACGGTCTCGTCGATGAACACGTACGGGTCGTCGACGCAGTCAGCGACATCGATTGTCGTTCGTTTCGGCTCGATATCGAGCGTCCGCGGCGCGAGTATCAAGTCGCCCTCTGAGAGGTCGGCACCGGCTACCTCTTCGATACCGTCGTCGTACCGAAAGAGGCTGTGATGCTCGGTGATGTCGAGCGACCGGCCGAACTGCGTTTCGATTCGCAGTAACTGTTCGTCCTCGTCAGCCTCGTATCGAATCGCCTTCTCGATCGGTTTCAGCGACGCCTCGTGGTTCTCGTCGAACGCGTACGTTTTCCACCCCTCCGAGAAGCACGTTCGCTTCCTGAACTTCCCGTCGTACTCGACGGGGCTGTCGAGTCGGTCCCAAAAGTCCCCGAACGTGGTGAAGTGGACTTCGCCGTCGGGGCCAACCGCGACAAGTCGTGAGTCTTCTGCGACACTTCCCCCTCGCTTGTCCGGGAGGTATTCCCTCGAGAAGTTGAGAAGACCGTCCATGAGGAGCATGACACAGTCTTCGTCACCATCGCATTGCCCGACGTGCAGGTCGTTGGCGACGAGGGAGTTCGTCTCAGCGACGGTCAACGAATACGTGTGGTCGACATCGCTTTCTATGTATTCGACAGAGACGACTTCGTCAAGCCACGTCTCACCGCCGTCAACGAGGGCAGGACTGTCTTCTTCGACCGATCCCTGTTCAGCCTCGACAGCGGGCGGCGTCGGCGACGGAAGAGAGTCTCCTTCGTCGAGTTTGTGCGCGGAGACCCGTTCGAAGCCGCCACCACTGGCTCGAATCATCGTGTGGTCGGGCGTGACCGTGAGTTCTCGCCCGGCACGAGTCTCGACCCGGACGAGTTGGTCTGGAGCAACGTGTTTGGAGACTGCTTCGACCGGCTTGAGCGTCTCTTCTCCCTCTCGGGTGAGAGAGGGAACGAGCACGTCGCCATCGAGTTCTTGGACCAGCGTCCCGAAATCGTCCGTCTCTGGGTCGGCGAGGCGTTCTTCGACCAGTGTCAGAACATCCCCGAAGTGCCACTCGTCGTCCTCGTCTCGGTACCAGACCTTGGTTTCGGGGTGGAAGCAATTCCGGCGTTTCGCGGCGTGGAAGTACGGATGTGCGTATCCGACCGCTGCCGTCGTGAACCCGACAACTCTGCCGACGACTGCCGCGGAGGTGTGGGGAGCCATCCCGAAGACGAGTTCGCCGATGAGGTCGTCTCGTTCTTCCATCTTGTAGAACGGTTCGAGACCGTAGAACTGCGCTAAGAGGTCGTCGACGAAGTTCGCAGTCTGCATCATGTGCTTCGCCGCGCCCTTCGAGAGGACGATATCTTGGACTTTGAGTTCGACCAGTTGGTCGTCGAACCGGAGGGGCTCGCCGTCGATATCGGTCTCGTAGCCGAGTTCGCGGAAGTGGTCGGCCGTCACGTCGAGTTCTTCGGGGCGGACCGCCGTGACCGGAAGGTCGGTCATGTCGTAGCGGACGGTCCCGTCTTTGAACGAGGAGACGTCGTGTTTCGCCCGGAGAATACCCTTCTCGATGGGTTCGGGCGTCTTGTTCGAGGAGGTGAGCCCTTTGACGCCTTTGAGAATCTCGAAGGAGGACTCGCGTTCGCCCACTGATTCGAGCGCGTCTCGATATTCGGTGTTCAGGTCGATAGTCTGCCACTCGGCGCTCTCGACATCCCACTCACAGCGGTCACAGTAGACACGGCCCGATTCGTCGGGGTGGATGACCGTCCCGCAGTCGTCACACTCGTAGTGGGGGTTCGTGTGGCCGCCGCAGTTGGAACACTTCGGTTTGAACCCGAATGTCCCGCAATCAGGGCACTTTCGCTTGCCGAGTCGCACGGAGATTTCGCCGCGCTTGCCCGAGTCGCCGAACGTCTGTGCGGCGTCGCCAACGTCGCGTTGGCTCCCTCCCGCCTCACCGATGGGAAAGAGCGTGTGAACCGCGGGCGAAAGGTCGCGGCGTTCAGACTTCTCGGGGCGACCCATCCGACCGCCGATTCGCGTCGGGGCGCGCTCGCGGACCTCGTACGGGGTGGTTTCGTTGACCGCCTCGATGGCGTTGTCGCCGTCGTCCCACTCGCGGGCGCGCGCCGAAAGGTCATCAAGAGACCACGTACGCTCCCGGTCGTCGGCGAGGCCGAGCGTCCGAGCGAGTGGTCGCCAGATAGGGATGCGAAGTTTCTCGTCAGTCTGCCGGTGTTCGACGAGGAGATTTTCGAGCATCTCCCGGATTTCGGGCGTGTTCTCGACGAGGAGCGTTCCTTCGTTTCCATCTTCGGGTTCAACGGCGATGCCGCCGCCGTCGGCACGGCCACCACCGCGGCGCGTGCCGTTTGCATGCCCACCATCTGCTTCGGCGGCGACAATCTCGCCCGCTGCGACGGCATCGGCGAGGACGTCGTACTGTTCGACCGAGATGTCGTGCCAGAGGTAGGTGAATTTCGGGTGCAGCGGGGCGTCGTACTCGTCGGCCCATGCAAGCGCCTCCTCGACAGTCGGGTCTTCGAGTGAAACAGTTGGGTCGTCTCGCAGTGCCTGTACGTTGGCCTCGGTCGCTTCGAAGTCCTGAATCCACCACTCGAAGACGTAGGAGGCTGGTGCGAGTGGGTGGTTGTTCTCGACGAACTCGCCGAAGTTGACGAGATATTCACCGAGGTCGATGATTTTCTCGACCCCGTTTTGCAGTTCCTCGGCTTCCGCTGGGTCGTCGATGCGGCGAACGTCGCCGTTGGCGAGTCTGACCGTCGGCCCCTCGATAGAATCGACAGGGACGACACCGCCCGCCTTCCCGGGACGTTCGGTCTTAATCTGGGTTCCGGTGGCGATGAAGTCGTCCACGATGTGCATGGTTGCGGGGTGGACACCAGCCGTCGCGAATCCGTGGTTTCGGGCGCGGCCGTAGCGAAGTCGGAATCCACCGGGTGCCGAGGGGTGACCGAAGACCGGACGCCCGGCGATGAGGTCGCGGAGGAACTTTGTCGCGGGTTCGACGCGTGGTGGTCCCGCAGCCTCGTCGGGGGTGTCGTCTTCTTCGGCGTCGGCCTCCTCGTCGCCTCCGTCGTCGCTCTCGGCTTCGTCTTCGGCCTCGCTCTCGTCTCCCTTTCCGTCGTCCTTGCCGATGGTCCCGTCGATGAGGTCTTGCAACCACGGCCACTCGACTTCGTCGAGTTGACGAGTGTAGCGCTGAATCTTCGGGGCCTTGAGCGCGATACCCTCGGCCATGACGAGACACATGCCACCGCGCGCGGAGTTGGTATCGACGCGTTCGAGGTCGCGGTACCCGGAGACTTCCTCGTCGCCCGTCGCCTCGCCGTCAAGCATGATGGGCATGTTCGTGGCGATAAAGCGGGTCTCTTTGTCCTTCGGCGAGTACTGAAGCCCGGTTTCCTTGTCGTAGAGGTTGATTTCCTCGACGTAGCGCTCGATTTCGTCGTCTCGGCCCTTGTACTCGTCAATGCCGAGCAGCGACCGGGCGTAGTCGGCAACGAGCACCGACAGTGCCTGTGCGGTCCCGCCTGCGGAGCGAATCGGTCCGGCGTAGTAGACGTTGACGAACTCTGTTCCGTCGTCGTTTTCGAGAATCTCGACGCGGTCGATTCCCTCGATTGGTGCAGCGACCACACCCTCGGTGAGGAGGGCAACGGCGGTTCGAACCGCACCCTCGACCTTGCCCTCGCGGGAGTCGTAGTCACCGACGTTACCATCGACGAAGTCGGTCACGAGTTCGAGGGCGGCCTCTTCGCGTGACATCTGCCCTTCGAGTTCGCGGACACGCTCTGCGACACCCTCGATACCGAGGATGTTCTCGACGCGGTCGGCCATGTCCTTGGCGACCGGGATTTCGACATCCTGCTTCGGGTCGTGACCCTGTTTCTTTGCGGCTCTTGCGACCTCGAACGCCTCGTCGAGTCGGTCTTCGATGCGTCCGAAGTACCGTTTTTCCTCTTCGCGCACGGTTTACAACCAGAGGTCGAGGTCGGTTACGTCGTCGTGTTCGCGTTCGAGCGGTTCTTCGAACGCACGGAGGTACAGTTCGCCCGCGAAGACGGTCCCCGCGTTGAGATGTCCTGCCAACGTCTGACCGCTCGGACGAGAGAGAACGGCGTGGGTGTGTGCGAACGGTTCGCCGTCGAGGAGTGCGACGTTCCCCACACACGCGGCGACTTCGAGCGGTTCGTCGAACGTGACGGACTGGTACTCCTGGGTGTCCTGGTCGTAGAACCAGATTTCGGCGTCCTGGACGGCACCCATCGCGTTGAACCACGCGGAGTCGATGTCCTTTCTGGCGCAGAACTCCTCTATTTCCTCGCGCCAGTCTGCCCCGTGTTCGAGGCTCGCGAGGTACTCCTCGCTCACCGTCACCGCTCGAGCGTTCATACTACAGGGTCACGCACGAGTCGGACTAAAATGTGAATGGTCTTCCTGCGATTCCGGGCCGCCGGAGCGATTATCGCCAGTTGTCGAGTGCGAGTGCGTCGGCTACGTCGGCCGCGAGCCACGCGTCGTCGCGGGAGATGTCCGCGATAATAAGACGCTGGCCCGTCTGAGTACGATCCACCGAGGCCATAACCTCGGCGCCTGAGTCGTCGACGGAAGCCGTCGCATCCGGCGTCATGTATGATACATAGTGTCACCCCTATATAAGTTGACCGAAACGGCAGTGTCGTACGTCAGCACGGTCCAGCGATTCTGTCGTCACAAAAACTAGTTTAAAATCCAAGACGACAGTTCCGGCAGTTCTCGCGGCAGTTTTCGCCGTTTGGGTGGGTAACTACACCCTCTCTATTCCCCACCATATCAAACAAATCGAATACGGTAAGTTTATCCACGAGGGATGGAAAGAGTTGTCCGAATGCCAGACACTAACAAACTCTCGCGTCGCCGTTTCCTGAAGGCAACGGGTGGGGCCGCTACGGCCGCTGCTCTCGCCGGTTGTACCGGTGGCGGTGATGATGAAGAGACCACAACGACCGACGACACTGGTGGCGAGGACACCACCGAGCAGCCGACCGATGAAGACGGCGGTCAGGAGCTGTCCGGGTCCGTCTTCAATCGTATCCTCTCGGGGACGGTCACGACGCTCGACCCCGTCGCGGCGACGGACACGTCGTCCGGTATCATCATTCAGCAGGTCTTTGACTGCCTGATGTCCTATCCGGACGGACTTCCGACCGTCGAGAACGAACTCGCTGCGGACTACACCGTCTCTGACGACTTCAAGACGTACACGTTCCAGCTCGAAGACGCCACGTACCACGACGGTCGAAAGGTCAAAGCGTCTGACTTCGCCTACGCGTGGGAACGCCTCGCGTCCTCGGAGAACAGCCGCCGCGCCTACTTCATCCTCGACTCCATCGGCGTCCAGCACGAGACGGACAGCGAAGGGAACTACAGCCCCGGTTCGCTCAGCATCGAAGCTCCGAGTGAGACCGAACTCGTCGTCACTCTCGACGAGCCGTTCCACAGCACCCTCGAGATGTTCGCTTACACCTCGTTCGCCGCCCTGCCGGAAGGCATCGTCGGCGACGTTGGCGACTACGAGGGCGAAATGGAGTACACGGAGTTCGCCAGCAAGAACCCCATCGGCTCCGGTCCGTTCGAGTTCGCCTTCTGGGAGAAGGGTACCGCCGCGGCCGTCACCAAGTACGACGACTACTACGGCGACGTCGCGAAGGTCGACAACGTCCGCTGGCAGGTCATCGAGGACGACACGGCCCGCTACAACTACGCGATGAACGAGAACGCGGACTACTTCGGTATGCCCACCGCCCAGTACGACCCCGGAAAGGTCCAGGTGGAGACGACCGACGAGTTCGGCCGTGAAATCGGTCAGTACGGCCCGCTCCGCAACGGCAAGACCGTCAACTACGTCGGCGTTCCGACCCTGTCGATTTTCTACGTCGGCTTCAACATGAACAAGGTCCCGAAGCCGGTTCGCCAGGCGTTCGCATACGTCCTGAACCAGGACCTGATGGTCGAAGAAGTGTTCAAGGGTCGCGGTTCCCCGGCGTACGTCTTCACGCCGCCGACCATCTACCCAGGTGGCGCGCAGGCCGCGAAGGACAAAATCGAGTCCGACTACCCGTACGGTGTCGCCGAGACGAACATCCAGAAGGCCAAGGAGGTCATGGAAGAAGCTGGCTACGGCCCGAACAACAAGTTCGAGGTCCAGTGGACCCAGTACAACTCCGACACGTGGGAGGAGATGGCGAAGATCCTGCGCGACCAGCTCGCGTCGGCTCACGTCAACATGAAGATCCAGAAGGCCGACTTCTCGACGCTCCTCGAGCGCGGCCGCAACGGTCAGCTCGAGGCGTACACCCTCGGCTGGATTGCTGACTGGCCAGCACCGGACAACTTCCTCCAGCTGCTGAACCCGCCGCAGACGGACACGTCGCAGACGGGTCCCATCTCGTACGTCAACTGGACGGCCGACAACGGCGACGCCTACCAGAAGGCCACCGACGCCTACCAGGAAGTCGTCAACAACCCGGCCCCGACCGACGAGGCTCAGCAGGTCCGCAACGACGCCTACGTCGCCATCGAGGAGGCGAACTGGGAGGACGTTGCGATGCTCAACATCTACAACCGCAAGGACGAGACGTTCTGGTACGACACCGTCGACATCGAGCCGTTCGGTGGCATGGGTCCGAGCCGCCAGAAGCTGAACAAGGTTCAGCTCAACCGGTAAGACCCACGGCGTCGTACGCACCTCGGAACGGACGCGTTTCCGCGTCCTAAACCGAGATACAACGGTCTAACCATTTTTTACAAGCGTTTAACCAGCCACTTCTATCTGTTATATTCACAAGGTAGAGTGCTCGATAGTACAGAATTCCAACTTGGAAGCGCAAGACATATCCATCCCTCTCATTAAACCCTTACAATAATGTCCGCTCGAACGGTCAGTGAGGTGACTCCATGAGTCGATGGCAGTACTTCCTTCGACGGGTGCTGATGTCGATTCCTGTCGTCATATTCGGGACAACGATTACGTTCGCGCTCATTCGATTGGGCCCGCTCGACCCCGTCTCAGCGATTTTGGGGACGCAGTACAATCCCGAGGCGGCAGCGCAGATTCGAACGAATCTCGGCTTGAACCAACCACTCTGGAGTCAGTACTTCGACTTCATGTATCGCTTGTTCACCTTCCAGCTCGGTCAGTCGTGGGTCATCGCACCCGGGACGACCGCGTACGAGCTTATCCAGGTGTACGCGCCTCGGACGATTTGGCTCGGCTTCTGGTCGGTGCTCATCGCCCTGTTCATCGGGATTCCGCTCGGCTTCTACGCCGGTCTGAACCCGAACACGCCGTCTGACTACTTCGCCTCCTTCGGCGGAATCGTCTGGCGTGCGATGCCGAACTTCTGGCTCGCGATTATGCTCGTCACCGCCCTGTCACAGACTGGACAGTGGACGAGTGGTTTCTTCACGTGGCAGTCGTGGATCGTGAAGACGAACGTCGTGACGCCGCCAGCACTCGGGTTCTTCCAATCACCGATTGAGCAGTTCATGAACGACCCCGGTGGGTGGATACAATCGCTCGTTCGAGCAACGAAGCAGATTGCACCTGCGGCACTGGTCCTCGGGTCGGCGTCCATGGGTAACGAGATGCGTATCGGCCGGACCGCCGTCCTCGAGACCATCAACTCCAACTACGTCGAAACCGCCCGTGCGAAGGGTGTCTCCGGGCGGACGCTCGTCTGGAAGCACATCTTCCGGAACGCGCTCATCCCGCTCGTTCCCATCATCACCGGTGAGGCGTTCCTGCTCCTCGGCGGCTCCGTCTTCGTCGAGACAGTCTTCGCTATCAACGGCCTCGGCTGGCTGTTCTTCAACGCCGCAATCAACGGTGACTTGCCGCTCATCGGGACGCTGATGTTCATCTTCATCCTCATCCTGGTGGGTACGAACATCCTGCAGGACCTCCTGTATACGATTATCGACCCGCGCGTCGGGTACGAGGGGTGATTAACAGTGAGTACGACAACCGAAACCGAAATTCCGCTTCGACAACGTATCGCTGAGAATCCCCAACCGGCACTCGTCTGGGCCGCCGTTGGTGCAGTACTCATCGGCGCTGAACTCGGCGCAATCTTGCAGGTCTTCGGCGCTATCGCGGGCGTCATCGTCAATCTGCTCCCGGGTGACCCGGGCGCCGCCGCAGTGGCGTCCCTCCAAGAGTCGCTCAAGAGCATCCCGACGCTCGTGTCCCGCGACCTCATCCCGAACCAGGGCTACTGGGACGGATCGAAGTACGTCGGGACGTTCCTCGGACTGTCGCCTGCGGCAGCGTGGGCGGTTCGGTTCGTCCTCGTCTACGCGTACGCGTTCGCAGTTATCGGGTGGGCCTGGAACGGCTACAACCGATTCCGCCGCCACTACCGCCGCGTGGACTGGACGCCCCGTGACGACGTTATCGACCGCTTCAGCGGTCACACGTGGGGGCAGTTCGGCCTTATCATCACCATCATGTTTGTGGTTATGGCGGTATTCGCACCCGCCGTCGGCCCGACGACGATGGAGCAGAACATTCTCCAGCCGTACGACTACGAAATCAACTACTTCGACGAAGAAACCGAAAGCGTCGAATCCGTCCTCGTCGGCCAAGCCAACCTCGGGTCCGGTTCCCAGGGTGCCGGTGACGAGAACGTCGGCCCCATGAGCTACGACGACTTCGGCCGGTTCCATCCGTTCGGGACAGCGACAAACGGGAAGGACCTATTCACACAAGTGGTGTTCGGGGCGAGGATTTCCCTGACCATCGCCACCTTGTCCATCGGCATCGCTGGTCTCATCGGTCTCGCACTGGCCATGATTACGGCCTACTACAAGGGCCTCGCCGACCTCGCGGTGGTGCTGGCGAGTGACTCGATACAGGCACTCCCGCTCATCATGGTCCTCATCTTGATGCTCGTCATCTTCCAGAACACCTGGGTCAGGGAGTTGTACGACGGTGCGGTGTTGATTATCCTCATCTTCAGCCTCGTCTACTGGCCGTTTATCTGGCGTGCGATTCGCGGTCCTGCGTTCCAGGTCTCCGAGCAGGACTGGATCGACGCCGCGAAGTCGTTCGGTCAGACGCCGGGGCAGGTCATGCGCAAGCACATGGCTCCGTACGTGTTCAGTTACATGCTCATCTACGCGTCGCTCAGTCTCGGTGGTATCATCATCAGCGTCGCCGGTCTGTCGTACCTCAACCTCGGGATTACGGCTCCGACGCCCGAGTGGGGACGACTCATCGCCGACGGCCAGCAGTACGTCGCAAGTCCCTCGTGGCACATCTCGTTCATCCCCGGCGTGCTCATCACGCTCGTCGTGACGGGGCTGAACGCGTTCGGTGACGGCATCCGCGACGCCATCGACCCGCAGGCCGACACCGGCGAGGGTGAAACCGCGGCCGCAGGGGGTGGTGGTGCATGAGCACCGACCAGTCCGCTGCAGTCCGCACCGACGCCGAGCCAATCCTCTCGGTGGAGAATCTCCGAACGGCGTTCTACACCGACAAAGAGGTCATCCGTGCTGTCGACGGCGTCTCGTTCGACATCTACCGCGGCGAGACGGTCGGTATCGTCGGCGAGTCCGGGTCCGGTAAGTCCGTCACCGCCCGCTCTATCATGCGTCTCATCGACTCGCCGGGACGCATCGAAAACGGGCGCATCATGTACGACGGCGAGGACCTCCTCGACAAGTCGCCCAAGCAGATGCGGTCGATTCGCGGCGGGAGCATCGCGATGGTGTTCCAGGACCCCCTGACCAGTCTGAACCCCGTCTACACCGTCGGGAACCAGATCAAGGAGGCGCTTCGCCTCCACCGTGGTCTGTCGGGGGCGAAGGCGACACAGGAAGCCATCGAACTCCTCGAAGCAGTCGGTATCCCGGACGCCCACCGGCGTCTCCGCGAGTATCCCCACCAGTTCTCCGGTGGGATGCGCCAGCGCGCCGTCATCGCAATGGCGCTCGCGTGCGACCCCGAACTGCTCATCTGCGACGAACCGACGACGGCACTCGACGTGACGATTCAGGCGCAGATTCTGGAACTCCTCGAAGAGTTGCAGGAAGAACGCGACCTGGCGATTATGTTCATCACCCACGACATGGGTGTCATCGCCGAAATCGCCGACCGCGTCAACGTGATGTACGCGGGCGAAATCATCGAGAACTCGCCGGTCGTCGAACTGTTCCAGTCGCCGAAGCACCCCTACACGCAGGGGCTCCTCGAATCTATCCCCGGCCGGGGACTCGACGGGGACGACCGCCTCTCGACCATCGAGGGCGACGTTCCGACGCCGAACGAGGAAGCGACCTACTGTCGGTTCGCACCGCGCTGTCCGAAGGCGTTCGAGGAGTGCGACGTGGTCCACCCACAACCCATCAATGTCGGGTCGGACGGCACCCAACACCGTGCAGCGTGTCTCCTCTATCCCGAGGACCTCCCGCGAGACGAGGCAGTCGCACATCACCGAAACAGCAAGACACAGGGAGGTGACAACTGATGAGTACGACGACGACCGAAGAAGAAACAGTGACCCGAGAGACACAGGAGACGCTCCTCGAAGTCAACGACCTGAAGACCTACTACGAAGACGGCGGGTTCCTCAGCAGCAAGCCCGTCAAGGCAGTCGACGGTGTCTCGTTCAACATCAAGCGCGGCGAGACGCTCGGACTGGTCGGCGAGTCCGGGTGTGGGAAGTCCACGCTCGGCCGAACCCTGATGCGCCTCGAAGAGGCCACCGCGGGCGAGGTCAAACTCAACGGCACCGACATCACGACGCTGTCCGGTGCGGACCTCAAGAAGTTCCGCCGCGACGTACAGATGGTCTTCCAGGACCCCGATTCGAGCCTCAACGAGCGGATGACCATCGGTGAAATCATCCGCGAACCGCTCGACGTACACGACTGGAAGACGCCCAAGGAACGTCGCCAGCGCGTCCGCGAACTCCTCGAAACCGTCGGGCTACAGGAGCAACACTACTACCGTTACCCCCACCAGTTCTCCGGTGGGCAGCGCCAGCGTATCGGCATCGCTCGTGCGCTCGCGCTCGAACCCGATTTCATCATCCTCGACGAACCGGTTTCGGCACTCGACGTGTCCGTGCAGGCGAAGATTCTCAACCTGCTCGAAGACCTCCAAGAGGAGTTCGGACTGACGTACCTGTTTATTGCCCACGACCTCGCGGTCGTTCGGCACATCTGTGACCGCGTCGCCGTGATGTACCTCGGTAACATCATGGAAATCGGTCCGTCGGACGAGATGTTCGAGGCGCCTGCAAATCCGTACACGCACGCGCTCCTGTCGTCGATTCCGGAACCGGACCCGACGATAGCCCGCGACCGAATCACGCTTCGTGGCACGCCGCCGAGTCCGCGCGACCCGCCCGCCGGGTGTCCGTTCTCGACGCGCTGTCCGGTCAAGATTCGCCCCGAGGAGTACCGCTCCCTCGACGACGACGTGTGGAAGCACATCGAGGTGTTCCGCGAGGTGCTCCGCGAGCGCTCGCGCGTCGAGCCGTCGATTTCCGACCGCGTCCGCGAACTCCTCGGCCGCGAAACCCACGAGTCCGGAATGGACGAAATACTCGAAGAACTGTTCGGCGACCTCGACGTACCGAACAGCGTCATGCGGCACATCGAGGAAGCGGCCGAGTACGCCGAAAACGACGACGAAGACACCGCGCG
Source organism: Haloferax sp. S1W (assembly GCF_044593955.1). Lineage (GTDB taxonomy): Archaea > Halobacteriota > Halobacteria > Halobacteriales > Haloferacaceae > Haloferax. The sequence goes on from NZ_CP172595.1 coordinate 2,438,846, forward strand.
GACGTATCTCCGCGAGGAGTTCGGCAGTGTCTGTGACCGCGAGCGTCCCGACCAACTCGGCGTCGGCGACAGGGGTCGTCTGAGCCTCTGTCACCGTCACGAAGACAAGTACGAAGAGCCAGCAACCGTCTTCGAAACGCTCGTCCAGTAAGCGATGGAGTTCGACCCACGCCGATTCGGTCTCAAGACCCTCGATACGGTGGCTTACGCTATCGTCCTCACCGGCGTGGTGTTCGGCCTGACCGCCACGGTGAGCGTTCTCGCCGGCGGCGGCCTTCCCGGGGCGAAGTGGCTCATGTTCTTCCTCGGGTTCACCATGCTCGCGTACGCGTCGCTCAAGGTTCGCCCGAAAGCGGCGTGGAAAAGCAACGGCAACCACGGCGGCAACGGTGGCAGCAACGACAGCGGACTGTTCGCCGGAAGCGACGAGGAAGTCGGCATCGAGAAACTCGTCTCGAACCTCCTCGATGCGGTGTTGCCGCCAGCGCTCCGTCCAGAGCCGAACGAGCGCCCGTCGAGCGGGATGAAACTGTTCCTCGCGGCGGTGTGCATCCTCGCGGTATCGTTCGCGATGGAAGTCATCTTCGGCATCAACTACTGACGGCAGTCGTCTTCGTCGACTACTGACGACTGCGTTCGCGCACGGAGCGGGGTCCGTGTGCTTCGATGCCTTTTACCATATCCGTCGTCCAGCATTCATATGGTCGAAATCGGAGACGAGGAAACCCCCGACGTAGAGCGCATCGCGAGCGAGGCGGACCGTCGCCGCGAGGCGTGGGGTGCGACCCTCGACGACATGACCGCGATGGCCGACGACTTCGAAGCAGACGGATGGGACACCGTCCGTATCGCCGCCGGTGACACCGGCGTCTTCGGCCCGTCGTCCCTGAAGGGCGACGAGGACGCATACGGCATCGCGTACGTCATCCCCGGCGACAAGGCCGAGGACGTCTCCGAACTCTTCGAGGAGACGGAGTTCCCCGAGTACGAGGTGTACCGCGCCGAGAACGACGGCCGCGTCTACATGGTAACGGCGCTGTTCGCGCCGGACATCGAGACAGCCGTCTTCGTCGCTGGCGCGTGGGACCTCCGCGAGGCGCTGGAATGCGCGACAATCGCTGACGAAGAGGGTCGAATGTACACCTATCTCCAGAAACTCGATGGCACTATCGTCGGCATCGTCGAACACGACGACCCCGAGAAGTTCTTCCCCAACCTCGACGCCATCCGCCGACTCGCCCCGAACGCGGACGACGACGAATAACGCACGACTGAGTCGCCGACCGAACAGTCTGCGACTTCAGTCGGGAGCCGAGTACGGTTCTCTCTCCGCGGACCGATACTGCCCCCGTCAGTTGCTTTTGTGACATGTTTCTCGGATTTACGGACGGGAACTCCCCGTGTGAAGGGTGCGCGAGCCTTCGCAGAGTACATTAGGCGGGGGGATGAAAGCGGTGGTATGAAAGTAGCCGACGCGATGACCCCCGGTGAGGAGGTCGTGACGGTCTCCCTTCCGGGTACCCGCGATGACGTTCTCGAGTACCTCCAGGAGCGCGGCTTTTCCTCCGTGCCGGTTGTCAAAGAGACGGACGAAGGGACGAAGTACCGCGGTCTCATCTCCCGAGAAGACCTCATCAAGCACCCCGACGAGGACCAACTTGCGGTTCTCGTCCGCGAGGTTCCGACCGCGAGTTCCGACGACGACCTCGAAGTCGTCGCCGAGATGATGGTCACAGAAGGCGCACGGCGCATTCCCGTTATCAACGGTGGCAGCATCGAGGGTATCATCACCGTGACGGACGTGATTCGCGCTATCGCCCGCGGCGACATCGACGGCAAGACCCCTGTCGGCGACCTCGCCGCCCGCGACGTGAACACGACGTACATCGAGACGCCGCTTCCGGTCGTCGAGCGCGAGATCTACTACGCGAACGTCCCGTACGCGGTCGTCCTCGACACGGAAGCAGCACTCGCTGGCATCGTCACCGAGGTCGACATCATCGAAGTCGCCCGCGTCGTCGAAGGCGAAGCCGGCACCGGCGACTCCGTCGCGGGGCAGGACGACGAGTGGATGTGGGAAGGTATCAAAGCGGTGGGCAACCGCTACATCCCAACCCGCAACGTCGAGATTCCGGCCGAACCGGTCTCGAAGTTCATGACCGACGACCTCGTCTCCGTCTCGACGCGCGTCACCGCGAAGGACGCCGCCCAGACGATGATTCGCGAGGACATCGAGCAGATTCCGCTCGTCACGGGCGACGAACTCATCGGCATCGTCCGCGACATCAACCTGCTGGAGGCGCTGCATGAGTGAGGGTGCCGAGTCGGCCGCACTCGTCGAACTGGCGAAGCGACGCGGCTTCTTCTTCGGTTCGTCCGGTGCCTACGGCGGCGTCGGCGGCTTCTACACGTACGGCCCGCAGGGCGCGGCGCTGAAGTCCAACGTCGAAGAGGCGTGGCGCGACCGCTTTGCGGTCCAAGAGGGCAACCTCGAAATCGAAGCGCCGACCATCATGCCGGAACCGGTGTTCAAGGCCTCGGGCCACCTCGACGGCTTCGACGACATGCTCGTCGAGTGTGCCGAATGTGGCGAGTCCCACCGCGCGGACCACCTCATCGAGGACAACTCCGACCTCGAAGACGCCGAGACGCTGTCGCTCGAGGCGGCCGCAGAGAAAATTGCGGACCTCGGTCTCGTCTGTCCGAACTGTGGCGCGGCCCTCGCCGGCCAGTCGGTCGAGAGCTTCAACCTCATGTTCGCGACGAACATCGGCCCCGGTTCGTCGACGCCCGGCTACCTCCGACCCGAGACGGCACAGGGCATCTTCGTGGAGTTCCCGCGCATCAAGGAGTACGCGCGGAACCAACTCCCGTTCGGCGTGACCCAAATCGGTCGCGCCTACCGCAACGAGATTAGCCCGCGAAAGAGTATCGTCCGTACCCGCGAGTTCACGCAGGCCGAACTCGAACACTTCATCGACCCCGAGCGGGACGAACCCGACCTCTCTGCGGTCGAAGACGTGGCGGTGCTTCTGTACCCCGCGACCGAACAGCAGGCCGACGACGGCGAGTACGTCGAGACGACCATCGGTGCGGCCGTCGAAGACGGCATCATCGGCAACGCGTGGCTCGGCTACTTCCTCGGCATCTCGCAACAGTGGTACGAACAAATCGGCGTGGACATGGACCGCTTCCGCTTCCGCCAGCACCTCGCGGGCGAGCGCGCCCACTACTCCGCGGACTGCTGGGACGCAGAAAGCGAAGTCGACGGCGACTGGATAGAGATTGCTGGTTTCTCGTACCGCAGCGATTACGACCTCTCGAAGCACGGCGAGTACGGCGACGACGACTTCACCGTCTTCCAGCAGTACGACGAACCCAAGACGGTCGAACGCGCCGTCGTCGACCCCGACATGGCGACGCTCGGTCCCGAGTTCGGCGCGCAGGCCGCGGACGTGGCCGAGGCGCTCGAAGCCCTCGCCGAACGCGACCCCGACGCCTTCGACGCCGACGAAGTCACCCTCGACATCGACGGCGAGGAAGTCACCGTCGAGACCGACGTGGCGAACTTCTCTGTCGAGACGCAGACCGAAGCGGGCGAGCACATCACGCCACACGTCGTCGAACCCTCGTTCGGCGTCGACCGCACGGTCTACACGCTTCTCGCGCACGCCTACGAGACCGACGAAGTCGACGGCGAGGAGCGTTCGTTCCTCTCGCTTTCGCCCACCGTCGCCCCGACGAACGTCGGCGTCTTCCCCCTCGTCAGCAACGTCGAGGAACTCGTGGACCTCGCCGACGACATCGCGGAGAAACTCCGTGCTGCTGGCTTTGCGGTCGCGTACGACGACTCCGGCAGCATCGGTCGGCGCTACCGCCGACAGGACGAAGTCGGCACGCCGTTCTGTGTGACCGTCGACCGTGACGGTCTGGAAGGCGACGGTCCGGACACCGTCACCATCCGTGAGCGCGACTCCGGTCGACAGGTCCGCCTCGCCGTCTCCGACCTCGTCGACACGCTGGTCGGTCTCCGCGCGGGGACCGTCTCGTTCGACGCCGTGGTCGAAGAAAACGAAGCAGTCGACGCCTGAGACGACCGTGTGGCGACCGAGTACCGCCGAAATTAAGCGGCGACTGGTACACGCGAGCGGTTCGGGGATGCCGCTTTTGTACATCCTCGGCCTCGTGGAGTGGCAGGTACTCGGGTATCTGTTCATCTTCTCGTCAGTCGTCGTCAGCGTCCTCGAAGCGCTCCGTCTGTTCGGGAATCTGGAGTGGCGCATCTACGACGAACTCACCCGCGAGTACGAACAGGACAACGTCGCGGGCTACGCGCTCTACATGTACAGTCAGACGGCCGTCGCGCTCCTGTTCGCACCCCACGTGGCGATTCCGGGGATGTTGATGCTCACCATCGGTGACCCGATAAGCGGGTTCCTCGGGTCGGCCCCGGTCGGCGAGATGAAGTCGCTCCCGACGCTTTCGGCGATGTTCGCCGTCTGTCTCGTCCTCGCGGCACCCTTCGTCGTGCCGGTCGTCGGACTCGTCCCCGGCATCGTCGCATCGGCCGTCGGCGCGGTGGGCGCGACGCTGGCAGACGGTGCGAAACCGGTCGTTGCGGGCTACGTCATCGACGACAACCTCTCGATTCCGCCGGTCGCGTGTGTGGGTATCGCGGCGGCGCTCTGGGTCGTTCTCTGAGTCCGGCACCCACCGCTCGGTTCGGCGACAGCGGCCGAACCAGGACACGATTTTATCTTTTCAGACCGCTAACGTCCCTGACGTGACTGTCTACGAGAGCGACCTTCCGGGCGTCGGGAAGAAACACGAAGTCGAACTCGACGACGGGTCCCGTCTCGTCATCGTGACCCACAACACCGGCAAGCGAGAGGTGTTCCGCCGCGAGAGCGCCGACAGCGACTCCGAGAAGCTGTTCGAACTCACCGACAAACTCGCCAGACAGGTCGGGACGCTCCTCGAAGGGGCCTACTTTCAGCCGGTTCGCTCCGGAGACATCCAGACCCACCTGAGCGACGACACGCTCATCGAGTGGGTCGAAGTCGGGGACGACTCCGAGGTGGCCGGAAAGACGCTCGGCGAGTCGAACCTGCGGCAAGTGACCGGCGCGTCGGTCATCGCCATCGAGCGCGAGGACGAGATCGTCACCTCGCCGGGTGGCGATTCGGCCGTGGAGGCGGGCGACACGCTCGTCGTCATCGGCCCGCGCGAGGCCTGCCGTAACCTCGTCGACCTCGTGAAAGGGAGCTGATGGCCGCGGAACTGCTCGAATTCGGCTACCTGTTCGCCGTCCTCGCAGTGATGGGCGCGGTGGCGCTGCGCTTCGGTCTCTCGGTCATCCCGCTGTACGTCGTCGGCGGTGTCGCCGTCGGGCCGTCCGTCGCAGGACGGGTCGGGATGCCGTACGTCGCCGACGGCGAGGTGGTGACGCTCTTGGCCGAACTCGGTATCGTCCTGTTGCTGTTCTTCCTCGGCTTGGAGTTCAGCCTCGACAGGCTTCGCGCTGCACGAAGCAACATCGGCCGCGCCGGACTCATCGACCTCGTGGTAAACCTCCCGCTCGGTATCGCTATCGGTCTCGTCCTCGGGTGGTCGGTCGTCGAATCGCTCCTCCTCGGCGGCATCGTCTACATCTCGTCGTCGGCCATCGTGACGAAGACGCTCATCGACCTCGGGTGGATTGCCGACCCCGAATCGGAACCGATACTGGGAACGCTCGTCTTCGAAGACCTCGCTATCGCCGTCTACCTCGCAGTCGTCACGTCGCTGGTCCTCGGGGGCGAGGGGGGACTCGTTTCTGTGGGACGGTCGCTCGCCATCGCATTCGGCTTCCTCGGCCTCCTGTTCGTCGCCGTTCAGTACGGAACACGCCTTTTCACTCGCGTCCTCGACATCAGAAATCAGGAAGCGTTCGTCCTCCGCGCGCTGGCGGTGGTCGTTCCGGTTTCCGGCGTGGCGTTGGCGCTCGGGGTGAGCGAGGCCGTCGCCGCGTTCTTCGTCGGCATGGGCTTTTCGACGAGCGGCCACCGAGAGCGCATCGAGCGCCTGCTCGCCCCCGTTCGCGACGTGTTCGCGGCCATCTTCTTCTTCTGGATTGGCCTCGGAACCGACCCGATGCTCCTCGGGGCGGCGGCCGTCCCGCTCGCTTTGGCGGTGGTGTTGACGACGCCTGCGAAGGTGCTGTCGGGCTATCTCGGCGGCCGCGTCTACGACCTTTCTGTGCATCGGTCACTCCGCGTTGGCGTCGGGATGGTCCCTCGCGGCGAGTTCTCGCTCGTCATCGCGGCGCTGGCCGCGTCGGGGACCACCCCGGTGATGCGAGAGATCATCCCGGCGTTCGCCGTCGGGTACGTCCTCGTCATGAGCGTGTTCGGAACAGTGCTAATGCAGCGGTCGGACCTCGTCGAGCGACTGCTCTTCAGCAGGAGTTCGTGAGGGTCGCACCCATCAGGTGGCGTAGAAGATGAATCGGACGCTCACGAACACGAAGTACGCACCAACCAACCACGCCCCCTCACGGCGAGTCACGGCGCCCCCGTTTCGACGGACAACGAGGAGGAAGCCGACCGCGACGACGAGTTTGAACGGGAAGTCCCACAGAATCACGGAGGGAGGGACGGCGTAGGTAGAAATAGCGCCCCCGAGTCCGAATCCGACGAGCGGGTTCACCACGTTCGACCCGACGAGCGTTCCGAGAGCGATGTCGGGCGAGCGCCGCCGAATCGCCTCGACGACAGTGGACAGTTCCGGGAGCGCAGCAGCGAGACCGAGCGTGACGACGCCGACCATCGACCCGTTGAGACCGAGCGTCTCGACGACCAGTTGGACGACGACGAGAACGACGTACGCGCTCGCAAAGACGAGCACGAGCGCGCCGACTGCGATAGCGGTGTCGCGGAGGCGGTTAATGCTCGCACCGTCGTACGACTGCCCGTCCGTGGGGGCGGTGCGGACGCCCGAAACCACGTACGCGCCGAAGCCGACGAGGAGGACGACACCGTCGAGGCGGGAGATGGTGCCGTCGACCGAGAGGGCGAGTGTTGCGACGAGTGCGAGGACCATGGGGTAGTACGTCGAGCGCATGAACGACGACGAGAGGAGGGTTCGGCCGACGCCGAGGACGAACACGCCGACGAGAAGCGTCTGCTGGACGGTGGACGACCCCATATTTCCGCCCATGACGGTCGCTGAGGCGATGTGATAGTCGAGCGTCCCGGAGAGAATTCCGGCCGAGGCGACGACGTGTGCCCCGATTTCGGGCAGACTCGTGCCGACGGCGACAACCGTCGAGGCCACGACGGCATCTGGGACGTTGAACGCGCGTGCGACGGCGATGAGACGGCCGACCGCGATCTCTGCGGCCTTGACCATCACACCGAGGGCGGCGGCGGTGGCAAGGAGTGCGCCGATAAACGGGAGGGAGACCGCGACTTGAAGCGGAAACGCTGCTACGAGAAGGACGGCCGGGACGACCATTGATAGCAATTGACTTGGATTGGTCAAAAGCGTGTGGTCGGTCGAGGCGGCTGTTAGCGGGTGATACACCGACTTTCGAGTGGATTCGACCGACTCCGGCGAAGGTTGCGCCCCCGAAAGAATTTAATAGGGACGCTGTTGTAGGGACTCCCAACTATGGCGACTCGCAGCACCCTCGCCACTTTTGCCCCGCTGCGAGCCGCTGCTGTCCGACGACGACGACCGGCCCTTTAGGGCCAGTATCATCATATCCTTCGGGACACGTCGAATTTGCTAATCACCTATTTTCGTGGCTATAGGCATCTCTACCGCTTAATTTCACAGTTTGAATGCAAAGAATTTATTTAGCTGTCCACGTCACAATCGAGTACATGAAGAAAGTCGCACTCGCGTTCTCGGGCGGACTGGACACAACAGTCTGCGTTCCGATTCTCGAAGAAGAGTACGGATACGACGAAGTTATCGGCGTCACAGTCGACGTTGGCCAGCCAGAAGAGGAGTTCGAGGAGGCCTACGAAACCGCAGAGGCGCTCGGTCTCGACCACTACGTCATCGACGCCAAAGACGAGTTCGCACAGCTTTGTCTCGACTCCGTGACCGCCAACGCGGACTATCAGGGCTATCCGCTCGGCACGGCGCTCGCACGCCCGGTCATCGCACAGGCAATTCTCGACCTCGCACAGGAAGAGGGCTGTGACGGTATCGCCCACGGTTGTACGGGCAAGGGGAACGACCAACTCCGCTTCGAGGCCGTCTGGCGCGCCTCCGACCTCGAAGTCATCGCGCCCGTCCGCGAGATGGGCATGACCCGTGAGTGGGAAATCGAGTACGCCGCCGAGAAGGACCTCCCGGTGCAGGGCGGCAACGAAGGCGTCTGGTCTATCGACACGAACCTCTGGAGCCGTTCCATCGAAGGCGGCAATCTCGAAGACCCCGGCTACGTCCCGCCGGAGAACATCTACGAGTGGACCGACCAGCCCACCGGCGAGACGGAACTCGTCGAAATCGAGTTCGAAAACGGCTACCCCGTCGCAATCGACGGCGAGGCGATGGAACCGCTCGAACTCATCTCCGTCCTCAACGAGAAAGCAGGTTCCTACGGCGTCGGACGCTCGGACATGATGGAAGACCGCATGCTCGGCCTGAAGGTGCGCGAGAACTACGAGCACCCGGCCGCGACGACGCTCCTGAACGCCCACAAGGCGCTCGAAGGCCTCGTCCTCACGAAAGAAGAACGCGACTTCAAGGCCACCGTGGACAACGAGTGGTCCCAGAAGGCCTACGAAGGCCTCATCGACGCTCCGCTCGTGGGTGCGCTGAACGCGTTCCTCGAAAAGACCCAAGAGCGCGTCACGGGCACCGTGACCATCAAGTTCGAGGGCGGACAGGCCCGCCCGGTCGGCCGCGAGTCCGAGTACGCCGCCTACTCCGAGTCCGCCGCCTCCTTCAACACGGAGACGGTCGACGGTATCGAGCAGGCCGACGCGACGGGCGTCGCCAAGTACCACGGCTTCCAGGCGCGTCTCGCCAACCAGAGCACCAAGCAGAAGCAAAAGCCCGAACTCGCCGCCGACGGCGGCAGCGAAGAGTAAGATGACAGGCGAGGACGGCGACTCCGAGAGCGTCATTCGCCGGGACCGCTTCAGCGGCGGCCCCGCCCGCGGGTTCATGTCGAGCCTCGCGGCCGACGAACGCATCTTCGAAGCCGACCTCGCCGTCGACCGGGCACACGTGGTGATGCTCGCGGCGCAGGACATCATCGAGTCCGATGTTGCCGCGGACATCCTCGATGCGCTCGACGACGTGGAAGCCGCCGGCCACGACTCTCTCTCCGGCGGCGAGGACGTGCACGAAGCCATCGAGGCTGCCGTCATCGACATCGTCGGCCCTGACGGTGGGAAGATGCACACCGCGCGCTCGCGCAACGACGAGGTGGCGACCTGTATTCGCTACCGCCTGCGTGAAGACGTGCTGTCCGCGCTCGACGCCGCGCTCGCCCTGCGCGAGTCGCTCGTCGAGACGGCCGCCGAGCACACCGAGACGGTGATGCCCGGCTACACGCACCTGCAACCCGCCCAACCGACGACGGTTGCGCACTTCCTGTGCTCGTACGAACGGGCGGTCGCCCGCGACTGCGCCCGCCTCCTGTGTGCGTACGAGCGCATCAATCAGTCACCCCTCGGGTCGGCCGCCTTCGCGGGCACGCCTTTCGACGTGAACCGCGAACTCGTTTCCGACCTGCTCGGGTTCGACCGCGTGATGGAGAACTCGATGGACGCCTCCGCGACCCGCGACTTTCTCGCGGAGACGCTGTCCGCACTCGCCACGCACGCGGTCACGCTGTCGGGACTCGCCGAAGACCTCGTCGTCTTCTCGAACAAGGGACTCGTCGAACTCTCCGACGACTACTCCTCGACGTCGTCTATCATGCCGCAGAAGAAGAACCCCGACACGATGGAACTCGTCCGCGCCGTCGCGGGCGACGCCGTCGGGGAACTCACCGGCCTGTTGACGACGCTGAAGGGACTGCCCCGCGCGTACAACCGCGACCTGCAACGCGCCCACAACCACGCGTTCCGCGCAGTGGACGACGTGACGGAAGCGGCCGCCGTCGCCGCCGGGGCAGTCGCCTCCGCGACGTGGCCCGAAGACGCGCTCGCCGAGGCCGCGGGCGAAGGGTTCTCGACGGCGACGGGCGTCGCCGACCTGCTGGCGATGGCCGGGTTGCCGTTCCGCACGGCCCACGAAGTCGTCGCCGAGGCGGCCGCCCAATCGACGGGGACCCCTGACGTGGCAACACTTGACGCCGTCGCTACGGACGTATTAGGTGAGTCACTCTATACGCACGTGAGCGAAGAGGCCGTCCACGCAGCGCTGGACCCCACCGAGAGCGTCGCCAGTCGCGACTCCCTCGGTGGTCCCGCCCCCGTCGCCGTCGAGGCGACGCTTTCGACGGCCCGCGACGAACTCGACGCGGACTTCGCTGCCGTGGCCGACGCCCGCGACTCGCTGGCGGCGGCCGCCGAGCAACTCGACGAAGAGGTATCGAACTATGTCTGAGAACGCGACCCTCGTCTCCGGCCTGCCGCGACGACCGCGAGCTGTTGCTCCGCGACGACCGCGACGAGCGGTTCCGGTTCCGCGACGACCGCGAACGGAACTGCGACCGCGACCGCGACCGACGCAGGGGACGTCCCGACCGGTTCCGCGACCGGTCCCGTCCCCGGTGTTGGGTGAGGGTGGCAACCGAGCTCAACACGTCGTTCGACCGACCACCAGTGTCGGTCGATTCTCCCGATAACCGCCGAGAGAGTCTTCTTTACACTGTTTTTTGCTTCGTAATTTTCGACGGATTTAATACTCCCCACCGTTCAGAATCGGGTGTAATGAGCGACACCATCACTGCGGAAGACCCGCTGACCGGCGAAGAAATCGAACTGCCGTCCGACGTGGAAGTCGGCGAAATTATCGACAGTCCCGCCACGGGCGCAGAACTCGAGGTCGTCGCCCTCGACCCCGTGACACTGGAAGAAGCACCCGAACTCGAAGAGGACTGGGGAGAGTAAATTGCACGTTGGACTGCTCTATTCCCGGATTCGCCGCGACGAGAAGTTGCTTCTCAACGAGCTTCGCGACCGCGGCCACGAGGTGACGAAGATAGACGTGCGGAAAGAGCAGTTCGACCTCTCTGAGCCACCAGCGGCGTTCGACGACGTGGATATCGTCGTCGACCGCTGTTTGGCGACAAGCAGGAGCCTCTATATCACGCGCTTCCTGCAGTCGTACGGCATTCCCGTCGTCAACTCCCACGAGACGGCCGACATCTGCTCCGACAAGGCCAAAAACAGCCTCGCACTCGCAGATGCGGGCGTTCCCACGCCCAACACGAAGGTCGCGTTCACCGTCGACTCCGCGATGGACATCGTCGAGGAGTTCGGCTACCCCTGCGTCCTCAAGCCCGTCGTTGGCTCGTGGGGGCGGCTGATGGCGAAAATCGACTCTGAGGCGGCCGCCGAGGCCATCCTCGAACACAAGGCGACGCTCGGCAACTACGAGCACAAGGTGTTCTACATTCAGGAGTTCGTCGAGAAGCCCGGCCGCGACATCCGCGTGCTGGCCATCGACGGCGAACCCATCGCCGCGATGACCCGCTCGTCGGACCACTGGCTCACGAACGCCGCGAAGGGCGCGAACGCCGAGGCGTTCGAACTCGACGCCCGCGCGAAGGAACTCGTAAAGCAGGCGTCCGACGCAGTCGGCGGCGGCCTACTCGGCGTGGACCTCATGGAGACGGGGACAGACTACACCGTCCACGAGGTCAACCACACCGTCGAATTCAAAGCGCTCAACGAGGCCGTCGATGTGGACGTCCCCGCGAAGGCCGTCGATTGGCTCGAAACGAAGGTCGAAGGCGAAACGCTGCTGGCGGAGGCCTCTGCATGAGCGAACAACTCACCGCGGGCGTCGTCGGCGGCTCCGGCTTCACCGGGGGCGAACTCCTTCGCCTCCTCGATGGCCACCCGAACTTCGAGGTCGAACAGGCCACGAGTCGCTCCTACGAGCGCAAGACCGTCGGCCACGTCCACCCGAACCTCCGCCACCTCGACCTCCGCTTTACCTCGCCTGCGGACCTCGAATCGGTGGACGTACTCTTCACCGCGACGCCTCACGGCGTCTCGATGGAACACATCGACGCGTTCCAAGAGGCCGCAGACACCGTCGTCGACCTCTCCGCCGACTTCCGTCTCTCCGAGGAGGCGCAGTACGACGAGTGGTACGACGGCCACATCTGTCCCGAGTACCTGGAGAAATCCGAGTACGCGCTTCCCGAACTGAACCGCGAGAACCTGCCCGGCGCGGAACTCATCGCCGCTGGCGGGTGTAACGCGACGGCGACCATCCTCGGTCTCAAACCGCTTTTCGACGCCGAGATTCTCTCCGGCGACGAGCAGGTGGTCGTCGACGTGAAAGTCGGCTCCTCCGAAGGCGGTGCGGGCGCGAGCAAAGCGTCCTCGCACGCCGAGCGCTCTGGCATCGTCCGGCCCTATGCACCAACCGGACACCGCCACGAAGCTGAGATTCAGGAGTATCTGGGCCTCTCTGTCTCTTTCACCGTCCACGCCGTAGACATGGTCCGCGGCGCGGCGGCGACCTGTCACGTCTTCCCCGACGACCCGGTCTCGAAAGGCGACATGTGGAAAGCATTCCGCGGCACCTACGGCGACGAGCCCTTCATGCGCACCGTCGCGGGTGGCGGCGGCGTCTATCGCTACCCCGAACCCAAGTCCGTTGCAGGTACCAACTTCGGCGAAGTCGGGTTCGAAATCGACCCGACAAACGGTCGCCTCGTGGTCTTCTCCGCCATCGACAACATGATGAAAGGCTCCGCCGGGCAGGCAGTCCACGCGGCCAACATCGCACTCGGCTTAACGGAGACCGCCGGGCTCGACTTCACCGGCTTCCACCCAGTCGGCTCCCCCTGAGCGCACCGTCCCCGAACACGTCCCCAGACTGACCACCGTTCGTACTATATCGACAATGACAGGATACACACGCGAGGAACTGCTTGCGGCACACGAACAGCTCGTCGACAACGACGAAAATCTCGTTACGGATGGCGGCTCTGAGCCGCCGGTCGTCGTCAAAGTCGGCGGCGCGAAGGCCGTCGACCCGGCGGGTGCCGTCAAAGACGTAGCACACCTCGTCGCCAACGGAACCGATGTCGTCGTCGTCCACGGCGGTTCAACCGCCGTCGACGAGACGCTCGAAGAACTCGGCGAGGAACCAACCTACGTCGAGTCGCCCTCCGGCGTCACCGGCCGCTTCACCGACGAGCGCACCATGGAGGTCTTCTCGATGGTGATGCCCGGCAAACTCAACACCGACCTGACGGCGCTGTTCCGCGAGGCGGGCGTCGATGCGCTCGGCCTCTCGGGCGTCGACGGCGGCCTTCTCACCGGACCCCGTAAATCGGCGGTTCGCGTCGTCGAAGACGGCAAGAAGAAAATCAAGCGCGGCGACCACTCCGGGAAGATTACTAGCGTCAACACGGGCCTCCTCGAAACGCTTCTCGACGGTGGCTACACGCCTATCGTGACCGTCCCGATGCTCGCCGACGACGGTGTCCCGGTCAACGCGGACGCCGACCGCGCCGCCGCGGCAGTCGCGGGCGCACTCGGCGCGAGGCTCGTCGTCCTCACCGACGTGAAGGGCGTCTACGAGGACCCCGACGACGAATCGACGCTCATCGAAACGGCGGACACGCCCGCGGAGTTCGCGGCATTGGAAGACGCGGCTGAAGGCTTCATGACGAAGAAGGTCATGGCCGCGAAGGAAGCGCTCGACGGCGGGGCCGCCGAGGTCATCGTCGCCGACGCGAACCTCAACGACCCACTCATCACCGCGCTCGACGGCGGCGGCACGCACGTGACGCCCGGCGCGCTCGTGGAAGCCGAGGAGGCCGAACAATGAGCGGCGGCTTCGTCTTCAACGAGAAACCCATCACCATCGAATCCGGTGAGGGTGCGTATCTCTATGCGGACGACGGCACCGAGTACCTCGACTTCGGCGCGAGTTACGCCGTCGCGGCACTCGGCCACTCACATCCCGCCGTTACCTCCGCAATCCAAGAGCAGGCTGCCAAACTGACCTACGTGCAGGCGTCGTACCCCGTCGAGGTTCGCACCGACCTCTACGAGAAACTCGCGGCGCTCGCGCCCGGCGACATCGAGAACGTCTGGCTCTGTAACTCCGGGACCGAGGCCAACGAAGCGGCGATGAAGTTCGCCCGCTCCGCGACGGGTCGCCAGAAAATCGTCGCCACCAAGCGCGCCTTCCACGGCCGTACGCTCGGGTCGCTCGCGCTCACGTGGAAACAGAAGTACAAGAAGCCGTACGAACCGGTCGCTGGCGGCGTCGAGTTCGTCACCTACGGCGACGCAGACGAACTGGCCGAAGCCGTCGACGACGAAACGGCCGCCGTCTTCCTCGAACCCATTCAGGGCGAAGGCGGCATCAACCCGGCCACGGCGGAGTACCTTCAGACCGCCCGCGACCTGACCGAAGACGCGGGCGCGGCGCTCGTCTTCGACGAGATTCAAACCGGCGTCGGCCGTACCGGGACGCTCTGGGCCTGTGAACAGGCCGGTGTCGTCCCCGACATCCTCACGAGCGCGAAGGGCATCGCAAACGGCCTCCCCCTCGGCGTGACGCTCTGCGCAGACTGGATTGCCGACGGCGCGGCCTCCCACGGGTCGACCTTCTCTGGTGGTCCCGTGGTCTGCGCTGCCGCGAACGCCACCCTCGACACCATCGTCGAGGAGGACCTGCCCGGCCACGCGGCCGCGGTGGGCGAGTACCTCACGAGCGAACTCGAAGCGGCCGTCGAGGAACACGACCTGCCGGTTCGCGACGTTCGCGGCGACGGCCTGATGGTTGGCGTCGAGGTCAAGCGCGGCGCGAACCGCACGCTCAAGCACCTCGCGCTGTCCGAGCAACTGCTCGCGCTCCCCGCAGGGCGCACCGTCGTCCGGTTCCTCCCGCCGCTTATCATCGAGGAAGAACACGCCGACAGCGCCGTGGACGCGATGACGAACGTACTGTCATGAACGCGAAGATGGACCACGACACCGACGAAGCGGCCGAGGCTGACGCGAACACGCAGGCAGCCGCTGCGTCCCAGACGGACGCGCCCGCGGAACTGACCGCCGAAAGCGACTGGGCCGAAGCGCGCGAACTCCTCTACGACATGGTGTCGACGCCCTCCGTCTCGGGCGACGAGGAGGCCGCCGCCGAAGTCCTGAAGGCGTTTTTCGAGGCCCACGACCGCGAGGTCTGGATAGACGACGTCGGCAACGTCCGCGCCCCCGCCGACGACTCGGTCTTGCTGACCTCGCACATCGACACCGTCCCCGGCGACATCCCCGTGACGGTCGAAGAGGGTGCGCTCTGGGGTCGCGGCAGCGTGGACGCGACTGGCCCACTCTGCTCGATGGCCGCAGCGGCCGTCGAAACCGGCGTCTCGTTCGTCGGCGTCGTCGGCGAAGAGACCACCTCGCGCGGTGCGTGGCACCTCGTCGAGGACCGCGAGGAACCCGACGCGGTCATCAACGGCGAACCCTCCGGATGGGACGGCGTGACCCTCGGTTACCGCGGGTTCCTCTCTGGGACCTACGTCTCGACCAGCGAGTTGGGACACTCCTCGCGCCCCGAGGACAACGCCATCCAGTCGGCCGTCGCGTGGTGGTCGCGCGTGGCCGACTTCTTCGACGAGGAGCACGACGGCGTCTTCGACACGGTGACGACCAAACCCGTGACCTTCGACGGCGGTCCCACCGAAGACGGCCTCGCGGTGGAGGCGACAGTGGACGTGCAGTTCCGCGTCCCGCCTCGCCTCACCATCGACGACGTGCGCGAAGTCGCCGAAGGCGAACTCACTCGCGGCAGCGTCCACTGGAACAAACCCATCCCGCCCGTGATGATGAGTCCGCGCACGGACGTCGCACGGGCCTTCCGCGTCGCCATCCGCGGCGTCGGCGACACGAAACCCCGCTTGCTCCGCAAGACGGGGACCAGCGATATGAACATCTTCGCCGGGACGTGGGACTGCCCGATGGCGACCTACGGTCCCGGCGATTCTGACCTCGACCACGCGCCGAACGAACACCTCGAACTCGACGAGTTCGACAGCGCCATCGACGTGCTGGTCGCCGTCTGCGAGCGTCTCGCGGACGACTGAGGGTACCGACTCAACAGGAGACACGATTACGACACAATGCTCGAAACGACACACTTCATCGACATCGACGACATCAGCGCATCGGAGTTAGACCGCGTTCTCACCCGCGCCGCCGCCATCAAGGCCGGCGACGACGAGACGCGACTGCCCCGAGCGACGCTGGCGATGCTCTTCGAAAAACCGAGTACGCGCACTCGTGTCTCCTTCGAGACCGGTATGACCCAACTGGGTGGTCACGCGCTCTTTCTCGGCCCCGAAGACATCCAACTCGGCCACGGCGAACCGCTCTCGGATACGGCCCGCGTACTGGGTCGCTACGGCGACGCCATCATGGCGCGCCTGTTCGACCATGAGGACCTGCTGGAAATCGCCGAACACTCCACGGCACCGGTCATCAACGGCCTGACCGACGACGCCCACCCCTGCCAGACGCTCGCCGACCTGCTCACCATCCGCGAACACGTCGGCGCGTTCGACGAGGTGCAGGCGGCGTGGGTCGGCGACGGCAACAACGTCGGCCAGTCGTTCGTCCTCGGATGTGCCATGGCCGGTATCGACCTCACGGTGGCGACGCCACCCGGTTACGCGATGGACGACGAGGTCATGGAGCGCGCCGCTGAACTCGGAGAAGCACCGACGGTCACGACGGACCCCGAAGAAGCCATCGACGGGGCCGACGTGGTCTACACCGACGTGTGGATTTCGATGGGACAGGAAGACCAGCGCCACGAGAAGCTCCAGGCGTTCGAGGGCTTCCAAGTGAATGGCGACTTACTCGCCGGAAGCGACACGCAGGTCATGCACTGCCTGCCCGCCCACCGCGGCGAGGAGATTACCGGTGACGTGCTCGAAGGCGAGCAGTCGCTCGTCTGGGAGCAAGCGGAGAACCGCCTGCACGCCCAGAAGGGCCTCATCGTCGAGTTGCTGGAAGCGGAGTAGCCCGGCCGGTCGCCGGGACGAACTGTTTTTGAAAACGGGCTGCGACGACGGCCGACTTAGAGCGTCTTCTCGATTGCGGGGTACGCCAGTCCGAGGACGGCACCGTAGACGACGTGACCCATGAGGCTCGTCGTGCTCACGTTCGGCAGCGGCGGGTTCGCGGGCGACCCAACAGCACTGAGCCAGACGGGCATCACAAGAACGGCGAGGACGACCCAGAGAACGACACCATAGCCGACGCCGAGACCGAGTGACTTCGGCGTCGAGTCGATATCGACGACGCCAGCGAGGCCCGCGAAGGCGACACCGAGAATCGCGCCGTGGGCGACGTGGATGGTAAACCCGGCTGTCCCACCCATGAGCGTGTACATCGACGGGATGGCGACTTCGAGGACAGGTCGCATTTGCACCAGCATCATCGCGCCCATGACGACGGCGGCGACTGCGCCGGCGACGACGCCCGCTTGCCAGTTCGCGTCCAGTGTCGATTCGGTTCGTGAGGTGGCTGTGTCTACCATGTAGCCGCACGTTCACGAGAGGGTCACAAAATGCTCCCTCGGACGGGTACCGCGGCCGCAACGCGGGGGTACGATTAAGTAGGATGGCTCTGTTTCGGTCCTGAAAGAACGAACAGAGTCCGTTAGTTCGATTCGTGGACGAACGCGAGCACTTCGTCGATGAAGAGTTCCGGTGCGGTATTCATCGCGGCGTGTCCGTGTCCATCGAGAGTCACAATCCAGCTGTTCGGGAGTGTGTCGTTGAGCACGTCTGTCGAGTCTTTGAGAAACGGGTGGCTCTCGCTTCCGGACAACAGCAATGTTGGGGTGGTGAGTCCTGCGAACCGCTCGGCATCGAACTCGTACTCCTTGCGCGCTCGTTCCTCCCGGAGGACGGTATGCACAGCATCCACTCGGGCCTGCCAGTCCGGGGCCGACCGGTAGGCGTCGAGTTCTGTGGAGGACGAATCGACAACCCCGCGGAAGAAGCGTACGAGCGCTTGCTCGTTCTCACCGTCGTCCATGAGAGCTTCCATCTCGTCGAGAACGTCCTCAGTGTCGGGGTCGCGGTCGCTGACCGGTACTGGCGCTTCGTACAGGACGAGTTTGCGCAGATTGTCGGTTCGCAGGGCCGCCTCCAGTGAGCAGAGGCCGCCAAAGGAGTGCCCGAGCAGAACGGCTGATTCGTCGATAGAATCGACGACGGCAGCGACGTCCTCGAACTCCCGTTCTGGTGCATACTCGTCGGTGTCGCCGCTCTCGCCGCGGCCACGTCTGTCGATTGCGTACACCGTAAAGTGTTCCTCGAAGGCAGAACGGAGGGGGTCCCACCGCGTGTGGTCAGCGGTCGTCCCGTGGACGAGCACGAGTGGTGGCCCGCTTCCACCTCGTTCGTACGCAATCGGCGTTCCATCCGCTGACGAGACCGTTTCCATTGGGGTCGTTGAGGCCATTGGCTGCTCCAGTCGTTGCGCCCAACTCGATGTGACTTCGTATCGAGCGCTAGGTCCGCTACGCTTCGATGCAGGTTAACAATTGTCTACCCACGGTGAGCCCGTTGCCCATCGGGTGCCCAGAACCGTCCACAGGGGGTGTCGCTCCGAGGTTTTTAACCCGATGGCGACCGAGAATCGGTCGTGTCCCACGCAGACGACTCCCGCGACGAGGCCGACGCCGGGAGGACGTGGCGATTCTTCCCCTACGACGAGCCGTATCCGAATCAGGAGGCGGCGATATCGGGAATCGCCGACGCGCTCGACGAGGAGCGGAACGTCCTCCTCGAAGGCGCGACCGGGACGGGAAAGACCATCTCGGCGCTCGTGCCCGCCCTCCAGTACGCCCGCGAACACGACAAGACGGTCGTCATCACGACGAACGTCCACCAGCAGATGCGCCAGTTCGTCGCGGACGCCCGGCAGATAACGCGAACCGAGCCGATTCGGGCGGTGGTGTTTCGCGGGAAATCCTCGATGTGCCACATCGACGTGGGCTTTCAGGAGTGCCAGACCCTCCGCGACACCACCCGGAGCATCGTCGAAAAGGAGTCGGACAAATCCGAGCTTTCGGAGCAGGCCGACCTCCTTTTAGACCAGATGCGCGAGGGCGACTCGAACGCCGCCGACGCGCGAAGCGCCGTCACCGACGAACTCGACCGCCTCGACGAGGAGTTAGACCAGTTGCAGGAGGGCAACTACTGCGACCACTACTACAACAACCTCACGCGGAACACAGACGAGTTTTTCCAGTGGTTGTTCGACGACGTGCGGACGCCAGACGAGATTTTCGAGTACGCGGGCAAACAGAACCTCTGCGGCTACGAGTTGCTGAAAGAAGGCATGGAGGGTATCGACCTCGTGGTCTGTAACTACCACCACCTGCTCGACCCGATGATTCGCGAGCAGTTCTTCCGGTGGTTAGACCGCGAACCCGACGACATCATCACGGTGTTCGACGAGGCGCACAACATCGAGGGGGCCGCCCGTGACCACGCGAGTCGCGCGCTCACCGAGAACACCTTAGAGAGCGCGATGAACGAGTTGGAAGGCGTCGAGGACTCGCGGGCCGAGAGCGCCCGGAACGTCATCGGGACCTTCCTCGATACCCTTCGGGAGAGCTACGAGGAAGCGTTCGGCTTCGGCGAGCGCGAGCAGGTCGGCGAGAACTGGTACGACCTCTCTATCGCCAACCAGAACCGCCGCGACGACCTGACGCTCACGTTCCTCCAGTCGTACGAGGGCCGCGGCATCGACGTGGAGGTCGAACTCGCGTTGCAGTTGGGCAAGCGCCTCGACGAGCAGTACGAAGAAGAGTACAAAAACGGCGACGCGACCACGCGCAAGGAGTGTCAGACCCTCCAGGCGGCGAACTTCATCGCCGACTGGATGGAGATGGGCGGCGAACTCGGCCGCCATCCCATGCTCTCGGTGCGGCGCGACGGCGGCACCGACGAAATCTACGGCCGCGCAGAACTCTACACCTGCATCCCGCACGACGTGACGAGCGAACTGTTCGAAGAGGTCCACGCGAGCATCCTGATGTCGGCGACGCTCCGGCCATTCGACGTGACAGAAGAGACACTCGGCCTCGACGACCCGGTGACGATGGCCTACGGCCTCGAATACCCCGAGGAGAACCGGCGGACGTTCGCCGTCTCGTTGCCCGCGCTGTTCTCGTCGGAGCGCGACGACACGGGCACACAGGAGACTATCGAGCAGTTGCTTATCGACACCGCCCGGTTCACGCCGGGGAACACGCTCGTGTTCTTCCCGTCGTACTCGGAGGCCGAGCGGTACCACGAGCGGTTGCGCGCGAATCCGCAAGTCGACCATACGCTCTTCCTCGACGAACCCGGCGTCCGCGCCGAAGAGGCACGGCAGGAGTTCGTCGGTCACGACGACGCTGTCCTTCTCACGTCGCTGTGGGGAACGCTCGCGGAGGGCGTGAGTTTCGACGGCGACGACGCGCGAACGGTGCTCGTGGTGGGCGTTCCGTACCCGCACCTCTCCGAGCGGATGGAAGCGGTACAAGACGCCTACGACCGCATCTACCGCGGGAAGCGAGACGCAGGGTGGCGATACGCTGTGGAGATTCCAACCATCCGAAAGACGCGGCAGGCGCTCGGGCGGGTCATCCGCGCACCGGACGACTACGGGGTGCGCATTCTCGCCGACAAGCGCTACACCCGTGAGAGTTCGTCGATGGGGAAATACGGCGTTCGCGGGTCGTTCCCGGTCGAAGAGCGGGCGGAGATGGTCGACATCACCCCGGAGAAACTCAAGTTCGCGATGCTCAACTTCTACAACGACCACGACGCCTACGACGGCGACCCGCCGCGGCCGTAGCGGAGAACGCTCACGACTGACGACCGCCGTGTAATTCTTACCTCTTCGAACCAACACATACCCGATGAGTGCGACCCCTCCCGGACCGAAGGGCGTCCCGCTGTTCGGAGCGAGTCGGCAGTACGCCCGCGACCCGTTCAGTTTCCTGACGGCGGTGGCCGACGCCTACGGCGACGTGATTCACTTCGAACTCGGCCCGCTGGACACCTACATGCTCACGAATCCCCGCGACATCGAGCGCGTGTTGGTGAGCGAGGCGCTGAAGTTCCAAAAGCCGCAGTTTCAAGACCGCGCCATCGGCGACTTGCTCGGTGACGGCCTGTTGATGAGCGAAGGGGAGACGTGGAAAACGCAGCGCCAACTCGCCCAACCGGCGTTCGACGTGCGCCGCATCTCGACGATGGCGGGGATGATGACCGACCGCACCGAGTCGATGCTGGCCGACTGGCACGACGGCGATGTGGTCGACGTCCAGTTGGAGATGACCCGGTTGACCGTCGAGATAATCGTGGACGCGATGTTCGGCACCGACCTCGACGACGAGCGAATTCGGCGGGTGCAGGAACATCTCGAACCGCTAGGTGCACGGTTCGAACCCGACCCGATTCGCTTCCTCACGCCGGATTGGCTGCCGACCAGAGAAAACCGCGAGTACAAAGAAGCGCTGTCGGTGCTCGAAGACATCATCTGGGATATCGTCGACGAGCGCCGCGGCACCGAGTACGGCCCCGGTCCGGCGTCGTCGGTTGCGGACGACACGTCACTCGGGGACGAACCGATGGACCTGCTTTCGATTCTGCTTCGCGCCTACGACCGGGGCGAACAGACCGACAAGAACCTCCGCGACGAACTGATGACGATGCTTCTGGCGGGCCACGACACCACGGCACTGACACTCACCTACGCGTGGTACCTACTCTCAAAGCATCCCGAGGCAGAGGCCAAACTGCATCAAGAAGTAGACGACGTACTCGGCGGCCGAACCCCCACGTTCGAGGATGTTCGGCAGTTAGAGTACACAGAACGCGTCCTGAACGAGGCGATGCGCCTGTATCCGCCGGTGTACGTGATGTTCCGCGAGCCCAAAGTCGACGTGCGACTCGGAGGCTACCGCGTTCCGGCGGGGTCGGCCATCATGCTCCCGCAGTGGGTCGTCCACCGCTCGGAGCGCTGGTGGGACAACCCGCTCGAATTCGACCCGGACCGCTGGAAGCCCGAACGAGTGGCCGACCGACCGAGTTTCGCGTACTTTCCCTTCGGCGGCGGACCGCGCCACTGTATCGGAAAGCACCTGTCGCTGCTCGAAGGGCGCTTGATACTGGGAACGGTCGCTCAACGGTACGAACTCGACTACATCCGGGACAGTCCGTTCTCGCTCCGCGGGTCGCTGACGATGCACCCGCAGGAACCAATTGGGATGCGACTCCACGCCCGCGAGTAGTCTCACAAGAGTCCCGTTTCAGACTGGAAGCGTGAGCGAGGCGGCCGTCTCGCGGAACTCGGCGTCATAGAGGTCGAGTTGTGAGACGGTCCACTCGACGGGGTCGATGTCGTGGCCCGCCAGCATCCGTGCGTCGGCGAGCGAACCGCCGCGAGCGAGCGTGACGTGCGGAACGTAGTTGTCGCCTTCGAGTCCGTCGATAGCCCCGAACTCGTCGACGAGCTGTTCGTGTAGTGAGACGAGTCCCGGGCTCTCGACGGCGAGATAGACGACGGGCGCACTGCCGCGAGGCGGTTGCTCGAAGTAGTCGACGCCTGTGACGCGGGCTTCGAATGCGGGCGCACCCCGAAGCGACTCGTGG
This sequence comes from Haloferax sp. S1W, assembly GCF_044593955.1. Classification (GTDB taxonomy): domain Archaea; phylum Halobacteriota; class Halobacteria; order Halobacteriales; family Haloferacaceae; genus Haloferax. Next base: position 2,461,656 of record NZ_CP172595.1, read on the forward strand.
AGTTGTGCCCGCAAGCGGTCGAAATCAGATTCTTCGAAGCGCTTGCAGACCAGCGTGTGTCGGTCGCGGACCCGGTCGAACGGCGCGAGATAGGGAAAGAGGTCGGACGCGACCCGAGCAACCTGACCCGGAACCGGGACGTTCAGACTGTGCACGGCCGAATTTCACATGAAAGATACAAATGGATGTCGACATCTGGTAAGAAGTGATATTTAATCGATAACAACAGCTGGCGTGGAACTCTCGCTGTTCTCTTAGATTCGGTCGAGAAGCCAGAGGACGATGACGAGAATGATGACGAGTCCGAGAATCGGCTGAAGCGGGCCGAGAAGAACGGTGAACAGTCCGAGTATCTCCCCGACGATTTCGAGTGCCAGCCAGATGACGACGAGGACAAGCACCACTTTCAGCAACGTATTCACTTCGAGACCGCCTCGGTCAGATGGCATGGGCTGGTTTTCGGCTAGTCGAGAACAAATACTTGGTGGCCGTCGTGAGCAGACGAGACACCGAGGCAGCCCGCGGGTGTGACCGCTGTGAGGAGCCACACGTCGACTTCGACCCCAGAGGCGGGTAGCTTTTGTCGCCGCCGGTGCTACAAGTTCGCATGGACAGCCTGCTCTACCAACTCGGGAAGCGCTCCGCGTCGTCGTCATCCGCGGCGACGAGAGTCGAAAGCGGCCCGCCCCGCGTCCCGCGTTGGGTCGGTCCCCTCGCAGTTGCGGTGCTCGCGTTCGGTGTCGCCGTCGTTGCCTTCCCCGTTACGCCGCTGACGCTCGTCGGCTACGTCGTCCTCGCGCTCGCCATCGCGGCGGTGTACGACGCAGTCGAAATCGTGCAGGCGTACGAAAAGCGGACGCTCACCGTCTTCGGGAAGTACCAGGGTATCCTCGAACCGGGGCTGAACATCATCCCGCCGTTCATCTCGAAGACCTACCGCTTCGACATGCGGACCCAGACGATGGACGTGCCGACGCAGGAAGCAATCACCGAGGACAACTCCCCGGTGACCGCGGACGCCGTCGTCTACATCCGCGTGATGGACCCCGAGCGCGCGTTCCTCGAAGTCGACCACTACCGCCGGGCCGTCTCGCTGCTCGCGCAGACGACGCTCCGGGCGGCGCTGGGTGACATGGAACTCGACGACACGTTGGCCCGGCGCGACCACATCAACGCCCGGATTCAGGAGGAACTCGACGAACCCACCGACGAGTGGGGCGTCCGCGTCGAGTCCGTCGAAGTCCGCGAGGTGAAACCCTCGGCAGATGTCGAAAGCGCGATGGAGCAACAGACGGCCGCCGAGCGTCGCCGCCGTGCCATGATTCTCGAAGCGCAAGGTGAGCGCCGCTCTGCCATCGAGAAGGCCGAAGGTGACAAGGCGTCGAACATCATCCGCGCGCAAGGTGAAAAGCAGTCACAAATTCTCGAAGCGCAGGGTAACGCTATCTCGACGGTCCTCCGTGCTCGCGCCGCCGAATCGATGGGCGAGCGCGCCATCATCGACAAGGGGCTGGAGTCGCTGGCGAACATCGGCACCTCGCCGTCGACGACCTACGTCCTCCCGCAAGAACTCACGTCGCTGCTCGGCCGCTACGGCAAGGGCCTAACTGGGTCCGATATACAGCAGGCAGCGGGCCTCGACAGTCTGGAGTTCGACGAGGAGACGCGACAGTTGCTCGGGTTGGACGATATCGAGGAGATTCTCGGCGACCTCAAACTGGACAAGACGGCCGACATCTCGGTGGACGCCGTCGACATCGAAATCGAAGACGGCGGGGTCGAGACGGCGAACGAGCGATAGCAGTTCGCTATTCTTCGTTGGCGCGGTCCGGAGGGTTACTTCTCTTCATCTGCTCGGACTGTCAGCACCGGCACGGGAGACGTTCTGACGACGCGCTCGGCGACGCTCCCGATGAGGTAGTGGTCGAGTCCAGTTCGACCGTGGGTGCCCATCACGAGTACGTCGATGTCGGCGTCCGCCGCGTAGTCGGTGATGACCGACTGGGGATTGCCCTCCTCGACGACTCTCTCGACCTGTACCTCGACGGGGAGCGCGGCCGCCGCCGAATCGACGGCCCGCTCCGCACGGTCGAGTTCGGATTCTCGCCACACGTCGGGAGCGATACCACCCGACGGGCTTTCGAATCGATTGCGGGAGTCGGCGACAGAGAGGACGTGAACCGTCGCCCCCGTCTCCTCGGCGAGTGAGGCCGCGTGTTCGATTGCAGCGTTCGATGCGTCGCTTCCGTCGGTCGGCAGGAGGATGTGGTCGTACATGTGTCGAAAGCTGGGATGGAGGTAGTTAGTGGAGGGAGGTGGTTCCACGTTCGTTGGAAGCGTGTTCGTGTGTGAAATGCTAGGTGTTCGGGGCGGTTAGAACCCGGCGGCCATCAAGAACAGCGCCAGCGAGATGACTGCGAAGAGGACGCCGACGAAGTTCTTGATGGTGTCCGTTTCGAGCGCGTTCGACACGTAGGGGGCGATTTGGCCGCCGAGGACCGTCGCGGGGACGGTGAAGACGACCATGTTCCACGGCGTGCTCGCGAGCGAAAGCGAGTGACCACCGACAAGTCCGCCACCGAAGACGTGGACGAGCGACGCCAGAATGGCAGTCAGCGCGACCACGATGTGGTTCGTACCGATAGCGACGCGGACGGGAACTTTCGTGCTGAGCATCGAGATGATGCCGAGTTCGCCGACGCCGAATCCGGCGAGCCCCTGGAAGGTGCCGCCGATGCTGTAGTTGGCGAAGCGACGGAGGTAGCCACCGCGAGTGTATCGGTAGTCGTCGCCCTCCCGGTCGACGCGGGTGACAGTACCGTCGTCAGCCGTCCGGACGCCCGCAGGACCGAGTTTACCGGGGTCGTTCGGGAGGTCGGTAACGGTACCGCCGTCGGTGGCGGCAGCATGGTCCAAACTGGAACTGGAACCGGGTTCCTCGTGACTGAGGTCGGTGTTGAAAAGCAGGTACGACGCCGCGAGGAGCGCGATTCCGAGAAGCGCGTGGAAGACGACTTCCGGGATAATGAACGAGAGGAGTGCGCCCCCGACGACGAACGGGACGGACCCAGCGACGAGGGTGAGCGCGAGTCGCCGGTCGACGAGTCCGTACTGGATGAACGCGATGGCCGAACTCGACAGGCCGAACGCCTCACTGATGAGACCCACCTTCACCAACGTTGCAGGTTCGAGTGGCTGTGCGAAGATGGGGAAGATGAAGATGAGAAACGGGACAAACAGGGCTGACCCGCTGATTCCGACCGTGTTCACGATGGTCGCACCGGTGAGGAACGCCGGGAACAGCCACCAGTACTGAAGCCAGTAGTCCATGCCAGCATCGGCCGGAGTCGGCGCGATGGTGAACACGGTGGTGAGGAACAGCAGTGGTGCGATGAACACGAGAATGTGTTGATACTTCAGGAACGACTTCTGGACGCGACTGTAGGACTGAGAGCTCATGGTTCTCGTTGACGTTCAGTACGCAGTGTGATTCGCGCCTGCTCGGAGGCAGTAACGCGATAGAAGTGAGCCGTATGCCGAATCGTCAGCGGAGTCATCGCACCATGTGCGACCGACCACCGTGTCCGAAGGAGCGGCCGACCCACACGCCGGGGCTGCCGACGTTGGGTCGTCCCTCGATACATCGAACGACCGATGTGTTGCTGTCGGGGGCATCTACGTGATGCCTCCTTTGGGGAAGAGGTGGTGTACGTCGTGTCCTGCGGGCTCGTCCGCCGAGTAGCGGGTCACGGTGGAAGTGGCATAGCGAAGTCGGGTTAATAAGTCTTCATGACTCTACAGGTTTTGGGTACAGTCCCCACACCGACGCGCGTCGAAACGGTGGCAACGTATGCTTCAACCCACAGTCTGTCTCAGTCGAGGAGGGGTTGTCGAACGAGTTCGCGCTCGTTCTCGGAGGTCAGTCGGGTGAGCGCGGCGGGAGAGTCGAACCACGCGCGAGCGTCAACCTCGTCGCCGAGACTGTCGGCGGCCACGTCAGAACTCGTCCGGGGGCGCGAGACTGTCGTCGTCGGGTACTTCGGGTTCAATACCGTCGTCGAGCGACTGAAGGTCGAACTCGCGGCGGAGGTTTTGAATCCGGTCGCGGATGTCGGCCGCCAGTTCGAATTCGAGGTTGTCTGCGGCCTCCTGCATCCGGTCTTCGAGGAAGGCAATCTGCTCTCGGGCTTCCTCTTCGTCCTCGGGGCCGTCGCCGGTGATGCCGCGGGTGTCGGTCTTGCTTCCCGGAAGGTTCGTCTCGCCGACTTCCTTGTCGATGGTCGTGGGTGTGTGGCCGTGTTCTTCGTTGAACTCTTGCTGGATGCGGCGGCGACGTTGCGTCTCGGAGATGGCCGACTCCATCGCGTCGGTCATCTCGTCGGCGTAGAGGACGACTTCGCCGTTGACGTTGCGGGCGGCCCGACCCATCGTCTGGACGAGCGTGGTTTCAGAGCGCAGGAAACCTTGCTGGTCGGCGTCGAGGATGGCGACGAGCGAGACTTCGGGGATGTCCAGCCCTTCGCGGAGGAGGTTGATGCCGACGAGGACGTCGATGTCGCCGAGGCGAAGCGAGCGAATGAGTTCGTGGCGTTCGAGCGTGTCGGTTTCGTCGTGCATGTACGCCACGTCAACCCCGGCCTCTTCGAGGTACTCGGTGAGGTCTTCGGCCATCCGCTTCGTGAGCGTGGTGACGAGGACGCGCTCTTCGCGGTCGATGCGCTCGTCGATGCGGGCCATCAGGTCGTCGACCTGTCCGGTCGCTTCGGTGACTTCGACCTTCGGGTCAACGAGGTGCGTCGGGCGAACAATTTGCTCGACGATTTGCTCGGAATGCTCGCGCTCGTAGTCACCGGGCGTTGCGGAGACGAACAGTGCGTGGCCGATTTTCTCTTCGAACTCCTCGAACGTCAGCGGGCGGTTGTCGTAGGCCGTCGGGAGGCGGAAGCCGTTTTCGACCAGCGAGTCCTTTCGGGACTTGTCGCCGGCGTACTGACCCTTGATTTGCGGGAGTGTGACGTGCGACTCGTCCACGACGGTGAGGAAGTCGTCCGGGAAGTAATCGAGGAGCGTGTAGGGTGCATCACCCGGTTCGCGGTCAGAGAGGTGGACCGAGTAGTTCTCGATGCCGGAACAGTGGCCCGTCTCGCGCAGCATCTCGATATCGAAGGTGGTGCGCTCTTCGATGCGCTGGGCGGCCACGAGGTCCCCTTGTCGCTGGAAGAACTTCACGCGGTCTTCCATCAACTCCTCGATTTCCGAGATGGCACCCTCCAGTTGGTCTTCGGGAATCGAGTAGTGCTCTGCCGGGTGGACGAGTACCGCCGGTTCGGAGGACTTGACCTCGCCTTCCAGCGGGTCGAGTTTGAGCATGCGGTCGATTTCGTCGCCCCAGAACTCGATGCGGACGGCGTAGCGGCCGTACATTGGGTAGACTTCGACGGTGTCGCCGCGGACGCGAAACGTCCCCTGTCGGAAGTCCACGTCGTTGCGCTCGTAGTTCAGGTCGACAAGTTGCCGCAGGAGTTCGTCGCGGTCGATTTGCTCGCCGACTTCGAGGCGGAGGGCCATGTCGGTGTAGTTCTTCGGGTCACCGAGTCCGTAGATGGCCGAGACGGATGCGACGACGATGACATCGTCGCGGGTGAGAAGCGACCGGGTCGCCGAGTGGCGCAGGCGGTCGATTTCCTCGTTTATCGACATGTCCTTGTCGATGTAGGTATCGGTCTGTTCGATGTACGCCTCGGGTTGGTAGTAGTCGTAGTACGAGACGAAGTACTCCACCGCGTTGTCGGGAAACAGCGTCTTGAACTCCTCGTACAACTGGGCGGCGAGCGTCTTGTTGTGGGCGAGGACGAGCGTCGGTTTCTGTATCTCTTCTACGACCCACGACACGGTGTTCGTTTTGCCGGAACCGGTGACGCCGAGGAGGGTCTGTACGTCGGCACCCTCGCGGAATCCGCGGGCCAACGCCTCGATAGCCTCGGGTTGGTCGCCCGCCGGGTCGAAGGGCGCATCAACGCGGAATTCGCGCTCTGCTTCAGGTCTGTCGGCGGACAGGGGACCAGACTCACTCATTGCACCGACGTTGGTGTGCGGCGTACTTGAGCGAGGCGGTGCTTGTCACCGTGGGAATCGTTTTCCCACGATAGGCCGTACACTAACGATATGACACGAGAAGAACTCGAACGAGCAAGCAAGTTGCTCAAAGAGGCGGCCGAAGCGACCGACGGCGACGTGCAGGAACAACTCTACGAGCAGTCCGACCAACTGGCGAAACTCGCCACGCGCGACCAGGGACCGGACCACGGCCGCCTCGCCCGCCACATGACCACGCTCCACGACCTCGCAGAGGAACTCGACGGCGACGTTGCTGAGACGGTGCGCGAGGCCCGACAGGAAGTCCTCGAATACCGCAAAGACGTACCGGGCGTCTGAGACACCACAAAGACGTACCGAGCGTCTGACGCTCGGCAGACAGACCCCTTCGTTTCAACTGGAACGAGAACGGTTGACACGGGGAATTGCGTAAGCAACTAAGACCGGCAAGCAGTGGTTTTTCGGGCGATAGTGGGTTCGATAGCGGAGTGGTTAGGTCGCGTTTCTCGTTCTTGCCACCAGACCGACAATCGAGGGTCGGTAGGGTGACCGACTGACACTACAAGAATATTGTACCTCGACTCGGCCTCCAGCCTCGTCGCGGTCTTTTTTGTTGCCAGAACGCTCTGCGTTCTGGCTGAACGGCCAGCTTTTTCGAGGAGGCTTCCCACAGGCCAGCGAAGCTGGCCGAGGAAATCCGACGAAGAAAAAGGGGGAGGAGTTTAACAGACGTTCTTCGGCTTGATTCCCATTCCCTCCAACGTCTCGACGTACTCGTCGTAGGCAGCTTCGATAACTGCGTCAGCGGCCTCGCGGGTGACAGCCTCGTCCTCAGCAAGGTTGTCGATAGCGTCCCCGATGGTGTCGAGTTGGTCGTTGAGGTCGGACTTGAGCGTCCGGAACGTGCTCGCAGTCATCGGGTCCGCATCGCCGACGAAGAAGCCGACCATCTGCTCGACGGTCTTCAGCGAGACGAGCGCGCGGGCGAGCGCGCCACCGAGGCGGCCGTCGGTCGACTCAAACTCGGAAAGTACGTCGTAGACGTTTGGCGCGTTCTCCGCCGGTTCGAAGTCCACGGTGTCGGCGTGTTCGCGGGCGGTGTCGGCGAGGTCCGAAAAGAGCGCGGCGGCCTCGTCGTTCGGTTCGTCGGACGCCCACCAGTCGAACAGTTCGGCGGCGGCGTCTGCCTCGGCGGCGGCCGCGGCGCGAACTGCATCACCCTCCATCTCGCCGCCGGTGACGGCGTAGAGAGCTTTCGAAGAGCCGAGACGGGAAAGCGGTGTCTCGTGGTCGTCGCGGAGCGTATCGAGGAGGTCGGACATGTGTTGGGGGTACGTCCGTTTCGGGTTTGTACCCATCGGCGGCGGCGAGTTCGGCAGGTGGTCTGTGACGCCCTCCGATGAAGGGCTCTTCCGAGGTGACCCGAAATCTGGGTTTCCACCAGTACGGGACTGGTTAGAATGTAAAACATTATGTGGCATTTATTCATGAAGTATTCTGTACCATGTCGAATGTTATCAGGTCAGCAGCAGAGAGTAGTTCGAAGCTCGTCGAGCGGTACCTGCCCGACGCGTTTCTGTTCGCAATCATCCTGACGGGCGTTGCGTACGCGCTGGCGATAGTCTACGTCACCCCGGCGGAAGGGGCCGGAGTGGTTGGCCACGCCCAGAACCTCCTCATCGACGGGTGGTACGGCGGCTTCTGGAACCTGCTTTCGTTCGGGATGCAGATGACGCTCATCTTGATGACCGGGTATGCGCTCGCACAAACTCGGTACGTCGATGCACTGTTGACCAGACTGGCGCGGATTCCGAACTCCGAGCGCGGTGCCGCCGCGATGGTTCCCGTCGTGGCTGCCGCGGCGTCGTTCGTCCACTGGGGCCTCGGGCTCGTCGTCGGTGCCCTGTTCGCCCGGAAGATTGCGGCCGAAGTCCGCACCATCGACTTTCCAATCGTCGTCGCGGGAGCCTACGCCGGGTTCGTCGTCTGGCACGGCGGTCTGGCAGGGTCGATTCCGCTCCTGTTGAACACCGACGGGAACTTCCTCATCGAAGCGGGCGTTCTCAGTTCGACGTTCGGGACAGGTGGGACGATATTCACCCTCGCCAACCTCGTCCTCGTCGTCACGGTCGGCTTTCTCTTTCTGCCCGCGCTCTTCGCGCTGATGTACCCCAAGTCGGATGCGAAGAAGACACCCATCGACCCCGAGGAGTTGGATGCGGCGGCCGATGGCGGTTCTACCGCGTCGGCGACGCTCGGTGCCGACACGACGCTCGCGACGCGCATCGAACACTCGACAGTCGTCGCGGTCAGTATCGGTCTCGCCGGATTGGTCGCGGTCGGCCTCTACTTCGTCGAGGGAGTTGCGAACGGGACGATGCCGTGGAACAACCTCAACCTGAACATCGTCAACTTCGCGTTTCTCTTCCTCGGACTGACGCTCCACGGGACGCCCAAAGCCTACGTCGAGTCCATCATCGAGGCGGTCGAAAACGTCTGGGGCATCATCCTCCAGTTTCCTTTCTACGCAGGTATCATGGGTATCATGGCCTACGCGCCGGGCGAGTCGGTCAGTCTGGCGACGCAAATCGCACAAGGGATGGTCGCTGTCTCACCCGAGGGGGCGCTGCCGGTGATTGCGTTCCTCACGGCCGGTCTCGTGAACTTCTTCGTCCCGTCAGGAGGCGGCGAATGGGCGGTCATCGGCGAGACGCTCGTCACCGCCGCGAAAGCATCCGGAACGTCGATTCCGCGGGTCGCAATGGCCGCCGCGTGGGGTGACGCGTGGACCAATATGATTCAGCCCTTCTGGGCAATCCCGCTGCTTTCCATCAGTGGCCTGTCGGTTCGGGACATCATGGGCTACTGCGTGATGGTGTTACTCGGAACGGGTGTGCTGGTTGCTGTCGGAATCAGCGTGCTTCCGATGTGAGTCCGCAAAAAGAATCGAAGAATCGAATTCGAGACGACTGAGTTCGGGCCGAAGTGAACTACCCTACCCTACTCGCTCACGGCTGACGCCGTTCGCTCCTTGAGGGTAGGGCTTCCTGCTTCCACGACGCGCTTTGCAGACACAGGTGTATCCACAGGGAGCGCAGTCTCCACAGGCGTTAACGAATCGCATCGCGATTCGTTCGCACACCAGAAATCTTTGATTTCTGGGGACGTTGATTCGGAGTATCCCACTCCTACATCTTCGAGGCCGCGAGAAAGAATGTTCCACGCCGCGTTCGCGTCCCTGTCCGCCTCAAACCCGCAGGCGGGACAGGAGTGTTCACGGACCCACAACGGCTTGTCGGTCGAAACGCCGCACGACGCGCACTCCTTGGTCGTCCCTCTCGGGTTGACCGCCACGAAGTGAGTGCCTTCACGCTCGCACTTGTATTCGAGCAACGAGAGGAACGTCCGCCACGCGGCAGACGCCGTGGTGCGGCTGTTCGACGGCGACTCCATCATCCCCTTCACGTTCAGGTCTTCGACCGCCACGAGGTCGTACTCCCGAGCGTAGTACGCCGAGAGCTTGTGCAAGAAGTCACGGCGCTTCCGTCGGAGGTCGGCGTGACACTCCGCGACTCGACGCCGTTGCTTCTTGTAGTTGTTCGACCCGTGCTGTTTGCGCGAGAGCTTCCGTTGCTCGCGCTCCAAGCGTTCGCGTTCGTCTGAGAGATCAAGGGATCCGACCGCCGTGCCGTCGGTGTCGTGGGCATACTTGAGGATGCCCACGTCGATACCGACGCATTTCTCGGGGTTCTCAGGCGGTTCGGGTGGTTCACGGCTCATTTGGACGCCGAAGGTGGCGAACCACTCGCCCGTCGGTTCCTTCTTGACCGTGACCTGTTTGGGCTTCGCGTCGTCGGGGATGGTTCGGTGGAGCCGAATCGGTATGTCCGCGAGTTTCGAGAGTGACAGGACAGTCTGACCGCCCTTCTTGTCGAGCTTGAAGCCAGACTGACTGTACGTGAAACTGCGGAACTCCCGTGGCGGCTTCCACTTGAGTTGGCCGACGCCGTAGCCGTTCTCCTTGAGCGCCGAGAGTCCTTTGAGGTTGTCGAACAGCCGTTCCACGACAGTTTGGAGAACCTTTGAGTACACGTCTGAGAGGCCGCTCCACCACTTCTTCAGGTCGGGGAGTTCCGACCGCAGGGTGGTCATGGACGGCAGTTCGCCGTGTTCGTCTTGGTACTCGTTGAGGCGGTAGAGTGTGTGGTTGTAGAGTTGCCTACAAATGTCTCGGTGACGGTCCAACTCCTCACGATGGGCGTCGGACGGCTTGAGACGGTACTTGTAGGTGTAGTACATTCTACTCGCGTTGGTTCTCGACGTACTGTTTCAGCACATCCAGCGACACCTGCCCTGTCGAGATGAGGCAGTACGAGTCGTTCCAGAACGAGTCGCCCCACAGTTCGGTCTTCAGTTCGTCCGCGTACTCGTTGCGGATACGGCGGGCGGTCGCGCCCTTAGCCGTGTTGATGAACTTCACGAGGTCTGTGGTTGGCTTCGCTCGGAAGAGGATGTGTACGTGGTCGTCCTCGCCGTCGAGGTTCGTCAGTTCGACACCGTAGTTGTCCGTGAACCCGCTGATGACCTCGTGAATGAATTGGGTTCGCTCCTCGGTTAGCACTCCGCACCGATACTTTGTGGTGAGTATCAGGTGGTAGTGCAGGGAATACGTCGAGTGCGCTCCTGAGTCGAGGTCGTACTCCATTGGGTTCGGCCAATATTATACTACCCTATTGCAAAAACGTTGTGACTGCGTGGGCCTGCGGGTTTGCCACCGAATCGAGTATGAGAACTTTGCGGCGCTGTATCCCCTCCCTGCTCGCGCCTCCCGTTCGGTCGGCGCTCGCTGAGGAAGGGGGCTTAGCGCCTCAGTTCAGCTAAAACTGAATCGCGCTCAGTTGCCCTTCTCGACCGGGGCGCCGACGAGGTTGCCCCACTCCGTCCACGAGCCGTCGTAGTTGGTGACGTTGTCGTAGCCGAGGAGTTCGTGGAGTGCGAACCACGCGATGGACGAGCGCTCGCCGATACGGCAGTAGGCGATGGTGGACTCGTCGCCTTCGATGCCTTCGTCGGCGTAGAGGTCGCGGAGTTCGTCAGCGGACTTGAAGGTGCCGTCGGAGTTGACCGTCGCGGCCCACGAGATGTTGCTGGCACCGGGTACGTGGCCGCCGCGCTGGGCGGTTTCCTGCAGTCCCGGGGGTGCGAGAATCTCGCCGGAGAACTCTTCGGGCGAGCGAACGTCGACGAGCGGCAGACCCTTGTCGACCGCCTTCTCGACGTCGTCGCGGTAGGCGCGGATGTCCTCGAAGGGACCCTTCGCCGTGTAGTCTTGCTCCGAGAAGGACGGCACTTCGTCCGTGGTCGGGTAGTCGCTGTCGAGCCAGTAGTCGCGACCACCGTTCATGAGGCGAACGTCCTCGTGGCCGTAGTACTTGAACTGCCAATAGGTGTACGCCGCGAACCAGTTGGAGTTGTCGCCGTAGAGGACGACCGTAGAGTCTTCAGAGATGCCGTGAGAGCCGAGGAGGTCGCCGAAGTCCTCCTTCGTCAGCACGTCACGCGTCGTCTGGTCCTGCAGTTGGGACTCCCAGTTGAAGCCGATGGCACCGGGGGCGTGACTCTCGTCGTACGCCTCGGTGTCAACGTCGACTTCGACGAGTCGGTACGCCGGGTCGTCGCTCTGGAAGTCGTCGAGGTGGTCCTCCACCCAGTCCGCCGAGACGAGTACGTCCTTCGCGTAATCGGAGTTTGACATCGCATTCCACCCTACGTCAGCCTCCCCCATAACTTTCACATCGACGGCACGTACGGCCTGACCCCCGGTGATGGAGAAATTATTGCCGGTAAATGGCGAACGAAGCGGGCGTTTTCAGTGCTGATTTCGACTTATTCGGCCGGTTTCTCGGGGGGAATCACGCTGACCGGCAACATCATCCGGTATTCCGGACACGGGGCGAGGGGTGCGAAGAGGCACGCAACTAAATCCACGGCCACAATAGGGGTCGATATGACAGACGTAGTCTCTGCGGCGTGGCTCTCGGAGCGATTAGGCGACGTGCGCCTCGTCGACGTGCGGGACGCCTGGGAGTTCGACGGTATCGGCCACCTGCCGGGTGCGGCGTCGATTCCGTTCGACGAGTTTCGGAGCACAGACGGCGACGTGGGGATGCTCCCGGGACGCGACGTGTGGACGGGACTGCTCTCCGAGGCGGGCATCTCGGCCGACGACGATATCGTCGCCTACGACGACATGCACGGCGTCTTCGCGGCCCGGTTTCTCGTGACCGCACTCCTCTACGGACACGACCCGGACAAATTGCACCTACTCGACGGCGACTACAGCGCGTGGAACCAGCAGTACGAGACGACAAGCGAGGCGAGCGACCTCCCGGACGCGACGTACGAGGTGACAGACCCCGAGGAGTCACCGCTGGTCGATTTCGAGACGGTCGAGGCGGCGCTCGACGACGACGAGGTTGTCATCGTGGACACGCGCGACCCGAGCGAGTTCGCCGAGGGGCACCTCCCCGGTGCAGTCAACCTCGACTGGCGCGAACTCGTCGACGACGAGACGCGCGGACTAAAGCCGCGAGACGAACTCGATTCGATTCTCGAAGCCGCCGGTATCACGCCCGACCGGCGAATCGTCCTCTACTGTAACACGGCGCGGCGAATCAGCCACACCTACGTCGTCCTCTCGAACCTCGGCTACGAGAACGTCGAGTTCTACGAGGGAAGCCTCACCGAGTGGGAAGCACGCGACGGCCAACTCGTCGAGGAGTAAGTCGACAGGTCAGTTTCCGGCCTCGGCGGAATCTTTGGTCGACTCACTCGGGTGTTCCGAGTCCGTGGCTTCCGGGGAATCCGTGAGCGCCGGTGACTCTAGCGACGCCGCGGGCGCGGCGTTCTCGACGTTGAGTTCGTCGCCGAGGAGGTTTACGGCCTCAATGACCAATGCGACGACGAGCGGTCCCGCGATGATTCCGATTGGCCCGAGACTCAACAACCCGCCGACGAACCCGACGAAATAGAGGCTCCCGGGAAGGTCCGCCGTCTCTCTGGCGAGTCGGGGCCGAATGAGAATGTCGGGAAGCCACGCGATGGCGAACCCGCCGACGAACACGAGCAGAGCCGCGGCGACGACATCACCAACCGCCAGATGGTAGATGGCCATCGCGCCGAGCAGGAAGCTCGGACCGACGATGGGAATGAACTGAAGGACTGCGGCGGCGGTCGAGAGCGTGATGACGTAGTCGTAGCCGAGCGCCCAGAAGACTGTGAGCGCGATGAAGAACGTCCCGATAGCAGTCGCGGCCTGCAAGACGTAGATGGCAAAGAGCGTCTCTCGGCAGCGCACGTTGAGCGAGCGAGCGGCGAAGCGGTACTCCTCGGGAACCAGCGCGAGCAGCGTTTGACCGACGGTGTCACCGCTGAGGAGCAGCGAGAACACGAGGAAACCAAAGAGCGTGAGTTTGATGAGCAAGACGGGGGCTGCCGTTGCGATTCGCTGCCCGAGCGACCGCAGCACTGAGAAAGCAACCGTCCGAACCTCTTCGACCGTCGCCGAGTACGTGGCGCCGAGGAAGTCCACGGAGACGACGTCGGGGACGAGCGATGCGAGTTCGAGAAGCGTGTCTAACCGGAGTAAGAAAATGATGACGAGCGGTGAGAGAACGGCGACGACGCCGACCCCCGCAACGACCGTTGCGACGGCACTCGACATCCACCGGGAGACACCCCTCGTTTCGAGATGGCGACGGAGCGGAACGAGAAGGTACGCGACGGTGATAGCGAAAAACACCGTCGCAAGCACGTCTATGAGGATGACCGCCGCCGCAATCGCGGTCAAAGCGAGCACACCACCGAGGACGTACGGGCGCGAATTAGTCACACATATGACTTCTCCCGCAACGGGCTAAACCGTATCGCAGGACACCGAAAACGTACCAATACGTGTGAACATCCACCAACGCCGACATCATCGGGGTTAAATATCACAGAGTGCAACAACCAAGTAATGAGACGAAGGAACTTTATTAAATCGGCCGGTGCCGCGGGTGTATCGGCTCTTGTCGCTGGATGTACTGGTGGTAGTGGTAGCGAAACGACAACCACCGAATCCGGCGGGACGACGACCGAGACGACCACCGCACAGGGAACCACGGTCGGTGGAGAGTCACAGACACTCCTCGTCGGGACCTACGGGGCGTTCGTCGACGCCCCGAGTACGAGCCCCGGTGCGTGGCTGAAAGAGCAGTTCGAATCCGAGTTCGACGCGACGCTGGAGTGGCAGACGCCGGACGCGGGCGTGAACCACTACATCGAGCGCGCGCTTCGCGGCGTCGAGTCGGGTGCCGACCTGTACGTCGGTCTCGACGCACAGATGCTCGTCCGCGTGGACGAGAAACTCGATGACTCGCTCTTCGCGTCCGCTGGAGACCTCTCGCGCCTCGGCGACGTGAACGAACAACTCGAATTCGACCCGGACGGCCGTGCGGTTCCGTACGACACGGGCTACATCTCGCTCGTCTACGACGAGACACAGGGTGGAGACGAGACGTTCACCGCTCCCGAGACGTTCGACGGGCTTCTCGACCCCGCGTACAAGGGCACACTCCTCGCGCAGAACCCCACGTCGTCGGCGACGGGGCAGGCGTTCTTGCTCCACACCATCGACGCGAAGGGCGAAGACGGCTATCTCGACTACTGGGCCAAGTTGAAGGAAAACGACGTGCGCGTCCTCGGCACCTGGTCGGACTCCTACACCGCCTACTCGAACGGCGAGGCACCCATGGTCGTGTCGTACTCGACCGACCAGGTGTACGCCAACGAGTCGGGCGCTGACATGGCCAAACACCAGGTTCGCTTCCTGAACGACCAGGGCTTCGCCAACCCCGAGGGGATGGCACCCTTCGCCGACGCTTCCTCCCCGGACCTCGCGGCGGAGTTCATGGACTTCATGCTCCGGCCCGAAGTGCAGGCCGAAGTCGCGGTCCGCAACGTCGCGTTCCCGGCGACCACGAACGCCGAACTCCCCGAAGAATTCGCGAAGTACGCCCACGAACCGCCGGAGGCCGTCACTTTCTCCTACGACCGCCTCCAGGACAACCTGAGTGACTGGGTCGACGCGTGGGCCCGCGAGTTCGCCAGTAAGTAGGGTGGTCCGCACGGCCAGTCGCCGTGTCGCCCGCCACCTCGAACAGCGGTTGCTCTCTGCCGTTGCCGCGGCGACCGCCATCATCCTCCTCGTTCTGTTCTACTACCCTGTCGCGACCGTCTTCGCCGACGCCGTACTGGTCGACGGCGACCTGACGCTCGACCCTCTCGTCGCGATTCTGACGAGCGAGTTCTACCTCGTCGACATCATCTGGTTCACGGCGAAACAGGCGTTCTACTCGACACTCGCCAGTCTCGCGCTCGGCCTCCCCGCCGCGTGGTTGTTCGCCCGCTTCGAGTTCCGCGGCCGCGAGACGCTTCGCTCGCTCACCATTCTCCCGTTCGTCATGCCCTCTATCATGGTCGCAGTCGGGTTTGTGGCCACCTTCGGCCGGAACGGGACGCTGAACCGAGCGCTCTCGATGTTCGGTCTCCCGACGGTCGAACTGCTGTTCACGCTGGAGGCAATCATCATCGCACACGCGTTCTACAACGCCCCGCTCGTCGCCCGCGTCGTGACCGCCGCGTGGGAGAGCGTCGACGCCCGTGCAGTCGAGACGGCGCGGTCGCTCGGGGCCGACCCGCGCCGCGCGTTCCGCGATGTTGTCCTCCCGCAACTGCTCCCGTCTATCGGGGTTGGTGCGACGCTAACGTTCATCTTCACCTTCGCGTCGTTCCCCATCGTCCTCGCCCTCGGCGGGTTCCAACTCGCGACTATCGAGGTGTTCATCTTCGCGAAGGTCCGCGACCTCGCGTACGCCGAGGCGGCGAGTCTCGCGGTCATCGAGACCGTCATCTCGCTCACGCTGACGGCGGTCTACCTTCAATACGAGGCCACACAGCGCGCCGCCGGTGGTACCGCGAATCCGCTTCCACGACAGTCGATTGTCCCGACCTCGTGGACGCCGAAATCCGCGCTCCGTACCCTCAGCATCGCCGGATACAGCGCTGTGGTCGGCCTCGTCTTCATCGTTCCCATCGCGAGCATGCTACTCGCCAGCGTCACGGGCGGCGACGGAAGCCTCACGCTCGCCCACTACGCCTTCCTCGCCGAACGACAGGTGACGGGCGCGAGTTTCCAGGTCAAGCCGCTGCCCGCCATCTGGAACTCGCTTTTCTTCGCGGCCGGGACGCTCCTCGTGGCGGTCCCGATGGGGGTGACGATAGCCGTTTTGACGACCCGACGCTACCGTGGACGGACCCTCATCGACGCCCTCGCGATGGCCCCCTTCGCCGTCTCGGGCATCGTCGTCGGTCTCGGCCTATTGCGGGGGCTCGTCTTCGGTGTCGACGTGTTCGGCACGCGAATCCGTGTGACGGGCGCGCTCGCCATCGTCGCCGCCCACGCCGTCGGCGCATATCCCTTCGTCACGCGAAACGTCGCACCGCTCTTTGCCCGTCTCGATGGACGACTCGTAGAATCAGCGCGGAGTCTCGGGGCGACCCGGAGTCGCGCCCTTCTCGACGTGGAACTGCCCCTCGTCTGGACCGGCGTCATCGCGGGCGCGGCCTTCGCTGTCGCTATCAGTATCGGCGAGTTCGACTCGACGATTATCCTCGCGGAGGGGTCGGGGAGTTTCACCATGCCCGTCGCAGTCGAACGATTACTGGGCCGCCGACTCGGTCCCGCGACGGCGATGGGGTGTGTGCTCCTCTTTGTCACCTCGCTGAGTTTCTTCGTCGTGGACCGCTTCGGCGGGAGGTGGGGTGAACTGTGAGCGTCACGCCGAGGTGGAGCGAGTTATGACCGTCCGCCAGAAAGTCCACAACGTGAACCTGGAGGTCGACCCGTGAAGCTCGAACTCGACGGCGTATCCAAGCGATACGGAACCGCAACCGCGCTCGAAGACGTGTCCCTGTCGGTCGAAGACGGCGAGTTCTTCACCCTCGTCGGCCCCTCCGGATGCGGGAAGACGACGACGCTTCGCTGTATCGCCGGATTCGAGTCGCCGACCGAAGGGGCCGTCCGCTTCGACGGTGAGTCGATGGTCGGCGTGCCACCCGAACAGCGAGGAGTCGGCGTCGTCTTCCAGAACTACGCGCTGTTCCCACACATGAGCGTCGGCGAGAACGTCGCCTACGGCCTCCGCTTTGTCGACACCCCTGGCGGCGTCTCGAAGGAGACACGCGTCTCGGAACTTCTCGACCTCGTCGACCTCTCGGGGTTCGAAGACCGCGACCCGGACTCGCTGTCCGGCGGCCAACAACAGCGCGTCGCGCTCGCTCGCGCACTCGCACCCGGACCGGAGTTACTGCTGCTCGACGAACCGATGTCGGCGCTCGACGCACGCCTGCGGGAGCGACTCCGCCGACAGGTCAAACGCATCCAGTCGGAACTCGGCGTGACGACGGTGTACGTCACCCACGACCAGTCGGAAGCCCTCGCCATCTCGGACCGCGTGGCCGTCCTCAACGGCGGCCGCGTCGAGCAAGTCGGTGTCCCCCGCGACGTGTACCGCCGACCCCGAACGCGGTTCGTCGCGGAGTTCGTCGGCGAGAACAACGTCTTCGATGGTGTCGTCGAATCTCGACCGGAAACGGAGGGGTTCGTCGACGGAGTCGAAAGCGGGGGCCGTTCAGGTGCAGTCGAAGGAAGGGGCCGTTCGGGCGCAGTCGAAAGCGGGGACCGTACAGGCGCAATCGAAAGAGCGGGCACAACGGAAGTCGAGGTTGACGGCCACCGGTTCACGCTGACTGGCATCGATGCCACTCCCGGTGACTCGCTCACGTTCTGCGTCAGGCCCGAACACCTCCACGTCAGAGGTGGAGAAAACCAACTTCGCGGCACCGTCGTCGATGCGGAGTTTCAGGGGTCGACCACGCGCCTCAGACTCGACTGGGGCGACCACGAGATAACCGTCGCCGTCCCAGACAACGAAGACGAGTCGTTCGAACTCGGCGACGAGGTGGTCGTCGGTTTCGACGCCGACGCGGTCCACGTCGTCGAGTAGTCCGAACCGTGGACGCCGGAACGTCGCTTAGGGTGCGACGCCGACAGTAAGCAGCGTGCCGAAGGTCCGGTAGCGCTCGACCATGTCCTCACGCGTCTCCCAACTCTCGGTCGGGAACTCCTCGGCGGGCGGAATCTCGATTTCCATGTCGGCGATAGAGTCCTGTTCGGCGACGTACAGACCGGCGTCGTGGAAGGCTTCGCGGTACTTCTCGTGCGTCCAGCGCGTCATCTCGATGGAGATGTTCTCCTGCCAGACGTGCGAGTGGACGTTCTCTTCGTAGTAGTTGACCGCGCAGTAGAAGGTGCCGCCGGGCTTGAGAACGCGCGCGACCTCTTCGAGCGTGTGTTCTGGGTCCGGCGCGTAGTAGAACGCCTCCATCGACCAGACGTGGTCCACGCTGTCGTCGTCGAACGGCAGGTCGTCGAAGTCGCCGACGACGAACTCGATGGCCTCGGTGTCGGTGTACTCGCGGGCGTTCTTGACCATCTCGGGCGAGCCGTCGAGACCGTAGCCTTTGCCGATGCCCTTCGTGTCGTGGAGTGCGCGGAGGGCATAGCCGCTTCCCGTCCCGAGGTCGACAACGGTGTCGCCTTCTTTGACCGGCATCCGGGCGAGGGCGTGCTTCGCCGTGTGCCAGTGTCGGTCCTCCATTCCCTTGTCGCGGCCGTCGGCCGCCCACGCGTCGAACTCGTCGCGTACGCTCATATCCACACCTCGCGGCCGGGGGACAAAATCAGTTCGAAGCGCGGCGCGGTACCGAGGTGCTCCTCGCGTCGCAGCACCGGCCCCGGCGCGCCATTTAATTGTCGTCGCACCCACCGCGACGTATGGTCGGGGTACGCCGCCGGTTCGCTCTCGCGGACACCACACAGCAGATTGTCGGTGGGTTCCTTCTCGCCGGACCGTTCGTGGTCACAGAGGAGGTGTGGATCCTCGCGCGTGGTATGTCGGTGCTTCAGACCGTTTTCACGTTCGTCATCGTCCTCATGATCGGCTACGGCGCGCTCTACAAGGCCGACGACCGCGACCCCGACAGGGAACGCGACGTGGCCGGGATTCCGGTTCGGTTCATCTCGCTCATCAGCGTCTCGTACCTCTCGGTGTTCATCCTCGCCGTCTCGTTCAACGCGCCCGGAACGTTCCTCTCGGACGTGACCGGGACCATCCTGTTCGACGGGTTCGGGATACGACTCGACCTCGCGGTCCTCGCGGTGACGCTCAAAGCGACCAGCGTCGGGGCTGTATTCAGCGTCATCGGTGCTGCAACGGCCGATTCGCTGTTCTAATCCGTACCCGCAACCCCTCGGGACCGCCTTCTAACCGCGGCCGATGCTCCACGGGACCACCCGGTCGACCCGCTGACTCGGTGCCACAGCCTGAAGCGTTAAGTCGGCGCGGTAAGTGCATGAGGTATGGATTACGAGCTCGCCATCGAGAACACGCCGGGGACGGTACCGGGCGGGACAGGAATCTTGCTCCTCCATCCGAGCATCGGCGAGACCGACCGGATAGACACCGATTTCTTCAAAACCGACACCGACCACTTCCTCGTCATCTCGACGCGAACGACGGCGCGCGAGGTCGAACAGAAGTTAGAGCACTACGAGGTAGACGAGTCGCGCGCGACCATCCTCGATACGCTTTCTATCGAGCGAGGCTACTCCCGACGAAGCGCCGACAACATCTACTACGTCGCGTCGCCCGACAACCTCGACGCCATCGTCGCAAAGACGCGAGAGTTCCTCGCCAACCACGACGGAAAACTCAGGTTCAGCGTCGATTCGGTGACAGAGATGGCCTACTACGCCGACGACGACCGGGCCTACGAGGCGACGAAGGAACTGCTCGCACTGCTCGACGAGTACGACGCAGTCGGACTGTTCCACCTCTCGAAGGAAGTCCACGACGAAGAGACGCTCGACAAGTTCCGTGCCCTCTTCAGCGGCGTCGTCGACCTCCAAGAAGACGGGACCGTCACTGCCGAGTTCCAATAACGACCGCAGTTCGACGAAACCACTCAGGCCGCCTACTCCGGGCCGCTCGTCGAATCCCGAGCGTCTCGCGCTTCCGCGAGGCGGTCGAACGTTTTCTCCGCCCAGCGGACCGCATAGGTCGGCCCGTATTCGAGGTACGCCGCGGTGTCGAGCGCCGCAAACGGGGTCGGCAGGTCGCGGCCGTGTTTGATGGCTGAACACGCGAACTCGGTCGCCTCCGCGAAGGACGTTCGTCCCGTGGCGACCAACCGCGGGAGGTCGGACAGTCGGTCGTCTAACCGTTCGCCCGAATCGACCCACGCGTCGTACAGGCGGTCGTGTTCGCCCGCCCACGATTCGAACTCGTCGCGGGTCTGGAGTCCGACCCACCCCTCGTAGAGTGCGACCGCGATTTGGTAGACTTCCGTCCCGTTGAGAGGCGTCGCCTCGGCGAGGGCGCGGTACTCTTCGCCGAAGAACGGGAGGAAGTGTTCCGGAACGTCGTCG